>JANMCH010000007.1:0-32424 GCA_031361045.1 Betaproteobacteria bacterium | reverse complement strand
CGTGGCAGTGAACTGTTGCAGCAGACCGACCGCCTGATCAAAACCGTGCCTGAAGTTCTCAGCGTCTATGGCAAAGCAGGGCGGGCAGATATTGGCCAGACCCGGCACCTTGACGATACGGTCGAGTTCGTCCACTAGTTTGTCCTGCGTCATGCCGGGTCGCCACTGGTCTTTGGGTTTGAACTGAATCGTCGTTTCAAACATTTCCATGGGTGCCGGGTCGGTGGCAGTTTCTGCCCGCCCTGCTTTGCCATAGACGCTGAGAACTTCAGGCACTGTTTTGATCAGGCGGTCGGTCTGCTGCAACAGTTCACTGGCCTTGCCGGCCGACAAGCCGGGCAGAGCCGAGGGCATGTACAAAATATCGCCCTCATCCAATCTCGGCATGAACTCGCCACCGATGTGCTGCAAGGGCCACAGGCTCAAGCCCAGCAGCAATACGGCAACTGCCAGGGTGGCTTTTGGAAAACGCAGCACGGCGTTGAGCAGCGGACGGTAAACGGCGATCAGCAAACGGTTGAGCGGGTTGCTCTTCTCATCGGGGATGCGGCCTCGAATCAGGTAGCCCATCAGTACGGGTATCAATGTCACCGCCATTCCCGCCGCCGCTGCCATGGCATAGGTCTTGGTGAAAGCCAACGGCGAAAACAGCCGTCCCTCCTGCGCCTCCAAAGTGAACACCGGTATGAACGAGAGCGTGATGATCAGCAGCGAGAAGAACAGTGCAGGGCCCACTTCGGTCGCCGCATCACCTATAACGCGCCAACGTGCCTCGCCCGACAGCGTTTCGTCCGGATGCTCGTGCGCCCAGCGCTCAAGATGCTTGTGCGCGTTCTCGATCATCACCACCGCGGCGTCGACCATCGCTCCTATGGCGATGGCAATACCGCCCAGCGACATGATGTTGGCGTTGACACCCTGGTAGCGCATCACGATGAACGCGGCGAGGATGCCGAGCGGCAGCGACACAATCGCGACGAATGCCGAGCGCAGATGGAACAAAAAAATGAAGCAGACAACGGCAACGACGATGAACTCTTCCAGCAGCTTGTGGCCGAGGTTCTCTACCGCGCGTTCGATGAGTCCCGAGCGGTCGTAGACAGGCACGATTTCCACGCCTTTGGGCAGGCTGCCCTGCAGTTGCTGCAATTTGGCTTTGACCGCAGCGATGGTCTCCAGCGCATTCTTGCCCGAGCGCATCACAATGACGCCGCCGGTTGCTTCGCCTTCGCCGTCAAGTTCACCAATGCCGCGGCGCATTTCGGGCCCGATCTGGATGCGTGCCACGTCGCCCAGACGCACTGACACACCGGCATCCGTTGTCTTCAGCGGTATCTTGCGAAAATCGTCGAGCGACTGCAGATAGCCCGACGCGCGCACAACATACTCGGCCTCCCCGAGTTCGAGTACCGAGCCTCCGGCCTCCTGATTGGATTTCTGGATCGCCTCGACGACCTTGATATGTGGAATGCCGTAGGACGCCAGCTTGTCGGGGTCGAGCACGACCTGGTACTGGCGCACCATGCCGCCAACCGACGCGACCTCGGCTACGTTGGGCACCGACTTCAGCTCGAACTTGAGGAACCAGTCCTGCAACGCGCGCAGTTCACCGGCGTCATGCGTTCCACTGCGGTCGATCAGTGAGTACTGGTAGATCCAGCCCACGCCCGTAGCATCGGGACCCAGTGTCGCCTTGGCGCCGGCGGGCAACTTTGATTGCACCTGATTCAGGTATTCCAGGACGCGTGAACGCGCCCAGTACAAGTCGGTGCCATCCTCGAACAAGACGTACACGAACGAGTCGCCGAAGAACGAATAGCCGCGCACGGTTTTGGCGCCCGGCACCGAGAGCATCGTAGTCGTCAATGGATAGGTGATCTGGTTCTCGACAATGCGCGGTGCCTGGCCCGGATAGGTGGTGCGGATGATGACCTGCACGTCCGAGAGATCCGGCAACGCATCGAGTGGCATTTTCAACACCGAGTAAATTCCCCAGCCGCTGACCATGAGCGTAGCCAACAGCACGAGGATACGGTTGGTGATCGACCTGCGGATGAGCTTGGCGATCATGGTTTGCTCCCGGGCTTCGCGGTGCTTGGCGAGGCGGGCTGCGGAGCAACCAGCGTCACGGCCGTGAGCTGCGGCAGATTGTCGGCACTCATGTAGAACTCGAAGTAAACCTTGTCGCCATCGGCGAGGCCGCGCGGCAGTCCGTGCGGCGGGAGCTTGAAGTCCATTGTCATTGGGCTCCACTTGAGCGACGCAATCGGCCCATGCGACAACGTGACGGCATCGGGTCCGATGTGCTCGATCCTGGCTTCACCTTCGTGACGAGGCGCGGAATTCGTGGCGCCCGGCATGGGTCCGTCGTTCAGTCGCGCCTCGATGCCTTTCAGGCTGGCCTCGGAGTCGATCAGGAACTGCGAGGACACCACCACCAGCTGGCCGACCAACAGGCCACGCTTGATCTCGGTCTGGCCACCGGTCTCGATGCCAATCTCCACATCGACTGGACGGAAGCGACCGTTATCTTCGGCCAGCATCGCGACCGTGCGTTTGCCCGTCTGGATAATGGCTTCGGTCGGGACCAGCAGCGCTTTGCCGACGCGCACGTCCATGAACTGCATCTGCACGAACATGCCGGGTACCAAACGGCCTCCCGGGTTGGCCAATTCCACCCGCGCTTTCAAGGTCCGCGTCACCGGATTGACCTCAGGCAGGATCGCTTGCACCTTGCCGTCGAAGCCAATACCCGGTATCGCAGTACTCTTCGCTTGCACTTTGGCCCCAAGGCGCACCAACGCCGATTGACTCTCGGGCACCTCGGCGATGGCCCATACGGTCGAAAGCCCGTTGATGCGGAACAGCGTCGCGCCCGCCGTCACCGTCATCCCTTCACGCGCCATCAACTCGGTGACCACACCGCCGATGGGTGCAATCAGCGTGATACGCGACTGTGTCTTGCCGCTGCCTTCGACCAGCGCGATCTGGGCCTCGCTCATGCCAACCTGGCGCATGCGTTGGCGAGCCCCATCAACCAGAGAGCCAAGATCGGTGCCTTGCATACGCCGCACCGATAGGAACTCTTCCTGCGCAGCGACCCAGTCCGGTATGTACAGTTCCGCCAGCGGTTGGCCCCTGGCTACTTGATCGAGGGTTGCGCGCACGAACAGTCGCTCGACGTAACCTGTCGCCCGTGCTTGCACCAACGCCTGATCGCGCTCGTTGAAGGCGATGCTGCCCACGGTCGCGACCTGCGGCGACAGAGTTCCCTCGACCACTGCGGCGGTGCGCACGCCAAGGTTTTGCTGGATGCGCGCGCTGACCGTGACTTTGCTGCCGTCGCTATCGCTGTCCGCGTATACCGGCACCAGCATCATGTCCATGAAAGGTGACTTCGCGGGCTTGTCGAACTTGTTCCCCGGCACCATGGGGTCGTGGTAGTAGAGAATTTTCTTGCCCGTCGCGGGGTCGACATCGCCCGCCTTTATGCCGGAAGTGATGTGCCGCCGCGTAGCGTTCTCGCCTTGAGCGATTCCCTGCGGAACCGCCTCAGCAGCAGCGCGGGGCGCGGCAGCAGTGCCATCGGCGGGCGCGGATGAAGACTGCATTGCGCGTTGCATTCCCATGTTGTAAACCACGTACCCGGTGACACCCAGCAGGCCAAATGCGACGAGGCCGATCAGGAATAATTTGCGTGTCATGGTCTTTTCTCCGTCCCGGAGGTGGTTGCCGCGAAAGTGCGGCCGCGCATCGCTGCGGAGCGCTCGGCCGGGATCAGATATTCAAGCTGCGCCCAGAAGCCCGCGGCTTCCATTTCGAGACGAATTTGTTCGAGACGGGTGTCGATCTCCATGCGCCGAGACTCCAATACGGCGCTGAGCGTGCCTCCGCCGCCACGATAGGCCGCCAGCGCAGCGCGGGTACGTTCGCCGGCGAGAGGTAGCAATGCGCTGTCGTAAAACGAGAGTCGCTCACGGTCGCTCTGCCATTGCTGCAGCCAGGCCCGCACATCGGAGGCGTGCTCGCGCGTGGCCTCCTCGCGCTGTTCCCGGAGTTGATCGGCCAGGGCGAGCTTGGCAGATAGTTCGCGGTTCTGGCGGCTTCCCTGATCCCACTGCAACGGAATGGAGACGTTGAGCGAAACGAAATTGGAGTACGCCGACCCGCGCTGACTGTAGGTCAGCTCGACACTCCAGTCCGCCTGCTTGTTGGTCTGCGCGACCTGGGCTTCCGCGCGTGCGACCTGTTCCTGCCGATTCATCAGTTCGAGCTGCGGGTGATGCACCAAATCGGCATCCAGACCCTCCGCATCCAGGTGGACAACGGCGAGATTTGGCGGCGCCGCGAGAGGGCGACTGGCTTCGTCCCCCACCCAGCGCGCCAGCTTGGTCCTGGCGGTGCGGATTTTCTGGTCCGCTTGGCGGATGCGATCGTCGAGCAGAGCGACGGCCGAGCGCGCAGCGAACACATCCGCCTGTGAACCGCGACCGCTGCGGTAAGCCGCATCAGCGGCTTCAATTTGCAGCCGGGCCTCGTCACGCTGACTCAACAACACCTCGCGCACGCGTTCCTGGTAGTACCGGTCGAGCCAGGCCAGCGCGGTATCACGCCGCAGGTCGGTAAGTACCAACGCTCGGCCCGCTTCGGCAGCCTCGGCTTCGCGTTCGTAGCGGGCCGCTCGTGCCTGACGTTTTTCGCTGCGCGTGAACTCCTGCATCACGCCGATGGTGCCCATCGTGAACGAATCGCGAGTCAGGCTGAATTGATCTGCCCCATTGATGGGTACGTCGATGAGGCCAAGCTTCAGCGTAGGATCAGGAAGCTGTCCGGCGGAAATCGCAAGGTCTCGTGAAGCGGCGGCGGCGGAATCCTGGGCCACGAGTTGCCGCGACCGCTCCTGTGCCGCGCGCAGCGCCTCGTCAAGCGTCAGTGTTGGCTGGGCGTCGACGTTCAGCGCGAATAGCGCTGCGCCAAGGGCAAAAGCCAGCGATAGCCGCTTCGGGAATAGCTCCGCGCGAGGCGTAAGGGGCAGAGAAAACGTGGACATGGAACCTCCAGCAAGCGAAACGTGGGTTTCGTCGGCCCGGTCCGTGGCAGACAGTTGCCTGCATCGGCGGACGAGCACGACCGATGCGCCAATGCGACCGAATGGGTCGTCAGCGCAGCGACTTCTGGAGGATCAGATCTGGAAACGGCAGTGCAGGACGGCAAGAGGCGGGGAAGCCTCGGCCAGAGCACTCAAATGAGCACTCAAGTCAGCAGCACGCTGCCATGGCACCGATGCCAGCAGCAACGGCTGCGCAACGTAGAGGGGCGTCATCAGTACGGTCGGCAATGTCAGACCGGACGTCAGATCGCTTTGGTGTCCGTACATGCAGTGTTCGGCGCAAAGCTTCTGGGCGGAGGGGTCCACCGATCCCTGCATGCCCGCGCAGTCACTCATTGGTGCGCTCGTGCTCGTGTCGATCTGGTCGTCGTTTGTAGCAGCCATTAGCGTCGTCGAGACCATCGATACGCCCGCAGCTGTTGTCGACACCAAGGCCGGGCAGGCGTAGGCGGCCACAGCCATCTGCGCGTAGAGCAGCGTGCCCACGAGCATCCAGCTCAGTAGTCGAAGGTATCGGCGGGTCATGGTCATCGGCGGCGACCGGACTCGGAAGCCCGGATATTTCTATCTTAGTGTTTTTCCACTGCGAAGGATAGCTTTTGACCGGTTGGGCGGCTCAGATAGGCTGATAAGCGGACTGATGGACCGCCGGCCGCGGGCCGGTTACTCCTAAGCGACAGGGACCTCAGCAGCGCGGTGTTCGCGAGCGTGCAATTGCCGGCATCGCGTCTTCGACATCGGTCCCGATACCGGCCTGCAGTAGTGCCAGTGCGGTCGCCGGATCGTCGGCAAACTGGAACAGCGCAAGATCCTCGCGGCTGATCATGCCGTGGCGGCAAAGGGCGTCGAAGTTAATAATTTCCTTCCAGTAGCTAGACCCGTAGAGCACGATCGGAATGTGACGATCGATTTTTCTGGTTTGCATCAGCGTCAGGATTTCCGTAAGTTCGTCAAGGGTGCCAAAGCCACCCGGGAATACCACCAGCGCGCGTGCCAAATGCGCAAACCAGAGTTTGCGCATGAAGAAGTAGTGGAACTCGAAAGTCAATTCGCGGGTAATGTATGGGTTAGGCTGCTGCTCCTGCGGCAATCCGATGTTCAGGCCGATCGACTTGCCACCGGCCTCGGACGCCCCGAGGTTCGCTGCCTCCATGATGCCGCCGCCACCGCCTGTACAAACGACGTACCTATGACCGCGCGAATCGAGTTGCATCGACCAGCGGGTCACCAGTCGCGCCAACTCGCGAGCAGCGTCGTAGTAGTTACGCAGCGGACCTTCAGGTTGCAGCCGCGCCGAGCCGAAGAACACGATGGTGTCGCAAACGTGCTCTCGATGGAAAGTGTGCATCGGTTCGAGGTATTCGGCAAGAATTCGCAGTGGCCGCGCATCGTCGCTGTCAAGGAACTCTTCATTTTTGTAGGCGACGGGTTTGCGCGGCGGATTATTCGAATTCATGGTTTCTTCGGTATTGCAGCAAAGTCGATGAAGCCGCGTGCCACATCGGTGTGGACAAGCGCGACGCGTACGCGGTCACCAACGTCGAGGCCTTCGAATCCGCGGACGACTCGGCCTTCGGTTGCCGGCCCGGAAATGCGTACCCATGTCCCTTTGTCCGATGCGCCGGTCACAATGCCATCGAAGCGTGCTCCGATTCGCGAGGCCAGGAGGAGCGCTGCCGCAGACTTCGCAACCTGCCGTTCCACCTTTGCGGCATTGTCCTCTTGGTCGGTGCAATGGCGCGCTAGCGTCGTGAGTTCGTCGATAGTGTAGGGCGACGCTTGCCCGCTGAGCGCGGCCTTCAACAAACGCTGGGCGATAAGGTCTGGAAACCGGCGATTCGGTGCCGTGGAATGCGTGTAGTCCTTTACGGCCAATCCGAAATGCCCCTCGGATGGCTGGCCAGGAACCTCCAGCGCGTACTCGCCCCTGCCCAGCAACTTGATGATGGAGAGGGAAAGGTCGGGAAAGCGCACTGGATCGGACTGGTGGCGTCTGGTCAGGAATGCATCCAGTGCCGCGGCATCGGGCATGAGGGGCAACCGTTCCCCTAATTCTGACGCAAGCGCAACGATCCGATCCCAGCGCTTGGGCGTGCGCAAGACTCTGCGCAGCGAGGGCAATCCTTTGCCGTCGAGATACTTCGCTGTTACGCCGTTTGCTGCAATCATGAAGTCCTCGATCAGCTCCTTCGCCCGGTTCCTTTCGTCCGGTACCAGCCCGGCCAGGACGCCATTGTTGAATACCGCTCGGGCCTCCAGCGTCTCCAGTTGCAGCGCGCCATGCGCATGGCGGACCCGCTTCAACGCCTGGGCAGTCCGGTCCTGGATGCGTATCTGTTCATCCAATCCGGGAACGGCCGCAAGTCTCGGTGGTGGGGCAGCACCGCTCTCGAGCCATGCGGCGAGCGCGTTGTAGGCAAGCTTCGCGCGATTGAGAACAGTAGCCCTGTAAATGCCGGAAGCTGTAACCGTGCCGTCTGACGCAATCACCATTTCCATCACCACTGCCAGCCGTTCCTGCCCTTCGCCTAACGACGTAAGGTCGGTTGACAATTTCTCCGGCAACATCGGAAATACTGCTGCGGGCGTGTAGACCGACGTGGTATTGGTCCACGCATGCCCGTCTATGGCGGAGTCCTTCTTTACCAGTGCGTCGACATCGGCGATGGCGACCAGGATCTTCACCGCGCCACCGGTCATGGGTTCTGCGACCGACAGCTGATCGAGATCGCGCGAGTCGTCGTTGTCGATCGACGCCCAGAGCAGGCCGCGCAAATCGCGAATTGCGGCACCCGACTCCGCGGCAGCCTGCGTGATCTGCCGGGCCTCACTGATGACGGCTGGCGAAAAGTCCGGCAGCAGCCCGCGCTCCAGCATTGCCTCGTGCGCGATGGCTAGGAGATCATTCTTGCCGGCTATATATGCAGTGGCCATGTAATTACCCCGGTTGAACGGCGTTGCTCGCGCCCCACTGCCAGTTGCGGATTTCCGGCAGATCCTGGCCGAATTTGTTGATGTATTGCCTGTGCTCGATCAGCTTATCCTTGAGTTTCTGGGTCAAGTAGATCCCCTTGTCGCCAGTCTGCGGAAGGCGTTGGATAGTGTCCATCACGAGGTGGAAGCGGTCTAGATCGTTGAGCACCGTCATATCGAAAGGTGTGGTTATAGTGCCCTCTTCTTTGTAACCTCGGACGTGGATGTTGTCGTGATTGGTACGGCGGTAGGTGAGCCGGTGGATCAAAGTGGGGTAGCCATGGAAAGCGAAGATGACCGGCTTGTCTTTGGTAAAGAGATCGTCGAATTCCGAGTCACTTAAACCGTGGGGGTGCTCAGACTGCGGCTGCAGCTTCATCAGGTCAACGACATTGACTACCCGTATCTTCAGGTTGGACAGATGCTCGCGCATAATTGAAACGGCGGCCAGCGTCTCCAGCGTAGGCACATCACCGCAACAGGCCATGACCACGTCGGGCGAAGTGTCTAGGTCGTTGCTGGCCCACGACCAGATGCCGACCCCTTTCGTGCAATGATTGACGGCATCGTCCATCCTCAGCCACTGCGGCGCGGGATGTTTCCCCGCGACTACAACGTTGACGTAGTGGCGGCTGCGGAGGCAGTGGTCCATCACCGACAGCAGGCAGTTGGCATCTGGAGGAAGGTAGACGCGCACCACCTCGGCCTTCTTGTTCACCACGTGGTCGATAAAACCGGGGTCCTGATGCGTGAAGCCGTTGTGATCCTGGCGCCAGACGTGGGAGGCCAGCAGGTAATTCAACGAGGCGATCTTGCGCCGCCAAGGCAGGTGTGACGTGACCTTCAGCCACTTGGCGTGCTGGTTAAACATCGAATCGACGATGTGGATGAACGCCTCGTAGCAGTTGAAGACTCCGTGCCGCCCGGTGAGCAGATAGCCCTCAAGCCAGCCCTCGCATTGGTGTTCGCTCAACATTTCCATGACCCGTCCGGTGGGCGCGAGAAATTCGTCGTTTGGCGCGGTCGCGGCATCCCATTGCCTTTGCGTTACTTCAAATAGGGCTTCCAAGCCGTTGGACAGCGTCTCATCGGGACCGAAGACGCGGAAATTCCGCTGCTCGGTGTTTACCTTGGCCACGTCGCGCAGAAATTTCCCGAGCACACGCGTGTCGCCGATGCCACGCAGTCCGGGCGAGGACACGTCAACCGCATAGTCGCGGAAATCCGGCATGCGCAAATCGCGCAGCAGCATGCCGCCGTTCGCGTGGGGATTTGCCCCCATGCGTCGTTCGCCCTTGGGCGCCAATTCGGCCAAATCGGGCTGCAGCCGGCCGTTCGCGTCGAAGAGTTCCTCTGGCCGGTAGCTCTTCAGCCAATCCTCGAGCATCGCCAGATGTTCGGGAGGCGCGGCAGACGATACTGCGATTGGCACTTGGTGCGCACGGAAAGTGCCCTCGATTCGGCGCCCATCCACAACCTTCGGTCCCGTCCAGCCTTTGGGCGAATTGAGGACGATCATGGGCCAACGCGGACGCGTCAAATTGCCATGGACGCGGGCGTCGTGGTGGATGGTCTTGATTTGTTCCATCACTGTATCCAGCGTCGAGGCCATGGCCTCATGCATCAGTGCGGGCTCATGACCTTCTACGAAGTAGGGCGTCCATCCATAGCCGCGGAGCAGCTGTTCCAATTCCTCGCGTGTGATTCTGGAGAGTATCGTCGGGTTGGCAATCTTGTAGCCGTTAAGATGCAGGATCGGAAGCACCGCGCCATCGGTGGCCGGATCGAGAAACTTGTTCGAATGCCAAGCCGTGGCCAGTGGCCCCGTTTCTGCTTCGCCATCTCCGACCACGCAGGAAACAATGAGATCCGGGTTGTCGAATGCCGCACCGAACGCGTGGCTGAGCGAATAGCCTAGTTCGCCGCCCTCGTGAATCGATCCCGGACATTCCGGCGACGCATGACTAGGAATGCCGCCGGGAAACGAAAACTGAAGAAAGAGTTTCCGCAGGCCGGCTTCATCCTGGCTGATGTCGGGGTAGATCTCGCTATAACTGCCTTCGAGGTAAGTGTTGCCCACAACGGCGGGGCCACCGTGCCCGGGACCGGAGACGTAAATCATGTCGAGGTCGTATTTTCTTATGATCCGGTTCAAGTGCACGTAAATGAAGTTCTGCCCCGGGGTGGTGCCCCAATGCCCCAGGAGCATGTGCTTCACGTCGGCGAGAGCCAGCGGCCTCCGCAGAAGCGGATTGTCGAAAAGGTAGATCTGGCCAACCGCAAGATAGTTCGCTGCGCGCCAGTAAGCATCCATTTTCTGCAGCAGGTCCGGCGTAAGCGTAGTGGCTGTCATGGTTCAAGGCTTCTGAATTGAGGTGAGATTGAGGAGCCGGGTGACGGACCTTGCGATCATGAGTTCTTCGTCGGTGCGGATGACTCGCACACGGACGAGAGCGGCGTCCGCAGAAATCAGCATCGCGTTCCTTGCATTGCGTCTCCGGTCGAGTTTGATGCCGAGAAACCCGAGTCCGTCGCAGATGCGCTGCCGGATCAGCGGCGCGTTCTCGCCAATGCCTGCGGAAAAGACCAGCGTGTCCAGTCCTCCAAGCGCGGCGGCAAAGGAGCCGATCCACTTTTTCACCTGATAGCAAAACAGTGCCACGGCTTCGGCCGCGCGGACATCACGTGTTTCCCGGGCAAGTAAATCGCGGAGGTCGGAGCTGGTCCCCGAAATTCCGAGCAGCCCCGATTCGTGATTTACCATCCGCTGAAATTGTGCGGGCGTCATGCGCTCGTTACGGGCAAGGAAATACGCCAGTCCGGGGTCCATGTCTCCGGTACGCGTGCTCATGACCAATCCCGATGTGGGTGTGAATCCCATGCTGGTATCAATGCTCAGGCCATCGCGCACGGCGGCGAGGCTGGCGCCGTTGCCAAGATGCGCAAGGATGACTCGGCCCTTCGCGGCCGCAGGATCGATGCGACCCAGCTCCGCCATCAAATACGAGTAGGAAAGTCCGTGGAAGCCATAGCGCTCGATGCCGTTTGTCGCATACCGCCGTGGAATGGGCAGCAATTTGGCGACCCGCGGCATGGTGCGGTGAAATGCGGTGTCAAAGCAGGCCACTTGAGGCAGTTTCGGAAATCGCTGCCTGATCGCCTCCATCAGCCCGATCTCGTTCGGCAAGTGATCTGGGTCATAGGGTGTGATCCGCTTGAGTTCCGCGAGCAGCTTCGGCGTGACCCGCTCCGGTTCCGAATGCTTCATGCCATGCACGACGCGGTGTCCGACGGCAATCACCGATTCCATGATTGACTGTGCGGCCAGCCAATCCACCAGAAATTTGATGACTGAGCCCCGATCGGCGGCGGCCAGGTGCATTGGTCCCCGGGGCTTTGCATTCCCATTCTTGAAAGTCAAATTTGTTCCGCGCAATCCCATGCGGTCGATCTTCCCATCGCATCGTTGCCGCAATCGCTTTCCTGCCTCAAACATCGCAAACCGGATGCTTGACGAGCCAGCATTGATCGTCAGGACGCAGGGTGCGGCGGACTTCATGGGTCAACCCCGGCCACAAAACCAATGGTCTGATATTCCTGTTCTGAATAGGTCTTCACACTATCAATTCAACTTGGAGTATTCGATACGGGGCGTAAAGTTGGCGCGACCGTCGGCAACCGGCGGTACTAGCTTGGGGCTCCGATCTCGACTCTCTGCCGGAGGCGAGTCGGTAAAACTGCGTTTCCATGTGGCTTGATCAACCGAAGATTGGCGTTTCGCGCGGCTTGGCTGGGTAGGGTGCCGGCAGCGGCACAATGAACCAATTAAACACGCTGGTTCCGCACTTGCGACCCTGCGTGTTGCGCTCGGCCAGTTACATCGTGGAAATGAAGGTAAACGACGGCGCTCAACAGCGCAGCGAAGAAGCACCAGACTGAAATGAACCAGGTCGCGTAGAAGTAATATGCCGTAGCGAACGACAATAGCGCCAGAATTCCAAACACCTTCACCGTTCGGTATGTGGAAAGCAATAGGCCCACGATGATCGAAAGAAGGTAAAGCGTCATCGTCACCACCGCATAGAAATGGGGGGAGTCGTATTCCACATGCTGACCGGTTGGCCGCGAGGTCACTGGATAAGCCAGCATGATGTAGAGCAGGTATCCGCCCACCGCCGTACCGGCCGCGACGAGCACGAGCAGCCCTTTTCGACGCGAACGCGATGGTTCCAACATCAGCACTGCTATAGGCACGTAGACGGGCCACAGCACGTGCGAGAAGAAGGAATACACGTGGGTCATGACCGTATTCAGCTGCGGCGCATCGTAGCTGAACGTCAGCCAGATCACACCTTCGGTCAGCTGCTGGATTGCAAACAAAAGCGGAATCGCGGCAAACGGCAACTCGCGTCGGCGGCTCGCCGATTTCAGCGTCAGTGTGCCAACCCCGACCAGGAAGGCACCTGCCGTGAAGCTAGCGGTGGCCGAGAAGCACATTCAGCTCAATCGTTCCACGTCACGACTCGCCTATTTTCGTAGTTGCATGTCGTGCAGTCAGTCGACCTCCCAAAAGCCGATCCATTTGTCACGCGCTATCCCTTGCTGCCGAATCGGCTGCGCAGCCAGACATACAGGGAGCCCATCGCGAATGCCCAAGCCATCATGCCAATGAGCGCGTAAAGAAATGCGCCGAAACTGAAAAGCGTGGGTCCACCCTGCAATTTACGAAAGTCGAGGCCGTGAAAGAGGCCATTCATGAAAGTGACAGCGGCCTCTGGCCAAAGCCAAAACACGACTGCGCAGGCGCTGTAGCCGGCACCGACAGTTACAGCGAGGGCGGTTCCAGTATGGACTGCATTTGACATTGTGGGGCTCCCTTCAGCGTCCGTGCGACGAGAAACATAGTGAAGCCGAATCCTGATGATCCTTCGGCTTCGAGGTAGTGCCACCAACAGGATAGTGACCTTCGCCGGTATTCTGGGATTGGAAAATGGTAGAGCCGTGTTCGCTGCCGCACAGACTTGGACAGCCCGTTCGACTAAATTCGATCATGCCGTGCCGACTTCGCAATTTTCGCTTTGCGGCTAACGGCCACGCTTGATCCAAGTCAAATCACGCTCACCGAGCGCTGTTAGACTGACGGAATACCATCGATAACACAATGTCCCAGCAATATCGCCGCCATCGCAAAAGTTTCTCCTCTGTCATTCTGGGGCTGTGGGTCTTTGCGCTGTTCGTAGGTATCGCAAACGCGTGCAGCTGGGACGGAGTTACCGCGGCGCCGCATCATCCGACCGTGGCGGATCATGCAATGGAAGACGTTGCGGATCACGAAAAGGCGCCTGGCTGTGACAAATTCTGCAGCAATGACGTCCCTATGCTCAGCGTACTCAAGTTGGTCCAGGACCAGCCCGCAGGGCAGCCAGTAGCACTCGCAACGTACCATCACCTCGGCGTCCTGCCGATTTCCGCGCCCGCTCTCCGCTTGGCGCGCTCTGCACATTCTCCACCAGGTGTGCCGTTCTCCCCCCATTTCGTCCGCCTCACGTTGTAAGCCGCTCTGCCGGCTGAGCGTATTGCTTAGGCTCGGCCAGCGCTCGCCCCGCTTTCCTCGCGCGCCACTTCGCTTGGGGATCACGCTCCCGAGGGGAAGCAGCCCACAGTTCATCGACTTCACTTGGAGATTCACATGAAAGTATCCATTACTGTAGCTGTTGGTACCGTGTTTTTGCTCGTCGCGGGCATGCCCCTCGCACAGGACGCAAAGGCACCGGCGTTGAATCCCAACGCTCCGGCCATGCAATCCGGCGCGTCCACGAATATGCGCGGTCAAATGGGGCAAATGGGACAGATGGATGAGCACATGAAGAAGATGCAAGCGCTGCACGACAAAATGATGAGCGCTGCCTCGCCCGATGAACGCCAAAAGATCATGGGCGAGCAGCGAAAAGAGATGCAGGCAGCTATGGGAATGATGAAGGACATGCAGGGGGGCGCCATGATGGGTGGAATGGGTGGCGGTTCGATGGGTCAGATGGATAAGTCTGCCGACGCCGGCGCGCAAATGCAGATGATGCACAAGCGCATGGACATGATGCAAATGATGATGCAGATGATGATGGACCAACAGGGCATGACTGGGTCACCCAAGGGAGCCAAGTAGGCGATGTCGCTGCGCATGAAGGTCTTGTCCAGAGAAGCCGCTTCCCTTGGCGCAAGTGCGCCACGACCGATAGGGAGTCGAACATGGATGAAATGACCACCCGACCCGAAGGACTGGTCAGCACGCACCGTGGATGGTCGTGCGCGCCAACGACAAGCGCGCTACGCGACTGAATGTGATCCGCGATGTCCTATCGAGGCTGCACTTGGCGACAAGGATTCGAAGCTGGTCCATCCGGACACTGAAGTCGTGTACCGATTCGACACTTTGCAACCGGGACACGGAATGATTTCGCCTTGATTGCCGCATTGGCAACGGAAACTGGAGAGGCACAATGAAGACCGCGGTCGTGGAAGTATCGGGACTCCTCTCCGTTTTAAGCGCGGAGGGCGTGCAGCGGCGCCTTCAGGCGTTGCCCGGCGTGCACCATGCCGTCGTCAACTATGTGGCGCAAAGCGCTACGGTCCACTACGACGAAGGGCAAACCACGCTGGATGGCATTCGCCAGCGTGTGGTCGAATGTGGCTATCACTGCCGGGGCGAGATGGTGCCGAATCACATTTGCGAGCCGCCTGCAGGCTCAAACTCAGTTGCCGTCCCCGCGGCAAGCCACCACGAATCGCACGAACACCAGGCCGCTACGGCAGCGGGATCGTCAGGGGCATCCGCTGCTGTGCCAAGCCCAGCCGCGGCAGTAGAGCCCACCGGGCATACCCATGGCTACGCAGATAGCAAGGGAGCGGCGCATTCGGGGCATGCGAGTCAGGACATGATGCACGACATGGGCCATGCACCGGGCATGTCGATGCAGGACATGGCCACTGACATGCGCAATCGTTTCTTCGTCGCGCTGATTTTTTCGATCCCCGTGTTCCTGTACTCGCCGATGGGGAAGATGTTCGGCGACTTCCCGACGCCATTTGGCATGGATCGCAAGATCTTTCTATTCATCGTCGGCACGGCTGCGATCATATATCCGGCATGGCCCTTCTTCGTGGCGGCGTGGCGAGCCGCCAGAAACGGTGTGCTCAACATGGCCACGCTGGTGGTATTGAGCGTGGGCACCGGTTACCTATTCAGCGTCGGCGCCACCTTCTTCTTCGACGGCGACGTTTTCTATGAAGCTTCGGCTGTGTTGTTGGTGTTCATTCTGCTTGGTCACTGGCTGGAAATGCGCGCCCGGGCCGGCGCTTCGGATGCGATAAGGGCGTTAATGGACCTCGCGCCGCCCAAAGCTGTGGTCCTGCGTGACGATCACGAAATCGAAGTGGCGACCGCCGAAGTCTTGGTCGGAGACACAGTGATTATCCGACCGGGCAATAAGATCCCCGTCGACGGCGAAGTTGTCGAGGGCAAGTCGCAGGTGGATGAATCGATGCTGACCGGCGAGTCCATGCCGGTCGGAAAGGGGCCCGGCGACAAGGTGATTGGAGCGACGATCAACAAGAGCGGCAGCTTCCGCTACCGTGCCACCAAGGTCGGCGCCGACACTGCATTGGCACAGATCGTCAAGCTGGTCCAGGAAGCGCAGAACTCGAAGGCGCCAGGCCAATTGTTGGCGGATCGCGCCTCGCAGTGGCTGGTGCTGGCTGCCATCCTGATCGGCGTCACAACCTTCGTCGTCTGGTATTGGTGGATCGGGCAAACGCTGCTGTTCGCACTCGCACTGACCATCACGGTGTTCGTTATCGCTTGCCCGGACGCGCTCGGTCTCGCTACACCGATGGCAATCATGGTTGGTACCGGACTTGGAGCCATGAATGGCATTCTGTTCAAAAACGCCTCAGCTCTGGAGAACGCCACCAAGCTTACGGTCATTGTCTTCGACAAGACCGGTACGCTCACCCTGGGGCAGCCGGAGGTTGTCGAAATTGTCACGGCGACAGGCACAACCGAATCTGAATTGCTGACGTTGGCGGCGGCAGTGGAAAAGAACTCGGAGCATCCGCTGGCGGTAGCCATCCTCGCCCGGGCGGGTGCCTTGGAGATCGCGAAGGCGTCCGACTTCACCAATATCGATGGCCAGGGTGCGAAGGCTGTGGTGTCCGGCGAGGAGGTCCTGCTTGGAAACCGCAAGCTCATGGAAGGCTCTGCCATCTCGCTCGACAATCTTCTGCATGACGCCGACCGCCTGCAGAGCGGCGGCCGTACGGTCGTATACATAGCGTCCGGGCGGAAGTTAATGGGCCTGATCGCCATCGCCGACGCTTCCCGGCCAACATCGAAGGCCACTATAGCCAAATTGCAGGAACGCGGTGTCAAGGTAGCGATGCTGACCGGCGATAACCGCGCGACCGCCGACCGCATCGCGGGTGAGCTTGGCATCGACATCGTGCTGGCCGATGTACTGCCAGGGATGAAGGCAGCCAAGATCAAGGAACTCCAGAGCCAAGGTCACAAGGTCGGCATGGTCGGCGACGGCATCAATGACGCACCGGCTCTCACTCAGGCAGATGTCGGATTCGCTATCGGTGCGGGAACCGACGTGGCGATGGAAAGCGCGCAGGTGATCCTGATGAAGAGCGATCCGTTCGATGTTGTTGGAGCTATCGAGCTGTCGCATGCAACGTTGCGCAAGATGCACCAGAACCTGTGGTGGGCGGTCGGTTACAACACCATTGCCTTTCCACTGGCGGCCGGTGTGTTCTACCCATTCACGCTATCCCCGGAGATTGCCGCATTGTCGATGTCCGGCAGTTCGGCGATTGTTGCGATCAACGCGCTTATGCTCAAGCGAACCAAGCTGACGGGCATCAAGTCGCCATCGTCCCGCCCCGCGGATGTCGGCATTGAGACCAGGGCTGCGTTGGCAAATGACTGAAAGATCAATTGTGGCCAAGACCAGTATTTCGCCACGTAAGCGCAATTCGCCTATGGCGATCACCGCGACCTCCGATGGACTGCGTTCGCGGGCGTTGTCCGCGGTCACGGCAACGATCAAGGTCGCACCGCCGCCCGTCGCGATTCCGGCGATGGGCGATACGTGGGCGTATCAGACGGAATTCTGGCGCCGGTCAGTACTGTTTCTGGATACATTGCGAGTACGTGCCAACAACATGCTTGCAATGAGTCGATGTACAAGGCGCTGGTCAGCCCCTGGGTGCGAGCCACGGCCAGCCCACTGACCGCCTTGGCGCAGAAATGGCTGCATCCGATGCGGATAAGCCGCTACATGTTCTCGGACCGGCTCAATCCGTGGATGATCCCATTTGGACTGGTGGCGCCGCATTTGCAAGAAAATCCACGCGGCAGCGCACTGGACAATCCATGGATGCAGATCGAGCAACAGGCGAGCCAAAGCATCGTCTTGGCGTTGGACAAGTATCAAAACGGACGCGATCAAGCGTCAGAGCGCGAATTTGCGGGCCACTACGGTCGCTAGTGTCGCGCATTGCAAAGAACTCGAACTTCCACAAGGAAATAAAACATGCAAACTCAAACATTGAACGTAACTGGTATGACCTGCGGCGGTTGTGTGAGCAATGTAACTAAAGCGCTGAAGTCTTTGGCCGGAGTCGGCGAAGTGAAAGTCTCGCTCGCGGACGGTCAGGCCGTGGTGCATTACGAGGAAGGTCAGACGACGCCGACACAGTTGGAAAGAGCTGTTATTGGCGCCGGATTCGGCGTGACCGCTGGGAGCTCTAAGGTCAGCCAATCGACCAAGCGCGGATGCTGCGGCTGACGCCATTCGGCAGACGTTGTAAGAAACACTCCGCAGAGGGCGACGTACCCATGACTTTCGTTGTCACCGAGAGCTGCATCAGGTGCAAATATACCGATTGTGTCGACGTTTGCCCGACGGATGCCTTTCGCGAAGGCGTGAACTTCCTGGCCATAGACCCGGACGACTGCATCGACTGCACGCTGTGCGTCCCTGAGTGTCCAGTGGAGGCAATCTTCGCGGAAGAGGATGTGCCGCTGGATCAACGCCACTTCACGTCGCTCAATGCGGAGCTTGTCAAGAATTGGCTCCCGATCATCGCAACCAAGCGTGCGCTGCCCGACGCTGACGAATGGGCAAAGGTCAAGGACAAGTTGTGCTTCCTTGTTCGCTAGGTTGATTGCGATTCAGCGGTCCCGCTTGATTCCGATCACGCGCGGGTTAACCGATATTCGCTCTCAACGCCGCAAATTGACAGAAAGCGTGGCTGGCGCGGTTGATGTGTTGCTCCACATCCAGCAGTAGTCCTGTTGGATCTTGGTGTTCAACGTGTCGCGGGCCGTTTTTACAGCCGACAACTTGGCCGGAAACACGACATCCTTCCCCTCGTGGTAGTGAACGTTGAAATCGACTGGTTGGCTAACGTCGAAGTCCCAGCTGAATGTCTTGTCCGCGGGTAGCTTGCCGCAGAGTTCGACAAACTGTCCGGCCGCAATGGTGCCTTTGTGCGAAAAACTCCCTTCCGGGGACCAAACGATGTCAACGACATCGGCGTGGGCAAAGGGTACGGCTGCGACAAGTAGTGACAGAACGAGCAGGGCATGGCGCATGGGAAATCTCCAGTGGTTAGTAAATCGTTGGGCAATCGGCGGGATACGCTGGCCGTGAAAAGCGATTCAGCGCGAATCGCTATTTGTTACTTTGGCGGCTCGCGACCGCCGGTAGGTCATGTCGTGACCTCGATTACCATCACCGGTCCGCCGCCGCCTTTTTCCTCGACATCATAATTCGTCGTGTGGTGTGGAGTATGGCAATGGACCAGCCATTTGCCGGGTCGTAGCGCAGGCCAAATTACATCGTAGCGTTGACCCGGACCGATATTGAACCAGTCAATCGGTTGGATGATCATGGGCGGGCCACTCTCAGGAAACGTGCGCCCGCCGATGATGCGTCACTTGGGCACCTGCAGGTCTGTGACGACAATCGCGCCTGCTATCTTTTCCGCTTTGAACTTTACCTTGTCGCCGACCTTGACCAAGTTGAGCATGGCGGGGTCCTTAACCTGGAACACCATGGTCATGCCCGGCATTTCCAAATTGGGGATGTCTCCGTGCTTCAGCGTGATCTTCTTTGTATCCTTGTCGATTTTGCGGACTTCGCCGTCGACCATATCGCTTGCTGGTTTCGCGGCCATGGGCATTCCAGGCATGGGGCTGGCCACAGGGGCGGTCTGCGCCCGGCCGAAGCCTGCCACTCCAATTAGTAGCGTTCCTGCGGCCAGCGAGAGCAAGAAAATCAAGCGGTTCATGACGAAGTTCCTTGTGAAGGTGTGATCTGCGAAGGGTTCTTGGGCCGAGGACAAAAGGCCCGCGACCAAGTGCTAGCTACTTGTTGGCGGTGACCAGAATCGTCCCTTTCATTCCGGCTTCAAAGTGGCCAGCCACCAGGCATCCGAACATGAATGTCCCAGCCTTGGTGAACCGCCAGGTCATTTTTTCGATGGTGCCGGGCTTGACGTGCGCCATGTAGGGCTCGTCGTGTTCCATTGTCGGGTTCTTGCGCATGAGCTCGGCGTGCTTCTGCAGTTCTTCCTCGGTTCCGATCACCAGCTCATGCAAAAGCTTGCCCTTGTTGCTGACCACGAACGTCACCGTCTCGCCCTGCTTGACCCGAATTTCGGAGCGCGAGTAATGCATGCTGTCGTCCATCGAAATCGGAACCGTGCGGCTAGCCGCCTTGGGATTGCCCTCCACGCCGAACGCGTTTTCGTCGGACGAGATGGCGGCCTTGGGTTGCCTGGCATGGTCATCGGTGCCGTGGGCCAGCGCCGCCGACGACACCGTCAACAGCGCTGCCATGGCCAGTGTCAGATCGAGCCTTTGCTTCATGTTTCTCCCCTTGTGGGTAAAGTCTTCGGTTGACACGGTCAATGTCCGGAGTGGTTCATGGGTTTCCGGACATTCATTTCCACCCTGGTTTCCACCGATCCCGTTTGGACCTGCGCTGGCGCCTCCGGAGGCGCCGCATTGGAGCCTGTCCATTCGTGAGCGATCGAGCCTTTCGGCTGTGCATACCATCCAGGATCCTTGTAATCCCCGGCGGGTTGATCTTTGCGCACCTTGACGACGGTGAACATGCCGCCCATCTCCAGCGGTCCGTGCGGCCCCTGCCCCGTCATCATTGGCACGGTGTTGTCGGGCAATGGCATTTCCATCGAGCCCATCTCCGCCATGCCAGCCTCGCCCATCACCATGTAGTCGGGCACGAGCTGGATGATTTTCTTCGCCACGTCGCGGTGATCGACGCCAATCATCGTGGGCACGTCGTGACCCATGGCATTCATCGTGTGATGACTCTTGTGACAATGAAACGCCCAGTCACCTTCCTCGTCGGCCAGGAATTCGATCTGGCGCATCTGGCCCACTGCCACGTCGGTGGTGACCTCTGGCCAGCGGGCTGACTTGGGGACAGGCCCGCCGTCCGTGCCAGTGACCAGGAATTCATGACCATGCAGGTGGATAGGGTGATTGGTCATGGTCAGGTTGCCGAAGCGCACGCGGACGCGGTCGTTTTTCCGGACGACGAGCGGATCGATGCCCGGAAAGATCCGGCTGTTCCACGACCAGAGGTTGAAATCGAGCATGGTCATGATCTTCGGCGTGTAACTGCCGGGATCGATGTCGTAGGCGTTCAGCAGGAAGCAGAAGTCGCGGTCCACGGTCTCGATCAGCGGATTCTTCGCTCTCGGATGCGTGACCCAGAAGCCCATCATGCCCATCGCCATCTGTGTCATTTCGTCGGCGTGAGGGTGATACATGAACGTCCCCGGTCGCCGGGCAACGAATTCGTAGACAAATGTCTTGCCTACCGGAATCTGCGGCTGGGTGAGACCGCCGACGCCGTCCATGCCGTTGGGAAGGCGCTGTCCATGCCAGTGGATCGTCGTGTGCTCGGGCAATTTGTTGGTGACGAAGATGCGCACGCGATCGCCTTCGACCACTTCGATCGTCGGACCGGGACTCTGTCCGTTGTAGCCCCACAGATGCGCCTTCATACCCGGCGCCATTTCGCGCACCACCGGTTCGGCCACCAGATGAAACTCCTTGACGCCATTGTTCATGCGCCAGGGGAGCGTCCAGCCGTTGAGCGTCACGACGGGGTTGTAGGGGCGCCCGTTCGGCGGATGCAGCGGCGCCTGCGTGCTGGCGACGCTCATCATCGGGGCTTCGGGAACGGCGGCAACGCCGGCACGGGAAACCGCGGCGGCGCCCAGCAGCGTCGCGCCGCCGGCCAGAAAGTTTCTTCGGTTCAATTTGGGTTCCATGGTCTCAGTGGCCTCCGGTCGACGAGGCACCCGGCATCCTGGCGGTGCGTAGCGACGCCCCCCCCTCGGCGGAGGCCCCGCTCAATGCAAGTTGCAGGTCGGTTTCGGCAATCCAGAATTCGCGCGAGGCGTCGATGTAGCCGTTGACGCTGGCGATCTGGTCGCGCGCATCGGCGAGCAGTTCGAACACACCGATCTGCATGGCGTTGTAGCGCAGCACGTTCTCGTCCGCGATCCGCTTGCGCAACGGCACGATTTCATCGCGGTAGTAACGCGCCAGTTCGTAGGCGGTGCGATAGGTCTGGTAGCTCTCGCGAACCTCGGACTGCGCCGCCAGGGCAACGTTCTGCAAGCGATGAACGCCCTGCATGTACGTTGCCTCGGCGCGGGCGAGCCGGGCGTCGCCCCAGTCGAACAGCGGAATTTCGATGTCGATCTCGTAGCCGTTTTGCCGCTTTTCGTGCGTATTGCTTTCGTTGACGTAGCCGACTTCAAGCACATTGACGAACCGGGTAGCCTTGGTCAGCCCCAGGTTGGCCGACATCGCTTCCATACTGCGCTTGGCCATCAGCACATCGAGCCGGCGCTGGAGCGCCGTACGCTCCGCGTCCACCGGCGCAATGGTGACGTCCGGCAGGTCGGGTAGCCGCTCCGGCAATCGGTAGTCGAGTTGGGTGCCGCTCAAGCCCATCCGTCGCGACAGGCGCTCGCGCGCGACGACTGCACTCAGCCGGGCCTTCGCCAATGCCGCCGTGGCGTCGGCGTGGAACACCTGTTCGCGCATCTGCGAAAGCTTGCTGAAGTTGCCGACCTTGGCCATGCGATTGGCCAGCTCCGCCGACGCCTCGGCCGCGAGCTGCACCTGCTCGAAATACTTGACGGACTCCCGGGCAGCAACCGCGGCGTAGTACGCTCGACGCGTCTCGCTCGCGAGCCGCACGACCTCGGCCGCAACTTGAAGCTGCGTGACCTCGTTCTGGCGGCCGGCGACTTCCTGCGCCAGCGGCATCGTCAACAACGACAGCACGCTGACCATCACCGTGCGCTCGATGGTGGTGATGTCGCTGTTGCGGCGATTGCTGAAAGTGAAACGTGGATTGGGCAAGCGACCCGCCTGCACCAGCTCCGCGTCACTGATGCCCAGCTCCGCGAAGCTCGCCTTCAATCCCGCGTTGTTCAACAGCGCGAGCTGAACCGCATCGTCGACCGCCAAAACCCTGCCGAGCAGGTCGCGGGTTGCGGCGGCGACCGTTGCTTCTGACTTTGACGTGGGCAAGGTCGTGTCCTTGCCGAGGCGTTCGCGTGCCAGCGCCTGTACGGACGCGATGCCTGCATCCGGCGACACCGTCGCGCATCCGGCGAGGGGCAGCAGCGCGAAGGCCACGCTCGCCACTCGCCGCCTGTTGAATTTGTGTAACTGATACATGGTTAAAATCCCGAACGTCGATCGAACACGGGGGCGCAACGGCGCCATGCCGTTCCAAGGGGCGTGCCAAAACGGCTGCGCGCGCCAATGAAACGCGTTAGGACGCAGCCGACCGCGGTCGGCTACCTAGGCGGCGTGGGTTCGAGGAGGACGGAAGAGACCGTCACCGGAACGCGAAACAAGGTCCGGGTCGACGGCAGCGGATACCCGCAACGGGGAATCCGGGAAGAAAACGACCAGCTGGGACGTTGATGTTGCAGCGGCCGAGCAGCATGACTCGCTGCAGACCTTGCATTTGTCGGCGGTGCCGTGAGCGTCTTGCGAGTCCTGATCCGCTGGCGCCTCATGACGTGTGTGCGCCGGTGACGCACCATGATGGTCGACGGACATCGCCATGTCGTGGTCGTGCGACGCCGCAGACGTAGGCTGGGGATGATTGTCGACAGCCGCGCAATAAATGCCGGCCGCGCCCATTGCGGCCTGGAACGGCACCGTAAGGAGCAGCAAGACCAAAACGAGCCGGCGCAATCTTTGCATCGATTTAGCCTAACAGAAAGAGCTCGCCGCCGTCCAGACGGCAGCGTAGGCGATGCGCAACGCGCGAAAGAGAAACAATGCTATAGCGGCCGCTCCTCAGGACGTCTTACTTTGCCCCGTCCGTCTTTCAGCATTGACCATGGCCAGCGTCCTCAGGCCGACATAGGGCGGGATTTCCTCCGGCGCCCAGACAGGCGTGCCGGCCTTGTCGGGTGTTAGTGACTTCTCGGGCAGCAATAGTTCCAATTGGAGGATACGACGCTCGAGGGACGTCTTGTGGTCCTCAAGCAGGGTGACCTGCCGCCGCAATCGCGCGCTGGCCCACTGCCCTCTGATCACACTCGGCGTCGAAACAAGTCCGGCGATCAACGCACCCAGCCCGAGCGCCACCAGCAGCACCACGGCCAGCGAGCTGTCGAAGTTCCAGGTGGCAAAGGCCACGGTCACCGGAGCGTTGTTTTGCAGTGCAAAGGTGACCGCGCTGATGGCGAAGGCAATTCCCAGTATCAACAAGAGCTGCATGATTTTCTCCGTTCAGTGAGCCGGGGTGACCTGTGCGTCAAATCGCGGGCCGGCGAGCCATCAATGCGCGTCGGCCAGACGATGTCCGGATTGCAGATTGAATGTCTTTGGCTTGATCGTCTGCGCGGCAGCGCACCCAGGCGCGCAATGGCTCACCTCAACTTGCCAATGTGGTGTGGCGAACAGACCGTGCGCTGATTGCCGGCTACGGTTGCGAAGAGCTTTCAGGTACGCCTTCAACGTACGGATCGAAAGCGGCGACGAGGATGTCGCTACCGAGGAGCATCGCATGCATTTCAAAAAATCGTTGGTCGTTGGATTGTGCGCGGCGGCGATCACCGGCATGACGTTTCCCGTGACTGCCGGCGCCGAAGTCGGGATCTATCTCAACATCGGGCCGCCACCAGTTCGCTATGAAGCGGTGCCGGTGGCCCGTCCCGGCTACTTGTGGTCGCCCGGGTACTGGAATGCGAAACACAATCGCCATGTCTGGCAAGCCGGACACTGGGAGCGCAACCGCGCCGGGCACAACTATGCCCAGCCGACCTGGATCCAGAAAAACAACCGGTGGCAGTTGGAACGTGGACACTGGAAAAAAGGCAATTGACCCGCGCCGCGCCAGGCTTTGCCACCACGTGTCAGCCGGCGCGGGCGTTGACCAGTTCGCGAAACAGCGCCGCGTAGCATTTCGCCGACTGCGACCAGCCCACGTCGGTGGCCATTCCGCGCGCCTGCAGCCGCTCCCATTGCCACGGGTTGCGCCACAGTGAGAGCGTGCGCGACAGTGCGATCTCAAGCTGCTCGCGCGTGACCGGGGCGAACTGCACGCCCGTCGCCGTGCCGGTCGCAATATTGTCTTCGTCGGCATCGACCACCGAATCGTCGAGGCCCCCGACGCGCGAAACGATGGGGACGGCGCCGTAGCGAAGCGCGGCCAGCTGTGTCAGGCCGCACGGCTCGAAGCGCGACGGTACCAGTATCGCATCGGCGCCGCCTTGCACGCGATGCGCAAGCCCTTCGTCATATCCGATGTGTGCACCGACGCGGCCCGGATATGCTCGCGCCGCTGCGGCAAATTCTTGTTCGAGTTGCGCGTCGCCCGAGCCCAGCATTGCAATTTGCGCGCCGCCCCGCAGAAGCATCGGCACCGCATCGAGCAGCAAGTCCATGCCTTTCTGCCACGTCAGGCGGCTGACGACGCCGATCAGCAACGCGCCGGGATCAGGGTCGAGCGCGAACTGCGCTTGGACCGCGGCCTTGTTGGGCGCCCGCTGCGCGAGAGTCGCCGATGAGAAGCACGACGCCAGTTGCGCGTCGGTCGCCGGATTCCACGACGCATCGTCTATACCGTTGAGAATGCCGGTCAGCACGCCGGCACGGCGATTCAGCAGATCGCCCAGGCCCATGCTGCCTTCGTCGGTGAGAATTTCCAAAGCGTACGACGGCGACACGGTGGTGATGTGGTCGGCAAGTGCGATGCCCGCCTTCAGGAAGCCGATGCCGCCATGGGACTCGACGCCCTCAGGCGCAAATGCATGCGGTGGCAGTCCCAGCGTCGCCAGCATGGCGCGCGGAAACTGGCCCTGGTACGCGAGGTTGTGGATCGTCATCACGGTGCGGGGCCGCGGACGTTCAGCGTATTGCAGATACGCGGGCACCAGTCCCGCATGCCAATCGTGCGCCTGGATGACATCCGGCAAGTATCCGCTCACCGCACCATGACCGATGGCCGCCGCCGCAGCGCAGAGCGCCGCAAAGCGCAGCCCGTTGTCCGGCCATTCGCCCTGCGGTCCGCCATAGGGCCCTCCCGGCCGCGCATAGAGATGCGGCGCGTCGAGAACAAACAGGTCGAGCCCGCCGGCGCGGCCTGACATCACGTGTGCCGCGCCACCGTGCAGTTGGGCGAACGAGTGCACCGGCACGGCGTCCTCGAGCGCATCCATCACCGCCGGATAACCGGGCAGCAAAGTGCGCATGACGATGCCTTCCGCGGCCAGCGCGCCTGGAAGCGCGCCGACGACATCCGCCAGTCCACCCGTCTTGATCAGCGGATACGCCTCAGCCGCGACCGAAAGTACGTTCAGTATCTTCAAATGCTCAGCCGGGCAGGCGGTCGATCATCGGTTGCGTAATGAGGCACACGCCGCGCTCGGTGCGCCGGAAACGCGCGGCATCGTGTCCCGCGTCCTCGCCCACGACCAGGCCTTCCGGAATTTTCACGCCGCTGTCAATGATGACGCGCGACAACCGCGCATGCCGTCCGACACTGACGAACGGGAGGACGATCCCGTGGTCGATCTCGCCATAGGAATGCACCTGGACGTTGTTGCACAGCAACGTATGACGCAACGACGAACCGGACACGATGCAGCCACCCGAGATCAGCGACGACACGGCAAAGCCGCGCCGCCCTTCGACGTCATGCACGAACTTGGCCGGCGGCGTGATCGCGGAATAGGTCCATATCGGCCACTCGCGGTCGTACACGTCGAGCTCCGGAACGACGTCGGTCAGGTCGATGTTCGCCTCGAAGTAGGCGTCGAGCGTGCCGACGTCGCGCCAATAAACGTTGCCTTCCGCGCGCGAGCGCACGCAGGAGCGCTCGAAGCGATGCGCGAACGCGTTGCCGCTCTTCACCAGGAACGGGATCAGGTCGCGGCCGAAGTCGCGGCTCGAATGCGGATCCGCGGCGTCGCGGCGCAACTGGTCATGCAGGAAATCGCGGCGGAACGTGTAGATGCCCATGCTGGCCAGTGCGAAGCCGGGGCGGTCCGGCATTTCCGCCGGATGTTCCGGCTTTTCGTCGAAGCCCACAATGCGGTCGTTCTCGTCGACGCGCATGATGCCCAGGCCCTTCGCATCGGCAATGGGCACCACCACGCAGGCCACCGTCACATCGGCACTGGCATTGACGTGCTGCACCAGCATCCGCTCGTAGTCCATCTTGTAGATGTGGTCGCCGGCAAGCAACACGATGTACTCGGGCGCATAGCTGTCGATGATGTCGATGTTCTGGAACACGGCGTCCGCAGTGCCGGCATACCACTGGTTTTCGGCAACGCGCTGGCTGGCGGGCAGGATGTCGAAGCTTTCGTTGCGCATCGGCTGCAGGAAATTCCATCCCCGCTGCAGGTGGCGGATCAGGCTGTGCGCCTTGTATTGCGTGGCCACCGCGATGCGCCGGATGCCGGAGTTGATGGCGTTGGACAGCGCAAAGTCGATGATCCGCGCCTTGCCACCGAAGTACACCGCGGGCTTGGTGCGATTCTCCGTCAGTTCCATCAGGCGCGAGCCGCGTCCGCCCGCCAGCACATAGGCCATCGACGAGCGTGAAAGCGGCGTCGAATAGGTTACCCGTTCCGTTGGCTGCGCGTATTGCTGGTCCATGGAATCCTCCGGTCACTCGCCGTCATGCACAAGCCAGACCGTGCCCAGCGGAGGCACAGTTATTTTCGCCGAATACGGAAAGCCGTGGCAGGGCGTAGCCCGCGCGACGACTTCGCCGGCGTTGCCGACATCGGAGCCACCATACAGCGCCGAGTCGGTATTGAGGATCTCGCGCCAGCGTCCCGGCAGCGGCAATCCGACACGGTAACCCCGATGGGGCTTCGGCGTGAAGTTGGCGACGACAGCCACCGGCGCCGCGCCGCCTGCATCCTGCCGCAACCACGCAAATACCGAGTGCTTCACATCGTCGACGACGATCCAGCGGAATCCTGCCGCCATGCAGTCACCGTCGTGCAGGGCCGGATGCGCGCGGTAGCCGTCGTTGCAGTCGCGTACGACGGCCTGCATGCCGCGATGCTCGGCGACCTCGAGCACCGGCCAATCGAGGCCGGTCTCGAAATTCCACTCCCGGACCTGCGCGAACTCCTGGCCCATGAACAGCAGCTTCTTGCCGGGATACGCCCACAGGAACGCATAGAACGCCCGCAGCGTCGCGAATTGCTGCCACGCGTCGCCGGGCATTTTCTTCAACAACGAATACTTGCCGTGAACCACTTCGTCGTGCGACAGCGCAAGCACGAAGTTCTCCGCAAACGCGTAGGTGATGCCAAAGGTCACGCTATCGTGCCGTTTGCGCCGGTTGGCCGCCGTCTCGCGCAGGTACGCGAGCATGTCGTGCATCCAACCCATGTTCCACTTGAATCCGAAGCCCAGTCCGCCGGCGTGCGTGGGATGCGACACGCCAGGCCAGGTCGTCGACTCCTCGGCAATCGTGATCACGCCCGGATACCGCGCGTAGACCTCTTCATTGAACTTGCGCAGGAAGGCGACGGCCTCCAGGTTCTCGTTGCCGCCCTGGGCGTTGGGAATCCATTCGCCCTCCTTGCGCGAGTAGTCCAGATGCAGCATCGATGCCACCGCGTCGACGCGGAAGCCGTCGACGTGATAGCGGTCGAGCCAGAACAACGCGTTGGCTATGAGGTAGTCGACCACCTCCGTGCGGCCGAAATTGAAGATCGCCGTGGTCCAGTCCGGATGGAGGCCCTGCCGCGGGTCGGCGTGCTCGTACAGCGCCGTGCCGTCGAATAACGCGAGCCCATGCTCATCCACCGGAAAATGCGCCGGCACCCAGTCCAGCAGCACGCCCAGACCCGCGCGATGACAACGATCGACAAAGCGCGCGAACCCGGCCGGCTCGCCAAAGCGCGACGTCGGCGCAAACAAGCCGATCGGCTGGTAACCCCACGACGGATCGTGCGGGTATTCGCTGACCGGCATCAATTCGATATGCGTGAACTTGAGATCGACGACGTACGGGATCAGCGTGTCGGCCAGCTCGTCATAGTTCAGCGCCCGGCCGTCGGCGTGGCGGCGCCACGACGCCAGATGCACTTCGTAGATCGACAGCGGCGTGCGGCGCACGTCCAGCACGGCACGCCTTGCCATCCACTCGCCGTCCGACCACGAGAAACGCGTCGTGTCGCGCACGACCGATGCAGTCGAAGGACGCAACTCCGCGCCAAAGCCGACCGGGTCCGCCTTTTGCGGCAGCAGTGCGGCGTCGCTCCCGTGAAGCTCGTATTTGTACAACGCGGCCTCGCCGACCGCAGGAACGAACAGTTCCCACACACCTGATTGTGCGTGCCGGCGCATCGCGTGATCGATGCCGTCCCACTGGTTGAAGTCCCCCACCACCGCAACGCGCGTGGCATTGGGCGCCCAGACCGCGAAGCGCACGCCGCGCACGCCGTCGTGCTCCATCGCATGCGCGCCCAACGAGTCGTACAGGTTCTCGCTCATCGCAGAATGGGCTTCACGCGCCAGATATCGTCGGCATACTCCCCGACGGCGCGGTCGGAGGAAAACCACCCAACGCGAGCCGTGTTTACGATCGCGCTGCGCCACCAGTCCGCCTGAATGCGCCAGAGCGCGTCCACCGCGGCCTGCGCGGCGCGGTAGCCGTCGAAGTCGGCCGTCACCATGAAGTGGTCGCGATGCCGTAGGTCGTGCGCCAGTCCATGGAAGCGGGCGGCGTCGTCCGCGGAAAATGCACCGGATTCCATGCGCTCAAGAACGCCCGCCAGGATTGGCGATGCGGCGATGACATCGCCCATGTCGAGGCCATTGCGGCGGCGGCCCTCGACCTCCTCCGCCGTCAGCCCGAACAGGAAGAAATGGTCCGCGCCAACGCGATCGCGCACTTCGATGTTGGCGCCGTCCAGCGTGCCGATCGTCAGCGCGCCGTTCAGCGCCAATTTCATGTTGCCGGTGCCGGAGGCTTCCATGCCCGCCGTTGAAATCTGCTCGGACAGATCCGCGGCCGGGATGATCACTTCGGCCAGGCTGACGTTGTAGTTGGGCAGGAACACGACGCGGAGCAATCCGCGCACCGAAGGATCGCCGTTCACGACCTTGGCGACGTCGTTGATCAGCTTGATGATGAGCTTGGCCTGGTGGTAGCCGGCCGCCGCCTTGCCCGCGAATATCTTCACGCGCGGCACCCAGTTGCGCCCCGGATCCGCGCGAATTGCCTCGTACAGCGCAATCGTTTCGAGGATGTTGAGCAACTGCCGCTTGTATTCGTGGATGCGCTTGATGTGGACGTCGAACAGCGCATCCGGATCCACGCTCACGCCCAGGCGCTCGACGATCACGCGTGCGAGCGCCACCTTGTTCGCGCGGCGCATCGCGGCGAAGCGTTCGCGCAGCGTGGCATCCTGCGCCATGGGCGCCAGCGCCTCGAGCGCATTGGCATCATCCAGCACGCGCGGCCCGATCGCGTCGACGATCAGCCGTGTCAGCCCGGGATTCGCCTGGTGCAGCCAGCGCCGGAAAGTGACGCCGTTGGTCTTGTTGACGATGCGTTCGGGATACAGCGAGTGCAGGTCGCGAAAGACCGTGCGCCGCATCAGCTCGGTGTGCAGCGCCGACACCCCGTTGACGCGGCGCGAACCCACGAACGCGAGGTGGCCCATCTTCACGTGCTGGCCGGGGAATTCGCCGACCAGCGACACCGAAGCGAGGAAGTCGTGGTCGTCGCGTCCGGCGGCGCGCTGCGCATCGAGATGCCGCGCATTGATCTCACGGATGAACTCCATGTGACGCGGCAGCATTTTTTCCAGCAGCGGCACGTCCCAGGTCTCGAGTGCCTCCGGTAGCAACGTGTGGTTGGTGTAGTTGAACACGGCCGTGGTGATCGACCACGCGAGATCCCACGGCATGCCGTGTTCGTCGACCAGCAATCGCATCAGCTCGGGAACGGCGATGGCCGGATGCGTGTCGTTCAACTGGATGACGACGTGGTCCGGCAGCGACGACAGTTCGCCATGCTGCTGCTTGTGCCGGCGCACCAGGTCCTGCAGCGACGCGGAGGCAAAGAAATATTCCTGGCGCAGGCGCAGGTCCTCACCCGCCGGCGTATCGTCGCTCGGATAGAGGACGCGCGAGATGGCCTCCAGGCGCACGCGGTCCGCCAGCGCGCCGACGTGATCGCCACGGTTGAATTCCTGCAACGAAATCGGATCGGCCGCGCGCGCCGACCACAACCGCAGCGAGTTCACGTGCTGGCCGCGCCATCCGGTGATCGGTGTATCGAATGCCACCGCCAGGACCGATTCCGTCGGGATCCATACGCGTCCGGCGCTGCCATCGCGGTGGACGACTTCCTCGACGTGCCCGCCAAAGCCCACCGTATACGTGACGCCGGGCCGCTCGAACTCCCACGGATTGCCGAACGCGAGCCACTCCTCCGGCAGCTCATGCTGCCAGCCATCGTTGATCACCTGCCGGAAGATGCCGTGGTCGTAGCGGATGCCATACCCGTGCGCAGGAATGCCGAGCGAGGCCATGCTCTCCATGTAGCACGCCGCGAGACGGCCCAAGCCGCCGTTGCCGAGGGCGGCGTCCGGCTCGAGCCGGCACAGGCGGTCGAGGTCGACGCCGAGTACGTCGAGGGCCTCGCGTACGGTCGCCGTGAGTCCCAGGTTCGACATGGCGTCGGCCAGCAGGCGGCCGATCAGGAATTCCAGTGAAAAATAGTAGACGCGCTTGCCCCCAGCGCGATTGGTGACCCGTGCCGAATCGAGCCAGTGATCGACGATGCGGTCGCGCACCGCGAGTGCTGTGGCCATGAACCAGTCATGGTCGAGCGCGTGCGCGCGGTCCTTGCCCACCATGTAGGTGAGCTTGCCGAGAATTGCCGCGCGCATCGCCTCGGCCTCGGCAGGATCGGTGGCCGTCGTGTGCGGAAGGGAGTCGGAGTCGTTCACGGGACGGGAGGGACGACAGGTCCGGGGCAAAATACATAGCCTAACAGCGCCGAGCGTCAATGTCCGGGTAGACTTCCGTGAAATCGAGGAGAAGTGTCGTGACCCACCATGGATTGTCCCGCGCATCGAACCGTTTCACCTGCATCGTTGCGCTGGCGCTTGCCGCGGTGGCGGTAGCCGCGCCCGCGGGCGCGCAACCAACGCAGGTGCAGCGTGGCGAATACCTTGCGCGCGCCGGCGACTGCGTTTCCTGCCACACGGCAAACGGTGGAGCAGCGTTTGCCGGTGGACTGCGCCTCGACACGCCATTCGGCTACATGCTGTCGCCGAACATCACGCCCGACCCCGATACCGGCATTGGCCGCTGGTCCGGCGCGGACTTCTATCGCGCGCTGCACGACGGCGTCAACAAACACGGGCAGGATATGTATCCGACGATGCCCTACGATTTCTACACGCGCGCGACGCGTGCGGACATCGATGCCATCTTCGCGTACCTGCGCACGGTCAAGCCCGTCGTCAACAAGGTGACCGTCAATCACCTGTATTTTCCGTTCGACCAGCGCTGGTCGATGGCCGCATGGCGCGAGCTCTATTTCAATGAGGGGACGTTCAAGTCCAATCCGGCCAAGTCGGTCGCGTGGAATCGCGGCGCCTACCTGGTCGAAGGCTTCGGGCATTGCAGCGATTGCCACTCACCGCGCAACCTGATGGGCGGCATCGAGAAGAGCAAGGATTTCCAGGGTGCGGTCATCGACGGCTGGTTTGCGCTC
>JANMCH010000110.1:0-44271 GCA_031361045.1 Betaproteobacteria bacterium | reverse complement strand
GGCGACCATTTTCTCGCCGCCTATGGGCCGATACTCGAACGGCGCAAGGACACGGCCTCAGGCGAGCGCGAACGCGACTTCCAGCTCTATCGCCGTGGCCGCTACGCCGAGTTCAACCTGGTGTGGGATCGCGGCACGCTGTTCGGGCTGCAGTCGAACGGCCGCACCGAGGCCATCCTGATGTCGATGCCGCCACTGGCCCTGTGGCGCTACGATTGGCAGCCCGCGCCCGGCACGCCCGAGGCCGCGCTGTACTCTGACTTCCTGATCGCGAAGGACTGGGTCCCTGGCCAAGGATGACGACTCGCATCTGGTCGAAACGCTGCTCGCCTCCGAGCACGTGTTCGACGGCGCCATGCTGCACGTGCGGCGCGATACCGTGCGCCTGCCGAGTGGCGGACTTGGCACGCGCGAGTACGTCGTGCATCCCGGCGCGGTGCTGATCGTGCCCGTGGCACCTGACGGCCGCCTGGTCATGGAACGTCAGTTCCGCTATCCGGTCGGTCGCGTGATGCTGGAATTTCCGGCCGGCAAAATCGATCCCGACGAAGCGCCGCTGGCCACCGCGCAACGCGAACTGCGTGAAGAGGCCGGCTACGTCGCGGAATCGTGGCGGCACCTGGGCACCGTGCATCCGGAAATCGGGTACTCGACCGAGGCCATCGAAATGTACGAGGCCACGCAGCTCACGCACGTCGGCGCGCAGCTCGACGACGGCGAGTTCCTCGACGTCGTGCTGCTGACCGAAGCTGAATTGCTCGCCGCGTTCGACCAGGGTGATTTCACCGACGGCAAGTCCGTCGCCGCGCTGTTCGCGTGGCTGCGTTCCAGGTGACCCACGAAGCGCGGCGGCTCGCGATCCGCGGCCGCGTGCAAGGTGTCGGCTATCGCGATTCGGCCGTGCAGGCCGCCTTCGAATGCGACGTGCAGGGTTGGGTGCGCAATCGGCGCGACGGCAGCGTCGAGGCGCTGGTGCAAGGGCCGCGTGAAGCCGTCGATCGCTTTGTCGACTGGTGCCGGCGCGGGCCGCCGCTGGCGCGCGTCACCGATGTGGCGGTGACGGACGCCCAGGTCGATGCGGCGCTTGGCACTTTCGAATCGCGCGCTACGGACTGAGCCCGAAGATATCCTTCCACGCCGCATACGATGCCGCGGCAATCCACGGCAGCACCAGCACCAGCCCGACGCCCATCGTCGCCAGGCCCATCAGCAGAAGCGAAAGAGAAATGCCGGCGTAGAGCGCCAGCGCGGGCACGTTGCGCGAAAACGCGCGCGCGGAGATGGCGAAAGCGGAACGCAGGCCCTCGCCATCGAACAATGCGGCGAACGGGACGAAGGTAAGCGGCAGCGAGGTGACGATGCCCGCAACGTAGATCGCCACGATGACGCGGATCGAGAGGCTTGCCGAATCGCGCGCGGGCAGCAACAGGTTGGCGTCGGCGAGCTGCCACGCCGTCCAGGCCTCTGCGGCAAACGCGAACAGGCCGGCGACTACGATCGTCCACTGTGCGCGTGCCGGCGCGGCGAACGGTGCGATGACATGCTTCAAGCGAGGCCGGTCGCCGCGGTCGGCAGCGAGGCTCGCGTAGAGCAAGCTGGTGGCCAGCAGCGGCGCAATGATGTTCGACGCAATGAAGCCCAGTATCGGCACCGGCTCGAACGCGATGCTGACCACCAGTGTCAGGAATGCCAGCACGGCGAAGACGGCCGGTCCGCGCTTCCACAGGCGCATCGCCTCGGCGTACCACGCCAGCGCGCGCAGCGCGGGAACGCCTCTCGATTCGCGGCCGGAACTAGGCAACTAATTCCAAAGACGTGCAGCTACGCGGTTTCGCCCAGGTACGCTTCGCGCACCTTGGGATCGTGCAGCAGCGACGACGCTTCGCCGGACAAGGTGATTTCGCCGGACTCCATCACGTAGCCGCGCCGGCTCACTTCCAGCGCGAGCTTCGCGTTCTGCTCGATCAGCAGGATCGTCACGCCTTCGCCCGAGATCGTGACGATGGTCTCGAAGACCTTCTGCACCATCAGCGGAGCCAGACCCATCGACGGCTCGTCGAGCAGAAGCATCTTCGGACGCGACATCATCGCGCGACCCATCGCCAGCATCTGCTGCTCGCCGCCGGACATCGTCCCCGCGGTCTGCCGGCGGCGTTCCTTCAGGCGCGGAAACAGGTGGTAGACGCGCTCGACATCGGACTTGATGCCTGCCGTGTCGTTGCGGATGTACGCGCCCATCGCCAGGTTCTCCTCGATGGTCAGCGCACCGAAGACGCCGCGGCCTTCGGGCACCATCGCCAGTCCGCGGCGCACGAGCTGGAACGCGGGCTTGCCGGTGATGTCGTCGCCGCCGTAGAAAATTTTCCCGGCCTTGACCGGAAGCAGTCCGCAAATGCCTTTGAGCGTCGTCGTCTTGCCCGCGCCGTTGGCGCCGATCAGGCAGACGAGTTCGCCTTCGCCGATTTCGAGGTTGATGCCTTTGACAGCGTGAATGCCGCCGTACGCGACCTCCAGCTTCGAAAGTTCGAGCAGGGGCTGCGGGCTGCCGCTCACGGGGCCCCTCTCGCCGCTCACGCCGTGCCCTTCAGGTTCAGCGTGACTTCGCCGCCCAGGTAGGCCGCGATGACTTTCGGATCGTTCTGCACCGCGCTCGCGGTGCCTTCCGCAATTTTCTTGCCGTAGTCCAGCACCAGCACGCGATCACACACGGTCATCACCAGCTTCATGTCGTGCTCGATCAGCAGGATCGTCGTGCCGTCGCGACGGATCCCGGCGAGCAGGTTCTTGAGCGATGCCGTTTCCGTCGCGTTCATTCCCGCTGCAGGTTCGTCGAGGGCCAGCAGCTTCGGCTCCGTGGCAAGAGCGCGCGCAATTTCCAGACGACGTTGGTCACCGTAGGCCAGATGCTTGGCCAAGTGGTGGGCGCGCTTTTCAACGCCGACGTATTCGAGCAGTTCATAGGCGCGCTTGTGAATTGCCGCTTCCTCCGCGCGCGTGCCACCGTTGCGGGAAATTGCGCCCCAGACGCCGGCGTGAGTGCGCACGTGGCGGCCGATCATCACGTTTTCGAGTGCGGAAAGATTGGCAAAGAGCCGGATGTTCTGGAACGTGCGCGCGATGCCGCGCGCGGCCACGTCGTTCGGCTTCAATCCATTCAGCGGCTCGCCGTCGAACACGAATTCGCCGCCATCCGGGACGTAGATGCCGGTCAGCACGTTGAACAGCGACGTCTTGCCCGCGCCGTTCGGGCCGATCAGCCCATAGATCTCGCCATGATTGATCGTGAAGGCGACGTCGGACAGCGCCTGCACGCCGCCAAAGCGCTTTTCGATGCCCTTGGCCGTGAGCAGCGCCAACGGATTTTGTGCTGTCGAGCTCATGTCTTCACACCTTCGAGCTCGCGCTTGCGCAACGCGGAAGGAAGGATGCCCGCGGGCCGGAACAGCATCATCAGCACCAGCGCGAGCCCGAACAGCAGCATGCGGATCACCTCGGGCTCGATGAGCATCTTGCCGAACAGCGCCGTCTGCGCGGGACCGACCCACTCGCGCAGGAGCTCCGGCACGAACGACAGCAACACGGCGCCCAGCACCACGCCCCAGATGTTGCCCATGCCCCCCAGCACGACCATCGCCAGCACCATCACCGACTCGACCAGGATGAACGACTCCGGGCTGATGAATCCCTGGACGGCGGCGAACATGCCGCCCGCGATGCCGCCGAACGACGCGCCCATCGCGAATGCGAGGAGCTTGATGTTGCGCGTGTTGATGCCCATCGCGCGCGCTGCAACCTCGTCTTCGCGAATGGCCTCCCAGGCGCGGCCGATGCGCGAATCCTGCAGCCGCATGTTGATGACGATCACCGCGAGGAGCGCGGCCAGGAAGAAATAGTAGTACTTGACCGGTCCGCTGAAGTCGAGCCCGAGGATGGTCTCGCGCTGCGCGAAATTGAAACTGCCCAGGCGGAACGGGTCGATCATGTACAGGCCCTGCGGCCCGTTCGTGATGTTGACCGGCTGCGACAGGTTGTTGAGGAAGATGCGGATGATCTCGCCGAAGCCCAGCGTGACGATGGCCAGGTAATCGCCGCGTAGTTTCAGCGTCGGCGCGCCCAGCAATACGCCGAACAGGCACGCGACGGCCGCGCCCATCGGCAGGATGATCCAGAACGGCAGGTGCAGGTTGAAGTGCGGACTCGCGAGCAGCGCGTAGACGTAGGCGCCCACCGCATAGAACGCGATGTAGCCCAGGTCGAGCAGCCCGGCAAAGCCGACCACGATGTTGAGCCCCAGCGCCAGGAAGCAATAGAGAATTGCCTGGTTCGTGATCCGCACCCAGAACGTGCCGGCGGAAGCCAGCACGAAGGGCAGCACAAGTAGCGTTGCACCAACGAGAACGATGCCCGCCCACGCGAGCGTCGGATTGCGGCGGGTATCGAAAAAATTGCGCACGGCGTCAGGCGCGATCCGAAACGCGTTCGCCGAGCAGGCCCGATGGACGGAAGATCAGCACCGCGATCAGCACCAGGAACGCGAACACGTCCTGGTAGTTGGACCCGAACAGCGTGAGATTGGGGTCGGACACGCAACGCTGCGCGAGCGCATCGGACCAGTCGGACAGGTTGCTCAGGTTGGTGAGATCGCCGACATAACCGGCGCCCAACGCCTCGATGATGCCGAGCAGCAGTCCGCCCAGCATGGCGCCGGCAAGATTGCCGATGCCGCCCAGCACCGCCGCGGAAAACGCCTTGAGGCCCAGGATGAAGCCCATCTGGTAATGCGCGATGCCGTAGTAGCTGCCGACCATGACGCCCGCCACCGCGCCCAGTGCCGCGCCGATCACGAACGTCAGCGAAATCACCCGGTTGATGTCGATGCCCATCAGTCCCGCGACCTGCTGGTTTTGCGCGGTGGCGCGCATCGCGACGCCGAGCTTGGTCTTGTAGACCAGCAACAGAAGGCCCCCCATCATCGCCAGCGACCCGACGATGATCGCGACCTGCACGTTGGTGATCGTCGCGCCGTCGGGCGTGGACGTGATGTGATATGGAATGGTCTTGATGATCTGCGGATACGGCAGCGGATTGCGGCTCCAGATGATCAGCGCCAGGTGCTGCAGGATGATCGACAGGCCGATCGCGGTGATCAGAGGCGCGAGGCGTGGCGCCTTGCGCAGCGGTCGATACGCAACGCGCTCCAGCGTGTAGCCGACGCCCATGCAGGCGGGAATCGCGGCCAGCAGGCCGAGCAGCACGATGAAGAGCGGCGGCATGCCGGTGTTGGCGCCGGTGAGCACCACGATCACGGAATAGGCGACCATCGCGCCGATCATCACGACCTCGCCGTGCGCGAAGTTGATGAGCTGGATGATGCCGTAGACCATCGTGTAGCCCAACGCGACGATCGCGTACACGCTGCCGAGCGTCAGGCCGTTGACCAACTGCTGCAGGAAGATATCCAGAAACCCTCTGACGGTCTGTCGTTACGCCCGCGATTGTGGGCCGAACTCGCGAACCGGAGCAAGCGTCATGTCGCGGGACAGGCGTAATGCCACGGGGCAGGCCATCCGCTCCGTGCTCAGCTGTCGCCAGGCAGTCGGTTAGGTGCGTGTTTGGGCGTGGCTTCGCTCGTCAACCCAAGACTTCGCTTGCCACGCCGCACGCACCGCGCCGACGGCTCCAGATTCGCCCGTGATCGGACGGCCCGCCCCGCGCTGTGTGGCGCGACCGTGGTGCGAGCGTCATTGCAGCGGTTGGGCTCCGGTGCGCATTCGCGGGGCGCGACGCAACGGCGCAAGTGTCGGCATTACGCGAAGGCCCTTAGGTCGCGTCGGCCGTCGCGGGTGGCGCGACAAGCGAAGTCTTGTGTTGACGAGCGTAGCCGCGCCGGGAACCCGCTTAGCCGGCGTTTGCGACCTCCGAACGCCGGGGCGGCCCTGGCTGCCGCGGGAGTGGAATGGCGGTCGCACCGAATTACGCGACGAAAACAAAACGGCGCCCCGAGGGACGCCGTTCTGGTACAGCCGGAGTGGCGCGCGATTACTTCTTCGGCGCTTCGGCCGGAGCCATCGCCGGTGCTGCGGCGGGAGCTGCCGCTGCGGCCGGAGCCGCCGCCATCGATGCCTTCATGAAGTCTTCGAACGAAGACGCCTTGCCGGCCTTGACCACGCCAACCGGCGTGACCTTGCCATCCTTCAGCGTGAAGATCGTGATTTCGGCATTCTTGCGATCGCCCTTTTCGTCGAACTCGATCAGACCCGTTGCGCCTTTGTAGCTGATCTTCTGGAGTTCCGGCAGGTACTTGGCCGGGTCGGTCGAATCGGCCTTCTGCATTGCCGCGATCATCAGTCCGACGGCGTCGTAGAAGAACGGCGCGTATTGCTTCACTTCGCCATACTTGGCCTTGAACGCGTCGTTGAATTGCGCGCTTGCCGCCGAAGCCGGCAGGCCCGCCTGCGAGCAGATGAGGCCTTCGGCGGCGGTGCCGGCCAGTTTGGCCATTTCGTCCGTGCACGCGCCGTCGCCGAAGCTGAACACCGACTTGATGCCGAGTTCCCGCGCCTGCTTGATCATCGGGCCGCCCGTGGCGTCCATGCCGCCGTAGAACACGGCGTCCGGCGCCTTGCCCTTCATCTTGGTCAGGATCGCCTTGAAGTCGGTCGTCTTGTCCGTGGCCTTTTCACGCGCCACGATCTGCACGCCGGCTGCCTTCAGCGTCTTCTCGACTTCGTTCGCGAGGCCTTCGCCGTACGCGGTGGCGTCGTCGGCGATGGCGACCTTCTTGACCTTCATGTTGGCCAGGTACTGCGCAATGGCGGGACCTTGCTGGTCATCGCGGCCGACCGTGCGGAACACGTTCTTGAAGCCTTGTTCGGTGAGCTTGGGGTTCGTTGCCGAGCCCGAGATCACCGGGATGCCGGCCTGGTTGTAGACCGCCGACGCGGGAATCGTTACGCCGGAATTCAGGTGACCGGCGACGCCGGCAACCTTGGCATCGGCGAATTTCTGCGCGATGGTCGGGCCCATTTTCGGGTCGGCCTGGTCGTCTTCGCTCATCAGCTCGAACTTGACCGTCTTGCCGCCGATCTTGATCTTGCGGGCGGTGGCTTCGTCGACCGCCAGGCGGGCGCCATTTTCGTCGTCCTTGCCCAGGTGGGCGATGCCGCCCGTCAGCGGACCGGCATGGCCGATCTTCACGACCAGGACGTCTTCGACCGCCGCCTTGGGGGCATCGGCCTTCTTGGTATCTTCCTTGCCGCAACCGTAGGCGGTGGCGAGCGCGGCCGCGAGCAGGGTCAGGCCGAGCTTCTTGGATAAGGTCATGGGTACTTCCTCCGAAACGATGAATTGATGGTCGTCCGACCCCTTGAGTTGCCTGGGAACCGACGACGTATGAAATTCGAGTTGATTGAGATAACAGAATATTATTCGCCTTCGGGCTCCGGGTGTCAACGCAGGTAGCGAGGATTCGACTCGACTTTGCCGGTGGCTGCGGAGAAGGGCCCCTCGGTCAGGGAAAGTCGAGTCTGACCCTGCTTACCCTTCCGCGGCCCGACGGGCAGTCCGTCGCGTCCCGCCGCACTTCGTCGCGATGCCGTTGCCTCCGGCACGTCCGGACAAGGACAATGCGACCTTGAGGAATCCAAACGGGTGACCTGCCGCATCCAACAAGCGGATTGTGGGCACTGAACATGGAAACTGTGGGTGAAAACTGACGGTGGGCACCGAGGGCGAGGGCACGAATGGCGCCTGGACCGGCCGATCGCCTTGAACAACGGCGTGGATGGGGAGAAGTCATGGGATTGCGGTTGACGCGGCGCCGGGTAATCGGTGCGCTGGTGGTGGTGTTGCTGATTGGTGGCCTGGCGGGAGCGGTCGCCTTGCGTGCGTCCAAGAAAGGCGGTGACGGCGGAGACGCCAAGCCCGCGGTGACCACGCTCGAGTTCGGCGCGGCCGAACTGGCTACGGTTTCGCCCAAGGCGATGCCGCGCTGGCTGCCGGTCTCGGGCACGATGCAACCGGTCAGGCAGGCCACGGTCAAGGCCAAGGTCTCAGGCGACGTGCGCCAGCTGACGGTGCGCGAAGGCGATGCCGTGCAGGCCGGGCAGATCCTGGTCCGCGTGGATACGGCCGACCTCGACGCGCGCATTCTTGAGCGGCAGGGCCAGGTGCAATCGGCCAAGGCGCAGATGGCGTTGGCCGAAAAGACCAACACGATGAACCAGAAGCTGCTCAAACAGAACTTCATCTCGCAAAACGCCTCCGACAACGCCGAATCTTCGCTGGAAGTCGCCAAGGGCAATCTGCAGGCCGCCCAGGCCCAGTTGCGGGTTGCGCAGAATGCGCTCAAGGATTCGGTGGCAATCGCCCCGTTTTCCGGCATCGTTGCCAAGCGCCACGTGCAGCAGGGTGAAAAGGTCGCTTTCGATTCGCCGTTGGTCACGGTCGTCGACCTGACAGACGTGGAGCTGCAGGCGCTGGTGCCGTCCGGGGACATTCCGGAGTTGAAGCCCGGCATGACCGTGGACCTCACCGTCGACGGCTTCACGGACCGCAAGTTCACCGGCCGCATCGACCGGATCAATCCGTCCACCGAAGCGGGAACGCGCGCCATCCTGGTGTTCGTGGGCATCCCCAATGCGGCGCAGGCGCTGCGTGGCGGCATGTTCGCCACCGGCCGCATCGCGTTGGCCGCCAGCGCGCCGGTGCCCACGCTTCCTGCCAACGCCGTCCGCACGGAAGCCGGCGTGTCCTATGTCTGGACGATCCAGGACGGCAAGCTGGCCAAGAAGACGGTGCTGGTCGGACGGCGTGACGACGACGCCGGACGCGTCGAGCTCAAGACCGAGCTGTCGCCCAACCTGCCCGTGCTGGCCTCGAAGTTCGACAATCTGAAGGAAGGCGCGCCCGCATTGGTTCGCGCCGCTGACGCTGCACCCAAGAAGGCAAGCTGACCGCCAAGTGCGGCACGGCGACTGGAGTAACTAGCCATGTGGATTACCCGCGTCTCGATCAACAACCCGGTGTTCGCGACCATGGTGATGGTCGGCATCTCCGTGCTGGGTCTGTTCGCCTACAACCGGCTGCGCATCGAGCAGATGCCGGATGTATCGCTGCCCTTCGTCCTGGTACTGACGCAATATCCCGGCGCCAATCCGGAGGTCGTCGAGACCGACGTGACCAAGCCGTTGGAATACGCGATCAACACGGTGTCGGGGGCAAGTCTCATCCGCTCCAATTCGCGCGAAGGACAGAGCCAGGTCTTCGCCGAATTCCGCATGTCGACCGACATGACCAAGGCCATGCAGGACGTCCGCGACAAGATCTCGCAGGTGCGCTCCGGTTTCCCGCGCGATGTGAAAGAGCCGCTCGTGCTTCGCGCCGACCAGGAAAACACGCAGCCTGTGGTCTCGCTGGCGGTGCTGTCGCCGACGATGGACCTGCGCGAACTCTCGTCGCTGACGGACCAGACGATCGTCAAGGGCCTGGAAAACGTGCCGGGTGTGGCGCGCATCGACGTCAATGGCCGTATCACGCGGCAGATCCTGGTGCAGATCAAGCCGACCGCGCTGAGCGCGCTGGGCATCAGCGTCGACCAGGTCGCCGCAGCGATCCGCGCCGCCAACCAGGACGTCCCCGCCGGCCGCATCACGCGCGGCCAGAGCGACTCCATCGTCCGCGTCGAGGGCAAGATCAAGGACCCGGCGCAGTTCGGCCGGATCATCGTCGCGATGCAGGGCAATGCGCCGGTGTACTTGAGCCAGATCGCCGATGTGATCGATGGCGAAAAGGAACCTGACTCCATCTCCCGCATCAACGGTCGCCCGGCGATCACGCTCGACCTGCAGAAGGCGCAGGACGCCAATATCGTCGACACCGGCCATGGCGTGACGGCCGCCGTCGCGGCGCTCAAGAAGCGCCTGCCGGCGGATGTCGAGCTGAAGATTGTCAATTCCAGCGCCGACCAGATCGAGAAGGGCGTCGATCGCGTGAAGATGACGATCGTCGAGGGCGCGGTGCTGACGGTGTTCATCGTCTTCCTGTTCCTGCACAGCTGGCGCAGCACGATCATCACCGGCCTGACGCTGCCCATCTCCGTCATCGCGACATTCATTGCGCTGTATGGATTCGGCTTCACGCTCAACAACCTGACGCTCATGGCGCTCTCGCTTTGCATCGGACTTCTCATCGATGACGCCATCGTGGTGCGCGAGAACATCGTCCGCCACCTGGGGTTGGGCAAGGACCACATGACGGCCGCCCGCGAAGGTACGGATGAAATCGGCCTCGCGGTGATGGCTACCACGTTCGCGATCGTCGCCGTGTTCGTGCCCATCGCGTTCATGAGCGGCATCGTCGGCAAGTTCTTCTTCCAGTTCGGCGTCACCGTGTCGGTGGCGGTGCTGGTGTCGCTGTTCGTCAGCTTCACGCTCGACCCGATGCTGTCCTCCGTGTGGCACGACCCGCCGGGTTCGCGCTTCAAGCGGCTGCCATGGCTCGGCCGCTTCATGGACAAGGTTGAGCATTTCATCGAATGGATGCACCGGCTCTACGGGTCGATCCTCGAGTGGGCGCTGCTGCCCGCCAAGCGGCGTGTCTACGTTCCGGCGTTCGGGGTCTGGCGGGCACTTCGCCATCTCGATTGGCGAATGTTGAAGCCGCGTTGGGCAACCATTTCCAACCGGGGCATCGTGCTGTGGCTGGCGCTGCTGAGCTTCCTCGCCAGTTTCGCGGTGCTGCCGCTGGTGGGTACCGAATTCATCCCGGATACCGACCAGAGCTTCATTTCGCTGCGGCTCAATACGCCGGTGGGGTCGAGCCTCGATCACTCCGACAACAAAGTGCGGCAGGTCGAGGCCGTGCTGGAAAAAATTCCGGAAATCGAACTCCGGATGACGAACGTGGGCACGGAAGAAGGACGCAACTACGCCCGCGTCAATTTGAAGCTGGTCGACCGCGACCAGCGCTCGCGTTCGCAGAAGGACATCGAAAAGGCCATTCGCAGCGAGTTGAAGTCGATCCCGGGCATCGAGGGCGCATTCGGCTTCGACCGCGCGGTATGGGTCAACCTGCTCGGCCCGGACCCGGCCACGCTCACGATGCTGATCAACGAATTCGCGGTGAAGGTCGGCAAGGTGCCAGGCATCGCGGACATGGAAACATCGGAAAAGGCGGCTGCGCCGGCGCTGGCCATCCATTTGAACAACGATGCCGCGGCCGATCTTGGGATCAACGTGCAGCAGGTGGGCGCGACGGTGCGGCCGCTGCTTGCCGGCGACACCGTGAGCTACTGGCTCGCACCGGACGGCAACAATTACGAGGTGAACGTGCAGTTGCCGAAGGACAGCCGCCGGCTTTCCGCTGACCTGGGCAACCTGTACCTGTCCACCGGCAAGAAGGGCCCGGACGGCGAAACGCGGATGGTTCCGCTGCGCCAGGTCGCCGAGATTGTCGAGACGACCTCGCCGCAGATCATCAAGCGGCAGGAGTTGCAGCGCCGCGTCGCACTCTATGCCAATGCGGAAGGACGCCCGTCCGGTGACGTCAACTCGGACGTGCAGAAGATCCTCAAGGAAACGGTGTTGCCCGCGGGTTACCGCTTCGACGTCGGCGGCCAGGCGCAGATGATGCAGGAGTCGTTCGCGGCGCTGCTCGCCGCGGTCGGCCTCGCGGTGGTCTTCATCTACCTGATCCTGGCGTCGCAGTTCGCGAGCTTCACGCAGCCCATCGTGATCATGGTGTCGCTGCCGTTCACGCTGATCGGCGTTTTCCTGGCGCTGCTGTTGACGGGAACGACCCTCAACATGTTCTCGATGATCGGCTTCGTCATGCTGATGGGCCTCGTCACCAAGAACGGCATCCTGCTGGTGGATTTCGCCAATCGCTCGCGCCGCGGTGGTGCCAGCCTGCACGATTCGCTGTTGCTGGCAGGCCAGGTGCGGCTGCGGCCGATCCTGATGACCACGGCGGCGATGATCGGCGGCATGACGCCGCTTGCCCTGGGATTGGGCGAGGGCGGGGAAAGCCAGGCGCCGATGGGGCGCGCGATCATTGGCGGCGTCATCACGTCCACGCTTCTTACGCTGGTCGTGGTGCCGGTCCTGTACACCTACCTCGACCGCTTCACGGAGTGGCGCCGTGCCCGGAAGGCGCGGCGGCTTGACGCGATGAAGGGGCAGGGAATGGCGATGCCGCAGGCCGGTACGACGGCGGATTCCAGGGCAGATTGACGTGAGACAATGCGCTGCCGCATAATAACTGACCGCGAGTCAGTTGGCGCACCGATGCCGGTTGGCGACATCGTCAGCACGACTCCTGAGCAACCCACGCCCGAATGACAAGCCAAGCGATGGATTACGAACAGGCACGATTCAACATGGTGGAGCAGCAGGTCCGCACGTGGGACGTGCTGGACCAGGACATCCTCGACCTGCTGTTCACGGTGAAGCGCGAGGACTTCGTGCCGCCCGCCTACCGTACGCTGGCCTTTGCCGACCTCGAGCTGCCGCTGCCGAACGGCCAACGCATGTGGTCGCCGAAGATCGAGGCACGGGTGCTGCAGGCGCTGGAGCTGAAGCAGCGCGAGTCGGTCCTGGAAATCGGCACCGGCAGTGGATATTTCACCGCGCTGCTCGGCCGCCGTGCGGGCCTCATCACTTCCATCGAGATCGACCCGGGCATGGCGTCGACCGCGACGGCGCGACTCGCCCGCATGGGGATGTCCAATGTCCGCTGCGAAGTGGGCGACGGCGCTCGCGGCTGGGGTAACGAGCAATTCGATGCGATCGTGCTCACCGGTTCGACGCCGCTGCTCCCCGAGAATTTTTTCCGTCAGTTGAAGCCGGGGGGCCGCGTCTTCGCAATCGTCGGCGACGCACCGGCCATGACGGCGCGGCTCGTCAACTGGACGGCGCCGGGCGTGCGTGTCACCACCGACCTTTTCGAAACCGTGGTTGTGCCGCTGTTCAACGCGGCCACGCCCGAACGCTTCCAGTTTTGAGAACCGAGCTTGGAACTGAGCAGAGACCTGCGTTGATCAAGCAAATTTCACCGGTGGAACTGGTGGCGTGGCGCGCCGATGCATCGCGACCTGCGCCCGTGCTCGTCGACGTGCGCGAGCCGTGGGAGTTCGAGCGGTGCCACATCGATGGTTCGTTGGCGCTTCCGCTGGGGCAGATTCCGGCGCGCCATGACGAGCTCCCGCAGGATCGTGACGTGGTCCTGGTGTGCCATCACGGCGGCCGCAGCCAGCAGGCGGCGATGTGGCTCGCGGGCAATGGCCATCCGAAGGTGCACAACCTGAGCGGAGGCGTCGAGGCCTGGGCCGTCGACGTCGATCCCACGATGCCGCGTTACTGAAATTCGTCGGACCACGAAATCACCCTGTCACGCAATTTTCCACACCCACCGCGCGACGCGTGTCGCGCTTGAATCGAACCCGGACCGCCAAATGAGAATGCCGCTTTACCTTCCCCGCCGCCTCGTGCTCCTGCAATTGGCGCTCGCCGCGACTTTCGCCGCCGGCGGCGCCGCGGGCGAGGACCTGATGCAGGTCTACCGCGAAGCACAGAAGAGCGATCCGCAATTGGCCGCTGCCCGCGCCGGCTGGGAGGCCACTCAGGAAAAGGTGCCGCAGGCGCGTTCGGGCCTGCTCCCCAACGTCAATGCGACGGGTGCTGCCAACCTCAACAACTACGACTTTCACCTGCCGAGCGATTCCACCCTGGATTTCAACCGCAGCTACGTCCAATACAACCTGACGGTCTCGGCCTCGCAGCCGTTGTATCGCTACCAGAACGTCGTGCTGTACGACCAGGCCAAGCAGCAGGTCTCGCAATCCGACTACACGCTGGCCATCGCGCAGCAGGACCTCATCCTGCGCACGTCCGTCGCGTACTTCGATGTGCTGCTGGCGGAATTCAACGTCGAGCTGACCGCCCAACAGAAAATCGCCGTGGCGGAGCAGCTTGCGCAGGCCAAGCGCAATTTCGAGGTCGGCACATCGACCATCACGGACACGAATGAAGCGCAGGCGAAGTACGACCAGATCGTAGCCACCGAAATCCAGGCGTTGAACGATCTCGACCGGCGGCGCACTGCGCTGCGCGCGATCATCGGGCACTTTCCCAAGACCCTCAAACGCGTCGGCCGCGGCTTCGAGCCGGAGCCACCCAGTCCGAACACCCTCGACTACTGGGTCGACAACGCGGTAACCGGCAACATGAACGTGCGCTTCCAGCAGTCCAATTATGAAATCGCCACGCTCGAAGTCGATCGCGCCAAGGCCGGACACTATCCGACGCTTGACTTGGTCGCGAGCTACGGCGGGCAGGGCAGCAACGGCGGCGTGAGCAGCGGTGTCCGGAGCAATTCGCAGCAGGGGCTGGTCGGCGTGCAGCTCAACATCCCCATCTACACCGGCGGCTTCGTCAATTCACGGGTGCGTGAGTCGATTTCGCTGCAGGACAAGGCGCGGCAGGACCTGGAGACCGCGAAGCGCAGCGCTATCACCAACGCGCAGGACGGCTATTCGGGCGTCAACAGCGCCGTCGCCTCGGTCAAGGCCAATGTGCAGGCGGTACAGTCGGCGGAAGTCGCGCTGCAGTCGAACATCCTTGGCCAGGAAGTGGGCATCCGTACCAACCTCGACGTGCTGAACGTGCGGCAGAACCTGTTCTCCGCCCGGCGCGACCTGGCCAATGCGTACTTCTCCTACCTGCTTGCGGTGCTGCGTCTCAAGGCCGCGGTAGGCACGCTCGACGAGCGGGACGTCGCGGACCTCAATCGCCGTCTGGATGGTTAACTGAGCGGCTAGTGGGCAAACGTGGCGCCAGCCACGCCCACAGGCGATCGGCGGCGCCGCGATGCGCCGCATGGAAGGCGAGCGCCGCGTCGTGCATCCGGATCCGCTGCGTGGAATCGTTGAGCAGCGCTGAAACTTCCGTCACCAATGCATCGGCATCAGCGACGCGCAGCGCGGCACCCGCCGCGATGGCATTGTCCGTCGCTTCCTGAAAGTTGAAGGTATGCATGCCGACCAGTGTTGGCGTGCCCATGGCGATCGGCTCGATCAGGTTCTGACCTCCCAACGGCAGCAGGCTGCCGCCGACGAAGGCCACGTCCGCCGCCGCGCAGTAGCCGCCCATCTCTCCCAGCGAATCACCGAGCACAACCGCGATGTCCGACGGTACGGCCAGGTTTTCACTGCGCCGCGCAAAGGGAATGCCGCGTGCGCGCAGCAGGTCGGCGACGGCGGCAAAGCGTTGTGGATGCCGCGGCACGATCACTGTCAGCGTGTTCTTCGGCCATGGCTTTCGCGCGATAGCATCGAGCAGCAACGCCTCCTCGCCTTCGCGCGTCGAGGCCGCGAGAAAAACCGGGCGCTCGCCTGCGCGCACGCGCAACTCGCATCCCAGCGCCGCCGACTCCGCGGGCATTGCGACGTCGAACTTGAGGTTGCCGGTGACGACCACGTCGGACGCGCCGACACGGTCAAGCCGCGCCGCGTCGGCGGTAGTTTGCGCGGCCACGCCGGACAGCGCCGCGAACATCGGCCGCGTCAGTGCGTCGAAGCGCCGGTAACCCGACGCCGATCTTTCCGACAGGCGTGCATTGACCAGGAACAATGGAATGCCCGCGTCGCGACACGCCGCCACAAGATTGGGCCAGACCTCCGTTTCCATCAGCAGGCCCGCGCGCGGACGAAAGCGCGCGAGGAACGATTGCACCGCGAATGGCACGTCATACGGCAGCCATGCCTGCACCACAGAATCGCCGTACAGCGCGCGGCCGGCTTCGCGGCCGGTGGCCGTCATGTGGGTAAGCAGGATCTTGGCGCCAGGCCATGCGCGCGCAATGCGCTCGATGAGTGGCGCGGCAGCGCGCGTCTCGCCCAGCGACACCGCATGGATCCAGATCACCTCACCCGCGATGGCCCGGACGTCGCTGGCATAGCGGCCAAAGCGTTCGCCGATGCGCGCGCGATAGCCGGGCTCGCGTCGTCCGCGCCACCACAACCGCAAGGGCAGCAGAGGCAAGGCCACATACCAGAGCAAGGTATAGAGAGCGCGCGCCACGATTGGATTGGCTGCCGCTAGCAGCGTGGCGCCTGGCGCAACAAATTCGCGCAGTGTTCGACGATGTCGGCCAGCGCGGGCACCTCGCCATTGCCGCCCACGTCGCGCGCGTGGGATCCGGCGCAACTGACGCCAGCGAGACGCGGATCGGTTGCGGTGAAGATCGCCACGGTTGGCGTGCCGAGCGCCGCCGCGAGGTGCGTCAACCCGGTGTCCACGCCCACCACAATTTCCGCGCGTTGCGCGAGCGTGGCCAGTTCCGGCAGCGATTGCCGCGGCGGCACGACAGCGCCTTCCGAACCGTCGGCGATGCGACGGCCGCGCGCTTCCTCGTCTGCGTTGCCCCAAGGCAGCAGCGTGACGAATCCCGCGCGCGCAAAGTGCGTGACCAGCGCGCGCCAATGCGCCTCCGGCCACTGCTTGTCGGTGCGACTCGTCGCGTGAAACGCCAGCGCATAGGGACCGGCCGGCATCGCTGGCGTGGTCGGAGGTACGGCAAAGTTCCACCGTGGCGGACCCGCAGCGGAATAACCCAGCGCGGCCGCAGCGACCCCGCGGCAGCGATCGACGATGTGCAGCTCACGCGATACCGGATGGTGGACATGGTCCACGAGGGTTGCGATGGGCTCGCGGATGTTGGCGCGGTCCAGGCCGTGGCGCGTGCCTTGCGCGAACCAGGACACCACCGCGCCCTTGACCTGCTCCTGCAGGTTGAGGATGGCGTCGTAGCGCTCCACGCGCAGTGCGCGGCGAAATGCCGCCATGTCTCGCCAGGTGGCTTGCGCGAGTGGTGCATGTCGCCAGCGGCGCAGTGCGAGTGGGACCACGCGGCGGATCCGCGGGTCGGTGCGCACCAGGTCGACGAATGCATCCTCGGCGACCCAGTCGACAGGGAGGCCGGGGCGGTGGGTCGCGATGTCGGACACCAGCGCCATCGCATACACGACGTCACCCAGCGACGACGGCCGCACGACGAGGACGCCGCTCATGGGACCACCCTGCGCGCCATGCGCTCCGAGGCGATTCGCGCTCGGGAGCGGCCCTTCGCGCTCATTGGACCACCCTGCGCGCTATGCGCTCCGAGGCAATTCGCGCTCATTGGACCACCCTGCGCGCTATGCGCTCCGAGGCAATTCGCGCTCGGGAGCGGCCCTTCGCGCTCATGGTGTCCGCCGTGCGAAAACGCGCAGATGCGTCGAATGCGGCGCGCAAACCACGTAAAATCGACGGCAATCCTTCGCGGCCCTCTTCCGGTGCATGTCCGAACCGCTTCCCCTGTCGCTGGTGGTCATTACGCGCGATGCCGCGCACGAACTCGCGGACTGTCTCGCATCCGCCGCGTTTGCGGCGGAGTCGATCGTCGTCGATTCGGGCAGCAGCGATGATACCGCAGCGCTCGCCGCACGCCTGGGCGCCCGCGTGATCCCGCATCCGTGGCAAGGCTTCGGCCCGCAGAAGGATTTCGCCGTCGGGCAGGCGCGCCACGACTGGGTGCTGTGCCTGGACGCGGACGAGCGCGTCACGCCGGAGCTCAAGGATGCGATGGTCGCGCTGTTCGCCACGGGCGCTCCCTCGGCGGGCGCCTATGCCATCGCGCGACGCAACAAATTCCTGGGCAAATGGCTGGCGCACGGCGAAGGCTACCCCGACTGGAACGTGCGCCTGTTCGATCGCCGGCACGCGCACTGGTCGGCGGACCTGGTGCACGAGAACGTTGTCGCCGCCGGACCGGTCTCGCGACTTCGCGGCGACCTGCTGCACGCCTCAGCCGAATCGATCGACGCGTACATCGCCAAGCAAAACCGCTACACGACGGTCCAGGCGGCGGCGATGCACGCCCGCGGCGAACGCGCGAGCGTCGCACGATTGATGTTCTCGCCGCTCGCGCGCTTCCTGCGCTTCTACGTATTGCGATTGGGCTTCCTGGACGGCGCCGCCGGCTTCGCCCACATCGCCATCGGCGCCTTCGCGAGCTTCCTCAAGTACGCCAAGTTGCGTGCGCTGCAGGACGAAGGGCGCGCGCCATGAGCTCGCGCGTGCTGGTCACCGGCGTCGCGGGCTTCATCGGCATGCCCACCGCCCGTGCGCTGCTGGCGCGCGGCGCGAGCGTCGTGGGTGTCGACGATTTCGATCCGTACTACGACGTCGCACTGAAGGAGGCCCGGCTGGCCACGCTGGCAGATCGACCCGACTTCGCCTTCCAGCACGTCGACCTGGCCGATGCCGCCGCCACCGCGCGCCTGTTCCGCGACGGCGGATTCACGCACGTCGTGCATCTGGCAGCGCAACCGGGCGTGCGCTACTCGCTGGAAAATCCAGCGGCGTACCTGCGCAACAACATCGACGCGTTCGGCCACATCCTGGAAGGATGCCGCCATGCGCGGGTGGCGCACCTTGTCTATGCGTCGAGTTCGTCGGTGTACGGCGCCAACCATGCGCTGCCGTTTTCCGAGGACCAGCGCGTCGACCACCCGGTCAGCCTGTATGCAGCCACCAAGCGCGCCAACGAGTTGATGGCCTACAGCTACGCCCACCTGTTCCAGCTGCCGGCGACGGGCCTGCGCTTTTTCACGGTGTACGGGCCCTGGGGCCGGCCCGACATGTCGCCGATGCTCTTCACCAAGGCCATCCTGTCCGGCACGCCGATCCGTGTGTTCAATCACGGCAGGATGCGCCGCGACTACACGTACATCGACGACATCGTCGAAGGCGTCGCGCGCACGCTGGATTGTGTGCCCGTCCCCGACGACGGCGGAGCGCCGCACGCGATCTACAACATCGGCAATCACGAAGCGGTCGAGCTGGAGACGTTCATCACCACGCTCGAGCAGCTGCTGGGGCGCCCCGCGATCCGCGACTACCAGCCGATGCAGGCGGGGGATGTTCCCGCGACGTACGCGTCCATCGACCGCCTGCGCGCGGCCACCGGATTTGCGCCGCATACGCCGCTGGCCGACGGCCTGGCGCGCTTCGTCGACTGGTACCGCGGGTACTACCGCTGACCCTCCCTCGGCTGTGCTGGCATGGGTGCGCTGGTAATATCGCGCAGTCATTCCCCGATTCCATGGCCAAAGCCGACGACCTTCGCGAGCGTATTCCCCCATGATCCTCGTCACCGGCGGTGCCGGCTTCATCGGCGCCAATTTCGTGCTCGACTGGCTCGCCGCAACGGGAGAGCCGGTGGTCAACCTCGACCTGCTCACGTACGCGGGCAACCTCGGCAACCTGGCGGAAATCGCGGGCGACCGGAGGCACGAATTCGTGCGCGGCGACATCGGCGACGGCGCGCTCGTGGCATCGCTGCTGGCGACGCATCGACCGCGGGCCATCGTCAACTTCGCGGCCGAGACGCACGTCGATCGGTCCATCCACGGTCCAGCGGCGTTCATCGCGACCAACGTCGTCGGCACCTTCGGGTTGCTCGACGCGACACGCGCGTGGTGGGCGGCGCTACCTGACGGCGAGCGCGAGGCGTTCCGCTTCGTCCATGTCTCCACCGACGAAGTCTACGGCTCGCTGTCGGCGGACGATCCGGCATTCAGCGAAACGACGCCCTACGCGCCGAACAGTCCGTATTCCGCGTCGAAGGCCGCCGCCGACCACCTGGTGCGCGCATACCACCATACCTACGGCCTGCCGACGCTCACCACCAATTGCTCGAACAACTATGGTCCGCGCCAGTTCCCCGAGAAACTGATCCCGCTGATGATCGTCAACGCGATCGCGGGCAAGGCTCTGCCGGTCTATGGTGACGGCAAGAACGTGCGCGACTGGCTGTACGTCGGCGATCACTGCGCGGCGATCCGCGCGGTGCTGCAGCGCGGGCGCCCTGGCGAGACCTACAACATCGGCGGCAATGCGGAGATGCAGAATCTCGACGTCGTCCGCACGCTCTGTGCGCTGTTGACGCAGGCACAGCCGGGCCGCGACTATGCGGCGCAGGTCACGTTCGTCAAGGATCGCCCGGGCCACGACCGACGCTATGCGATCGATCCCTCCAAGCTGCTGCGCGAAACAGGGTGGACGCCGGCGGAGACTTTCGCGACCGGCATGCGCCGCACGGTGCGCTGGTATCTCGACAACGCAGGCTGGCTGCACGACGTGACCAGCAAGGATTACCAGAAGTGGATCGACCTCAATTACGCGGTGGCGTGAGCTAAGCGATGACGCGCAAAGGCATCATCCTCGCCGGCGGCTCCGGCACGCGGCTCTACCCGGTGACGCAGGTCGTCTCCAAGCAATTGCTGCCGGTGTACGACAAGCCGATGATCTACTACCCGCTGTCCACGCTCATGTTGGCCGGCATCCGCGACATCCTGCTCATTTCCACGCCCGAGGATACGCCGCGCTTTTCGCAGTTGCTGGGCGACGGCGCGCGCTGGGGGCTCAACATCCGCTACGCGGTGCAACCGTCGCCGGACGGCCTGGCGCAGGCGTTCATCATCGGCCGCGACTTCGTCGGCCGCGACGATTCCGCACTGGTGCTGGGCGACAACATCTTTTACGGCCACGACCTGCAGACGCAGTTGGCGCGCGCGCACGCGCGGCCCGGCGGCGCGACGGTCTTTGCCTATCCGGTCGCGGACCCCGAACGCTACGGCGTGGCCGAGATCACCCATGACGGGCGCGTCGTGTCGCTGGAGGAAAAGCCTGCGAAGCCGAAGTCGCGCTATGCGGTGACGGGACTCTACTTCTACGACAATCGCGTGCTCGACGTCGCGCGCGACCTGAAATCCTCCGCGCGCGGTGAACTCGAGATCACCGATGTCAACCGCGCCTATCTGGCGTGGAACGACCTCTCGTGCGAGCTTCTGGGGCGCGGCATGGCGTGGCTGGACACCGGCACGCACGAGTCGCTGCTCGAGGCGGCGCAATACATCGAGATCATCGAGCGCCGGCAGGGACTCAAGATCGCCTGCCCCGAGGAAATCGCGTACCGCCTGGGTTATATCGATGCCGCCGCGCTCGAGCGGCTGGGCACGGCGCTCGCGAAGAACGGCTACGGTCAATACCTGCTCGGGATCGTGCGCGATCCAGGTGTCGGCTGATCGTCACGCGCCACTCATGCAGATCACGCCCACTGCGCTGCCGGATGTCCTGCTGATCGAGCCGCGCGTATTCGGCGACGATCGCGGCTACTTCTTCGAGAGCTGGAATCGCCGCACGTTTGCCGCGGCCGGCATCGACGTCGACTTCGTGCAGGACAACCACTCGCGTTCCGGCCGGGGCGTGCTGCGCGGCCTGCATTACCAGATCGAGCACGCGCAGGGAAAGCTCGTGCGCGCAATCGAAGGCGAGGTATTCGACGTTGCCGTGGATCTGCGCCGCTCGCGGCCGACCTTCGGGCGCAGCGTTGGCTACGTGCTGTCGGCTGCCAATCGCCGCATGCTGTGGATTCCACCCGGGTTCGCGCACGGTTTCGTCGTGCTTTCCGATTACGCGGAGTTCCTCTACAAGACCACCGACTACTGGCATCCGCAACACGAGCGCACGCTGCTCTGGAGCGATCCGGCGCTTGCCATCGATTGGCCGCTGGCCGGCACACCCACGCTCGCGGCCAAGGATGCCGCCGGCCGCCTGCTGGCCGACGCGGACCTCTACGACTAGGGTGCGCGCTATGCCGCGCCCGACCATCCTCCTCACCGGTGCCACCGGGCAACTGGGCTTCGAGCTCGCACGCAGCTTGGCCCATCACGGCGAATTGATCGCGCTCGATCGCGCAATGCTCGACCTCTCCGATGCCGACGCGATTGTCGCCAAGGTGCGCGAAGTGCGGCCGCAACTGATCGTCAACGCGGGCGCGTACACGGCGGTGGACCTGGCGGAGAAGGAGCGCGACGCGGCGTTCGCGGTGAATGCGCGGGCGCCCGCGGTGCTCGCGGAGGAAGCGAAGCGGCAGGATGCCGTCTTGATCCACTACTCCACCGACTATGTCTTCGACGGACTGCGGACGTCACCCTACGACGAGGACGCGCCCGTCAATCCGCGCAACGTGTATGGCGCCAGCAAATTCGAAGGCGAAGGCGCCATAGCGGCGTCGGGCGCCCGCGCACTCGTGTTCCGCACCAGCTGGGTCTATGGCGCGCGCGGCAGGAATTTCCTGCTGACGATGCTGCGCTTGGGTCAAGAACGCGACGAACTTCGCGTGGTCGCCGACCAGCACGGCACGCCGAACTGGAGCCGCACGCTGTCCGACGCGACCGCCGCTGCGGTGGCGCGCGGGCTGCCATTTCTCGCGGCGCGCGCAGGGCTGTACCACATGGTTTCCGCGGGCGCCACGACCTGGCACGGTTTCGCGCAGGCCATCATCGGCGATGTGCCGCGACCGCGCGTCGTGCCGATCGCTACGTCCGAGTACCCGACGCCTGCCCGCCGGCCCCCCTATGGTGTATTGTCGGCGCGCAAATTCGAGGAGACGTTCGGCTACCGGATGCCCGATTGGCGCGATGAACTCGCGGCGTGCCGCGCAGACATGCAGGCCGTTGCCAGCGTTGGACATTGAATGTTGCGGCGGGCCATTTCTCCAATGTTCGCGTCGCCCGTGGACCCGCATCCCCTCTCGATCCCGTTCCGGAGAAATAATTGCGCGCTCGCCTGAAGACGAACGTTTGCCGATGCGTTGCCGCGGTGCTGCTGGTGCCGCAGCTTGTGTTCGCGCAAGTCGGCGGTGCGCCGATCCTGTCCGCGCCTCCCGCGCAATATCGACCTGCGGCCGCTGCCAACGTGAATGCGGCTTCGTTTCCGGTGGCGCGGCTTGCGACCGGCGCGTCAGCGCGCTTGGTTGTTGCCGCGCCTGCGTACATTGTTGAACTTGCAGTCCCCTCGGCGTCGGAGCTCGCAAAATTCAAAGCCGGGAATGTGGCGCGTGGTGCAGGCGGTACGCAGGGCAGACACGTCAACAGCAAGGCGCTCGCCGTCGGATTTTCGCGTGACCTGCCGGCGTCTGCGCGCAGCATTGCGCTCGCGGAATTGACGTGGGTGGCGACGAGTGACGGCGGGCGCTCAGCGCGGATTCAGGTCACGGCGCCTTCCGCCGCAGCACTCAGAGTCGCATTGCGGGCCGCGATTCCCGACGCCGCTGCCACTGTCACCGTGCAATTTTCCGGCGCAGGGGACAGGGTGTTCGGCCCGGTTTCATGGAGTGCCGTGGCGCAGGACACGCGCCGCTTCGGTGAGTTCTGGTCGCCGGTACTCGAAGGCGAGGTCGCGACGATCGACCTCCACGCCGGTCCTGGCGCCGACATCGATGGCGTGACGCTGGACATGCCCCGCATCGCGCACCAGGTCGTGTCCACCGCCGAGCTGCGCGTGCTTGCGCAAAATTCATTGCCCCCGAAAACCGCCAGCGAAATCGGTCTCGCGCAGAGCTGCAACATCGACGTCGCCTGTGTTGCGCCCACTGCGGCGCTGTCCAACGCCGCCAAGGCGGTGGCGCAGTTGCTGTTCCTCGGGGACGACGACAATCACTATGTGTGCACGGGTACGCTGCTGAATGACGTGCCCGCGACCAACACGCCTTACCTGTTCACTGCGGCGCATTGCATGAGTTCGGCGCGCGCCGCGCGCACGCTCAATACGTTCTGGTTCTTCGACGCGGTCGCCTGCAAGAGCAATGCGGTGCCGCCTTATGTGCAGCTGACCGCGGGCGCCGCGCTGCTTGGCCGCAGCCAGGATAACGACTGGGCGCTGGTTCGGCTCAACGAGAATCCGCCCGCCGGCACATGGTTCTCGGGATGGAGCGCGGTACCCGTACCGCTCAACGCCGCCACGACCACGCTGCATCACCCGCGCGGCGACCTCAAGAAGTGGAGCGCCGGGTACGTGAGCCAGGTGGTGAATCTTTCCGACTTCGTCGTGCACGGCACGTTCAACGAGGTCGCGTACACCAGTGGCATCACCGAGGGCGGATCGAGCGGCGCGGCGCTGCTGACCTACGTCGATGCCGGCGACTATTACGAGGTGCGCGGAGGCATTTCCGAAGGCAACCTCGTCACCTGTCCGGCAGCACCCGGAGTGACCTACGACGATTACTCACGCGTCGAAGACATGCTGCCGCTGGTGCGCCAGTACCTGACGCCCTTTGCGCCCAATCCCAGGGCCGAAGTGGCAGCGGTCGAGTTCTACCACAAGGTGCTCGACCATTACTTCCTGACCGCCGACCAGCGCGAGATCAACGACCTCGACACCGGGGCCAAGACCGGCTGGGAACGCACGGGCCTGCGCTTCCTGGTTCATGTGAAGCCGACGGTGGGTGCCAGTCCCGTGTGTCGCTTCTATCGTGCCCCGGCCTATGGCGATTCGCATTTCTATTCCGCAAGCCCCGCCGAATGCGCGGCAACCAAGGCTGCGCACCCGCTCGACTGGACTTTGGAAAGCTCCGCGGTGTTCTACATCCGGTTGCCGGAGACCAAGACGGGCGCGTGCCCGGCGGACACGCAGCCTGTGTGGCGCTTCTTCAACAAGGTCACCATCAACCATCGCTACACGGTGGAACAGGTGGTCCGCGACGAGATGCGCGCCCAGCCTTCGACGTGGATTGCCGAAGGCTATGGATCGGACGCCACGGTCATGTGCGCGCCGCGCAACTAGCACGGCTGCGGAAGAACTTCAGCGCAGTCCGGGCCTTCAGCGCGATCCGGGACTTCAGCGCAGTCCGGCGGTGTAGTCGGAGACGGCCTTCATCTGCTCGTCGGTCATTTTCTGCGCAATGGCCGTCATGATCCGGCCCTGCACGTCCTTGCCGTCCTTGTCCGCGCCGCGTTCGCCGGCCTTGAAGGCCTTCAACTGCGCCAGGCTGTACTCGGCGTGCTGTCCGGCCAGTCGCGGATAGTTCTTCGGAATGCCCGCGCCGGTGGGCGAGTGGCACGAAGCACATGCTGGCAGCCCGGCGGTTGCGACGCCGCCGCGAAACAGCGACTGCCCGGCCTTGACCAGCGCCGGATCGCGCGCGGTTCCGCCCTTGGGCTTTTGCTGCGAGTAGTAAGTTCCGAGCGCGACCATGTCCTCTGGTGTAAGAGCGGCGGACATCGGCGCCATGATCGCGTTGGCGCGCACACCCGATTTGAAGTGCTGCAATTGTCGGGTGATATACTCCGCGCCCTGCCCGGCCAGGTTGGGGTTGGCCGATGCAACGCTGTTGCCGTCGACACCGTGGCAGGCCGCGCAAACCGTGTCGACGATCTGCCTCGCTTTCTTGAGGTCGGGTTTGGCGACGCCTTCCGCAGCGACGGCCAAAGACACTTGGCCGAGCGCCAGCGCCGAGATTGCAATCGCGGTGGCCAGCAACAGCTTGCGTTTCATTGTGCACGCTTCATGGTTGTTGAATCCTTGAACAAGCGCACTATTGTAACGGACTCGAAGCGCGCTTCCAAAGCGCCGCGGCCGCCGCACCCGCTGGTGGGCGCCGAATTCGTCACCGGCGCGGCCGCCCCCGAACAGCTGCCGGAAGCGAGCGTCCCCGAAATCGCGTTTGCCGGCCGCTCGAATGCCGGCAAATCCACCGCAATCAATGTACTTGCCGGACGCACGCGCCTGGCCTTTGCCAGCCGCACCCCTGGACGGACGCAGCAGATCAACCTGTTTTCGCTGCGGTCAGGCGCCCTGGTCGCCGACCTTCCGGGATATGGCTACGCCGCGGTCAGCAAAGAGCTGAAGCGCGCGTGGCAGACCTTCCTGTGGCACTACATCACGACGCGGCCGACCCTGGTCGCGCTGGTGCTCATCGTGGACTCCCGCCATGGCCTGAAGGAGCTCGACATCGAACTGTTGCAGGGATTCGTACCGTCCGGCCGTCCGGTCCTGATCCTGGCCACCAAGGCCGACAAGCTCAACACCACCGCGCAGCGCGCGGCCGTCGCGACGATCCGGGGGCAGCTGGCCGCTGAGTTTCCGCTGGGCTCGGCCAACGTGGTGGTGCAGCTGTTCTCGGCCACGGCACGCGTCGGAATCGTGGAGGCGGAGGCCGTGATCGCGGGTTGGCTGTAGTGGCCGGTCGTGTTGCGCGTACGCTGCTGACCGCCGCCGCGCTCGGATTGGCCGCGGTGGTCGCCGTCGCCCTGCTGACATGGCTGACCTTCACGCTCGACGACGGCCGGTTGCGGACATCGGTGCGAACGGCGTTTGCCGACGGCACGCTGATCCCGAATTCCGGTCAGCTGTTCGACTTGCGCCGCGGCGACTATCTCTACAACGACTGCCTGATCCTGCAATCGCTGCTGCTCGGGCGGGAGGACTGGCGACATTCGGTCATCGAGGCAACGATCTACGTCGCCGAAAATCCATGCCAGATGCTCGGGCAGGATGTCAACGATCCGCGGCCGACCGTGGCCACCTACGGCTATGGGCGATACATCTTTGCGGCGCGCGCGGCGTCAGCGCCGTGGATCGCCTGGTTCGGAGTCGAGCGAACCAAGGCCATCCTGCGCGCGACGAATTACGTCGTCCTTGTACTTGCGCTGTTGCTGGCGCTGCGCGGCATGGTCTCCGGGGCGCGCCCGCGAACGCTTTATGCGGCGGCATTCCTGTGTGCGGCCGCGCTGCTGGTCTGGTATCGGCTGCCCTACTACGCGCTGACGCTGGCGCATGGATTCTCCGACCTGACCATCGCCGGCTTTCTGTTGTACACGGTGTTGCCGAGGAGGTCTCCGACGGACGAAGGCGTCCCGATGGCGGCGATCGTGCTCGGCGTGGTCACGGGGTGCTTCGAACTGCTCACCGGACCGATCCTGGTCGCGGTCGGCATGGCCGTGCTGCTGGACCACGCCGCCGCGCCATTGCGCCGGCATTCCTATCGGCGGGCCGTGCTCGTGGGCTTCGGTTGCGTCGCGGGCATGCTGATGGCAATGCTTTGGCAGCAGATAATCCTGGCCTTGTTCACCGATACGCAGCCGTTCCGGCAATTCGCGACCCACCTGGCCCTCCGGCTGCAACTTCACCAGTATTTTCCGATTCCGATCGATCCTCTTTGGGCGATTCCCGAGAACCTGCACATGTATTCCCCGGCGGAGGTCTTCGGCACGGTCATCAATGCGCTGCCAACGCTCACCTATGGTTCGTCCATCATGGCGGCCGCCGTTTTCGGCGGCAGCATAGTGGTCATCATCGCCAGCCTGGGCCTGGCCGGGCGCGAGAACCGGCCCGGATGCGTGATCGCGGCCGGTGTCGGACTGGCGCTGCCGGCCTGGTACTTTGCCTTTGCGAACCACACGGTGCTGCACTCGCTGTACATGATCCGCATGGCCGTGCTATGGCCGGCATGCGCGAGTGTCGCTCTGTTGTTCGCGTTTGCGCCACGGTCATGGACTCAGCAACTCAGTTTGCGGAAAAAGAAAGGCCCCGCGAACAAGGGGAGTGTCGCGGGGCCGTGAAACACCCGCCGCCAAGGGAACCTCGGCACGGGCACCCGCTCAGGGAGGGTAGCGGGAGACGTTTTACCGTCTGCAGATTCTGACCGCGGAGGGTGGCCAAGAGTTCCGCCGCCGAACTCGTAACCAATTGTGTCCAACCTGGGGGCGCCAACGACCTCAGTTGGCGTTCAGGCGCTGCTCAGATGCCGCTCCGCTGGCTTGGTGCGGGCCCGGCACGCAATTGCTGTCGCGCCTGCCGACCGTTAGGATGCATCCTTGCTGCACGATCGTTCTTCGCCTTCATCTGACACCCTGGGTTCGCGCAATGACCTTCGCCTTTGCCGGAAAGTTTCCCCACAAGCGCCCGCGCCGGATGCGGCGCGACGATTTTTCACGCCGGATGATGCGCGAGACGCACCTTTCGCCCGACGACTTCATCTATCCGGTGTTCGTACTCGATGGCGCGCGGCGTGAGGAGCCCGTTCCGTCGCTGCCGGGCGTTTCGCGCAAGAGCGTCGACATCCTGTTCCGTGACGCCGAGCAGTGTCTTGCCCTGGGCATTCCTGCGCTCGCGCTGTTCCCGGTGGTGCCGGCGGAATTCAAGTCCGACGATGCCGCTGCGGCGTGGCATCCGGAAGGGTTGGTACCGCGCGCGGTGCGCGCGCTGAAGGAGCGCTTCCCGGAATTGGGCATTGTCACGGACATCGCGCTCGATCCGTACACCCGCCACGGCCAGGATGGCCTGATCGACGGCACGGGCTACGTGCTGAATGAAGAAACGGTCGTGGCTCTCACCAAGCAGGCGCTCTGCCACGCCGATGCCGGAGTGGACATGGTCGCGCCATCGGACATGATGGACGGCCGCATCGGCGCGCTGCGCGCAGCGCTCGACGGATCGCGGCACGAGCGCACGCGCATCCTCGCGTACTCGGCCAAATACGCGTCGGCGTTCTACGGACCGTTCCGCGACGCGGTCGGTTCGTCGGCCAATTTGGGCGGAGGCAACAAATACACGTACCAGATGGACCCGGCGAACAGCGACGAGGCGCTGTGGGAGGTCTATCTCGACATCCGTGAAGGCGCGGACATGGTGATGGTCAAGCCGGGGATGCCGTACCTCGACATCGTACGGCGTGTGAAGGACGAATTCGGCATGCCGACCGCGGTCTACCAGGTCAGCGGCGAGTACGCGATGCTCAAGGCGGCGGCAATGCAGGGGTGGCTCGATGAGCGCGCTTGCGTGCTGGAAGCGCTGACCGGCATGAAGCGCGCAGGCGCCGACGCCATCCTGACCTACTTCGCGCTCGACGCGGCGCGGTGGCTCAAAGGCTAGCTCCGGGCGAGTCGGCGCTCGCTGCGAGCAGCACCGACAGCTCCATGGCCGCCAGGCGTACGACCTGCGCGCCATGCCGGTCGCGGCGCGGCAGTTGGCGGGCCGTCTCCGCCGTGCGCACCAGCAGGCGCACGCCGCCCACCGGCGTGTCGATGTAGAAGCTGGGGTGCCCGTCGTCGGTTGCGTTCATCGTCCGGTAGCCTACCCCGGCATTGAGCAGCGCCAGTTCGACCGCCTTGGCGCTGTCGGCGATGAGATCGACGCGAATGTCGCTGTGCGCAGTTGCCCAACCTGCCGCGACACCGCCGACCAGAACCGGATCGAAGGCGTGCAGCCGCTGCATCCAGCGCAATGCTTCCGCGCGCTGCGCGCGCAGTTGCGTGACATGCGCATTGCCGCCGAACAGCGCGTGGTAGTCGACGAGCGCCGTTTCGACTTCATCGTCGCCGGGCAGTGGAGTGCGCTCGGGCAACATCAGTTGCCTTGCCGCTTTGCGCTTGGCCAGCGACCAATCGGCAAGGCCGTGTTCGGCGATCAGTTTCGCCGCGGCCTGCGCTATGCGCGTGCGGTCATGGGCTTCGCGCCCGGGCGTGTCCTGCCGCGAAGCACGGCCGCGCGAATCGGAATGCCCGCGATGTCCCACGCTCGTGATGCCCCGTCGTCAGAACAGCTGGTCCCGGACTTCCTGTCCGGTCCGGCCACCCGCCGCCGGTGAGAGCGCGTCGTCGCGGCCGCGCGGCGGAAATTCCGCCAGGAACCATTCGCTGAGGTTGCTGCTGTCGTCGCGCAATCCCGTGTCGGGGTTGATGCGCACGGAGATCACGCCTTCGGGTGTCGTCAGCGGCTTTTCCGGAATGCCCTTGAGCGCGCGCTGCATGTATGTCATCCAGATCGGCAGCGCGGCGATGCCGCCCGTTTCGTTGACGCCGAGCGTCTTTGGCTGGTCGAAGCCGATCCATGCGACGCCTACCTGCGTGGTGCTGTAACCGCAGAACCATGCGTCGATGTTTTCGTTGGTGGTGCCGGTCTTTCCGGCCAGGTCGCGCCGGCCGAGCGACATGGCGCGGGCACCGGTGCCGAACACGATGACGTCGCGCAGAAGCGTCGTCATGAGGAAGGCGTTGCGCGGGTCGATCGCGCGCTCGGCGTCCTCGCCGGCAACCACCGGGCTGGCCTCGGACAGCACATTGCCGCGCGAGTCCGTGACCTTGGCGATGAGGTACGGCGCCACGCGGTATCCGCCGTTCGCGAAAGTGGCGTACGCAGCCGCCATCTGCAGCGGTGTCGCGGAACCCGCGCCCAGGCCCATGGTCAGGTAGGCCGGATGCAGCTTGGGATCGAAGCCGAACCGCTTGATGTAGTCCTGCGCATATTGCGGACCGATCGCCTGCAGCACGCGTACGGTCACCAGATTCTTCGATTTGGCGAGCGCATTGCGCAGCCGCATCGGGCCGTCGAACTTGCCGTCGTAGTTCTTGGGCTCCCAGTCTTCGCCGCCGGCCTGGGCGGCGGGAACGAAAAACGGCGCGTCATTGATGACGGTGGCGGGTGAAAAGCCTTTTTCAAGCGCCGCGGAATAGATGAACGGCTTGAACGATGAGCCGGGCTGGCGAAACGCCTGGGTAACGTGGTTGAACTTGTTCCGGTCATGGTCGAAGCCGCCTACCAAAGCTAGGATCGCGCCGTCTCCAGGTCGCACGGCGACGAAGGCGGACTCCACCGTCGGCACCTGACCGATCGACCAGCGGCCCTTGTCGTCCTTGCTGAGCCTTACGACCGCGCCACGCCGGATGCGCTGCGTTGCAGGCGACTTGTCGGTCAGGTTGCGGGCGGCGAACTTGAGGCCGTCCCCGGTCACGGAGACAACGTCGCCGTTGCCCAGAACCGCCTTCACTTCGGTGGGGCTCGCCTCGAGGACCACGGCCGGGTCGATGTTGTCGCTGTCCAGCGCGTCGGCGAAGGCGCTTTCCAGCGCCTGGTCGAGTTCGGCCTGGTCGGCAGGCAGGTTGACGTAGTTCTCCGGGCCGCGGTAGCCGTGGCGCCGGTCGTATTCGATCACGCCGCGCCGCACGGCAAGGTACGCGGACTCCTGGTCGGCGCGGACGACCGTGGTCCAGACCGTAATGCCCTTGGTGTACGCGTCGTCGCCGTACGCCTCGAAGACGACCTGCCGCGCCATCTCGGCCACCGCTTCCGCGTGGGTGGGCAGGGCATCCCGGACGCCGGCCCGCACCGCCAATGGCGCGGTTTGTGCTTCCTGGTAATCCGTGTCCGTAATGAACTTGAGGTCATGCATACGCCGCAGAACATACAGTTGCCGGGTCTTGGCGCGCTTGGGATTGGTGACCGGGTTGTAGGCCGACGGCGCCTTGGGCAGGCCGGCGAGCATGGCGGCTTCGGCCACTGTGACGTCCTTGAGCGGCCGGGCGAAGTAGATCTGCGACGCCGCCGCGAAGCCGTAGGCCCGCTGCCCGAGGAAGATCTGGTTGACGTAGAGCTCGAGGATCTCGTCCTTGGAGAGGTTGGCCTCGATCTTCCAGGCCAGCAGTACTTCGCGCAGCTTGCGGGTGACGGTTTTCTCCCGGGTAAGGAAGAAGTTGCGCGCGACCTGCATGGTGATGGTGCCGGCACCCTGTTGCGAGCCGGTCGCGACGTTGGCCATCGCGGCTCGGGCGACACTCAAATAGTCCACACCACCGTGCTGGTAGAAGCGCTCGTCTTCGGCGGCTAAAATGGCCTGTTTCATGACATCCGGGACTGCTTTTATCGCGACGATCGCGCGCCTTTCTTCGCCGAATTCGCCCAAAAGGTCGCCTTCGGACGAAACGACGCGCAAGGGGACTTTGGGCTGATAGTCGGTCAGCACCTCAAGGGACGGCAGCGTCGGCCATAACAGGGCCAGGACCAGCGCCCCCAGCAGGGCGCCGACCACGCAAAGGCCCAGGATTACCGAGCCAAGATAGAGCAGCCAGCGTTTTAGCACGTGGGAATAAAACTTGCCGTGGAGGGGGGGTGCGAACCTGAATTATATGCAGGCTTGCAACACCCACCCCCGGATTCGGAAAACAAATTGACAATGTTCATACTTGCTGCCAGAGTTTAATGTAAGTTATCAGCATCTGAGCTGACGTGGCATCGTTTGCCTAAAACATGACCGCTATCCTCGATTTCTTTCAAAGGAAGTCCCCTTCGCTGATCGGGGTCGATATTGCATCGACGTCGCTCAAGCTGGTGGAGCTCGCCGAAACCGGCAAGGGTACCTATCGCCTCGAACGGTACGCCATCGAGCCGCTGCCTCGCGATACCGTCACCGACGGCAACATTGCCAACCTGGACCAGGTCAGCGACGCGCTGAAGCGAGCCTGGAAGCGCATGGGCAGCCGCAACAGGCTGGTCGCAATGGCACTTCCTGCCGCCATGGTGATCACCAAGAAGATCATCGTGCCGTCCGGGCAAAAGGAAGAGGAACTCGAGCTGGCAGTAGAGGCCGAGGCCAACCAATATATTCCATTTGCGCTGGACGAGGTCAACCTCGACTTCCAGGTGCTCGGCCCCGCGCCCAACAATGCTGACGAGGTCGAAATCCTGATCGCGGCGTCGCGCAAGGAAAAGGTCGAGGATCGGGTGGCCATTGCCGAGGCCGCCGGTCTCAAGCCTTCCGTGATGGATGTGGAATCGTATGCCACCCAGGAAGTGTTCCGGCTGATCGCACCGTCGCTTCCCGCCAATGGCCGCGACCAGAACATCGCCCTGGTCGACGTCGGTGCCCATGTCACCCATTTCTACGTTCTCCGCAATGGCCAGTTCCTGTTCTCACGCGACCAGGTGTTCGGCGGCAACCAGCTGACGCAGGACATCCAGCGGGCGTTCAACCTGTCCGCCGAGGAGGCCGAGTCCGCCAAGCGCAACCAGGGCCTGCCCGAGAACTACGACAACGACGTGCTGCAGCCGTTCATGGAAACGCTGGCGCTGGAAATAACCCGCGCGCTGCAGTTCTTCTTTACTTCGACGTCGCACAGCCAGGTCGACCAGATCGTGCTGTCCGGCGGGTGCGCGATCCTCCCGGGGCTGGACGAACTCGTGGCCAAGCGCGCGGGCGTGGCCACGGTCATCGCCAATCCTTTTGCCAACATGGCGGCCTCCGATCGCATCCGGCCGCGCCAGCTGGCGCAGGACGCGCCCATGCTGCTCGTCGCGACAGGGCTCGCGCTGCGGAGTTTCGAGTAATGAGCTCGATCCGCATCAATCTGCTGCCTCACCGGGAGCAGAAACGCCAGGCCCGCCAGCGCCAGTTCTATACGTTGATGATTTCGCTGGCGGTGCTGGGCCTCGCGGTGATCGCGCTGGTGCACGGCATCCTCGTGGCGCAGATCGAAAGCCAGGAGTCGCGCAACCGTGCGCTGAAGACGGAAATCGCCAAGCTCGACGAACAGATCAAGGAAATCGACCGGCTGCGCGACCAGATCCAGGCCGTGCTGGCGCGCAAGCAGGTGGTTGAAACACTGCAGGGCAATCGCAGCGAAGCCGTGCACCTTCTCGACCAGCTGGTGCGCCAGCTGCCCGACGGCATCTACCTGCGCAACATCAGGCAGGTCGGCGCCAAGGTAACGGTCGTCGGCTACGCCCAATCCAATGCGCGGGTGTCCACGCTGATGCGCAACATCGAGGCTTCGCCCTGGTTGTCGAACGCGGAGCTCGTCGAGATCAAGCTGGTCCCGATGCCGGGTGCCAAGGACCCGAGCGTCAAGATCAACGAATTCACGCTGGGCTTCCTGATCAAGCGTACCTTGCCGGTCGACGCTGATGGCATTGGCCGGCCCGCTGCCGCGCCGGTCGTTCCCGCCAAGCCTGCGGCGGACGGGGGCAAAAAGACATGACCCTTGACGAGATCCGTCGGCTCAATCTTCGCGACGCCGGCAACTGGCCGTTGCTGCCCAAGGTCGCGGTCCTGGTCGCGATCTTCCTGGTGATCGTCGCCCTGGGGTTGTATTTCGATTGGCTCGACCAATGGGAAACGCTGGGCAAGGCCGAGCAGGTCGAGATGGACCTCAAGGCCAAATACACCGAGAAAAAGGCGCGCGCGGTCAACTTCGACCTCTACGTTCAGCAGCTGAACGAAGTCGAGCAGTCATTCGGCGCGCTGGTCAAGCAGTTGCCCAACCGCTCCGAAATCGATGCGCTGTTGACGGACGTCAACCAGGCCGGGCTGGGCCGCGGACTGCAGTTCGACCTGTTCCGGCCGGCGACGCAGGAAAAGATGGCCGATTTCTACGCCGAACTGCCGATCAACATCAAGATCACCGGCAATTACCATGACATGGGAGCGTTCGCCAGCGACATCGCGCAGTTGCCGCGCATCGTCACGCTGAACGACGTCGCGATCAGCACGGACAAGGGCACGCTGTCGATGGAAGCGGTCGCCAAGACGTTCCGCTATCTGGACGACGAGGAAATCTCGAAGCAGCGTGCCATTGCCAAAGCGAAGGCCAAGAAATGAGGCGCGCTGCCGCACTTTGCCTGTGCAGCTGCCTGGCGCTCGGCGCCTGCGGTGGCAGCGGCCATCCCGACCTCGACATCTGGATGAAGGAGCAGGGCAAGACCGCCAAGGGCAAGCTGGAACCGCTGCCCCAGATCAAGCCCTACGACCCGTTCACCTACAACGCGTTCGACCTTCCCGATCCGTTCAAGCCGCGCAAGATCGAACCGACCAAGGGCAGCAGCAAGCTGGCACCGGACTTCACCCGGCGCAAGGAGCCGCTCGAAGCGTTTCCGCTGGAGTCGCTGACGATGGTGGGAACGCTGGCGAAGAACAAGTCGACTTATGCGCTGGTACGCACGCCGGAAAGGGATGTCTTCCAGGTGCGCGCGGGCAATTACATGGGCCAGAACTTTGGCGTCATCACTGAAATCGGGGACAGCGACCTGAAACTGAAGGAGCTGCTCCAGGACGGGGCCGGAGACTGGACCGAACGTTCCAGTTCGTTGCAGCTGCAGTCCGACCAGCAGAAAAAATAGGAGCGGAAATGATGAGCGCGATATACGGCATCCGACTTTCACGCGTGTGCGCGGCCGCGCGCAGCGGATGGGCGGCCGGCCTCGTCGCCCTCTGCGCTCTCGCGCTTGCGGGCACGGCACTGGCGCAGACTCCCAACACCCTGGAACAGGTCAGCGTCACGCGCGGGTCGTCGGGCAGGACAGTCATCCGGTTCCAGTTGAAGTCGCCGCCGGCCAATCCGCCGGCCGGTTTCTCGGTGCAGAGCCCGCCGCGGATCGCGCTGGACTTCCTGGACACGGCCAATGGCATGGGCGTCACGCAGCGCGATATCGCCGAGCCGGCGCTGCGCAGCCTGAACGTGATCCAGGCCGGTAACCGCACGCGCGTGGTATTCAACCTCAACAAGCCCCAGACTTTCGAGACCGCGGTCGAAGGCAACACCGTCCTGGTCACGCTCACCGACCAGGCCACGCCATTCGCGCAGACCCCGCAGGTGCAGCGCTTTGCCGAAGCCAAGGCCAGCGATTCACCGCACCAGCTCCGCGACGTCGACTTCCGCCGGGGCAAGGGCGGCGAGGGCCGGATCATCGTCGACCTTTCCGACAACTCGGCCGGCATCGACATCCGCCAGCAGGGCAAGAACCTGATCGTCGATTTCCTCAAGACGACGCTGCCGCGCAATCTCGAACGGCGCCTGGACGTCAACGACTTCGGCACGCCGGTGGTGACGATCGACACGTTCCCGCAGGGAAGCAACACGCGGATGGTCATTGAGCCGCAAGGGCTCTGGGAACACTCGGCGTACCAGACCGACAATCGCTTCATCCTGGAAATCAAGCCGGTCCACGAAGACCCGAACAAGCTCACGCAGGGCACCAAGGGCGGCTACAAGGGCGAAAAACTCTCGCTCAATTTCCAGAATGTCGAAGTGCGCGCGGTGCTGCAGGTCATCGCCGACTTTACCGGCCTCAACATCATCACCAGCGACACCGTGGCGGGCAACCTCACGTTGCGGCTGAAGGACATCCCGTGGGATCAGGCGCTGGACATCATCCTCCAGACCAAGGGCCTCGACATGCGCAAGAACGGCAATGTCGTGCTGATCGCGCCGCGCGAGGAACTGGCGTTGAAGGAAAAGCAGCAGCTCGAGAACGCGATGCAGATCGCCCAGCTCGAGCCGCTCATTTCCGAATCGTTCCAGTTGAACTACATCAAGGCGTCCGACCTGGAGCGGCTGGTCACGACCAACCGCCAGCAGCAGTTCGGCGCGGGCGCCGGGCAAACGGCAACGACCGGCGGCCAGGGCTCGATCCTGTCGCAGCGCGGCGTCGCGATGGTCGACCCGCGGTCCAACATCCTGTTCGTACAGGACACGGCGGCGGTGATGGAAGAGGTGCGCAAGATCATCCGGCAGATCGACTTCTCGATCCGCCAGGTGCTGATCGAGGCGCGCATCGTCATCGCCAGCGACGACTTCAGCCAGCAGCTCGGTATCCGCTTCGGCCAGCAGACGGGCTTCACGTTCGCCAACAAGAAGTATGCAGGGGGCTCCAGCGGCAGCCTGGCCACGCAGCCGGTCGTCACCTGCAGCGAGGGTGTGTGCAAGCGCGACACGCGGACACAGACGCCGTTTGAACTGGCCTCCGGCATCGCGTCGGCCGCTTACTCCGACCTGCCGCAGCTCAACGTCAACCTGCCGGTGCCCAACGCCGCCGGCCAGCTCGCGCTGACGTTGATCAACCTGGGCAGCGGCAACCTCATCAATCTTGAACTGTCGGCGCTCGAAGCCGACGCGCGCGGCAAGGTCATTTCGAGCCCGCGCGTCGTGACTGCGGACAACCAGAAGGCGGCCATCGAGCAGGGTACGGAAATTCCGTACGTGACGCCGGGCAGCGCCAACGCGCCGGCGACCGTCGCGTTCAAGAAAGCCGTATTGAGGCTCGAGGTCACGCCGCAGATCACACCGGACAACCAGATCATCATGGCGGTGGAGATCCGCAAGGACTCCGTTGGCCAGTATGTGCAGCTGGGCGGTGGCTTCTCGGTGCCGTCGATCGACACCAAGAACGTGATCACGCAGATTCACGTCAACAACGGCGACACCGCGGTGATCGGCGGCATCTTCGAGGAGGAGATCCGCAACGACGTCACGCAGGTACCGTTCCTGGGCAACCTGCCGATACTGGGCTACCTCTTCAAGCAGACAGGCACCTCGTCCAAGAAGACCGAACTGCTCATCTTCCTTACGCCGCGAATCGTCAAGGAATCGGTAAACTCCGTGCGGTGAGCGACACCCCGGGCGACGCGCGCGTCGCCGTCCCATTGCCTGCCCCGGTTGCGTTGCGCCGGGGCAATTTGTTTCTGGTCGGGCTTCCGGGTGCCGGCAAGTCAACGCTCGGCCGGCAACTCGCGCGACGGCTCAACAAGCGTTTCGTCGACGCCGACGCGGAGCTGGAGCAGAAGCTCGGTGTGACGATCCCCACCATATTCGAAATCGAAGGCGAGGACGGATTCCGCGACCGCGAGGAGGCGACGCTGGCGGAGCTCGTGCTGCTCTCAGGCGTGCTGCTCTCGACGGGGGGCGGCGCGGTGATCCGTCCCGCCAACCGCGCGCGACTGAAGGAGAATGGCACCGTGATCTACCTGCACGCCGATCCGGCGGTGCTCTGGGAGCGTGTGCGGCACAGCCGCAACCGCCCGTTGCTGCAGGCGCCTGAGCCGCATACGCGCCTGGCGACCCTCTACGGACAGCGCGACGCGCTCTATCGCGAAGTCGCCGATCATGTGATCGAATCGGATCGCGACGCCGTGCTGCGCTTTGCGCGCACTTTCGAGCTGGACGTCCCGGGCGACGAGCATCCATGATCAAGTCGCTCGACGTGGCGCTCGCGGGCCGCACCTATCCCGTTCACATCGGCGCCGGTACGCTGGCTCGTGTCGGCAGCACCGTCGCGCCGCTTGCGCGCCGCGCGATCGTGGTCAGCAACGCGAACGTGGCGGAGCATTGGCTGGCGCCGGTTCGCGCGAGCCTGGCGGCGGCCGGTGTCGCTGCCGAGACGCTGCTGATCCCGGACGGTGAAGCGCACAAGAACTGGTCGACGCTGCAGGACATGCTCACCCGGTTGATCGAGATGCGCGCCGAACGCTCGACGGTGCTGGTCGCGTTGGGTGGTGGCGTGGTGGGCGACCTGACGGGCTTTGCGGCCGCCATCTACCAGAGGGGCATGCCCTTCGTGCAGGTGCCGACGACGCTGCTCGCGCAAGTGGACTCGTCCGTCGGCGGCAAGACCGGCATCAATCACGCGCTCGGCAAGAACATGATCGGCGCCTTCCACCAGCCGCGCGCGGTACTGATCGACACGGCGTGCCTCGGCACGCTGCCGGATCGCGAACTCTCGGCGGGCCTGGCGGAAGTCATCAAGTATGGCGCGATTCGCGACGTGCGCTTCTTTGCATGGCTCGAAGCGAACATGGATGCACTGCTGGCGCGTGAACCGGCATCGTTGCAGCACGCGATCCACGAAAGCTGCCGGATCAAGGCGGAAATCGTGGCGGCGGACGAACGCGAAGCCGGCGATCGCATGCTGCTCAATTTCGGCCACACGTTCGGCCACGCGATTGAAACGGCGTCGGGCTACGGCAACTGGCTCCATGGCGAAGCCGTGGCCGCGGGAATGGTGCTGGCCGCGATGCTCTCGGAGCGCACTCAGGGCCTTTCCGCTGCGGATCGCGCACGGCTCGCAGCGCTGTTGCTTCGCGCGCGACTGCCCGTTGCGCCGCCATCACTGCCGCTGCCCCGCTGGCTCGAACTGATTGCTCGCGACAAGAAGGTTGTGGCCGGAGCAGTGCGGTTCATCGTGCTTGAAGGCCTGGGCCGCGCGCTCGTTACTTCAGAGGTCGGCGAGGCGGACCTGGCCGCGATCCTGGCCTGACGCGCAGCACGAATCCCTGACGCAACAAGAAAACGGCGACCCTCGCGAGGGTCGCCGTTTTCATTGGACTGCCGTTGTATCAGGTGCAGGTAATGGTGGCCGTGGCAACCTGAGTCGGCGTTGCACCGTCGACTATGGTTACGGTTGTCTGGCCGGCCGGGAACGGGCCGCTGATATCGGTAAATGCTCCTGACGCCCCCAGGACCTGCGGCGTGGCTACCGGGCCTGTCGGGCTCACCTGGACGTTGTAGCTCGGGGAGCCGCCGGAGACGACGAACCGGAACGTCTTGCCGGTGCAGTTTCCGCCCGCCACTGTTGCCGGCGTAATGACCAGGGTTGACGGCGGTGTCGGCGTACCGGTTCCGGGCTTGTTGATGAGGGACGACGTCACCTGCTTGCCCGCGGAGTCGACGATGGTGAAGATGAGCGGGTCAACGCAGCTTCCGTTGGTGATGGCCGTGAAGTAGCCGCCGCTCGCCGCGACGGTCGAATTGACGAGGACGACGCTGGCCGGGAACGTCGACGACACGGTATACGGCGGGTTGCCACCGTAGATGTAGTAGTCGATGCGGAAGCCGGTGGAACAAACGGTTGTCAACGCGCTGGTGATCGTCGCCGTCGGAGGAATGACCGTCAGCGGAGAACCCGTCGCGAGGGAATTGTTGACCACGGTGAAATTGACCACCTGCGACTGTCCGGACGTCACATCGGTGGCGCGAATCTGTGCCGGTTGGGTCGTGGCGTTGGCCTGCGCCTGAACGCTGGCGACCGCCTTGCCGAAGGAGTCGGTGGTAATGGTGATCGTTTGCACGAGCGGTGTCGCCGGATTGGTCGTAACCAGTCCGATCGGTCCGGTCACCACGTCGAAGCGGATCTGGCGCGACGGCAATGGCACCCCGGTCGGCCCCGTCGCAGTAACGGTGACCGTGCCATTCTGGCCCGAACACAGGTTGCCGCCGCAGTCTCCGGCGCTGGGCGCGAAGGCCACCGCATTGAAGATCGGCGAGAAGCGGATGATGACCGAGTTCTGGCTGCGCTGGTGGATGGAATCCTCGATGTACAGCAGGACCAGCGTCTCCTCGGTGACCTTGTTGGGAAGCAGGACGATGGTATTGCCTGGAACGTTCTGCGTCACCGGCAGCACGGTCGCGTCCTGGCTGAACGCGTAGAACGGCGCGACGCCGGAGGTGATCGTCAGCGAAATCGGGATACCGGAGTACGCGACGGTAGACGCAGGCAGCACGATCAGCGGTGGCGTGGACGGTTCAGGGTCGTACGGATTGTTCGGTGCGCCGCTTCCGCCGCCGCAGGCCCCGAGCGCGAGAAGACTCGCCAGGCCCAGGAAGGTCAGTATGTGGCGCAACCTCAAGGTCGGGTGCCGATCTAGCATGGTGAATTCCTGATGATGTTGTCCTAAAGGTTGCATTCGGGCGTTGCCAATTTGGATGTTGCAACAAGCATCTAGCCCATTTTGTTCAGATTAAAGCCTAAGGACGCTAGGCGCGCAAGTCTTTCCCTCTGGTAATTAGCACCGCTTGGCGGACGATGTTGCGCCGGCACCCATGGGCCGCAGTGCGATTGCCGCATTGCAGCATCGCGGGTACCATTATTGGGTTTCGCCGCAATTCAGTCGATCGGCGTCGAAACGGGCTGTCGTTGCCATTCAGCAACCACCCAACCTGACCCTCGGGGGCCTCGTGGAGCATGTTTCTTCGGGTATTACGCCATGGCCGCCCGGCAGCCAGGGCCTGTACGACCCGGCCCATGAGCACGATGCATGCGGCCTGGGCTTCATCGCGAACATCAAGGGCCGCAAAAGCCACGCGATCGTCCAGCACGGACTGCGTATCCTCGAAAACCTGACGCATCGCGGCGCGACCGGCGCGGATCCACTGCAGGGCGACGGCGCCGGCATCCTGATCCAGTTGCCGGATATCTTCTTCCGGCGCGCGTGCGGCAAGCTCGGCATCACGCTGCCCGCCATCGGCCAATACGGCGTCGGCATGGTGTTCCTGCCGCGCGAACCGGCGTCGCGGACCGCCTGTGAACAGGAAATCGAGCGCGCGATCCATGCGGAAGGCCAGCTGCTGCTCGGCTGGCGCGACGTTCCCGTCGACAACAGCGGCCTGTCGATGCGCACCAAGGAAGTCGAGCCGGTGATCCGGCAGGTGTTCGTTGCGCGTGGATCGCGCGACATGGACCAGGACGCGTTCGAGCGCAAGCTCTACATCATTCGCAAGCGCGCCGGTCACGCGGTGCAGTCGCTGCACCTGCGCCACGGCCGCGAGTACTACGTGCCGTCGTTCTCGACGCGCACGATCATCTACAAGGGCATGCTCCTGGCGCAACAGGTCGGGGAGTATTACCGCGACCTGCACGACGAGGCGATGGTTACCGCCCTCGCCATGGTGCACCAGCGCTTCTCGACCAACACGTTTCCGACGTGGGACCTGGCGCACCCGTTCCGATACATTTCTCATAATGGCGAAATCAATACGCTGCGCGGCAACTTCAACTGGGTTCGCGCGCGCGAAGGCGCGATCGCGTCGAAGGTGCTGGGCGACGACCTGCCGAAGTTGTGGCCGCTGATCTACGATGGCCAGTCCGATTCGGCGTCCTTCGACAATGCACTCGAGTTGCTGGTCATGGGCGGCTATCCGCTCGCGCACGCGATGATGATGATGATTCCCGAAGCGTGGGCAGGCAACCCGCTGATGGATGAGGATCGCCGCGCGTTCTACGAATATCACGCCGCGCTGATGGAGCCATGGGACGGACCCGCGGCCATGGCTTTCACCGATGGCCGCCAGATTGGCGCGACGCTCGACCGCAATGGCTTGCGGCCCGCGCGTTATGTCGTCACCGATGACGACCTGATCATCATGGCGTCCGAGGTCGGCGTGCTCGACATTCCCGAGTCGAAGATCATCAGGAAGTGGCGGCTGCAGCCCGGCAAGATGTTGCTGGTAGACCTGGAAGAGGGCCGCATCGTCGACGACGACGAGCTGAAGCGCACGCTCGCCACGCAGAAGCCCTATCGCGACTGGATCAAGGAGTGCCGGCTGCGGCTGGACGACATGCCGGAGCCCGCACCGCCTACGCCGACGGAAGTCCCGCTGCTCGACCGCCAGCAGGCGTTCGGCTACACGCAGGAAGATGTGCGCATCCTGCTGACGCCGATGGCCGAGAACGGCGAGGAACCGCTGGGCTCGATGGGCAACGACGCCGCGCTGACGGTGCTGTCCGACCGTCCCAAGGTCTTCTACAACTACTTCAAGCAATTGTTCGCGCAGGTCACCAATCCGCCGATCGATCCGATCCGCGAGGAACTGGTGATGTCGCTGGTGTCGTTCATCGGCCCGCGGCCCAATCTGCTCGGCATCGACGCGACGGAGCCCGAGATGCGTCTCGAAGTTCCGCAACCGATCCTGACCCCGGAGAACATGGAGAAGATCCGCCATGTCGAATTGTTCTCCGGCGGAACGTTCCGCTCCGTCGAGCTCGACATCTGCTATCCCGCGGCATGGGGCGGCAACGGCATGGAGGCGGCGCTGGCGAGCCTCGCCGCGCATGCCGAGGACGCGATCACGCAGGGCTACAACGTCCTCATCCTTTCCGATCGCACCGTGTCGCGCGAGATGCTGCCCATCCCGGCGCTGCTCGCTACCGCCGCGGTGCATGAGCATCTGGTCAAGAAAGGCCTGCGCACATCGGCCGGCCTGGTCGTTGAAACCGGCACCGTGCGGGAAGTGCACCACTTCGCCTTGCTTGCCGGCTACGGCGCCGAGGCGATCCATCCGTATCTGGCGCTGGAAACCCTGGGCGAGATTTCGCGTTCGATCCCCGCCATCGACGCCAGGGAATCGCGCAAGCGCTACATCAAGGCGATCTGCAAGGGCCTGACCAAGGTGATGTCGAAAATGGGCATCTCGACCTACCAATCGTATTGCGGCGCGCAGATCTTCGAGGCGGTCGGCTTGCAGAAGGCCTTCGTTGACAAGTATTTCACCGGCACCGCGAGCAACGTCGAAGGCATCGGACTCTTTGAAGTAGCCGAGGAGTCGGTGCGCATGCACACGCAGGCCTTCGGTGACGATCCACTGTTGCACGACATGCTCGATGCGGGCGGCGAATACCAATATCGCACCCGAGGCGAAGCGCACATGTGGACGCCGGAGACCATCGCCAAGCTGCAGCACGCCACGCGTGCGAACAGCCACGCGACGTACCGGGACTACGCCCGCCTCATCAACGAGCAGAGCCGGCAGCTCAAGACGTTCCGCGGCCTGTTCGAGTTCAAGGCGACCGAATGCACGCCGGTGCCCATCACCGAGGTCGAATCCGCGGTATCGATCGTCAAGCGCTTCGCGACGGGTGCCATGAGCCTGGGCTCGATCTCCACCGAGGCGCACACCACGCTGGCCGCGGCGATGAACCGCATCGGCGGCAAGTCGAACACCGGCGAAGGCGGCGAAGATCCAGCGCGATATCGCGCCGAACTGCGCACGGGCTCCGCGGGCATCAAGGACGGCGATACCGTGGCCACGGTGCTGGGCCGCGAGCAGATCGAGGCCGACATTCCGCTCAAGGCCGGCGACAGCTTGCGCTCGAAGATCAAGCAGGTTGCCTCGGCGCGCTTCGGCGTCACGGCGGAATACCTGGCGTCCGCGGACCAGATCCAGATCAAGATGGCGCAAGGTGCCAAGCCGGGCGAGGGCGGACAACTGCCCGGCCACAAGGTATCCGAGTACATCGCGCGCCTGCGCTATTCGGTGCCGGGCGTGGGGCTCATCTCGCCGCCGCCGCATCACGACATCTATTCGATCGAGGATCTGGCGCAGCTGATCCACGATTTGAAAAACGCGAATGCGCGAGCGTCCATCTCCGTCAAGTTGGTGTCGGAAGTTGGCGTCGGCACGGTGGCGGCGGGCGTGGCCAAAGCCAAGGCCGATCACGTGACCATCGCCGGCCACGATGGCGGCACCGGTGCTTCGCCACTGTCGTCGCTGATGCATGCCGGCTCGCCGTGGGAATTGGGGCTCGCCGAAACGCAGCAAACGCTGGTTCTCAACCGGCTGCGCGGTCGAATTGCCGTGCAGGTCGACGGCCAGATGAAGACCGGACGCGACGTCGCCATCGGCGCGATGCTGGGCGCCGACGAATTCGGATTCGCCACTGCGCCGCTCGTGGTCGAGGGCTGCATCCTGATGCGCAAGTGCCACCTCAATACCTGTCCGGTCGGCATCGCGACGCAGGACCCGGTATTGCGCCGCAAATTCACCGGTCAGCCTGAGCACGTCGTCAACTTCTTCTTCTTCGTCGCCGAGGAAGTGCGCGAGATCATGGCCAGCCTGGGCTTTCGCAACTTCGAGGAGATGATCGGACGCGCCGACCTGCTCGACATGCGCGCCGGCGTTGCGCACTGGAAGGCCAAGGGACTCGATTTTTCGCGCGTGTTCTTCCAGCCGAAGATGCCGGCGGAAGTCTCGCGGCGGTTGACCGAAACGCAGGACCACGGGTTGGCCGGCGCGCTCGATCACCAACTGATCGCGGACGCGCAGCCGGCGCTGGAAAAAAAGCAGCCGGTGCG
>JANMCH010000079.1:0-3198 GCA_031361045.1 Betaproteobacteria bacterium | reverse complement strand
GGCACTCGGGCCGTTGTACGGCACGTGCACCATGTCGAGATTGGCGGCCGACAACACCAGCGCCATGTCGATGTGATTTGACGAGCCGACGCCACCGCTCGCGAAGTTGAGCACGCCCGCACGCGCGTTCACGTAGCGCGTCCATTCGCCCAGCGTGGTGACAGGTAGCGACGCGTTGACCCACAGCACCTTGATCGAGCGGAAGAGGTTGGCGACCGGAACGAAATCCTTCAGCGGATCGTAGGGCACGGTCGCGCCGGCCTGCGGGACCAGCGCATGCGTGGAGAGCGTACCGATCAGCAGCGTGTAGCCATCCGGCGTCGACTGCGCGGCCGCGCTGACGCCGATGATGCCGCTGGCACCAGGGCGGTTGTCGACGACGACGGGGACACCGAGCGCGCGGCTCAGCGGTTCAGCGACGAAACGGGCGATGAGGTCAGGCGGGCCGCCGACCGCTTGGGCGACGATGATGTGGATGGGGCGGTAGGGCCAGGTCGAATCCGCCGCGATGGCCGGTACGACGACAAGGAGCGGCGACGCAAAGAGTGCGACAGCGAGCGGGGCAACGCGACGATCATTCACCGTTCGCATTATAGGGAAACCGATGTGTCCTCGGTAACGTTGCGAGAACACAAAAACCACGTGTCCGCAAGTCATCCAAATGGACTAGTGCCGAACACTCGCGATTCGTTCATGCTCGACGCCTGTCTGGCGTTTCCCCGCGCGCCAGGCCGAGTGCGTTTGCGGGGCCTCCGGCAAATGGAGTCTACCGATGCCCACGACCGACGTTCCAACACTCGAAGGCAACCCCAATTCACCGCCGCGTCCGTTCGCGGTCGCTGCGTGGTTCGGCATGTCGCAGGAAGAAATTCTCGCGGGGTTACGCGATGGCACTATTGCTCCGCCACCGGGTGCGCCGCCTGACTGGACGCCTCCGGGCTTCGCCACCGTTCCAAACTACACTGCGGTGCCGGACGTATCATTGGCAACGGGCGGCTCGGCAGTTGAGCAGGACGTACTTCTCGGTCGCACGCAGGTCCAGGGCTGGTTCCAAGGACTCGACGCCAATATGTCGGACGCCACCTTCGACGGCCTGTGGAAACGCTCAGGCGACAACGATGCGGCGCGTGCAGCCAATCTCACTGCGTACCTTGCCAGGACCTTGCTGGGAACCACCCTCTCGCCTGTGCAAAAGTTGGACGCGGTCGGCATGCAGGTCCCAAGCTCGATCAGCGCCGCGCTGACGGCCTTTACGGCGGACCCTGCGCATCACGCGCAACTGGTCGACCTGGCCGGGATGGATGGTGCCCAGCTCGCCAAGTTCGCGCAAACGGACATCGGCTATCGCTATGCGCTTTCGCAGCTCGATACGTTGGCACTTACCGGCAATCGCTCGTTGTTCGCCGGCGTCAACGTCGACAGCGGACTCGACCGCTTCGACCCGGATACCGGCGAGTCCCAACTGAGCGACGCGTGGCTTGCGGACCGCGGAAAGTTCCTCGCCTGGAAAATGGCCGCGGACGACGGCCGCAACTTGAGTATCGACGGATCGCAAAGCTGGTCCTTCATCGACCGCTCGCGACTCGACGCGGATGGCGAGCCGCTGACCGTGGAACTTGCGGCTCGCAAAGATGAAGGCGGTACCGTCAACCAGGTAATTTTCGGTGCCGCGTCGTCAGAGTTCATCGTCGGCAAGGCCGGCACCGACCGCATCTACGGCGGCGATGGCGATGACGTACTGCGAGGCGCCGCCGGCGCCGACTATCTCGAAGGTGGGCACGGCGACGATCTCGCGTTCGGCGGGTCTGGCAATGACGAATTAGTGGGCAACCAGGGCAACGACGATCTGGACGGCGGCCGCGGCGCCGACCGTCTCGACGGCGGCAGTGGCGACGACACTCTCACCGGCGGCCGCGGCAACGACTCCCTCGCTGGCGGCGTGGGCAACGATACTTACGTCATCGACAGCGGTGACGGCACCGATACCATCGTCGACGCCGACGGCCTCGGCTCCATTTCCCTGGACGACGAAACGGTCACCGGCGGCGCGATAAGCGGCACAGGAAAGTGGACGTCAACCGATGGCCGTCTGGACTACTCGCTGGATGGCAACCTCGATGCCGGAGGCACGCTCACCATCCGCGCCTATTCGGAGTCGACCAAGCACACCGGCACACCGGACAACGTCGTTCAGGTCCGCAACTGGCATAACGGCGATTTGGGGATTACATTGGGCGCCGATGACACCTCCGAACAATCGGATGGAACGCAGGATCCGGGACCCGCAGCGTCCGGGCCTGAGCCTGATGTCGATTTTTCGCCGATCGGCGGCCAGAATCCCCCGATGGATGTGCCGCAACCGGACATCACTCCCATTTCGCCCCCGATCGACGTCAGCGATTCATTGGACCAGTTGCTCGGTGCCGCGGCTGACGCGACCGCATTGGTCGATCCCACACAATTGCAGCAAGCCGTCGCGGAGTTCAGCGGTGTCCTTGTGCCGCCGGATATCTCCTTTTCCGGCTCCTACGACGACATCGGCGCGGTCAGCATCGCCGATGTCACCGATGCGCTTGCAGGAGACACCGGTGGCGATGACATCGGGCACGAGGCCGAATCTGGGCTGGTGCAGCTGCCGCCGGAGTGGCATCGGGCGGAGGACTTCCATGCGTCGTTCGAGGGAAGTGCACGAGGAGCGGGGAATGGGGTGGCGGTGGCGAGGCGGTGAAGATGCTGAGCCAAAGGATCTCGCTACGGAAGCGGTCTGTTGAATCGAGAGTTTTGGGTTCGCCGCTTGGTTGGCACATATTGATATGCGTGACCAACGGTGCAAATTGAGTTTCAGCTCGCACGCGGTAAGTCGTTTTAGGAGCGCCAATTGAGTGGCCTATTTCTGCTGTTCGTGATCTTTGGGTGGGCGTGCATAGCGGTCGCATTTGCTTGCTGGTCAACGCGTCTGTTTAAGGAGCCGGTACTTCGCGCGGTTGTTGGACTAATTGTGTTTCTCTTTCTACTGGTGTTTCCCGTGGCTGATGAAATTGTCGGTATGCAGCAGTTCAAAGCTTTGTGTGGGATCTATGCAGTACAGGCAATTGATGAAGAGCATGCGATGAATCGTCGCGTCGTATATGTGCCTCGCGGCGACGACCAATTTGCGCACGGAACCGCACTGCGAATTCGAATCGATCCAGTTGTGTA
>JANMCH010000063.1:0-2990 GCA_031361045.1 Betaproteobacteria bacterium | reverse complement strand
TGCCGGTTTTCGTAGTTGATCAGCGGCAGGATGCGTGCATAGGCCGCGGCCGCCTCGCTTCGGCGGCCCGCGCGATGATGGGCGAACGCGGGCTTGATCAGGTCGGGCAGCAGCGCACTGGGCATCGTTCCCGTCGCGCCGGCATCCAGGTCCGCCATCAGCGTGATCGACTCTTCGCCATCGAAAGGACCGGCAATGGCATCGCCGCCGGCGGCGATCAACGCACGCAGCTTGGCGGCGGAGTTGGCCACCTCGATCTTGAAGTAGCTCGCCGCCGGAACCTCGCGGGCAAGGCGCACGAGAAACGGCACCGACAGGTTGACGCCGCTCAGCGGCGCATCCTGGATCATGATCGGGATACCCGCGGCTTCGGCAACCTTGGCGAAATGCTGGACCATGCCGTTTTCGTCCGCGCGCAATGTGGCGCCATGGTACGGCGGCATCATCATCAGCATGGCGGCGCCGGCAGCGGCTGCGCTGCGCGCGCGCTCCGCCGCGATGCGCGTGCTGAAATGGCTGGTGGTCACGATCACCGGAACGCGTCCGGCGACGTGGGTCAGGCAAAGATCGACGAGCGTCGCGCGCTCGGCATCGGTCAGCAGGAATTGCTCGGAATAATTGGCGAGGATGCAGATGCCATCCACACCCTGGTCGATCATGCAGTCGAGGACGCGCCGCTGGCCGTCCAGGTCGACATCGCCTGACGCCGTGAACGGCGTCGGCGCAATCGGGTAAATGCCGGTATACGGCGTCGTTCGGCCTGCGCTCACGGACCCCCCTGATTTCTGGTCAGGGTCCGCTCATCGGCCCCACGACGATTGCATTGTCCGCGAGTTTCTACTTCCAGGACAAGTATTCGTCATCCTCGCTGGAAAGCAGAAGTCAATCGGCCCCGATGGCGTTACGCGCCGGTTGCGCGGCACACCGGTCTCAGGCAGGAGAATATTCACGCGCGACCCGACCCGTGCTACCGTTGGAATGTCGCCGTGGGTGCGGCGGGTGTCGGGAGTGCGGCGGACGTGAAAAAAGTCTCGCTCTACAGCAAGTCGGACCGCTCGCGCAAGGCGAGTCCCGACACGTACGCCGCCACCACCGGGGTTGCCCCTGCCCCGCTCGATCCTTCATCACGACGCGCGCGCATGCAACGCTTCGGCGCGCGCCACGAACGTTTGCTGATGCTCGCCGCGGCGGCGTTGCTGTCCGTGGCCATCGTACTGGGACACGCCGCCCTCAACCGGACCGCGCGGCCGACCACGCAGGAAGACATCGACGCCGCCGTCCTGCATACGCTCGAGACGATGCAATTGCCGTCGCATGCATCCAAAGCGTACGAAGGCGTGCGCCGCTCGGTCGTTCGCGTCCACGGCACGGCCTACGCCAGGGAACAGGAAGGCCACGCGCTGGAGGGCATCGGCAGCGGTGTCGTCATCGTCGACACCGGCGTCATCCTCACCAACCTGCATGTGGTCGCCGGCGCCGACCGCATCATGGTGGAGTTCGAAGACGGCTTCGAGTCGGAGGCAACGATCGTCGGCGCACGCCCGGAGCATGACCTCGCCGTGCTCAAAGCCAACAGGATTCCTGACGACCTGCCCGCGGCGACATTGCGCTCGACGGCGGATTTGGCCGTCGGCGACGAAGTCATCGCGGTGGGATTCCCGTTCGGCATCGGTCCGTCGGTGTCGTCCGGCGTCGTGTCGGGCCTGCGCCGCCACTACCGGTCGCGCAGCGGCGAGGCGCTGACCAACTTGATCCAGTTCGATGCGGCCGTCAACCCGGGCAATTCGGGCGGACCGTTGGTCACCGCGGATGGCGAAGTCGTCGGCATCGTCACCGCCATCCTCAATCCCACCGAACAGAAAGTGTTCATCGGCATCGGCTTTGCCGTTCCGATTGAAAATGCGGCGGCGGCTTTCGGCCTGTCGCCGTTCTGACGCGAAACCCATGCGGAAAATACGCGAGGCACACGGTTCATGAACGATTCGCCAGCCGGACACGACAACCGCAGTGACGCAGCCGAGATGCGGCCGCTGATGGAGCGGGTCCTGTACGAAGTGAAGCGCGTGGTGGTCGGGCAGGATCACTTCCTGGAAAGGGTGATGGTGGCCATCCTCGCGCAGGGTCACCTGCTCGTGGAAGGCGTGCCCGGATTGGCCAAGACGCTGACGGTGAAGACGCTCGCGCGAACGATTCGCGGCCAGTTCAAGCGCATTCAGTTCACACCCGACCTGGTGCCCGCCGACCTGGTGGGAACACGCATCTACAACCAGAAGACCGGCGAGTTCAATACGTCGCTGGGACCGGTGTTCACGCACCTGCTGCTCGCCGACGAAATCAACCGCGCGCCGGCCAAGGTGCAAAGCGCACTGCTGGAAGTAATGCAGGAATACCAGGTCACCATTGCCGGGCAGACGCACCGCGTGCCGGAGCCGTTCCTGGTCATGGCGACGCAGAATCCGATCGAAACGGAAGGCACTTATCCGCTGCCGGAAGCGCAGGTCGACCGGTTCATGATGAAGATCCTGGTCGGCTATCCGAGCGAGGACGAGGAATTCGTGATCGTCGAGCGCGTGACCGGCGCCGCGCAGGAAGTCACGGCCGTTGCCACCACCGACGAACTCGCCGCGTTGCAACGCGAATGCCGCACCGGCTACGTCGATCCGTCGCTGATGCGCTATGCGGTCCGGCTGACGGCCGCCACGCGCCACCCCGACCGCTACGGCATCGCCGACATGGCGAAGTACATCACCTTCGGCGCCAGCCCGCGCGCCACCATCGGCATGATCGAAGGCGCGCGTGCGCTGGCCATGCTGCGCGGCCGGCGTTATGCGCTGCCCGAAGACGTCACCGCACTGGTGCCCGACGTCATGCGCCATCGCCTGGTGCTGTCGTACGAAGCCCTGGCCGAAGGCATCACCGCCGACGCGCTGGTGCAGCGCGTGATGAGCAAGATCGCCGTGCCCGACAAGCCGCTCGATCCCCACGCCCAG
>JANMCH010000061.1:0-14648 GCA_031361045.1 Betaproteobacteria bacterium | reverse complement strand
CCCACGATTTCAAAGCCCAGCGTTTTCCCCAGACCGCGCAGTTCGGCCACTGACAGCTCGAAATCGATGTCGCTCACGCCGCGCAGTTGTACGGCAGCGACGACGGCCCGCGTGCGGTTTGCTTTAGTTTCACTTTGCATTCGTAGAGGGTACCTGTTAGTGGCGCGACCAAAACCGTGCATCATAAAGCAGCGCGCAATTCCAGCGAGCCGTCACGATCGCCGGGCGTGGAGGGCGGGCTTCCTGCCCACTTTTTCATGCCGCCGGCCTGCGTGTAATATGCAGCCTCCGCTTTTTACTGCGGAATTGCCCCCCTAACTTCCGGAGCCCCTTTCATGACTGCGACGGTGCGCCTTCATGTCGATGGCCAAGGCGATGGTTGGGCCATGGTCAAGTGCGATCAATGCAATGAGGTCTATCGTTACCGCCTGACGGATGTCTCACACGGCACCGTCACCTGTAAATGTGGGGCGGTCCTGGATGTCCAGGAGAAGCTCGTCGAGGAGGTCGAGGAGCGCACAGAGGTTGCCCACGACCTTTATCGACAGGTCACGGGAAGCGACCCCTGTAATCCGCATGGCAAGTAGCTTCCTCGCCATGGCGCACACGTGCGCGCGCCAGTAATCAAGGCGGCACCTGCACCAACACGTCCGCAATCGGTCCCGGCGGCACGAAAAGGGGCGGTTCGAAGGGCGCCTCATGAATGGCGAGCAAGCCGAGCAGCAGCACCGCCGCCACCGTGAAGATCACCAGCGCTGCCGCCTGCGGGCGCGGCCGTTCGAGGTGCACCACGGCAATCGCGATTTGCGTGATGAACGCAAGCAGCATGACGGCCGCCCACTTTGTCACCACCGTCCGGTCGTTGCTGAGCACCAGGCGGTCCTCGTGCGCGCGGCGCACGCGCAGGACCATGTCCAGCATCGTGCGCTGCACGCTTGGGTCGATGGCGCTGGCGGGCTTGGCCACTTCGCGCAGCAGCGCGTTGAGCGCGGCATCGGTGCGTGGTGACCGTTGCTGCAGCGCCATGCGCGGCCACTCGTCCTCGACGATGGCGCTGGCGTAGGCGCGAATCGCCCCCCGCAGGGCAGCATTGTCGGCCACGCTCGCCGCGCTCAAGCTGTAGAGACCAAGGAGCGTGTCGCTCTCGGTGAAGATGATGGTCTCGGCCTTCTGGTTGCGCTCCCAGATGTCGTTCGACAGGAACGCGATCATGAACCCGAAGATGACCGCGGTCGACATGAAGAAAGGCGCGACCACGCCCCTGAGGCTCTGAATGTGACCAGAAAGCCCGGAGCGGAACGAAAGCCAGACGAGCAACGCCGCGGTCCCGAGATACACGACGAACAGCGTCGCGAACAACGCGGCCACCGGCCACGCAAGCCATGCGGTAAACAAACTTTGCATTGCGTCTCCCACGCGTTCTCTGCACGCGACCTAGAACGGCTGGGTCATCGCCTTCACCTTGGGCCGCGTACCGTTCCTGTAGGTGAGGACGAAGAGCAGGTTGTAGGCGGCGTCCGGCCAGCGCGTGGGAAAGTCTCGGCCCGTCACGTTGAGATACGCCGCCAACGCAGGCAGTTCGTGGTGCTTCCAGCACACCACGATCAGTTCGTCACGCAATGTAGGGTCGCCCAACAGTTTGAACGCGAGCGGCGCATAGTCTTCATCCTTGAACGAGGCGTCGATGGTGGTTTTGACCGCTGCCCCCAACGGACGCACCGTCAGATAGCTGCGCGCGCTCGACGACGACGGTGACGCGGCGAAGATATAGCCCGGCTTGCCAAACTCCTTCGGAATGAACCTGGCCAGTCGCTCAGCGCGTTTTCGTCCGGCAGCGGACAGGTCGAGATTCGGCTGGACCGCGGGTTCTTCGCCGTGACGCAGCAGCAGGATGGTTTTTGACACCCGGCCATCGTACCGTGGTTTGCGAAGGCGAGCGGCAAGCTCGCCGGAGTGGCCAGGACCCCAAAAAAAGCCTTGTTGATAATCGATATTTAATGTATCGTTTATCAATATGTCTATTTTCGAGGTCATCCCGTGACAAATTCCACCGTCTTCCCTGTGGCTTCGGTCATGTTGCGTATCGTGATCGTCCTCAACTGGCTTGGCGGTGCGGCCATCCTCACACTGCTGACGGCAACCATCGTCGCGGAGCAATGGACGTTCGCGGCGCTCGGCATAACGCCTTCCTCCGCGATTCCCTCCATGATCAAGGGGCTGCGCGCGATTGCCGCAATCGGCATCGTTGCCGTCCCGCTCAACGACGTCGTGCTGACGCGGCTGCTGGCCATCGTCGAGACCGTGCGCCGGGGCGATCCGTTCGTCGCGACCAACGCCCACCGCTTGCAGGTCATCGCCTGGGCACTGCTCCTTCTGCAGATGTTGAGCCTCGTCGTCGGCGCCATCGGCAAGGCCATTGCAACGCCGGCCGTTCCGCTTCACCTCGATGCCGGCTTTTCCACGGGCGGCTGGCTGGCCGTGCTGCTGACGTTCATCCTGGCGCGGGTCTTCGCCGCAGGCACGCTGATGCGCGAAGACCTCGACGGGACGGTGTGACATGGCCATCGTCGTCAAACTCGATGACCTGCTCCATGACCGGCGGATGACCCTGACGGAGCTCGCCGAGCGAATCGACATCACGCTGGCCAATCTGTCGATTCTCAAGACGGGCAAGGCACGCGCGATGCGTTTTTCGACGCTGGAGGCAATCTGCGACGTGCTCTGCTGCCAGCCCGGCGACCTTCTCGAATTCCACGCCGATTCGGGTGCGGCCAAACGTTCACGCACCGCCTGATATTCGAGTTTGCTAATGTGGCGGCCATGACCTCGACCCCTGCGCTCAAAATACCGCCCGGCTCCTGCGACACGCACATGCACGTGTACGACAGTCGCTACCCCCTCGACCCCCGCTGGCCCGCCCCTCCGCCCAACGCCACCGTCGCCGACTACAAGACGATCCAGCAACAACTCGGCCTCGAACGCGTCGTCGTCGTCCAGCCCAACGCGTACGCGTTCGACAATAGTTGCACCACCGACGCGATCCGCGACCTGGGACCCAACGCGCGCGGCATCGCCCTCGTCAAATCCGACATCACCGACGCCGAATTGAAGCGCCTGCACGACGCCGGCGTCCGCGGGGCGCGCTGCTACGTGTTGCCCAATCCCTTCGTGCAGTGGGACGACGTGCCGAAGATCTCCGCGCGTGTCGCGGCGATGGGCTGGCATGTGCAGATCCAGCTGGACAGCCGCACGCTGCCGCAATACGACGCGCTGATCCGCGCGCTGCCCACCGATTTCGTCATCGACCACAACGGCAAGTTCATGGAGCCGGTAACCACCAGCGATCCGGCATTCCAGATGCTGCTGCGCCTGCTCGACACGGGTCGCTGCTGGGTGAAGCTCTCGGCGCCGTACGAAACGTCGAAGACCGGCGCGCCCAGGTACGATGACGTAAGCGCCCTCGCCCGGGCACTTGCCGGGCACAATCCGGAACGCTGCCTGTGGGCGACCAATTGGCCGCATCCGGGGCGCAATCCGCCTCCGGACAATATCGACATCCTCAACCTGTTGCCGGACTGGGTGCCCGACGAGGCGACGCGCAAACGCATCCTGGTCGACAATCCGGCGCGCCTCTACGGCTTTTAGGCTGTGCGCCAAGGGGTCTGCAACACTTTGTAACTAACGCAACGATGCCGTTGCGTTTTGTCCGACGTGCTGCTAGTGTGGGTCGCGGGCCACTTTGCCCGCCTTTGGTAAGGAAGCGCCATGACCCCCACTCGAGTCGTATCGGCCGGACTCATCGCGAGCGCACTGTTGGTCGCCCCCATGTCGGCGGCGTTTGCCGATGGTCCAACGCGATCGCACGGCGCATCGAATCACGGCACCTCCAATAACGGCGGCGGCAACCACGGCGGCAACAACCATGGCGGCAACAACCACGGCGGGTATTGGCATGGCGGCGGCAACCACGTCGCGAATTGGCATGGCGGCGGCTACCGCGCCCCCTATCGTTACGGCGGCGGCGGTTCCTGGCGCGGTGGCGTGTGGTGGCCCTTTGCGGCCGTCGGCGCGGTGGTTGGCACCGCAGCGGCGATCGTCGCAGCACCGTTTGTCGCATTCGGCAACGCGGTGGCCAATGCGCCCTACTACGCGCCGCAGCAGTATTACGCTCCTCAACCGCAGCAGTATTACTCGCCCCAGCCGCAGCAGTATTACGCACCGCAACCGCAGCAGTATTACGCACCGCAGCCGCAACAGTATTACGCACCGCAGGCGCAGCAGTATTACGCTCCCCAGCCACAACCGAACTACGCGCCGCAACAGAACTACGCGCCGCAGGGTTACAACGCGCCACCACCCAACTACGCGCCGCAACAGAACTACGCGCCACCACCCAACTACGCGCCCCAACAGGCCTATGCCGCACAGGGCTACTACCCGCCGCCCGCGACCTATAACGCGCAGGCCAACTATCCGCCGGTTGCCACCACCTACTATCGCCCGCGCGCGACGGCTCCGGTGTCTTCATCCTATTGACGCCATCGTGCACGACGCCCTGAACTGATCCGAAAATGTCGCAGGTGCGCCGGGGAGGGCGCCCGTCGCGCGCAGCGTCCGAGCAGTTGGGCGAGCTGATTCTCGACGCGGCAACGCAGATGTTTCTGTCCAACGGCTTCGGTGCCACCAGCATCGACGCCGTGGCGCAGCACCTGCGCATGTCCAAGCGCACGTTCTATCACCGCTTCCCGGACAAGGAGGCGCTGTTCGCCGCGGTTGTCCATCGCATCATCCAGCGGCTGCGACCCGCCGCGGATATCCCGCTGATCGCCGGCGCCGATGTCGAGACAATTCTCGAGCGGCTCGCCACACTCATCCTGCACGCCGCGCTGTCACCCCACGCGATTGCGCTGCATCGCCTGATCGTCGCCGAATCGGCGCGCTTTCCCGAGCTCGCCCGCGTGCTCGCGCAGGAAGGTGCAACCGAGGAAGCCAACGCGCTTGTCGCAGGCATCCTCGAGCGCGAAGCGGCTACTGGCCGCATCCGGATCCACGACGCCCGCTTCGCCGCGCAGCAGTTCCTGCAGATGGTGGTAGCGCTGCCGCAGCGACGTGCGATGGGCCTCGGCGCGCCGATGGGCCCGCAGGAATTGCGCGACTGGCCAAACCAGGTCGTGGACCTGTTCCTGCACGGCTGCCGCCGGTGAAGTTGGCGAACCCGATCACCAACGTCGTCGCCTATAATTCCAGCCGTCGCGAAAGGATTCCCGTTGGGCAAATTGCAGACCGTCGTCGTGGTCACCTTGGTGTACCTGGCACTCGGCGCCTTCTCCGCGTTCTTCGCCTATTCGGACCAGGACGCCTGGGGCTTGTGGCTCACCAGCGGCCTGGGACTGGGCCTGCTGCTCGGCCGTCCGCGTTCGGACTGGATGCCGGTGCTTGCCGGCGCTTTTTTAGGTGCGATCACCTTCGAGAGGCTGTTCGGATCGACACTGGGCGACGCACTGGGATACGCGCTCGTCGAAGTCGTCGTGACGGTCGTCGGCGGCACGGTGGCCGCACGGATCTCGGCGCCGCCGGTGCGCTTCGTGTCACCCCGCGATGTCGGGGCGGTGATCGCGGGAGCATTCGCGCTCGCGCTCACGGGCGCGGTGCTGATTGGCCTGTGGGATCACTTCACGGGGCAAGCCGATTCCTGGTATACCTTCCGCGTCTGGCTGCTGGGAAATTTCGTCGCCATTCTTCTGGTGGCGCCGTTCATTGCATCGTGGGCGCAGTTCGAGCTCAAGCGCCCGGACGCCCGCAAGCTCTTCTCAATCGCGGGCGGGGCGGTGGCATGCGCGCTGTTCCTTTATTGCGTCCATGCACTCTTCAGCGCCCATGGTGTGGTCAAGATGACGCACTGGCTTACCGTCGGGCTCATCGCGCTTCCGTTTGTGCTGTTCGTCCTGGTCGCGCTGCTGTGGGGCGCGCGCGGCGCGACGCTGGCGGCGGCCGTCGGTGCGCTGATGGCGATCACGCAGACCGTACGCGGGCTGGGACCTTTCATCGGCAGCGAGGGCATCCTGGGCGACCCCGTGCTTACCGCGCAGGGCTATGCGGTGGCGCTGTCGATCGCCGGGCTGCTGCTGGCGTCGAAGTTCAATTCCCCAGGTCCTTAGCGAGCTTCTTGAAGTCGGCAGACTCCAGCAGGAGTTTGCGCGCCACGCCGCGCAGGCGATCGACCGCCGCCGGATTGAGCGTGAGCGCTGTGGGAATCTTCTGGAAACTATTGCGTTCGCCTTCGTCGGCAATGGCCTGCAGCGAAACATCGATGAAGTAGAACTGCGGGCCCTCCCCGGCCGCCGCGCCGCGCGGCGGCCCGCGCCCCTTCCTCACTTCGTCGCGCCAGCCTGCGAAACTCGACCGGAGTTGCTCGGCCACATCGGACGAATGCGCGCGTCCCGGCAACTTGAGCGCGTTCAGCGTCTGGAAGAAATTGGGCGTTTCGGGGTTTTGATCGATCGCATAGTTGGGGTCGGTTTCGGCGTTGACCGAGATGAACACCACATGGGTCACGTCGCGATAGCCGAGCGCATTGACGAGCTCGAAGAAGCCGCCGTGTTCACTGGCGAAATCGCCCGCCACGCGCAGGCCCAGATTGTCGATCAGCCCGCCATCGACCAGATGGATATGCGGACGGCGCGCGCGGTCGAGGTAGGTGCGCGCTTCGTCGAGGCGGACGCTGCGCTTGCCTGCCGACGCGTCACTGTTGGGGACGATTCCCGGCAACGATACCGGCCCACAGTTGCCGGCGAAACTCTCGAGCGTGATGGCGCTGAAGAACGGCGGCAGCGCGGCGGACGCGGCGACGGCGCGTCCGAGCGACATGGTGCCAAGGTCGGAGCACAGCAGGTCGAATTGCCCCTGCGTGAACGGAAACCGCGCACCCGTTGCCAGGGCAGCGGCGTTGATGACAACATACGGGCGCATGTTGCCGCGCGCCAGGTCGTTGTATGTGGCGCCGTCGAACAGTTCGCGATCAAAATACTCGGCCAGCACTTCGCCGCGCGAAAATTGCGACTGGGCGAGCCGCGGCAAATTCGCGAATACCTCGGCGCGGAGCTGGCGTTCGACATCGCGCTTGAGGAATTTCTTCTCGAAGTCGCGGAAGAGTCCGTCGCGATGGACCGCATAGTAGGCAGCGACGATGCTGCCGCCGGAAACGGCGTTGATGACATCCACTTCGTCGAGAAGCGAACGGCTCCGGCCGCCCATCCTTAGCTTGACATCGCGCAGCGCTTCCATCGTTCCGTAGGCCAGCGCCGCCGCGCGCGTGCCGCCCCCCGACAAGGTCAGGATGACCAGCACATCGCCGGGATTGTCGGGATCGGCCTTGACGCGCTCCAGCCGGTAGCCCTTGGCGGGGTCCTGGCTTGCGATGGGCACATTGACCGGATGCGCGGCTTCACATCCGGCCAGCGCGACCGCGCAGGCAACGATCAACGCAATGAAGGATGTGCGGAACATCGCGCCAAGTATATAGCGTCGCCACGGGCTTCAACATTGGCGTCGACTATGCAAGACTGCCATCAAGACGATACCTGTCCGGAGGAGTCATGCGCTTTCGCAACCTGTTGGCCCTCGGCCTGCTGTTGTGCGGCAACCTGGCGGTGGCAGGCCTCAACGAAGGCCTCGATGCGCTGCGCAAGGGCGACTTTGCCACCGCGGTGAAGGAGTTGCGCCCGCTGGCCGATCGCGGTGACGCGGAAGCGCAATACCGAATCGGATTGATGTACGAGAACGGCAAAGGCTATCCGCCGGACAAGGCTCAAGGCATCGCCTGGTTCAGGAAGGCGGCGGCGCAGAACCACGCGGCCGCGCAAACGGAACTGGCGGTCATCTACGCCACTGGCGATGGCGCGCCTCAGGACAACAAGCTGGCGGTGGAGTGGTTCCAGAAAGGGGCTGCGAACGGCAACGCCACGGCGCAGTACAACCTGGGCCTGCTGTACGCCAAGGGTCAGGGCATCAAGCTCGACAACGCGCAGGCGATTGCCTGGTGGCGCAAGTCGGCGGCGCAAGGCATGACCGTCGCGCAGTTCAAGCTCGGCGTCGCGTATGAAAATGGCGAGGGCGTCGGCAAGGATCCGGTCCTGGCGCTGGCCAACTACGGAATCGCCGCACGCGGCGGCAACAAGGAATATGCGCAATACCGCGACGACATCGCCAGGCAGTTGACACCGGAGCAACGCAAGAACGGCCTGGCGTTGGCGGACGCTTGGGTCGTCGGGCAAGCGACGCCGGCAAGCACCGTCGCCGCGGTCGGCACGGCGGCGGCTGCGCCCGTGAAAACGCGTTGCTCGGCGACAGGTTCGATGGGCGGCGAAAAATTCTCGGCCTCCAACTGCGTCGCGTCGTTTTACGCAGACTCGAATAGCGTGGCGATCTGGTTCAACGAGGACGCCATCACGCCGGCAGAGGCGGAGGCCTTCCAGTCGTCGTCCTTCGCCAGCGGTGACAAGGCCGGCAAGCCACGGACAATGGCAATCATCATGTTCTGTCCGGGCGGTGGCAAGCCGGCGGCAGCCGCGGGCGCGGTCAAGTCGATCGACATCAACACCAATCACGCCAAGGCGCCGCTCGCGGGTATCCAGCGCGTGGCAGAAGCGCCAAGGGATTTCAGGGTCGAAAAAATGTCGGGCGAGGTCAAGGCCGGCGGCACCTTGTCGGGGAAGATCAGCGGCAAGCTCGACCAGACGTCGTTCACGTTCGACTTCGATGTGAACCTTCCCGCCAGGGAGGCCGCGGCGGGCCTGGGCTGCGGAAAATAGCGACAGGTGAAGAGGGAAAAAGCAGTCGGCCGAGTCAACACCTTCGCGCACCTATTTTTGCACTTTTGGAGAAGACAATGAACTTCAATTCGAAAATTGCGATTGCAATCTGTGGCGTCGTGATCGGCGTGGTCATGGCCTCGGGCGCCTACGCTGCCGACTCGGCGAGCGGCACCTGGAACTACAAGGGACAAGTGTCCGCCATCAAGTACGCGTGGCTGGTCACGGGGCCGAGCGACATGGATCCGGGCCGGACCGTGCGCCGCGTCGTGATGTCCACGGTGGACATCGGCGCCAAGCTCAAGGACTGCAAGACGTTTTCCTGCACCGATGGCGTGGTGACGGAAGGCATGACCATCGACTTCGGCAGCGGCCCCCGACTCAACTACTGGCTCGCGCAGAATGGCCAGAAGGTCCAGTACTCAGGGACCGCGCGCCCGGAAACCTTCACCGGAACCAACGACGCGAATCACATCGCCGGAAGCCTGGCCATCGATGATATTGCTGCCGGTGGACCCAAGATCGACGCCCGATTTGATGTGACCCGCATCAAGGAATTCAACCTGGCGCGGTGATCAGCGGTCGGTGATCAACTGCGACGTCGCAGATACCAGGTTCCGGACGCGATCAGCAGCAACATCGCCGCCCACGCCGCCGTGACGCCCGCGCTGAACACCAACGCGAAGAGCGTCGTCGCAATCCTGTTCATCGTGCGTTCCCCCCTAGGAACAACCGGCTGAACACTTGCCGTCGCCGTCGAATTCCATGGTCCTGCCCGACAGCGCAGGATACACCGGCCGTCCCTTCACCATGCTGATGAACGCCGCGGTATGTGACGTGGGCCGTACCTTGCCTCCCGTGGTCGCGCCTTCGTTCACGTGCGAAACGATGACCGACGCCGGGCGCACCAGTTCGTTGGCCGCATAGGCGCCCGACTGCGCGGTGATGGCCGTGTACCCAAGGTTCAGCAACATCAGGTTCGCCTTGTAATACTCGTTGTTGAGTGACTTCATTTCGGTGTGCAGCGCCGTGTCGCCGGTCAGGTAGACGACGAGGCCATTGGTGAACCTGACGATGTAGCCTGTGGAAGGCCCAAGCGTCAGGCTGACATTGTCGGCGTCGAGGTTCTTCTTCTCCGGATCGGTCAGCAGGCTGCGCGGCACGGAGCTTTCGTGCGTCGCCGTCACCACCGTGATTTCGACCGCACGCGGTGCGTTGCCCATGCGCACCGCCCGCGTGCCACCGATGTGGGCCAGAGCGAGGCAAGGCGCGGCAAAGGGCGCTACAAGCTCTTCTCCGGTCATCGGACAAGGACCGGTCGGCTTGGTCCGGATGTTCTCGATCTTGCGGCCGACAAACGCACCCATCGGAATCGACATGATCAGCGCGGAATTCTTGGCGGCGGCGATGTCCGCCGTGGTCGAGTTGGGTGCGGCGGAAACCAGCTCCGGATTCTCGCAGGTGCCGGCCTCCAGCGCCTTGATTTTCTGGTCACCCAGATGGTCGCCATGCGCATGGCTCAGCAGCACGGCGTGGACGCCGCCCAGTCGCGGGTCGTCGGCGCCGGTCACCGAATTTCCGGCGTCATAGAGAATGCGTACGCCGGTCGGATCCTCGAACAGCACCGCGCGATCGCGATTGCACAGTTCGCCGGCATGCGAGCCCAGCGGCGTGATCTTGACGTTCTGCGCTGCCGCCGACGTAGCGCCGGCAACCAACGCAACCAGGACAAATCCCCGCAAGAAGTTGTTCGTCGTCATTTGCAGCCCTTTCCGTTCCAGTGCCACGCCGGCGGGTGCGGGGAAGAGTAACATTCGGCAAGTTCGCTTGTCCGCAAAAACCACGATGACCCCCTCCCAGAAAGCCGGCATTCTCGCGGAAGCCCTGCCCTATCTCCGCGCGTTCCACGGCAAGACGCTGGTGATCCGTTTCGGCGGCAACGCGATGGCCAATCCGGCGCTCAAGGCCGGCTTTGCGCGCGACATCGCCCTGCTCCGCCTGGTCGGGATGAAGCCCATCGTCGTCCATGGCGGCGGCTGGGGCATCGACGAACTGATGAAGCAGATGGGCCACGAGAGCAAGCGGTATCGCGGCCATCGCATCACGGACGCGGCGACGCTCAACATCGTGGAGATGGCGCTGTCCGAACTCAACCAGGAACTTACCTCGCTCATCAACCAGCACGGAGGCCGCGCCGTCGGGCTGGACGGACAGGACGGCCGCTTCATCCGCGCGCGCCCGATGGCCCGACCTGTGGACGATCCCGACGCACCCGACCTCGGTTTCCTGGGTGACGTGGAGAGCATCGACATCGGCCTCATCGAGTTGCTGCTGTCGCGAAATTTCGTGCCGGTGGTCATGCCGATCGGCGTCGCCGACGACGGCACCACGTATCACATCAACTCCGACATCCTCGCCGGCCGCATTGCGCGTGCGCTGGAAGCAGAGAAGCTGGTACTGATGACCAACATCGCCGGCGTGCAGGGCCGCGACGGCAAGCTGGCGCACATTCTCACCGCCAGCGAAGCGGAAGCGTTGTTGTCCGACCACGTCGTGCACGGCGGCATGGAGCCGCGTGTGATCGCCGCATTGCGCGCCGTGCGCGAAGGTGTGCGCTCCGTGCACATCATCGACGGCGGCGTGCCCAGTGCGCTGCTGCTCGAAGTGCTGACCGCGGAAGGGGTCGGCACCGCCGTGCGCTCGGATGCCGGCCCGCGCTTCATCGAGAACAGTCGCGAATATCTGCTGGAGAATTGATTGCGCCGCCGTTCCCGTGCCACCACGATGCGCGCCGCCCCGATTCGCGCCGCCACCTGGCTGCTGCTGGTGTCGATGATCGCAGGATGTGCGACGGCGATGCCGCCGACGACGGTGAAGGTCGCGTCGATACCCGCGTTGAAGCCGCTGCCAACCATCATCGATGCGCGGCCGCCGAACACCAAGCTCTACCGCGAGGACAACTCAACGACGAGCATCTTCAAGTATTTCGGCGACGAAGTGCTCAACCCGGCGTTCATCGAACTGCTGCGCAACCGCCTGGCCGATTCGCTGCCGGCGCACTTGCAGAATGCGCACATCGAACTGACGCAGGCCGACATCGGTTTCTGGATTCCGCTGAACTTTGCGGGCGGCACCGGAATGCCCTACATCCCGTATGGCGTTCCGGCCGCCGCGGCGGCCGTCGGCCTGCTGCTGGGATACGGGATCGTGTACGGGATCAAGCGCGCGACCGCGAACGAATTCGGCGTGTCCTATATCACCATCACGATCGACGGCGAGCAGTTGGCGGCGTCGGAATCCGAAATGATCAAGGACAAGGCCACCGAAGAGGCCGTACGCGCCGCGGTGACCCGTTCCCTGGACCTACTTGCGGAACGCGTGGCGCAGCTGCAGCCCGGCGCTCCCCCGTCGTCCGACATCACCCCACCCCCTCGCTGAGCGTGCCCATGAACAACGTCCTTACCGTCGTCGCCAAAATCAAAGCCGCCAAAGGCAAAGGCGACGCGCTCGCAGCGCTGCTGTCCGAACAGGCCGTCACCGTGCGGAACGCCGAGCCAGGGTGTCTCGTCTACCGCGTCCATCGCTCGACCACCGACCCGGAGCTGTTCCTGTTCTATGAAACGTACGTGGACGACGCCGCGTTCGAGGCGCACCGCAACGCGCCACATTTGGCCGCGTATCGCAAGCGACGTGAAAGCGAAGGACTGACCGACAGCCCCGCCATCGTCGAGGTTTATCATTCGTTCACGGAGTAAATACGGGAGGAGCATGTTCATGACGCAACTTCAAACACGCGGCATTTTCGTCATCTTCGGCATTGCACTGTCGCTGGCGGCGGCACCCACATTCAGCGCGGACAAGGCATCGACATGGAGCTACGGCGGGGCCACCGGCCCGGCCAAGTGGAGCACGCTCGACAAGTCGTTCGACATGTGCACGGACGGCCAGCTCCAGTCGCCCATCGACATTCCCGAAGCCAAGGCCCGCAAGGGCGCGCTGCCGTCGCTGCTGTTCGACTACCAGCCGTCGCCGCTCAATATTGTCGACACGGGAAAAATGATCCGGGTCAACTACGCACCGGGCAGCTTCGTGCGGGTGGCGGGCAAGAAATACGAACTGCAGCAGATCAACTTCCACAAGCCGGGCGAGGAGAAGGTCAACGGCAAGGGACACGACATGGGTGTGCACCTCGTGCATCGGGCGCCGGACAAAACCGAGGGCATCGTCGCGGTCATGCTCGACGCCGGCGCGGCCAACGCTCTGGTCAAGGCGGTGCTGGACAACCTGCCGAAGGACAAGAACAAGGAAAGCACCGTCAGCGGGACCACGATCAACGCGATGGACCTGGTTCCGAAGAACAAGGGCTATTTCACGTTCAGCGGGTCGCAGACGTCGCCCCCGTGTACCGAGGACGTGACGTGGTTCGTGATGAAGACGCCAGGGACGGTGTCGGCGGACCAGATTGCGCGCTTCGGCCGCAGCTACCCGATGAACGCCCGTCCCATCCAGCCGTTGAACGCGCGCGACATCCAGGCGACGGACTAGCCTGAACATCCTTTTCGGCACGAAATGTGCTTAAAATGGGCCATGACAACTAAAACCGCACTTTTCTGCATCGCCGCCCTTTCAGCTTGCCTCGGTCTTCCCGCACAGGCCAGCGTCCCGGTCGGCCCGACCACGACCAAACTTGTCAAGCTTGACGGTGTGGCGCTATCGGCGCCGCCGTCATCGGGGCGCGTCCTGGCGCCGACGTTCCAGTACGACGCCGCGACGCAGATTCTGCACATGTGGGTGTTGACCGCCGGCTTCCCGAGCGAATCCCTCACCAACATCCGCCACGCGGTTTCCACCGACGGCCTCAACTTCACCTCGACCGGCAACCTGTCCTATGCCGGTACGCCGTGGACCGGCACGCCCTGGGGCACCCAGACCGGCGAGCCGGCGATGATCTACCCCAAGGTCGCGGTCTGGAACGGCCGCTACAAGTTGCTGCTGTGGACATACAACGCGCAAGTGGGCCAGGGCCCGTGGGGCGACTACAACTACAACATCAGCGTCAACGACATCGGCCTCGACCTCAACAACCTGGTGGTCGAGCACGAAGGCCCGATCGGCCCCATGGCGGGCGGCATCCCCGGCCAGAACGCGGGCGCCTGGGGCGTGGTCAACGACATCAACTATTTCGAGAACAATTTCTTCGTCGGCCGCTCCAATGTCTCGGAATTGCCGCTGGGCACGCCGTTCACGCCGCCGTCGACGCCCTCCTCGGGACCCTATCGCCTCAACGGCAGCGCCACGCAGGTGATGGACCAGGTGCACACGCTGCCGGCGCCCTTTGCGCCCGCGCTCAATTGCTTCGACGCCGGTTCGCCGACGTTCTACGTGCACAACGATGCGCGCGTGCTGGCCAATCCGGACGCGACACTTGGAATCATCTACTCGGTGCGCGATTGCGCCACCGGCAATCGGGTGGCGCCGCAGCTCTTCTACGCCGAGTCCGCCAACAACGGCCTGACCTGGGGCAGCCCCGTGGGCATCTTCTCCGGCGCGCCGGTCAATGTCGAAGGCGTGCCCACCACCGGCAATTTCGCGCTGGCCGATTTCTTCGTCGCCGAAGGCCTTCGCTACGTCTACTTCTCGACCACGGATGCCCTCGGCAACCTGGTCGTCGCGGGCACCGGACTTGCGCTACCCGCCGTGTTCCAGAGCGCGGCGTCGCGCAAGGTGCACGGCGCGGCCGGCACGTTCGACCTGGCGCTGCCGTTGACGCCGCTCAATCCGACCGTCGAACCGCGGCGCGGCCCGGCACAGACCCTCGTGTTCACCTTCGACAAGCCG
>JANMCH010000054.1:0-64256 GCA_031361045.1 Betaproteobacteria bacterium | reverse complement strand
ATGGGCTACCTGATTCGAGGCCGCATTCCTGACGAGAGGAGCAATCCCCTGAATCGGTATTTGATCGCTCTGTATCGACCGCTGCTCAATGTCGTGCTGCGATCGCCAAAGGCCACGCTCGTTGTCGCAGCCGTGGTCCTCGTGTCGAGCCTGTGGCCGTTGCAGCAACTCGGGAGTGAATTCATGCCACGGCTGGATGAGGGTGACCTCCTCTACATGCCGTCGGCCCTTCCTGGTCTCTCCGCAGGCAAAGCCGCTGAACTCCTGCAGCAGACCGACCGCCTGATCAAGACCATCCCCGAAGTCCTCAGCGTTTACGGCAAGGCCGGACGTGCCGAGACGGCCACCGATCCGGCGCCGTTGGAAATGTTCGAAACGACGATCCAGTTCAAGCCACGCGAACAATGGCGGCCGGGGTTGACGCAGGACCAACTGGTGGAAGAACTGGACCGTATCGTCAAGGTCCCGGGGCTTACCAACATCTGGGTGCCCCCGATTCGCAATCGCATCGACATGCTCGCGACAGGCATCAAGAGTCCGGTCGGGGTCAAGGTGGCGGGCACGGACCTCGCCACCATCGACCGTGTCACCGGTGAGATCGAGCGGGCGTTAAAGGATGTACCAGGTGTCAGTAGCGTCCTGGCCGAGCGGCTCACAGGCGGCCGCTACGTCGATGTGGCCATCAACCGCGATGCGGCCGCCCGCTTCGGCATGAACATCGCGGACGTGCAATCGGTGATCACTTCCGCTGTTGGAGGTGACAATATCGGCGAAACAGTCGAAGGGCTCCAGCGCTTCCCGATCAATGTGCGCTATCCACGCGAAATGCGGGACTCCCTGGAAAAGCTGCGGGCGCTCCCCATCGTGACCGAACGGGGCGCGCGACTCGTGCTTTCCGACGTGGCGGAGATCCGGATAACCGACGGCCCTCCCATGCTGCGCAGTGAGAACGCGCGGCTTTCCGGTTGGGTCTACGTCGACATCCGCGGCCGCGACCTGAAGTCGGCCGTGCAGGACATGCAGCGCATGGTTGCGCAGAAAGTGCAGTTGCCGCCGGGATATTCGATCTCCTGGTCAGGGCAGTTCGAATTTCTGGAACGCGCGACGGCGAAGCTGAAGGTCGTCGTGCCGTTCACGCTGCTGATCATCTTTGTTTTGCTCTACCTCACGTTCAAACGATTCGACGAGGCGCTGCTGATCATGGCCACGCTCCCTTTGGCACTGGTCGGCGGCATCTGGCTGCTTTTTCTGCTGGACTACAACCTGTCGGTGGCCGCTGCCGTGGGATTCATTGCGCTGGCGGGCGTATCCGCCGAATTCGGCGTGATCATGCTGCTGTACCTGAAGCAGGCATGGGAAGTGCGACTCGCGCAAGGCAAGACCGGCACGGAGGACTTGCTGGATGCCATTCGCGAAGGGGCAGTGCTGCGGGTGCGACCGAAGGCGATGACCGTCGCGGTGATCCTGGCCGGGCTGTTCCCGATCATGTGGGGCAGCGGCACCGGCTCGGAAGTGATGCAGCGAATTGCCGCACCGATGGTCGGCGGGATGATTTCGGCGCCGCTGCTTTCGATGTTGGTGATACCTGCTGTCTATCTGTTGGTGCGGCGCCCTCGGGACCACCGGGTTCGAGGAGCGCCTTCCGCCTCGATCAGGGCCTCCCCTGGCCCCAATGTCATATAGGGCTTTCCGCAGACTACTGGGACGCTGGCGAAGCGCAGGTCAGCTGCACTCGAGGTGGCGCGCCTTGCAGGTCGCCAGGACTTCGTCGGGATCGCGTTTCCACCAGTTGTTCGCGGAAAAAATCTCGACCTCATGGAAGCCGCGGTAGCCTGCGTTCTCCATCCACGAGCGGAGCAGGCGAAGGTCGATGACACCATCGCCCATCATGCCTCGGTCAGTCAGCAGGTCGGTGGTCGGCACCAGCCAGTCGCAGATGTGATACGCAAGAAGTCGCGAGGGACTCGAACTTGCGGCGCGTTCGATTTCGCGCGACAGGTGCGGGTCCCACCAGACGTGATACGCATCGACCGCGATGCCCAGTCCCGCTCCCAGTTCGTCGCACAGGTCGTTGGCGTGCTCCATCGTGTTCACGCAGGCGCGGTCGGCGGCGTACATGGGGTGCAGCGGTTCGATGGCCAGCGGCATGCCGGCGCTGCGGGCGTAGGCGAGCAGTTCACCGATACCGTCGCGGACCATTTCCCGCGCGCCGGCCAAGTCCTTTGACTCGACCTTTCCGTCACGTCCCGCAGGCAAGCCACCCACGACCAGGATCAGGCACTGCGCGCGCAGCGCAAGTGCCTCGTCGACCGCGCGCCGGTTGTCGTCCAGTGCCGCTCGCCGCCGCTCACGGTCCGTTGCCGGAAACATGCCGCCGCGGCAATAGCCACTGACAGCGAGTCCCGCGTCGCGGATGCGCGCCGCCGATTCCTTGAGGCCGGCCGCCGCCACCTGGTCGCGCCACGGCGCGATGCCCGCGATGCCATGGCGCGCGCAACCGTCGATGATCTGCGGCAACGTCCACTGCGGTCGCACCGTCGCGGTGTTGAGTGAAAGGAGTTTTGCCTCAGGTTCGCTCATGCGCCCGGCTCGTTGGCCCAATCATTGGCCCGGTACCGCGCCGCCGCGCGCGATCTCGAGCGCGGACGTGGTCGTGTGGTACTTGGCGATCATGTTGGGCACTTCCCAGTCGGGCAACGTACCATTTTCGACGTAGCCCAGGAACTGCGTGGCGACCTGGGCGAAGTGCGCTTCGTGGCCTACGCGATACGACGCCGGGACAGTGACCTGCCACGCATCTCCCGTACGGTTCAGGTCGATGCCCGGAAACGCTTCGCGCACCTGGCCCAGCGCATGCTGCAGCGCCTGTGACCCGTTATCGTCGGCGCGTGCGGCTGTCGCGGGCTCGATATACAACACCGGTTGCCAGCTTTCAGCCGCACCTTGGCGAATGACGAGATTGGACTTCGATCCGCGCATCACCGAGTAGTGCGTGTCGCCCGCGCCTTCGGGCGCAGCGAAATTCCAGAGTACGGAAACACGGGTGTGGACACCCTTGATCAGGTAATTGATCTCGCCGTTGGCATAGGTGTGCAGGCTGCCGTTGGCCTGCACTTCGCCGAGCAGGTAGTCAGGAAAGCCTTGCAGCTGCGTTACTTTGGCAAATTGCGCAGCGCTGATCTCCGTGGGCCAGCGGCGCACGCTCAGCAGCCGAATGTCCCTGTCGAAATCCAGCACTTCGTCCGGAAAGCACTCCCACTGCACCAGGTCCACCAGGTGCGTGGTGATGTCGACGAGGCCCTCGCCCTGCTGCCGCACATCGAAAAACCAAGCGGGACGCTTGATCGGCACGCCGGAAACGAGCTTGGCAAAATGGTGAACACTTTCCTTGGTGACGGCTGGGTTCTGCTCGGTCCCCTGCAACAATTCGCCGAACACGGCCGGGATGCGCGAAAACGCCTTTTGCAGCATCGTCGTGATCTCGTGGCGCTCGGTCATGATGTCGTAGAGCAGCACGCCCTTTTCTTTTGCGAGCGCGAACGCGTCGCGCACGGACCTGAAGCCCGCGGCATCGATGGCCATCGGCTTGTCTGCCAGCACGTGCATTCCCGCCTCGATGGCGCGGGTCAGATACTCGGTCTTGCGGCGATTGTTGCCGGCGATGACGGCGACATTGCCCGCACACTCCGCACTGAACCGGTCGAGAAAGTCGGCACCCGCATGAACCTCCATTCGCCAGGATGTCGGATCGACCGGCCGCGCGTTGTAGCTTGCGATCTTCTGCAGGTAGTCGCGCAGGTCCGGACCGTCCTCGGCATAGACGTGCACCGTCGGATCGACATTGGCGTACATCGTCTTTTGCAGCAGCGCCGCATGGAAATGACCCGGGTCGAGGATGACGAGCTGCATCGTTGGCGGCATGTCGAACTCAGTACTCGATGCCGTTGATGGCGAGGAACGCGCGCATCCGCGATGCCGCCAGCCCGGGGTCGCGCAACAATCCGGCACCGTCGGCAAGCCGGAACAGTTCCGACAGGTGGACGACACTGCGCGCGCTCTGCTGGCCGCCGACCATCGTGAAATGCGACTGGTGACCGTTGAGCCACGCGAGGAACACCACGCCCGTCTTGTAGAAACGCGTCGGCGCCGCGAAGACATGGCGCGAGAGCGGGACGGTCGGCGCCAGAATCGCGTCGAAGCGGGCACGGTCGCCGACGGCAAGCGCGGTCAGCGCCGCGGACGCGGCAGGCGCGATCGCATCGAAGATGCCGAGGAGCGCATCGGAGTGTCCGGTGGCATCGCCGCCGATCAGTGCCGCGAAATTGAAGTCGTCGCCGGTGTACATGCGCACGCCCGCCGGCAGTCGCGAGCGCAGCGCGACCTCCTTTTCCTGGTCGAGCAGCGACACCTTGACGCCATCCACCTTCGTTGCGTTGGCGCGGATGACCGCGGCGCAAACATCCGTTGCGCGGGCGTGGTCGGGGTCACTCCCGAGGCCGCCCGCGCCCACCCAGTAACCGGCAAGCGCCGGGTCGAACATCTCGCCCAGCCAGTGCAGGATGACCGGCTCGCGTAACTGCGCCAGCACGCGTCCATAGACAACTTCATAGTCGTCGGGCGAGCGCGCGCACGCGGCTAACGCCCGGCTCGCCATCAGGATGATGCGACCGCCGGCCGACTCGATTGCCTCGCACTGCGCCTCGTAGGCGGCGACGATCGCGTCCAGCGACACATTGGCGCCTGCGGGAAGATGGTCGGTGCCTGCGCCTGAAAATACGACCGCGCCTGGAATGTCGCGCGCTTCCCCCACGCTGCGCCGGATGAGCTCGAGCGACGTCGGCCAGTCGAGTCCCATGCCGCGTTGTGCTGTGTCCATCGCTTCGGCAACAGCGAAGCCGTGCGACCACAGGTGCCGCCTGAACGCGAGTGTGCTGTCCCAGTCGACGGCGGTCTGCAGCCAGGGATCGATGGCGGCACGCGGATCGGCGACGACATGCGCGGCGGCGAAGGCCACGCGATTCCAGCGCGGCGCGGTCGATGGCACGGGCCAGTCGACGGCTGCGCGCAGCGCGTACGGCGCGATCGTGCCGTCGGATTGCGGGAGTCTGATCGTGGTCGCCATCGGCGGGAACTAGACCTTCAGCTCCGGCACGTCGACGAATCGACGTTCGCGCCAACTCTGCAAGCCGAGCTCGGCCAGCTGCACGCCTTTCGCGCCCTCCAGCAGGTTCCAGCGGAACGGACCGCCGTCAACGACGTGGCGCAGGAACAGTTCCCACTCGACCTTGAACGCGTTGTCGTAGGCGCGGTTCGCCGGAACTTCCGCCCACGTATCGTAGAAGTCGATGGTTTGCGGAACATCGGGATTCCACACGGGCTTGGGCGTTGCGGCCCGCGGCTGGATGCGGCATCCAGTCAATCCCGCAACGGCCGAACCGAGCGTGCCGTCGACGTGGAACGTGGCCAGGTCGTCGCGCCGGACGCGCGTGCACCACGAGCTGTTGATCTGCGCAATGATGAGCTCTTTCCCGCCGCCGTCGAGTTCGAACGTGGCGTAGGCGGCGTCGTCGGCGGTGGCCGCGTACGGCTTGCCGGCCTCATCCCACCGCTGCGGGATGTGCGTCGTGCCGAGACACATGACGCTTTTCACGGCACCGAAAAGATTGTCGAGCACATAGCGCCAATGACACAGCATGTCGACGATGATGCCGCCGTCGTCCTCCTTCCGATAGTTCCAGGAGGGCCGCTGCGCCGCTTGCCAGTCGCCCTCGAAGACCCAGTACCCGAATTCGCCGCGCACCGAGAGGATGCGTCCGAAGAAACCCGAATCGATGAGCATTTTCAGCTTGAGCAGTCCGGGCAGCCACAGCTTGTCCTGCACGACGCCGTGTCGTACGCCTGCGCCTTCGGCGCGCCGGTAAAGATCGAGTGCCTCGGCCACCGTCGGCGCGACCGGCTTTTCCGTGTAGATGTGCTTGCCCGCGGCGATCGCCTTGCGGATCAGTTCGGGGCGCAGGCCCGTCGACGCGCTGTCGAAGTAGATTTCATCATTCTTGTTGGCCAGCGCGGCGTCGAGATCGCTCGTCCAGCGCTCGATGCCGTGCGCTCGCGCAAGCGCCTCGACCTTGGCCGCATCGCGGCCGACCAGTATCGGGTCCGGCATGATGCGGCGCCCGGGACCGGCAGGGACGCCGCCCTGGTTGCGGATCGCGATGATCGAGCGAAGCAGATGCTGGTTGGTGCCCATGCGGCCGGTGACGCCGTTCATGATCACGCCCAAGCGGATGGTTTCCACGTTGCAGTACTCCGATTACTTTGATGGGGTGGATGCCGGCGGCGCGCGCCGCGTGATGCGGCCGAGCGCGCGCGTGACGATCGGGAACTTGAGCAGGATGACCAGCACGATCGTGACCCACAGCACGGCCGAGATCGGCCGCGTGAAGAACGGCAGAAGCTCACCGTCGGACAGAACCAGTCCGCGCCGGAAGCCTTTCTCCATCAGGTCGCCGAGCACCATCCCAAGAACCAGCGGTGCAACGGGATAGTCGAAACGGCGCAATCCGTAACCGAGCACGCCGAATCCCAGCATGACCCAGACGTCGAACAGACGCTGTGAAATGGCGTAGGACCCGACGACGCACAACACGAAGATGATCGGCAGGATGATCGGCTTCGGGACCATCAGCACCTTGATCAGCAGGTTGGTGAGCGTGAGGCCGTAGAGCAGGATGCCGAGTGTTGCAAACATCATCATCGCGACCACGTCGTAGACGAACGTCGGGTTCTCGACCATGATCATCGGGCCGGGGCGGATGCCGTGGATCAGCATGGCCGCCATCAGCACGGCCGCGGGCGCGGAACCGGGAATGGCCAGCGTCAGCACGGGAATCACCGCGCCAGGCACGCACGCGTTGTCGCCGGTCTCGGCGGCCATCAAGCCGTCGATCGACCCTTTGCCGAACAGTTCCTTTTCCTTGCTTACGCGCTTGGCGGCGGCATACGACGACCACGCCGCGACATCCTCGCCCACGCCGGGGAGGATGCCGATGAACGTGCCGATGACGCCGGAGCGCAGGATCGTCCGCCAATACTTGGTGACGTCCTGCAACTTCGGGATGACCGAATCGAACGGATTGATCTTCACCGGCGCGGGCCGCTCGCGCACGGCCATGAGCAGTTCCGCAAAACCGAACGCGCCGACCAATGCGGGCACCAGATTGAAGCCGCCGGCCAAATCGCGGCTGCCGAAGCTGAACCGGTCGAACGCGTAGATGGCTTCCTGCCCGACCGACGCGGTGAAGATGCCGATGAGTCCCGCGATCCAGCCTTTGAGCGGGTCGTCGCCAGTCAGCGTTCCGGCGATGATCACCCCGAACAGCGCGAGCCAGAAGAATTCATAGGCACCGAACTTGAGCGCGAGATTGCCGAGGACAGGCGTGAACAGCGCGAGGAAGAACATGCCGATCAGCGTGCCCAGCACCGAGCCCGACGTCGCGATGCCCATTGCGCGGCCCGCATGACCCTGCTTGGCCAGCGCATGTCCGTCGAGGCACGATGCCGCGGAGGCGGGCGTTCCCGGAATATTGAGCAGGATGGCCGAGCGCGAGCCGCCGTAGATCGCGCCGACGTAGGTGCAGATCAGCACCAGCAGCGCCTGGTTCGACGGCATCTTGATGGTCAGCGTCGTCATCAATGCGACGCCCATCGTGGCGGTCAAGCCTGGAAGCGCGCCGATGATGACCCCGACCAGCGAGGACAGCAGGATCAGCCCCAGCGAGAGGGGATCGCAGAAACTCCAGATCGAGTGACCGAACGCGATGAGGCCGTCGAACATGGTGGGTATTTACCGGGCGGTGCGCCTGCTACGGCAGCCGCACGTAGAAGAGTTGTTCGAAGACGAGCGTGATGATGAAGGACGTGATGACGCCGCAGGCGAGCGCGACGATGAAGCCGCGCGCCACCCTGCCGGCAGCCTTGCGCTCGACATACTGGAAAACGAACACGAATGCCGTGACGAATAGTGCGGTGCCCAGCCAGAACGGCAAGCCGCGGCCCACGAGCAGCAACGCGTAGATGAGGAACATCGCCGCAGCAATCGTGAAACTCGACAGCGGCGCGTAATCGGTGTCGTCGGCCTCAGCGGCGTCCCAGCCGATACGCTGCGCGCGGCGCCACGACCGCAGCATCAGCACGCCGCCCAGCGCTGCGAGCAGCGCGCCAACGATGAAGGGCCACAGACCCGGCGCGGTGTGCAATGTCGCGCCTTGCTGCGTCATCCGGTCCATCTGCCACGACATTACGACGATGACGCTGCCCAGCGCAGCCCAGACAATGCCGCCCTGCAGGTCGCGTCGCGGCGACGAGGGGTAGACGGCGATGGTCACTACGGACGCGGAATGCCGAGCGTGTCCGGGGCGACTTTTGCCTTGCCCGTGTCGGCGGCAGCCCAGGCGTTGGCCTGCACGGCCGGGAATACCGCCTTCTGCGCATCGGCACCGGCAATCGGTGCGAACTGCGCGCCGCGTGCCGTCGCGTACTGCTTGAGCGCCACGGAGTTGACCATCTGCTCGGTCCAGATCTTCTCGATGGTTGCAATCACCTCCGGCGGCACGGTCTTTGGAATGAAGATGCCGAAGTAGTTGGCGGGCGCCTTGAAGCCCGGCACCGACTTGGTGAGCGGTTCGATTATTCCGTAGCCGTCGATCTCGACGGGCTTGTCGCCGATCACCGCGAGCGCGCGCAACTTCTTGCCGCGGATCATCTCGGCCTGCTCCGCGGTGAGCTGGGTCGTGACGTCCGTTTCGCCCGCCACCGTTGCCACCACCGCCGGGTTGCCGCCGTCGTACGTGACGTGCTTGTACTTGACGCCGGTGGCCTTGGCGATGGCCTCCATCGCGCTGTGGCCGCTGGAGTTGACCCCCGCCGTCGCGACGCTGATCGCGCCCGGCTTGGCCTTCATCGCGTCGATCAGTTCGGTCGGCGTTTTGTACGGCGTGTTGGGATTGACCGACAGCGTCGAGACATTGGCGACATTGAGGAAGAGCGCCCAATCGCCGATCTTCGTGTCGAGCATGCCAAGCACCGCGTAGGTGCCGAGATCCTGTGCCGCCCCGGCCGCCCACGTGTAGCCGTCCTTGGGCGCTTCGAGGGCGTTCTTGGTTCCGATCGAACCGGACGCGCCAGGCTGATTGACGATGACGACCTTCTGGCCGAGCGCTTTTTCGATCTCGGCAGCCGTCACGCGCGTGACCTGGTCGGTGGAGCCGCCGGCGGCCCACGGCACGATGATCGTTATCGGCTTGGTCGGCTTCCATTGCTGCGCCGACGCGGCGGGCGCCATGGCTACCGCCAACAGCGCGGATCCAGCGACCAACAGTGTGCGAATGCTGCGATTCATTGCTTCCTCCTTGGGGGGCTACGTTGCTGCCGGAGCCGGTCGGGCGCTTGGACTGCCGCCACTCTCATTTTGGTAACCGACTTGCCAGGTATTTTTTTGACATCGGGCGTTGCGACCCATGGTAACCAGCCGGTCAGTTCGGCGCAACCTGTTGCCCGGATGCCCGCGGCGCCGTCCGCGCCATTGCGCGCAGGAATTCGCCCAGCGACCACGCCTGGAACGGACAACCGCGCGGCGTGTGCGGTGGGGCGCCATCGGCAATCTCGCTGATGTGGCCCAGTCCCGCGATGCGCAGGTGGTCGTGCAGCGGCAACAGGAAACGTTGCCGCGCGTCGGCGCGATGCCAATCGTCGTCGCCGTTGACATTGAGCCATGCGTCGACAAACGCGCCGATGAGCCAGGGCCAGACGGTGCCCTGATGGTAAGCGCCGTCGCGTTCGGGTACGCCCCCTTCGCAGCGCGGGCGGTACGCCGCGTCGCCTGCCGCCAGCGTGCGCGGGCCGAGGGTCGTCATCAGCTCTCGCTCAACCATGGTGACGATGGCGCGCGCGACATCGCCTGTGACGATACGGTGCGGCAGTCCGCCCGCGGCGAAGAGCTGGTTGGGACGGATGCTGCCCTCGTTGCGCCCGTCGATGTGATCCGCGTCCACGACGTCGAAAAGGCAACCGGTGTCGGCATTCCAGAAGCGCGACGCGAACGCGGCTTGCGCGCGATCGGCGATCGCGGTGTAGCGTCCGCCGGCCACGCGCAGCGCATTGATCCACAGCGCCTCGATTTCCACCGGCTTGCCGATGCGCGGCGTGATCACGCGACCATCGACGCGCGCGTCCATCCAGGTCAGCTGCACGCCGGGAACGCCGCACGCGAGAAGTCCGTCGGTGTCCATCCGGATGCCGAAGCGCGTGCCCCTGGCGTAACCGTCGACTATGGCGGCAGCTGCGTCGAGCAATCGCGCGCGCACGGCGTCGGCAGGGCGGGCGGCCATCAGGAATTCGTGCACGACAACCACGAACCACAACGAGGCGTCGACGGAATTGAATTCCGGCTCGCCGCCGTGCTCCGGAAAGCGGTTGGGCAGCATGCCCTCGGACACGGTCTCGGACCACGCGAGCAGGATGCGCTCTGCGACATCGAAGCGTCCGCGCGCGAGAACCAGGCCGCGCATCGCGATGAACGTGTCGCGTCCCCAGTCGGCAAACCACGGGTAGCCGGCGATGATCGTCTCGCCGCGGTCGCCATGGACGATGAACGCTTCGGCCGCGCGGTGCAGCGGTTGCAAGGCCTGTCGCCGCGCCGTTTCCCGGTCGCGCACGTGGGCGGCCAGCGGGACTGCGTTCACTTCGAGGCGGCCCCCCGCGCGCAGCACCATCACGGCATCGCCTTGCGACAGCTCGAACGCGAATGTCCCTGGCGCGGCAAGGTCCTCGATGTGGTCGAGTCCGCGAGCGGCCTCTTCGCGGTAGTCAAAATTGCGGTACCACGAAGGCTCGTGGGTGTAGCGGCCATTGGTCAGCGCGAAGATGTCCGGCAACGCGGCATAGGGACGCCACATGACATTGCCGCCCTCGACGCGCGCGGCAAAATCGAATACCGGATTCTCGTGCATCAACGCGTGATAGTCGCGCCCCGACAGCAACGGGCGCACGCGCAGCCGAACATCAGCGATGGGATGGGCAAGACGCCAGGACAGCAGCACGCTGCCCTCGGTACGATCGACGATCACCTCGTGGACGACCTCGATGCCGCCTGGGCTGCGAAACGTCCAGCGCGGCCACGGCGCGTGCGAAAAATCGGCGAGGAAGTCCATGCCGCGAGGATGCACGACCCCCGGCGTGTACTGCTGCGCAGAGAGTGGGAACGTTTCGGCGGACGTCTCGACCCACGCGTCGACTCCGTTGACGAGTGCGACGCGGTCGGTTGGCGGCGTGCGCGCGACCAGCAACAGCGCGTGGTAGCGGCGCGTACGGATCAGGCCGACGGTTCCGGAAGCGTAACCGCCGGTGCCGTCGCTCTCCAGCCACTCGTCGTGCAGCGATGCGAGGTTCACTGCTCCGGCTTCGACGCGCCGAGTCCGTCGTCACGCGTCAGCCCCGGTGCCTTGTTCTGCAGCGCGTACTCGGCGTACTGGTGGATCAATTTGGCAACGACACCCGTCCATCCCGTCTGATGGCTGGCACCCAGTCCTTCGCCGGTGTCGCCGTTGAAATACTCGTAGAACGAGATGAGGTCCATCCAGTGCGGATCGGTCTGGAATTTGGTGCGGTTGGCGTTGACCGGCCGCCGGCCGGCGTCGTCCTGCAGAAACAGTTCGATCAGCCTGTAGGAGAGGTCGGTGGTCACTTCCCAGAGCGTTGCCTGCTTGCCCGATCCGGCGGGCAACTCCACCGTGAAATTGTCGCCCAGGTAGTAATGGTGCTTCTGCAGCGATTCGATCAACAGGAAATTGAGCGGGAACCACACGGGGCCGCGCCAGTTCGAATTGCCGCCGAACAGTCCCGAGGTCGACTCGGCCGGTGCGTAGTCGAGCGAAAAATGCTGTTCGCCGATGCCGAGCATGAACGGATTGGCGGCATGTTGCCTCGATACCGAGCGCACGCCGTTCGGACTCAGCAGTCCATCCTCGTCGAGCACCTTGGTCAGGATGCGCCGCAACTTGGCCGAGTCGACGATTCCCAAACGGATGCGATCCTCGACACCTAGGTGCGTCGGGTCCGCGATGCCGGTCAGCAGGTCAGGACGGTACATGGCGAACCAGCGCAGCCGCTCGCCGAAATCCGGAAACGCCTCCAGGCTGCGCTGATCGCCGATGCCGATGGCGAAGATGGGAATCAGCCCGGCAATCGACTGCACGTCGATGCGAAAGCACCTGCCGTCGGGGAATTTCAGCACGTCGTAGTAATAACCGTCCTCGTCATCCCACAGGCCATCCTGCCGGTCGCCCATCTTGTTGACCGCGGCACCGATGTACACGAAATGCTCGAAGAACTTGGTGGCGATGTCCTCGTAGACGTCGTCTTCCTTGGCCAGCTCCAGCGCGATGCCCAGCAGGTTGAGGCAGTACATGGCCATCCAGCTCGTGCCGTCCGCCTGCTCGAGTTGCCCCCCCGTGGGCAACCCCGAGGTGCGGTCGAACGCGCTGATATTGTCCAGACCCAGGAAGCCGCCCTCGAAGATGTTGTTGCCTTCGGCGTCCTTGCGATTGACCCACCACGTGAAGTTGAGCAGCAGTTTCTGGAAAATCTTCTCCAGGAACTTGCGATCGCCGCGACCGTACATCTTCTGCTCGATCTGGTAGACGCGGATCGCCGCCCACGCATGCACCGGCGGATTCACGTCGCCGAAGGCCCATTCGTAGGCCGGGATCTGGCCGTTGGGATGCATGTACCACTCGCGCATCAGCAGCAGCAGCTGATCCTTCGCGAAATCGGGATCGATCATCGCCAGCGGCACGCAGTGGAAAGCAAGATCCCACGCGGCGAACCACGGGTACTCCCACTTGTCCGGCATCGACAGCACGTCGCCGGCGGCAAAGTGGCGCCAGCTGTGATTGCGCCCGTTCTTGCGCTCCTCGGGCGGCTTGGCGCCTGCCTTGTCGCCATCGAGCCAGCGATTCACCATGTAGCGGTAGTACTGCTTGCTCCACAGCATGCCGGCGAAGGCCTGCCGCTGCACGTTGCGCATGTCGTCCGACAGCGGGAAGGGCGTGACGCGATGGTAAAACGCGTCGGCTTCGAGTTGCCGCTGGATGAACGTGGCGTCGAATTGGTGCGAGAACGGGGCGGCGAGCGCGCCGTCGGGGGTCAGGCGCAACTGGATGACGGTCGACTCACCGGCGGGCACCATGCGCGTGTAGTGCGCGGCCGCCTTCGTGCCGGTCAAGGCCGGATTGACGGCGTCGCGCTGTCCATGCACGAGGAAATTGTCGAACGCATCCTTCACGTACGGTTGCGCATTGGGCTCGCCGAAGATGCGCTGCGTGTTCGTGTCGTTCTCGGTGAACAGCAGTGCGTCGGGCTTCTCGCAATACAGCGAATACGCAGGCAGCGAGCGGTGGATGGTCTTCAGCACCGACAGGCCCGGCGCCGAGCGCGCAACCTCGATCTGTGGCTTGACCAGGCCCATCGCGTCCGGATACCACGACCACACGTTCTTGAACCACAGTGTCGGCAGCAGATGCAGCGGGGCCGCGTCCGGTCCGCGATTGGTGGCGGTGATGCGAACCAGGATGTCGTCGGGCGTGGCCTTCGCGTATTCGACCAGGACGTCGAAGTAGCGATCGTCGTCGAACACGCCGGTATCGAGCAGTTCGTATTCCGGCTCCAGGCGATTGCGGCGGCGATTTTCCTCCACCAGGTCGTTGTAGGGGAAAGCCCGCTGCGGATACTTGTACAGGTACTTCATATAGGCGTGGCTGGGCACGTTGTCGAGGTAGAAGTAGTACTCCTTCACGTCCTCGCCGTGATTGCCCTCGGGACCCGTGAGACCGAACATCCGCTCCTTGAGGATCGGGTCCTGGCCATTCCAGAGCGTCAGCGCAAAGCAGAGCTGCTGGCGGTCGTCGCAGATGCCGGCGATGCCGTCCTCGCCCCAGCGATAGGCGCGTGAGCGCGCGTGATCGTGCGGAAAGTAGTCCCAGGCCGAGCCGCCCGGACTGTAGTCCTCGCGCACCGTGCCCCACTGGCGTTCGCTCACGTAGGGGCCCCAGCGCCGCCACGGCACGTTCTCGTCGCGTGCAGCGGCCAGCCGCAGCTCTTCGGCGGTCAGCGGGGTCGTTTCGGTGGATTTCTTCGGGGCCATGTCCTGCAGTCTGCATCGGGCGTTGGCCGATGGTGAACGCGAAGGGCCGGCCACGCAAGGCGTCAGCGTGGCCTGGGTCGCAATCCGTTGGACAATGGGGACCGGCGGTGCAGAATTCTTCCCCGCATGGCCGCCAGCATGGATAATCCGAAGGTTGCCGCAGCCGATTGCTCACGTTTGTCTACCTTTCATCGCCAGCCAAAGGAAATTGCAATGACACAAGCCACTTCCTCCGCCAGCCGCCGCCGTTTCTTCCGGATTACCGCCGTCGGCCTTGCTGCCACGCCATTTGCCTCCGCGTTGATGAGCGGAACCGCACACGCGGTCGACACCGTCAAGGAGTCCGACGCAACCGCAGCCGCGCTGGGCTATGTCGTCGACGCGACCAAGTCGACCAAGCGCACCGATAAGGCGGCCACCTGCGCCAATTGCAACCTGTTTTCCGGCACGGCAGGCGCCGCTGATGGTCCCTGCGTCATTTTCCAGGGCAAGCTGGTCAGCACCAAGGGTTGGTGTACTGCGTGGGTCAAGAAGGCCTGATCCCGCAGGCAGCGGTCATGCGCGATGCGGGCCGCGAAGTCATCAACGTTGGTTATGTAACGCTGGTCGCCGGCGCGGCGGCGATCGGCGGCTTTCTCTTCGGATACGACAGCGCCGTGATCAATGGCGCGGTCCCGGGAATCCAGGCCACGTTCAAGTCCGGTTCCGCCGCGACCGGCTTCGCGGTCGCCTCGATCCTGATCGGCTGCGCCATCGGTGCGCTGTTCGCCGGCCGCATCGCCGACGTCATCGGCCGCCGCCAGACCTTGCTGATCACCGGCGTAATATTCACGCTGAGCGCACTATGGACTGGCTTCGTCGGGTCCGAGACGGCGTTCAACGCTGCGCGGTTCGTGAGCGGCATGGCGGTCGGCGCAGCGAGCGTCGTGTCGCCGGCGTACATCGCGGAAATTTCACCGGCGTCGATCCGTGGCCGGCTGACCTCGCTCAATCAGATGGGCATCGTCGTCGGCATCTTCCTGGCACTGCTGGTCGACTACCTGATCGCCGATGCTGCCGGTGGCGTGACCAGGAACTTCTGGTTCGGTCTCGAGGCCTGGCGCTGGATGTTCCTGAGCGAAGCGATTCCCGCGGTGACACTGGTCCTCGCTGCATTGCGGATCCCCGAGTCGCCACGCTACCTGGTGCGCAACGACCGCGATCCTGAAGCACTGGCGGTGATGCAGCGGATCTCGCCCACCATCGGTCCGGCGAAGATCGAGGAAATCAGGAAGACGTTCGCCGGCGAGCGCAAGCCGCGTCTGGCGGACTTGCTGGGCCCGGATAACCGCCTGCTGCCGATCGTGTGGATCGGCATCGCGCTGTCGTGCCTGCAGCAGTTTGTCGGCATCAACGTGATCTTCTATTACGGCACCACGTTGTGGGAAGCCGTCGGCTTTTCCGACGCCGACTCGCTGCGCATCAATGTCATCAGCAGCACGATCAATATCGTGGCCACGATCATCGCGATCTCCCTGATCGACCGGATCGGCCGCCGTCCGCTGCTGTTGTGGGGCGCGGTCGGCATGGCGGCAACCCTCGGCGTCCTCGCGTTGATGTTCGCCACCGCCACCACAGGGGCCGACGGCAAGGTGACGCTTTCCCATGCCAATGGGCTGATCGCGCTGTTCGCCGCCAATCTGTATGTGCTGGCCTTCGGCGTCTCGTGGGGGCCGGCGGTCTGGACGATGCTCAGCGAAATGTTCCCCAACCGGGTACGCGGCTCGGCACTTGCCGTCGCGGCCACCGCGCAATGGCTGGCGAACTGGCTGATCACGGTGTCGTTTCCGATCATGCTCAAGAGCATGGGTTCGGCGCTCGCCTATTCGGTCTACGCATTCTTTGCAGCGGTCGCGATCTTCTTCGTCATGCGCTACATCCACGAGACGCGTGGGCGCACGCTCGAGGAAATGTGATGCGGCGGAAGGGCTTGCCGGCATCGCGATTGCTGGGAACGCAGTTGAATGTCAGCTACTGAAAGGGTACGCGTGCGATGAGCGAAGCCCTCACTATCGTCTACCTGGCCCGTCACGGCGAAACCGAATGGAGCTTGTCGGGACGGCACACGGGATTGACGGACCTGCCGTTGACTCCGCGCGGCGAACAGGCTGCGCGCGAATTGGGTACGCGATTGCAGGGATTGAACATTGCGAAGGTCTTCGTCAGTCCGCTGCAGCGTGCCATGCGCACCTGCGCGCTGGCGGGCTATGGTGATGCTGCGGAAATCGACCGCGACCTGGTCGAGTGGGACTACGGCAAATACGAAGGATTGACGACCCACGAGATCCAGGCGACCCGGCCCGGATGGTCTCTGTTTCGCGACGGCTGTCCCGATGGGGAGACGCTTTCCGCCATTGGCGCGCGCGCCGACCGCGTGGTGCAACGCGTGCGCGCGGAGCAGGGCAATGTGCTGTTGTTCTCGTCCGGCCATATTCTGCGCGTGCTCGCGGCGCGCTGGCTCGACCTCGACGCGTCGTCGGGACAGCGCTTCGTGCTGGGCACGGCCGCGGTGTGCGCGCTGGGCTACGACCACGACCGGTCCGAACCCGTGATCCGGCTCTGGAACCAGGGGCCGCAATCGCGTCCGTAGGGAACTGTTGCGCCGAAAATTCCGGAGTATGTTCTGGAGTATGATTTGACAGGTCTTGCATGGCGCCCGAAGTTGGCCCCGGCGGCGCTTTTGCCCTTCCGACTTTCGACAGGTGAACCGATGCCCGCGACCCGCAAACTGCACGATATCGGCCAGAGTCTCTGGCTCGACAACATCACCCGCGACCTGCTCGAAAGCGGGACGCTCAAGCGCTACATTGCCGAGCTGTCGGTCACCGGGCTCACGTCCAATCCGACGATCTTCAACAACGCGATCAAGAACAGCAGCGACTACGACCCGGCGATCCGCAGCAAGCTCAAGGCGGGCAAGTCAGGCGAAGATCTGTTCTTCGAACTGGCCATCGAGGACGTCACCCGCGCTGCCGACATCTTCCGGCCGGTCTTCGACCGCACGGTGGGCGTCGACGGCTGGGTGTCGCTCGAGGTCTCGCCGCTGCTCGCGCACGACACGGCGACGACATTGAGCGTGGCCAAGGATTTGCACGCGCGCGCCGGCCGCAGGAACCTGTTCATCAAGATACCGGGGACCAAGGAAGGCCTGCCGGCCATCGAGGAGGCGATCTTCGCCGGCGTGCCCATCAACGTGACGCTGCTCTTTTCCCGTGAGCATTACGTCGCGGCAGCCGATGCCTACCTGCGTGGCATCGAGCGGCGCATTGCCGCGGGACTCGACCCGGATGTGGGTTCGGTGGCATCGGTGTTCATCAGCCGCTGGGACGCCGCGGTCGCGGGCAAGGTGCCCGCGCCGTTGACCAACACGCTCGGCATCGCGATCGGCCAGCGCACGTACAAGGCGTATTGCGACCTGGTCGCAACACCTCGCTATCGGCGCGTGATGAACGCCGGCGGCCGCCCGCAACGGCTGCTGCTCGCAAGCACGGGCACCAAGGATCCCAAGGCTTCCGACGTGCTTTATGTCAAGGCGCTGGCGGCGCCGTTCACCGTCAACACGATGCCGGAGAACACATTGCTCGCGTTTGCCGATCACGGCGACGTCGGCGCGACCACGCCTGCGGACGGCGGCGATTGCGAGGCGGTGCTGGCGGAGTTTGCCAAGGCGGGTACCGACATCGATGCGCTGGCGGCACGTCTGCAGGACGAGGGCGCCGAGTCGTTCGTCAAATCGTGGAACGAACTGATGGCCGTGATTGCGTCGAAGAGTGCCTTGCTCGCCAAGGCCGCATGACGATGAATGTACTGGTCATCGATATCGGCGGAACGAGCGTCAAGATTCTCGCCAGCGGGCAAAGGGAGCCGCGCAAGTTCGAGTCGGGTCCGTCAATGACCGTCGCGCAGATGGTGAGTGGCGTGAAAGAGGCGGCGGCCGGCTGGAAGTTCGACCGGGTCGCGATCGGTTATCCCGGTGTGGTGAAGGAAAACCAGCCGGTGACCGAGCCTTACAACCTGGCCAAGGGCTGGGTGAAGTTCGACTACGCCGCCGCATTCGGTTGTCCGGTAAGGATCATCAACGATGCCGCATTGCAGGCGCTCGGGAGCTACAACGGCGGCACGATGCTGTTCCTGGGCTTGGGCACGGGCCTGGGTTCCACGCTGATTGTCGATGGTGTCGTCGCGCCGATGGAACTCGCGCACCTTCCCTATCGCAAGGCCACCTACGAGGATTATGTCGGCGTGCGCGCGATCGAACGTCTCGGCAAGAAAAAGTGGCGCAAGCGCGTCGAGGATGTGGTCGAGCGACTGACCGCAGCGTTCCGGCCGGACGACGTGGTGTTGGGCGGAGGCAACAGTAAGCAACTCAACGAACTGCCGCCCGGATGCCGGCTGGGCGACAACGACAATGCCTTTCTCGGCGGCTTCCGGATGTGGGCCCGCTCCCGCCCCGGGTCGAAGGCCAAGTCGACGGCGAAAACGAGGCGCCGCGCATGACCACCCCGTCGTCGAGTCCTCCGGCCGACGCGCATTCAAATGCTGCGCCGTTGACGGCGCGCCCTGCCTGGAAGGCGCTCACCGCGCATTTCGCGAGTGTCAAGGACATCGAACTCAGGCAGTTGTTCGCCGACGATCCGCGCCGCGGCGAGCGGCTGACGGCAGAGGCCGCCGGCGTCTACTTCGACTACTCGAAGAATCGCGTCACCGACACGACGATGACGCTGCTGTTGCAGCTGGCGGCCGAGTCCGGCCTGCGCGCGCGCATCGACGCCATGTTCCGCGGCGATCGCATCAACGTCTCGGAAAATCGCGCCGTGCTGCACGTGGCGCTGCGCGCGCCGCGTGGCCAGTCCATCGTCCTCGACGGGAAGGACGTGGTGCCGGATGTCCATGCCGTGCTCGACCGCATGGCGCAATTCGCGGATCGCGTGCGCAGCGGCGCGTGGACCGGCCACACCGGCAAGCGCATCCGCAATGTGATCAACGTCGGCATCGGTGGCTCCGATCTGGGTCCCGTGATGGCGTACGAGGCGCTGAAGCACTACAGCGACCGCGCGATGACATTCCGCTTCGTGTCCAACGTCGACGGCACCGATTTCGCCGAGGCCGTGCACGACCTTGACGCCGCGGAAACGCTGTTCGTCATCTCGTCCAAGACCTTCGGCACGCTGGAGACGATGACCAACGCGCAGACCGCGCGCGACTGGTCGCTGGCGGGTCTGGGCGGCAATGCAGCCGCGGTCGCGAAACATTTTGTTGCGGTGTCGACCAACGCCGGGAAGGTGTCCGCATTCGGCATCGACACGGCCAATATGTTCGGGTTCTGGGACTGGGTGGGTGGACGCTATTCAATGGACTCGGCCATCGGCCTGTCCACCATGCTGGCTGTCGGACCCGACAATTTCCGCGCGATGCTCGCAGGCTTCCACGAAATGGACGAGCATTTCCGCACGGCGCCGTTCGAGCGCAACCTGCCGGTGCTGCTGGGGTTGCTCGGCATCTGGTACGCCGATTTCTTCGGCGCGCAGACGGTGGCCGTGCTGCCCTACGAGCAATACCTGAAACGCTTCCCCGCCTATCTGCAGCAACTGACGATGGAGAGCAATGGCAAGCACGTGACGCAGGGAGGCGTGCGCGTCGACTATGACACCGGACCTATCTACTGGGGCGAGCCCGGCACCAACGGCCAGCACTCGTTCTACCAGCTGATTCACCAGGGCACGCGGCTCATCCCCTGCGATTTCATCGCGTTCATGAAGACGCTGAACCCACTCGGACGCCACCACGACATCCTGCTCGCCAACGTTTTTGCGCAGGCCGAGGCGCTCGCGTTCGGCAAGACGGTCGCCGACGTCAAGGCGGAAGGCACGCCGGACTGGCTGGTTCCGCACCGTGTGTTCGAAGGCAACCGTCCGTCCAACACGATCCTGCTGGATCAGCTGACGCCCGGCGCGCTGGGCAAGCTGGTCGCGCTGTACGAGCACAGCGTGTTCACGCAGGGCACGATCTGGAACATCGACTCCTTCGACCAGTGGGGCGTCGAGTTGGGCAAGGTGCTGGCGCAGCGGATCATCCCCGAGTTGGAGGATGCGACGGAACGGAAGCTCGCGCACGACAGCTCGACCAATGCGCTGATCCGCCGCTACCGAAATGCGAGTGCCACGTGAGGGGCGCCTGAATCATGCCCCGTGGTTTTGACCAACCGCTGTACATCCTGCCCTTCGACCATCGCGGATCGTTCGAGACGAAGATGTTCGGCTGGACTGGGGAACTGAACGCCGAGCAGACGGCGCAAATCGCCGCCGCCAAGCAGGTGATCTATGACGGTCTCAAGTTTGCGATCGCTGCGGGCGTGCCGAAAGCGAAGGCGGGCGTGCTCGTCGACGAGCAATTCGGCGCGGCCATTCTGCGTGACGCCGCCGCCCACGGATACATCACGGCCTGCCCGGCGGAAAAAAGCGGGCAGGAGGAATTCGACTTCGAATATGGTGACGACTTCGCGGCGCACATCGAGGCCTTCCGTCCAACGTTTTGCAAAGTGCTGGTGCGCTACAACCCGGGTGGCGACGTCGAAGTCAACCGGGAGCAGGCGGCGCGTCTCAAGCACTTGTCCGACTACCTGCGCGACGCCGGCCGCAGTCGCTTCATGTTCGAGTTGCTGGTGCCCCCGGAAAAGGCGCAACTCGCGGCGGTCAACGGCGACGCCAGGGCCTACGACCTCACGCTGCGTCCGCAACTGATGGTGCAGGCCATCGAAGAATTGCAAAACGTGGGCGTGGACCCTGACGTGTGGAAAATCGAAGGCCTCGACCGGCGCGAAGATTGCCAGCGCATCGTGGCCGCCGCGCGGCGCGGCGGTCGCGACCACGTCGGCTGCATTGTCCTGGGCCGTGGCGAAGACGACCGCAAGGTCCATGAGTGGCTCGCAACCGCCGCCGGCGTGCCCGGATTCATCGGCTTCGCCGTCGGCCGTACGGATTTTTGGGAGCCGCTGGTCGGCTTTCGCGCAGGAAAATTGACGCGCGATGCGGCGGTCGCGGAAATTGCGCGTCGCTATCGCGAGTTCGTCGACACGTTCGAAAACGGCAAAGCGCAATGCGGATGAAGGAAGAATTGCCATGTGGATAAAGGAAAGAACATCATGCAATTAGGAATGATCGGACTCGGCCGCATGGGGGCCAACATGGTGCGCCGCCTGATGAAGAACGGCCATCAATGCGTGGTCTTCGACATGTCGCCCAAGGCCGTGCAGGACCTGGTGAGCGAAAAGGCCACCGGTTCGTCGTCGATGGCGGAATTCGTCGTGAAGCTCGCCAAGCCGCGCGCCATCTGGCTGATGGTGCCTGCCGCCGTGGTCGACAAGACCATCGCCGGCATTCTTCCGTTGCTCGAGTCGGGTGACATCCTGATCGACGGCGGCAATTCGTACTACATCGACGACATCCGCCGCGCCAAGGAGCTGACACCCAAGGGCATCCACTACGTCGACGTCGGCACCAGCGGCGGCGTGTGGGGTCTGGACCGTGGCTACTGCATGATGATCGGCGGCGAGCCCGGCGTCGTCAAACATCTCGATCCGATCTTAGCCACGCTGGCGCCGGGCAGCGGCGAAATCGAACGCACGCCGGGCCGCGACAAGCAGAGCGGCACGTCGGAGCAGGGGTACCTGCATTGCGGGCCGAACGGCGCCGGGCATTTCGTCAAGATGGTCCACAACGGCATCGAATACGGGCTGATGGCCGCCTACGCCGAAGGCATGAACATCCTGCGCGCGGCCAATGTCGGCAAGCAGGATCACGCCATCGACGCGGAGACCACGCCGCTGCGCGAACCCGAGCATTACCAGTACGATCTCAATTTGCCCGACATCGCGGAAGTGTGGCGCCGCGGCAGCGTGATCGCGTCGTGGCTGCTCGACCTGACGGCGTCCGCTTTGATCAAGGACCCCACGCTCAGCAAATTCGGTGGCCGCGTGTCCGACTCCGGCGAGGGCCGCTGGACGATCAAGGCGGCGATCGACGAGGCCGTTCCGGTGCCGGTGCTCACGACGGCGCTTTATGAACGCTTCAGTTCGCGCGGCGAGGCGATGTTCCAGGACCAGCTCCTGTCGGCCATGCGCTTCGAATTCGGCGGACACGTCGAGAAGCCGGCCGAAAAGAAATGACGGCAGGCACCATGGCGAGCGCGACCAACGACGCGCGCTCCGACGCGCTGGTGTTCTTCGGCGCCACGGGCGATCTCGCCTACAAGAAGATCTTCCCGTCGCTGCAGGCGATGATCAAGCGCGGCCATCTCGACATCCCTGTGATCGGGGTGGCCAAGGCCGGCTGGAACCTCGACCAGTTTCGAGCGCGCGCGCGCGACAGCCTGGAAAAGCACGGCGGCCTCGACGCTGCGGCGTTTGACAAACTGATCTCACTACTGCGCTATATCGACGGCGACTATGCCGATCCGGCGACATTCGTCGCCTTGCGCAAGGAGTTGGGCAGCGCCCAGCGCCCTGCGCACTACCTGGCCATTCCGCCCAGCCTCTTCGAGGCCGTCGTGCAGCAGCTGGCCACCGCGGGTTGCACCACAGGCGCGCGCGTGATCATCGAAAAGCCTTTTGGCCACGATCTCGAATCCGCGCGCGAGTTGAATCGCATTCTCTACAGCCACTTCGACGAAGCGCACATCTTTCGCATCGACCACTACCTGGGCAAGGGTCCGGTGCATAACATGCTGCACTTCCGCTTTGCCAATGGCTTCCTGGAGCCGTTCTGGAATCGCTATCACGTGGAGAGTTTCCAGATCACGATGGCCGAGGATTTCGGCATCCAGGGCCGCGGCGCGTTCTACGACCAGACCGGGACGACGCGCGATGTCATCCAGAACCACCTGTTCCAGGTGCTGGCCAATCTCGCCATGGAACCGCCGGCGCGCAAGGACAGCGAGTCGATCCGCGAGGAAAAGGTCAAGGTGCTGAAGTCCATCGCCACGCTGCAACCTTCGGACATCGTGCGCGGCCAGTTCAAGGGCTACAAGGCGGAGCCGGGCGTCGCTGCGGATTCCACCATGGAAACGTTCTGCGCGATGCGCCTGGCCGTCAATTCGTGGCGTTGGCAGGGTGTGCCGTTCTACATTCGCGCGGGAAAGTCGCTGCCGGTCACCGCCACCGAGGTGTTCGTCCGGTTGCGGCAGCCGCCGTCCGTCTATTCGCTGCCCAACCAGTTGCCGAATCATGTGCGCTTTCGCATCAGTCCGGACATCACCATCGCGCTCGGTATCAATGCCCTCTCGCCGGAAGATGAGAACGTGGGACTGTCCACGGAGATGATTGCCAGCCGGCGTCCCGCGGCCGGCGAGATGGACGCGTACGAGCGCGTGCTGGGCGATGCAATGCACGGCGATGCGACGCTGTTCGCGCGCGAAGATTACGTCGAGGAAGCCTGGCGCATCGTCGATCCGGTGCTGCGTGCCAAAACACCCGTCCACGAATATCTGCAGCACACGTGGGGACCGCCCGAAGTGCAGACCGTGACGCCGGAGGGCGGTTGGCACAACCCGGTCGTCGACAGCTGACGGCAATCCCTTGAAAGTCGTCGTGCTCCCCGATGCCGATGCCGTCGCGCAACGCGCGGCCACATTGATCGCCGACGCGGCGCGGGACGCCGTCGCCACGTGCGGAAAATTCACGTTTGCCGTCAGCGGTGGCCGCACGCCGTGGCAGATGCTCCGCTTGCTTGCGGCGCTGCCGATGCCGTGGAATGAGACGCACCTGTTCCAGGTCGACGAGCGCGTCGCGCCGCAAGGCGACCCGGACCGCAATCTCACCCATATCAGTGAGAGCCTGCTGGCCCACGCGACACTGGCACCGGACCACGTGCACGCCATGCCCGTCAACATGCCGGACCTCGCGGCAGCTTCAGCACGTTACGCGCAGGAGCTGGCATCGATTGCCAAGTCCCCGCCGGTACTGGATCTCGTCCACCTCGGTCTCGGTCCTGACGGCCACACGGCTTCACTGGTACCGGACGATCCGGTGCTGAAAATCACGAATGCGGCTGTTGCGGTAACCGCGCCCTATCTGGGCCATCCGCGCATGACGCTGACGTTTCCGGTGCTCGACCGCGCGCGCCGCGTGCTGTGGGTCGTGACCGGCGCGGAAAAAGCGACGATGCTCGGACGACTTCTGAAGGGCGATCGCGAAATCCCGGCGGGCCGCGTGAACCGTGATCGCGCCATCGTCATTGCGGATGCTGCTGCCGCTGCCGGCCTGAACCAAACTGAGTCGAAATAAAAACCGGAGCCAACATGGCGGCGATACAGGACATCGACACACTCTGCATCAACACGATCCGGACGTTGTCCATCGACGCGGTGCAGGCCGCCAATTCGGGTCACCCCGGCACGCCGATGGCGCTGGCACCGCTGGTGTACACGCTGTGGAATCGCGTGATGCGCTTCGACCCGCAGGATCCGATCTGGCCCAACCGCGACCGCTTCGTGCTGTCCAACGGCCACGCGTCGATGCTGCTGTGGTCGGTCCTGCACCTGACCGGCACGCAGGCGGTGAACGCGGACTACGAAAATGTCGGCAAGCCCGCGGTCACACTGGACGACATCCGCCGCTTCCGGCAATGGGACAGCAAGGCGCCGGGCCATCCGGAATATCATCTTGTCTCCGGTGTGGAAGCCACCACCGGACCGTTGGGACAAGGCATCGCGATGAGCGTGGGCATGGCGATCGGCGAGCGCTGGCTGGCCGCCAACTACAACCGCGACGGCTTCGCCGTCATCGACTACAACATCTACGCGGTGTGCGGTGACGGCTGCCTGATGGAGGGTGTGGGTTCCGAAGCGGCCTCGCTCGCCGGGCATCTTGGCCTCGATAACCTGTGCTGGATCTACGACAACAACCACATCACGATCGAAGGCAGCACGCAGATCGCCTTCACCGAAGATGTCGCTGCACGATTCATGGGCTACGGCTGGAACGTGCTGCGGGTCGGCGACGCCAATGACATCGAGCGCATCGAAGGCGCTCTGGAGATTTTCAGCAATACGCGCGGCCGTCCGACGCTGATCATTCTCGACAGCCACATCGGCTACGGCTCGCCCAACCGCCAGGATACGGCTGCGGCGCACGGCGAGCCCCTTGGCGTGGAGGAGGTCAAGCTCACCAAGCGCGCGTACGGATGGCCCGAGGACGCGCAGTTCCTGGTGCCGAAGGGTGTACCCGAGCACTTTGCCGCCGGCGTCGGCGCGCGTGGCGGCGCCGCGCACAAGGCGTGGAACGAATTGTTCGCCGCTTATCGCGGCAAATATCCGGAGTTGGCGAATGGCATCGACCAGATGCAGCGCCGTGAATTGCCGGCCGGATGGGACAGCAAGCTGCCGGTGTTCGCGACCGACGCCAAGGGCATCGCGGGACGCGACGCATCGGGCCAGGTGTTGAACGTCCTCGCGCAGAACGTGCCGTGGCTGCTTGGCGGATCGGCCGATCTCGGACCGTCGAACAAGACCACGTTGAAGTTCAGCGGCGCCGGCGACCTGCAGCCCGGCACGCCCGGCGGCAAGAACATGCACTTCGGTATTCGCGAACACGCGATGGGTGCCGTCATGAACGGACTGTCGCTGAGCAAATTGCGGCCGTTCGGCGCGACGTTCTTCATTTTCAGCGATTACGCCCGACCCGCAATACGCTTGTCGGCGCTGATGGAGTTGCCGACGATCTTCGTGTTCACGCACGACGCGATGGGCGACGGCGAGGATGGCCCGACGCACCAGCCGGTCGAGCACCTTGCCTCACTGCGAGCGATCCCCGGCCTGACGCTGATTCGTCCCGGCGACGCCAATGAAGTCGTCGAGGCTTATCGCTGCATCATGCAGTTGCGGCACCGGCCGGCCATCCTGGTTCTGTCGCGGCAGCCATTGCCCACCTTGGACCGCATGAAATACGCGTCGGCCGATGGCGTGGCTCGTGGCGCCTACATCCTGGGCGATGCGCCTGGCGGAAAACCGGAAGTGATCCTGATTGCGACCGGCAGCGAAGTGAGCCTCGCCGTGCAGGCGCACGAGGCGCTGCTTGCCGCGGGCATCCGTTCGCGCGTCGTGTCGATGCCGTCGTGGGATATGTTCGAGCAGCAGCCGCAGGATTATCGCGACAGCGTGCTGCCGCCGGCCATCACGGCGCGCGTCGCGGTGGAACAGGCGTCGACGTTTGGCTGGGAGCGCTACGTAGGCACGGCTGGACGTGTCGTCGGCATGCATACGTTCGGCGCGTCGGCCCCGCTCAAGGCATTGCAGGAGCACTACGGCTTCGAGCCGGACCGGGTGGTTGCCGTGGCGATGGAAGTGCTCGGGAAGGCCAAAATCGGCTAAAATGACCCCCCGCAATGGTGGCTGTAGCTCAGTTGGTAGAGTCCTGGATTGTGATTCCAGTTGTCGCGGGTTCGAGTCCCGTCAGCCACCCCATCCGGCTTTTTCCGCGCATCCGTTCCGTCGCAAGCCCTCAGCGGCCGAACAACTTGCCAATCGCGCCTTCGATCTTGCGTTCCGCGCTTTCCGGCGCTGCGACCTTGCCTTGAGTTGATGCCGACGCGTCCGGCGCGCTGTCTTTCGCACCCAGCGCGATGGCGCAAAGCCCGGTACCGCCGGACTCCACCTGGCCGAGCAGCGCCTGTCCGATCGTCGACAGTCCCCCGGTGCCCACGGCCGCGCCGATGCTGGCAATGGCTTTCGCGGAGCCGACCGCATTCACCGTCACCTGCGGCGACGCGAACGGCCCGCGCAAGCCGACCAGGTCCGCGAAATTGAGACCGGGGATGGAGAGGCCCTTGCGCACCTTGGGATGAAAGGTGAATTCGAGCGTTTCGTTTCGGAAATCGAGGGAGCCGGTCGCCGACACGCCGACCTTCTGCGTCTCCATCGCAATCGAACGGTCCACTTTCGCGATGCCGTTCGCGAGCGGCAACCTCACCACTGCGCAGACCAGGTCGGTTGAAGGATCGCGCTCCCGGAAGGGATTGACGGCCTGGATCACCTTGTCGATCGCGGAGGACAAGTCGAGCTTGGTGTTCACCAGCGTGGCGGGTCCCACCACGACACGGACATTGCCGGATGCGGTGCTCGCCCACGCATGCGGCGACGTGCCGAGCATGTCGAGATCGATATTGATGGCGGTCTTGCCGCCGCGGACCTCGCGCGGCTTGCCGGTCGCCGCAAGCAGCGCGGCCAGCTCGAAGCCCGTGCCGCTCGCGTGTAGGGCCAGTGCTTCGTGGCCGGCCGTTCGCGCATCCACGTGGACATTGCCGGCGAGCTTGCCGCCGAAGATCGCAATCTCGAAGTTCTTCACGTCGAGCCTGCCGGCAGCGAGCGCGATGGAGGCGCGCACGTTGTTCAATTGCCGGCCATCGGCGAGCTGCAGGCGGCCGATGGCGAGCGTGCCGTCGGCGTCGACGATGCGCAGGGCTGCGAAGTCCACCGGCGTATCCGGAAACAGCCACGGCGACGCGTGCGCGGGTGCGGCCGCAATTGCAGGTGCGCGCGCAATGGCGGCGACCGGCAACTCCTTGAGCACGAGCGCCGGACCGGTCAGGTCAAACGTCAGCTTCGACCGCGGCTCTCCGGCGGTGATGGAAAACTTGCCGGCGAACGCGTTGGCGCCGATCTTGAGGTCGAGGTCATCGAAGGCAACGTTCTGGGCGTCGACGCGGACCTTGGCCGTGATCGCCGTTTTCTGGCCCGCGATGTCGCCCTTGACCTGTACCGGAAACGTGCCGCGCCGTTGCAGCAGATCCTGGACGGACCCAAGCGTCGCGTCGACCGTTACGGGAACGCCGGCTACCTCGCCGCGGAACTCGGCGGCCATTGGCGACGTGGGTTCGCGGGCGCGCAACGAAAAGCGGTTGATGGCGACGCGCGTTGGCGCGCCGGTTCCGTCGCGGAACGTGAGCGTGCCGTCGGTGATCAGGATATTGCCGACGCTGAAGTACGTCGTTGCCGCCGTCGCGTCTGCGGTCGCAGCCGGTTGCGCCGGCGCCGCTGGTGCCGCGTGGTCCGGCGCCCAGTTCTTTCGTCCCTTGTCATCCGCCTCCAGCGAAATGACGGGGCCCACCAGTTCCACCTGGATGAGATCGAAGCGACGCGACAACAAGGGCAGCAACGCGAATTCGACTTGCAATCGCTGCGCGGTCAGCAACTTCGGCGCGCTGCCCCACGGCGCATTGGAAAGCGCCACGTCCTTGAGCACGAGCCTGGGATGCAGCGAAAGGGCGAGGCTGGAACCGCCGCCCACCGTCAACTCGCGGCCGGTCACTGCACGGATGCGGTCCTTGACCGGTCCCACCAGCGTATCGACGTCGATCATCGAAATCGCGACGACGATGCCCGCGACCAGAACCGCCAGCACGATGGCGGCACCCGCGAGAGTCTTGCCGACGATGCTCATTTGCGCATTCTAGCCCGGTATCGCGCAAGGTTTGCGCCGCGCGCACCGCGCCCGCAGCCAGGCCACTAACGAGTCAGGCCACCAACAAGGCCTTCTTCGCCAATAGCGCCAGAATCTCGTCCAGTCGCGCGCGACCGCCAGGTCCGGCTAGCGGTCCGCCGATGGCGGCGATCAGGTCGTCGCGCGTTCTCGTGCCATCGAGCAGCGCGAGCAATTGCTGGCCGAGGGGATCCTGATGCCGCAGCGCTTCGTGATAGAGATTGGGAATGACTTCCTGCTCCTGATTGATCCACCGCGCCGCAGGAAACGCCTTCGGTCGCTCGCCGGCAACCGCCACCGCGGCGACCGGCGCTGTGCGCAGGTCCACGAGTCCGGTGCCATAGTGCCCGGTGAGCGCCACTTCGATCGACGGGCGAGACTCGCCATCTGCGGCTGCAGGAAAAGTGCGCTCGCGCCATTGTGCAAGCTCACTCACCGGTACCGAGTTGGGCCATCGCTCGAGCAGCATTTCCTTCAGCGCCTGGGTTTCCGGTTTGGCCTCCGGCGACGGCGTCGCGCTCGCGGCCGTTCGCCGCAGATTGAGCGAAGCATTCACATGCAGCGCCGCAGCGCGCGCAGGCTGCACGACAAACCGCGACAACGCGTCGGCGTGGCACAACAGCGATTCGCGGTACCGTCGAAAGTGCAGGAAGTCGAGATACTGTTCGCGCGAAAGTCGGTCGAGAGGCCCAAGCGCCTGCCGGACCTCGGGCGCGAGGCCGGCGCCCATCATCGACGTCAACCGGGCTTCCGCGAGAAACGTGAGTCCGGCGCTCGACGCGTCGGCCATGAACTGGTGGAAATAGACCGGGTTATTGGGTTCGCTCATGTCGTCGTGCGCCAGAGACGCGTCGGGACCCGCGCCGACATTGCGGAACTCGTCGCGCATGGCCAACTGGCTGGCGTTGTCGCCAACCACAGGCACGGACATGAGCGCGATCATGGAACGCGCTGCGGCAACCTTTGCCGGCATGTCCCTGGCGTCGCGCGTGTGATATTTGAGAACTTCCCATACAGCGCGGCGCATGTGGCACCCGGGCAGCGTGTTGTAGCTGACGATGGCCACGCCTTTCGGTGCCAGGTGGCGCGCGATCAACGGCATCACGTGCACGCGCACATCCACGGGAACCCATGAATAAAGGCCGTGCGCGATGATGTAGTCGAACTGGCCCAGGTTAGCCGGAACGTCACGCAGGTCGAGCTGCAGCAGCCGCACGTTGGTGAGCCCAAGGTCGTCGGCCATGCGCTGCGCGCGGGCAATGGGCTTGGCGGCGAAATCGAAGCCGACGAATGTCGCGTCGGGCAGCGACGAGGCAATGGGCACGAGATTGATCCCGTCGCCGCAGGCCAATTCGAGGATGCGGCTGGTGGCGACGGGCGCCACCTCCATTCCCAGCAGCGTCGCTATCGTGGCCAGCCGATCGGGATGACGCGCGGCGTCAGGCGGACTGGTGTACGCGACGTCGTTGTACGCCTTGACCATGACCCCGCTGTCGGAAGCGGGAGTCGGGCTTGGTGATTGCATTTCGGGCACGGGTATCCTTGGCCGCGGCGCCGCGCCCGGCAATCGGGTCAGCGCGCGGAGGGAATTGTATCGTCCGCCGGAGCGCCGTCTTTCAGCCCCGTCGACGCGACAACCAGTGATCGAGCGAAAGTGTCCCCGGACCATAGAAGAACAACACCATCAGCAGCACGCCCCAGAGGATGTGATCCTTGAGTCCCGCTGCCGACAGGTCGGGATAGGAAATCGCGGCGACGATGTTGAATGCGAACAACGCCGCGGCAGCGAAGCGCGTGCCGAACCCGGCGAACAACAGGACGGGCAGCGCCAGCTCCGCGCCGGTTCCCAACACCGCTGCAACGGCAGGAGGCAGCAGCGGAACATGGTACTCATTGTGGAACAGCGCCAGCGTGATGTTCCAGTCGTGGAGCTTGGTGAGACCGGAGAAGAAGAACACGCGCGCGACGTACACGCGCAGCGCGAGGGCAAAGTACGGCTGCAGCCGGTCGATCCAGTGCACCAGGTTGCCGTGGATGCGCGCGGATGCGTTCGCTTTCATTCGTTGCGCAGCCCCACCAGCGTGCGATTGGCGATGTGCGTGCGCAACGCGGCACCCAGGTCGAAGGCCGGGTCAGCCGCCACTGCGGCATCCAGCGCATGGGCCAGGTCGTGGCCATCGTCCAGCGCGCGCAGCAGAGCGAAGTCGCCGTGGACGACGCGCTCGATGACGACGACACCGTTCTCGCGGCGGACGAGCAGCCGATCGGTTCCCGTACCGAATTGCACGGTGGCATCACCATCGAATCCAGGCTGGTGCACCTGCCAGATGCGGAACACGGGATGCTCGGTGGCGACCAAACGACACGACGGGTCGAGAACAAATCGCTGCGCTGGAACGTTCGCGGCGGGGACCGCGGCCAGCGCCGCGAGCAGGGACTCCGGCGTGCCGCAGGCGTCTGCGGCGCGATTCGCTTCGTCGACGGCCCACTCGACGCGGGCCACATCGGGAAGGTAGGCCAGGTCCCTCGCGTGGGAATAGCCGGCGAGGAATTCGCCAAAGCGGTCGCCGTAGACATTGAGATCGCCGCCCGTCGACGGCACCGCCATCACGTAGGTATCGACGGCGGCCTCGAAGAAGGGCACACCGACCAATTGCCGCACGACGGGGTAGGTGGCGGCCAGCGCATGGCGGTAGTTCGCGCGGACGGTGCTGACGTACACCGCCAGTCGCTCATCGGGCGCGTCCATTGCGTCGGCGCTGCCGAGCAGGGTGGCCGCGAATCGGGTCTGCGATTCACGCAGCGACAGCATGGCAGCCTTCCAGGCACGATTGCGCGGTGGCCGCTTCGCGCTGCAGCACCGCGAATTCCGGAATGTCCGTGTCCCACTCGATCAGCGTGGGCACCGGCCCGAAGCGCGCCAACGCGCGTTCGTACAGCGTCCACACTTCCGCCGCGACCGGCGCGCCATGGGTATCGATGAGACACGAGCCGCTCCTGGAGAAACCCGCGAGATGGACCTCGGCGACTGCAGCGGGCGGAATTGCGGCGAGGTAGCCTTCAGCGTCGACGCCGTGATTGTGGGCGTTGACGAAGATATTGTTGACGTCGACCAGCAACTTGCAGCCTGTGCGCTGCGCGACCGCCGCGACGAAAGCGGCTTCTTCCAGCGTGGACTCCGGGAACGCGAAATAGCTGGACACGTTCTCGACCGCGATTGCGCGACCGAGCATCTCCTGCACCCGGCCGACCCGCGCGCAAATATGGTCGAGCGCCTCGCGGGTATAAGGCAGCGGCAGCAGGTCGTTGAAATGGCGCCCGCCGACGCTGCTCCAGCACAGATGTTCGGAGATGCAGGCGGGTGCTATGCGATCGGCGAGACGCCGCAACTTCGCAACGTGCGCTACATCCAGCGGGTCGGTGGACCCCAGCGACATGCCCACGCCGTGCAGCGACAGCGGGTAGTCGGCGCGCACGCGCTCGAGCGCCACCAGTGCGGGTCCGCCATCCGCGAAATAATTCTCGCTGTGGACTTCGAACCACGCGACGGACGGACGCGTGGCCAGCACATGGCTGACGTGAGGCGAGCGCAGCCCGATCCCGGCGGCGACGGGCAACTGGGAATTCATGGGTTTCGCGCAGCCGGCCACGATGGGTGGCCTGGCCGCGCTATCTTGATGTGGCAGGTAGATTACTTCGGGGCCGCGGTCTTGCCGCCCATCTTGTCGCAGGTGCCCTTGGCAACGTATTTCCATTCGCCGGGGTCGCCGTCGACTTTCGCGCCCAGCGCGGCGCAGGCGTGCTTCGCGGTGCCGCAGTCGTTTTGTCCCGCCTTGGCGACGCCATAGCACTTTTCGGTACCTTCTTTCGGCGCGACGGGCTGGGCGGCGACCGACGCGGCAAAGCCGATGGCGATGAGGCCCGCGACGGCGGCTTGAATCGTGGCTTGCTTGTTCATGGTGCAAGACTCCTGTGGAAACGGGTTGTAGGCGACCGGTCGATGGGCGGAATGCAACCGCATGGTCTGCCTGACCTATTGGTCGACCGGCCAGCCGCAAACTTACGCGCCTTCCGGTGGCAAAGGCAAGCCGGCGGCCGTGGACACGAGGAATGCCGGTGCCCGGCGCAATTTACCGCTAACATTGCGGAAGTGAGCACGATCCCCCGAATGCAACGACGCCCCGGCCTGCGCGGATGAAATTCACCGTCGCGACCTTCAATATCCACAAGGGCTTCTCCCACCTGACGAGGCGCATGGTCATCCATGAGCTCAAGGAGAAGCTCCATGGACTGTCCGCCGACGTCCTGTTCCTGCAGGAAGTGCAGGGCGTTCACCATCGCAACGCGGGCCGCTACCACGACTGGCCGGGCAAGCCACAGCACGAATTCATTGCGGATACCGTGTGGCGGGAAGTGGCCTATGGCCGCAACGCGGTCTATCGCCACGGGCACCACGGCAATGCGGTGCTGTCTCGTTTTCCGATCGTCGCGCAGGAAAACGAGGACATCTCGGCGCACGTGTTCGAGAACCGGGGCCTGCTCCATTGCGAAATCAAGCTGGCCGAAGGCGCGCCCAACCTGCATTGCATCAACGTGCACCTGGGTCTTTTCGAGCGCGGCCGCCAGTGGCAGATTCGCGCGCTGGCTGAACGCATCCGCGCCACCGTCCCCCAGGACGCCCCGCTGATCATCGCCGGCGATTTCAACGACTGGCGGCGCAAGGGTGACCGCATCCTCACCGATGAACTGGGCGTCTACGAAGTGTTCGAGGAAGTGAAGGGCCGCCCGGCGCGCACGTTCCCGTCGGTGCTGCCGATGTTCCGCCTGGACCGCATCTACGCCCGCAAGCTCGACGTCAACGACGCACGCGTCCACTACGCCTTTCCTTCCGGGCGCCTCTCCGATCATGCGGCGCTGGCCGCCACGTTCACGGTTCCGCGCAGGCGCCGCTAGAGCGGCCTACGGCTAAGCCACCGTGGAGCACTTCAAGTCCGGCAACGCGATCCAGTTGCTGCGCAATGGCGCCGAATACTTCCCGGCACTGATTGCGGCGATCGATGCGGCGCAGCAGGAGGTATGGCTCGAAACCTATATCTTTGCCGACGATGGGTCCGGACGCGCGATTGCCGCGGCCTTCGTGCGCGCCGCCCAACGCGGCGTGATGGTTCGGGTACTGGTGGACGGCTGGGGCGCGCGCCAGTTCCTCACGTCATCCATGGCGGCCTTCCTGACGTCGGGTGGCGTGCACCTGATGAAATACCGTCCCGAAGTCGCGCCGTGGCAATTCCGCTCGCACCGGCTGCGGCGCCTGCACCGCAAGATCTGCCACGTTGACGGGCGCGTGGCGTTTGTCGGCGGCATCAACCTGATCGACGACATGAATACGCCGCGGCACAAGCCGCCGCGTGTTGACTTCGCCGTGAGGGTCGAGGGCCCGATGCTCGCCCCCATCGTGATGACCATGCAGCGGCTGTGGGCGCTGGTCGAGCTCACACAGTTGGACATGAGCGACGTGCCGCTCTTTCCGGTGCCCATCGCGACTCTGGATGCCGGCACCCAAACCGCCAAATTCGCGATCCGCGACAACCTGGGCCACCGCCAGGACATCGAGCACGACTACATGGCGGCGATCCTGACGGCGAAGAAGGAAATCCTGATCGCCACGGCGTACTTCTTTCCCGGCATCCATTTTCGGCGCGCGCTGACCGCAGCGGCGCAGCGCGGCGTCCAGGTCACGTTGCTGCTGCAGGCACGCGTCGAGTACCGGTTGCTGCATTACGCATCGCGCGCGTTGTACGGGCAGCTGCTCGATGCCGGGGTCGCGATCCAGGAATATCACCGGTCGTTCCTCCATGCGAAGGTGGCGGTGATCGATGACCATTGGGCGACGGTCGGTTCATCCAACATCGATCCCTATTCGCTGCTCATGGCGCGTGAGGCCAACGTGTTCGTGCGCGATCATTACTTTGCCGACCAGTTGCGCATGGAGCTGGTCCAGATGATCGCCGACGGCGCGCGGCCCATGGCGGCGGAGCGCTGGGCTGGGCGCAGCCTGGTGGAACGGGCACTGACCTGGGTCGCCTACGGCATCGTGCGCATCGGCATGGGCGTCCTGGGCTATGGCGGCAACGAGTGGTTTCCGCGCAAGCGACGGCGCGACGCATGAGTGCGGCGCGATAGCGCTGCCTGTTAAAATGGCGGGCTGTCCGGAACCGCTGTTCGCCGCGATGAACAGCACCCGTGCCCTGATTCCGGAACCGTTACCTTAAGCATGCGCCACTCGTCCCCCACTCTTCCCGCGCCCCTCGAAACGAACGTTCCGCGAACTCAGCGCGGCGACTGGATCACGATCCGCACGCTCATTCCCTATCTGTGGGAATACAAGGTCCGGGTGCTGGCCGCGCTGACCTTCCTGGTGCTGGCCAAGGTCGCCAACGTCGGTGTGCCGGTCCTGCTCAAGCGGATCGTCGACAGCCTCGACGCGCAGATGGCCCCGTTGGCCGTTCCGTTGGCGCTGCTTGCCGGCTATGGCTTGTTGCGGCTGTCCACGACGGTGTTCACCGAACTGCGCGAGTTCCTGTTCGCGAAAGTTACGCAGCGCGCCGTGCGCAAGATCGCGCTGCAGGTCTTTCGCCACCTGCACGCGCTGTCGCTGCGCTTCCATCTGCAGCGGCAGACGGGCGGCCTCACGCGCGACGTCGAGCGCGGCCAGCGCGGTATCTCGACGCTGATCAGCCTCACGTTGTTCTCGATCCTGCCCACGCTGGTCGAGATCGCGCTGGTGTCGGCCATCCTGATCGCGCGCTACGACTGGACGTTCATGGCGATCACCGCGGGCGCGCTCGTCGCCTACATCGCCTTCACCGTGCTGATCACCGAATGGCGCACGCAGTACCGACGCACGATGAACGACCTCGACTCCAAGGCCAACACGCGCGCGATCGACAGCCTGCTCAACTACGAGACGGTCAAGTATTTCGGCAACGAGGAATGGGAAGCGCGCCGCTACGACGAGAGCCTGCAGCGCTGGGAAAAGGCGGCGGTCAAGAGCCAGACGTCGCTGTCGACGCTCAATATCGGCCAGAGCGCGATCATCGCCATCGCGGTGACGCTGATCATGTGGCGCGCCACGGTCGGCGTGGTCAACGGCACGATGACCATCGGCGATTTGGTGCTCGTCAACGCGTTCATGATCCAGCTCTACATCCCGCTCAATTTCCTGGGCGTCATCTACCGCGAGATCAAGCAGGCATTGGCCGACATGGAGCGGCTGTTTGCGCTGATCGAGGAGCACGCCGAGATCAGTGACAAGCCCGGCGCGCTGCCGCTCGCAATTCGCGGCGCGACAGTGCGCTTCGAGAACGTCTACTTCAGCTACGAGACCAATCGCCAGATCCTGTTCGACGTGTCTTTCACCATTCCGGCAGGGCGCACGGTGGCGGTGGTCGGCCCGTCCGGTTCCGGCAAGTCGACTCTGGCGCGATTGCTGTACCGCTTCTACGACCTGGGTGGCGGGCGCATCACCATCGACGGCCAGGATATCCGCGAGGTGCAGCAGATATCGTTGCGCGCCGCGATCGGCATCGTGCCGCAGGACACGGTGCTCTTCAACGATTCCATTGAATACAACATCGCCTATGGCAAGCCGGGCGCCACCCATGACGAGATCGTCGCTGCGGCACGATCGGCGCAGATCCACGATTTCGTCGCCGGCCTGCCGGAGGGCTATGGCACGCCGGTCGGCGAACGGGGATTGAAGCTTTCCGGCGGCGAGAAGCAGCGCGTGGCCATCGCACGCGCCATCCTCAAGGCGCCGCACGTGCTGATCTTCGACGAGGCGACCAGCGCGCTCGATTCCAAGTCGGAAAAGGCGATCCAGGCCGAACTGTCAATGATCGCCCAGAACCACACGACGCTGACCATCGCGCACAGGCTCTCCACCGTCGTCGATGCCGACGAGATCCTGGTGCTCGAACACGGGCGCATCGTCGAGCGTGGTGCCCACGCGAACCTACTCGCCGCGAATGGTGTCTACGCCCGGATGTGGCGCCTGCAGCAGGACGAGGCGCGGCGCGTGCCCCCGGAAGAATAATTAGGGTCAGACTCGAATTTCCAATAATTAGGGTCAGACTCGAATTTCCTTGCAGGATCCGGGGTACGGCCAAGTTCGACCGGTAATTCGAGTCTGACCCTAATTATTGGCGGGCGGAAAGTCGAGTCTGACCCTGCTTCCGGGCACGGGCCTTGCTGTGCCTTCCGCAACACCGCACGGACAACTTAAGTCCTTGATGTGCTTAGGGGATTGACGGTGGGTGCCAGGGCGTGCGATAAGGCGGTTGGATTCTTTAGGCGAGACCTGATGATTCGTTCGTTAATCTTTGTTTTTGCTTGCGTCTTTGGCTCGCTGGCCGTCGGCCAGGGCGTTGCGTCGTCGGCGCTCGATCCGGCCAAGCTCAGGCTCGCATCGGCCAACGTGCTCGTCCTCGACGCCCAGGATGGGCGCCGCATCTACGCGAAAGCGGCAGATGCGGTGACGCCCATTGCGTCGCTGACCAAGCTGATGACCGCCATGGTGGTCCTGGATTCCAGTCCGGCGCTCGACGAACTCGTCGAAGTGGACATGGACGATTTCGACTATCTGAAGGGCAGCCGCTCGCGGCTGCGCATGGGGACCACGCTGTCGCGCGGCGAAATGCTGCGGCTGGCGCTGATGTCCTCGGAGAACCGCGCCGCGTCCTCGCTGGCCCGCCACTATCCCGGCGGCAATACCGCGTTCGTCCTGGCGATGAATGCCAAGGCCGCGACGCTGGGCATGACGCGCACCCGGTTCGAGGATCCGACCGGCCTGTCGCCGCACAACGTGTCGACGGCCAACGATTTGGCGACGATGGTCCGTGCCGCCGCCGCCTACCCGTTGATCCGCGATTACACGACGACGCCCGCGCACTTCGTCGAAGTGCAGCCGTCGGGACAGATGCTCGGTTTCAACAATTCCAACGCGCTGGTCAAGAACGTCGCGTGGGACATCCAGCTGCAGAAGACCGGCTACATCCGCGAGGCTGGCCGATGCGTGGTGATGCTCACTACGATCGCCAGCCGTCCGATGGTGATCGTGTTGCTGGATTCGTTGGGAAAGTACACGCGGGTGGCCGACGCGCAACGCGTCAAGCACTGGCTGGAAACCGGCGAAGCATTGCCGCCGACGAAGACTGCCGCGACCAAGGCGCGCGCAAAGCCCGTCAAGGGAACGTTTCCCGCGAAGCTCGCAAGCAACGGCAAGGCGCGCGGCTAGACCTCGTCTTCGCTTCATCATCGCGGCGGCTAGTTTTGCGCAGCCGACACCTGACACTGCACCTCCCTCGATCATCGCGGCGAACAGCCTGCTCCGCGCACCAATCAGTGGGTGGGCACGTTCCGCGCGCCGATCACGCGGCGGGTTTGCTCCGCGTCTTCGGAGCCGCGGCCCTCGGCGCCCTGACTGCTGAATCGAGCAGTTCCTTCGCATGTGCACGCGTCTTCGCGGTGATGGACGCGCCGCCCAGCATCCTTGCCAGTTCCTCCGCGCGTTCGGGTCGCGTGAGTGCCGTAAGTTCACTGCGCACGCTGTCGGCGTCGCCGGATTTGCTGACGCGAAAATGGGCATCGGCGCACGCCGCAACCTGCGGCAAATGCGTGACGCACAACACCTGCCGATCCGCGCCGAGCGTCTGCAGTAACTGTCCCACGGTGGCCGCGACCGCACCGCCGATGCCGCTGTCCACTTCGTCGAACACCAGTGTGGGTATGTGTCCGACTTCACTCGCCACGACCTGGATGGCAAGGGCGATGCGCGACAGCTCGCCGCCCGACGCAACTCGCGCGAGCGGACCCAGCGGCTGCTTCGGATGGGCCGCAACCCGGAATTCCAGATCGTCGAGGCCGTAACCGGCAGGCGTCGGCAGCGGCGTCAGCGCGATTTCCAGTCGACCGCCGGCCATGCTCAGCGTTTGCATTGCCTCCGTGACGCGATGCGCAAGCTCTGTCGCGGCAGAGCGGCGCTTCTTCGACAACTGGGTTGCGTGCGTTCGGAACGCCTTTTCACTTTCCGCGGCGCGCTTCGCCAAGGCTTCCGCATCGGAGGATTCCGCCAACGCGGCAATGCGCGCCTCCGTCTCGGCCAGCAACGCCGGCAGGCCTTCAGGACGCACGCGGTGGCGGCGCGCGTGATCGTGGATGGCGGACAGGCGCCCTTCGACGCGCTGCAATTCGCGCGGGTCGAGGTCCAGCCGGTGCAGGTAGTCGCGCAGCGTGCGCGCGGCTTCCTCGAGTTCTGCGGCGGCAGGCTCGAGCAGCGCGACGACTTCGGCCAGCGCCGGGTCGTTCACTGCGGAGGACTTGAGACGCTGCGTCAGCTGCGCCAGGCGCACGGTGAGCGCGTCGTCGCCCTCGGATAGAACTTGTCCGCCATGCGTTGCGGCCTCGATCAAGTCCGCGGCATTGGCCAGCCGCGATTGCGCGGTCGACAGTTCCGCCCATTCCGTCGCGCTGACGTTGAGTGCTGCGAGTTCGCGTCGTCGCGCATCGAGGAAGTCACGCTCGGTGGACGTCGACTGTGCGGCATGGGCCGCGGCTTCGCACTTCTCGACGGCAGCGCGCCATGCGCGAAAACTCCCGGCGACTTCGCGCGACAGCGTGGTGAAGCCGCCGAAGGCATCGACCAGATTGCGCTGGGCTTCCGCCTGGGCCAGCGCCTGATGCGCATGCTGGCCGTGCAGGCCGACCAGCATCTCGCCCAATTCCTTGAGCTGCGCAAGTGTGGCCGGACGGCCGTTGATCCACGCCCGACTGCGGCCCTGCGCGTCCATGACCCGGCGCAAGAGCACGTCGTCCGCATCGCCCGCCAATTCCTGTTCCGCAAGCCACGCGCCGACGGCGGGCGCCTCGGTCACGTCGTATTCGGCGGCGAGCTCGGCGCGGTCGGCGTTGGCGCGCAGCTGGCGCAACTCGAAACGGTCGCCGAGCAGCAGTGCCAGCGCGTCGAGGAGGATGGACTTGCCCGCGCCCGTCTCGCCGGTGAGCACCGTGAGGCCGCGGCCGAATTCGACGTCGAGCATGTCGACGACGACGAAATTGCGTATCGAGAGCAGGCGCAACATCTAGCGCAACTCCGGAAGGACCTTCACGCCTTGCCGTCCCGGCCCTCGGTTGGCAAAGGTGGCGGCACCGCGCCGTGGCGGAACTCGCTCAGGCGTTCCGGGGTCTCGCTCCAATGCAGTTTGTCGCGCAGCATGGCGAAGTAGTCGTGACCTTCCGGGTGCAGGAAGCGCGCGGCGTGGGCAGCGCGTGTCAGCAGTACGCGGTCGCCTTCGGCCAACGTGAAATACGCCTGGCCGTCGCAGTGAAAGCCGGCGTCGCGCGCGCGCACGACCGTGATGGCGATTTGCGCCGAATTCGAAATGGCGATGGGGCGATGCGTGAGTGCATGCGGTGCCACCGGCACCAGCAGGAACGAGGGGAGTTGCGGATCGAGGATCGGGCCACCCGCGGAAAGCGCGTAGGCCGTGGAACCCGTGGGGGTGGCGACGATGATGCCGTCCGCGCGCATTGCATACGCGAAGCGGCCGTCGATCTCGACGGCGCACTCGATCATGCTGCCGCGCGAGCCGCGATTGATGACGACCTCGTTCAGTGCCAATGCTTCGTCGCGGCCGCCGTTGGCGCGCACGATGGTTGCGGCAAGCAACGTTCGTCGCTCCTCGACAAAGCGTCCGGCCAGCATCGCGTCGAGTGTTGTCTCCATTCGCGCCAGTGGAATGTCGGTGAGGAAGCCCAGCCGGCCTTGATTGATGCCGATCAGCGGCACGCCGGAGGGCGCCAATCGCCGGGCAATCGAAAGCATGGTGCCGTCGCCGCCCAGTACGATGGCCAGGTCGACGGCCTGGCCCAGGGCCTCCGGTGCCGCGGTGGGGTACCCCGGCAGTGGCGCATAGCGCGCGGTCTCGCCTTCCAGCACGACGGCGTGACCCTTGGCGCGAAGATGGTTGGCGAGGCGGGCCAGCGGCACGCCTAGGTCCGGACTGGCGTACCGGCCCACGAGGGCAATGCGGGGAAACGCTGTCTCTACCGCGGAATCCGACATGGCCACGATTAAACCACAGCCTGCCGTGCCCCGACCCTCGACCAAAAGTGCGAATTTTGACGAAGCGTCGTCGCGGTGTCGCTGGGCCGGATTAGGGCGGTAAAATCAGCCGATGCTGGAACCGCGGGCGCAACACCTTCTCAAGACGCTGATCGAGCGCTATATCGGTGACGGCCAGCCGATCGGTTCGCGCGCGCTGTCACGCCACTCCGGACTCGAACTGTCCCCCGCGACCATCCGCAACGTGATGGCGGACCTGGAGGAGATGGGCTTCATCAGCAGCCCGCACACCTCCGCCGGCCGTATCCCCACGCCGAAAGGCTACCGGTTCTTCGTCGACAGCCTGATGGTCACCAAACCGCTGGAAAAAAGCGAGATCCACCGGCTCGAAGGCGAGCTCGTCGCCGACCGTCCACAGCAGCTGATGAGCGCCGCCGCGGGTCTCCTGTCGCAGCTGACGCAGTTCGCTGGCGTGGTGATGACGCCCAAGCGGCGCGAGGCCGCGTTTCGTCACCTCGAATTCCTGCGCCTGTCGGAGCGGCGCGTGTTGCTGATCCTGGTCACTGCGGAAGGCGACGTGCAGAACCGCATCCTGCACACCGATCGGGTCTATTCGCAATCGCAACTGGTCGAGGCGACCAACTACTTCAACCACAACTTCGCGGGCCAGCCGTTGGTAGCCATCCGCTCGCGCATTGCGGAAGAGTTGCGTGCATTGCGGGAAGACATCGCCGGGCTGATGACGGCCGCCGTCGACGCGGGCGAGGGTGCCTATGCGGAGGGCGAGTCGCTGGTCGTGACCGGCGAGCGCAACCTGATGCAGGCCGATGGCCTGGCGTCGAACATGGAACGGCTGCGGCGGCTGTTCGACATGTTCGACCAGAAGACGTCGATCCTGCACCTGCTCGACGTGTCGCAGCGCGCGCAGGGCGTGCAGATCTACATCGGCGGCGAGTCGGGGCTTTCGCCGCTGGACGAATACAGCGTCGTCACCGCGCCCTATGAGGCCAACGGCCAGGTGATCGGCACGCTCGGCGTGATCGGCCCGACCCGGATGGCGTACGAGCGGGTCATTCCCATCGTCGATGTCACCGCCAAGCTCCTGTCCAATGCGATGTCGGCCCAGTTCAATGATGAATGACGCGCCTCCAAAGGCCGTGCCGGCACGTTGCGGGGGAACTCAATGACGAATGGCGTGCATCCCAACGCCGCGTTGATCGAGCGTTTCTACGCGGCGTTTTCGCGGCGCGACGCGGGCGCGATGACCGCCTGCTACGCGGCAGACGCGCGGTTCACCGATCCGGTGTTCAACCTGACGGGCCATGAGATCGGCGCCATGTGGGCGATGCTGTGTGAACGCGGCCGTGACCTGACGCTCGATTGGCGCGACGTCCGCGCGGACGATGCGACCGGCAGCGCGCACTGGGAGCCGCGCTACACGTTTTCTGCGACCGGCCGCCCGGTGCACAACGTCATCGATTCGGCATTCACCTTCAACGGCGGACTGATCGCGACCCACGTCGACACGTTCGACCTCTGGCGTTGGACGCGCATGGCCCTGGGCGCCAGAGGCACGCTGCTGGGCTGGACGCCATTCGTGCGCAAGGCGATACGCGCGCAGGCCGCGCGCGGCCTGGAGGCCTGGATGCGAGGCCATCGGGCAACAGTTCCGGCGCGCTGACAACGACGGCTCGAAGCGGAAAATGGCGCACGCCCCTGAACCGCCGTTCACGCACGACCGCGTGCCGCGTGTCGGCGTGCTGCTGGTCAACCTCGGCACGCCCGATGCGCCCACACCGTCGGCGGTGCGCCGCTATCTTGCGCAATTCCTGAGCGACCCGCGCGTCATCGAAATTCCCCGCTGGCTGTGGATACCGATCCTCCATGGCGTGATCCTGTTGGTCCGACCGGGCACGTCGGCGAAAAAATATTCGGCCATCTGGACCAAGGACGGCTCGCCGCTGCTGGTGCACAGCGTGAAGCAGAAATCGCTGCTTCTGGGGTATCTCGGGCAGCGCCTGAAAAATGCGGGATTCGCGGCCGACCTGTGCCCGGTGGAATTGGGCATGCGCTATGGCAACCCGAGTGTCGGCGATGCGCTCGACCGGCTGCGTGCCGCAAACTGCGAAAAAATACTTGTGGTTCCGCTCTATCCGCAGTACGCGGCCAGCACCACGGCATCGGCGTTCGACGCCGTTGCCGCGCATCTGAAGCACGTGCGGCGAATTCCCGGACTGCGCTTCATCGAGACATTCCATGCCGACCCCAACTACATCAGGGCGCTGGCGCAAAACGTCAACGACTACTGGGTCAAGCACGGGCGCCCCGATCGCCTTCTGCTGTCCTTCCACGGCTTGCCGCGGCAAACGCTGGACCGCGGCGATCCCTACCATTGCCTGTGCCAAATGACGGCGCGACTGCTGGCCCGGGAACTGGGCCTCACGGCGGCGCAGTGGACTCTGACGTTCCAGTCACGCTTCGGCAAGGCGCAATGGCTCAAGCCCTACACCGTCGACACGCTGAAGGCGCTGGGCGCTGAGGGCACGCGGCGCGTCGATGTGTTCTGCCCCGGATTCGTGGCCGACTGTCTGGAAACGCTCGAGGAAATTGCCATCGAGGCGCGCGTTACGTACATGGCCGCCGGAGGCAAGGAGTGCCACGTGATCCCCTGCCTGAACGAGCACCCAATGTGGATCGCGGCGCTGGCCGATCTTGTGTTCCGCAATCTCGACGGCTGGCTGGTTAGCGAGCCCTCGCGGGACGCGCGGGAAGCCACGCAATTGCGCGCCAAGGCGCTGGGCGCTGCCCAATAGCGGGCGATAGTCAGCCTATAACTTATTGTTATGTAAACGATTTATCAGAACTATCGCGGCCCGGGCTTGAATCCCGCTGAATGACCCCAACGTGCGTGCGGTTAGCAAGTTTGATTCCAGGAAAACCGCATGACACGCAAACAGCACGGGCCGGAGGCAGCGATGCCGGACTCATCGTTCGACGGCGCCGGCATGGAGCCGGAAACGGGCGCAGAGCCCAGTGAGGTCGTGGCGGCAACGGACGACATCGCAGCGCAACTGATCAAGGCGGAGTCGGAAGTCGCCGAGCTGAAGGATGCCTTCCTTCGCGCCAAGGCAGAAACGGAAAACGTCCGCAAGCAAGCGCAGGCCGACGTCGCGCGCGCGCACAAGTACGCCGTCGAGCGTTTTGCGGAAGACCTGCTGCCGGTCAAGGATGCCCTCGAGCAGACGCTCGCGGCCGGCGATGTCTCGCTCGACACGCTGAAGTCCGGCGCGGCGCTGACGCTCAAGTCGCTGCAAACGTCGTTCGACCGCGCGCAGGTCACCGAGATCAATCCCGTCGGCGAAAAATACGACCCGCACCGCCACCAGGCAATGCAAATGGTGGAATCCGGGCAGCCCGCCAACACGGTCGTCGCCGTGTTCCAGAAGGGCTATCTGATCAACGACCGCGTGCTGCGTCCGGCGTTGGTGACGGTCGCCAGCAACAAGGCCGAGAACGCCTGAGCAGACATTTTTTAAGACCGCGTCGATCGGATTGCTCATTTGAGTTGCTCAGCTGAGTTGATTCCAGGGACGAAATCCCCATCTGACGGACAGGTTATTCACATTCATCCGCATTCGAATCACGGAGGTTAGGACATCATGGGCAAGATCATCGGCATCGACCTGGGTACGACCAACAGTTGCGTCTCCATCATGGAGGGCGGCACGCCCAAGGTCATCGAAAATTCCGAGGGCGCGCGCACCACGCCGTCGGTCGTCGCCTACCAAGACGACGGCGAAATCCTCGTCGGCGCGTCGGCCAAGCGGCAGGCGGTCACCAATCCCAGGAACACGCTGTACGCGATCAAGCGTTTGATCGGGCGCAAGTTCGAGGAAAAGGAAGTGCAGAAGGACATCAACCTGATGCCCTACCGAATCGTCAAGGCCGACAACGGCGACGCCTGGGTCGAAGTGCGCGGCAAGAAGATCGCGCCGCAGCAGGTCTCCGCGGAAATCCTGCGCAAGATGAAGAAGACCGCCGAGGACTATCTCGGCGAGGAAGTCACCGAGGCCGTCATCACGGTCCCGGCGTACTTCAACGACTCGCAGCGGCAGGCCACCAAGGACGCCGGCAAGATCGCCGGCCTCGAGGTCAAGCGGATCATCAACGAGCCGACGGCGGCGGCGCTGGCGTTCGGCATGGACAAGAAGGAAGGCGACCGCAAGATCGCGGTCTATGACCTGGGCGGCGGCACGTTCGACATCTCGATCATCGAAATCGCCAATGTCGACGGCGAGCACCAGTTCGAAGTGCTGTCCACCAACGGCGATACGTTCCTGGGCGGCGAGGACTTCGACCAGCGCCTCATCGACTACATCGTCACCGAATACAAGAAGGAATCCGGCGTCGATCTCAAGAACGACGTGCTGGCATTGCAACGGCTGAAGGACTCCGCGGAAAAGGCCAAGATCGAGCTGTCGTCGTCGCAGCAGACCGAGATCAACCTGCCGTACATCACGGCCGATCAATCGGGACCGAAGCATCTGGCCATGAAGATCACGCGCGCCAAGTTCGAGGCGCTGGTCGAGGAACTGATCGAGCGCACGATTGCGCCGTGCCGCGTCGCCATCAAGGATGCCGGGGTTGCGCTGTCCGACATTTCCGACGTCATCCTGGTCGGTGGCCAGACGCGCATGCCCAAGGTGCAGGACAAGGTCAAGGAATTCTTCGGCAAGGAACCGCGCAAGGACGTCAATCCCGATGAGGCGGTTGCGGTCGGCGCGGCCATCCAGGGCGGCGTGCTGAAGGGCGACGTCAAGGACGTGCTGCTGCTCGACGTGACGCCGCTCTCACTGGGCATCGAAACGCTCGGCAGCGTGATGACCAAGCTCATCAAGAAGAACACGACCATTCCGACCAAGGCGCAGCAGGTGTTCTCCACGGCCGATGACAACCAGGGCGCCGTGACCATCCATGTGCTGCAGGGCGAGCGCGACGTCGCGGGCGGCAACAAGAGCCTGGGTCAGTTCAACCTCGAAGGCATCCCGCCCAGCCCGCGCGGCACGCCGCAAATCGAAGTGACGTTCGACATCGACGCCAACGGCATCCTCCACGTTTCGGCCAAGGACAAGGCGACGGGCAAGGAGAACAAGATCACGATCAAGGCCAACTCCGGATTGTCGGAAGCCGAAATCGAGAAGATGGTGAAGGACGCCGAAGAGCACGCCGAGGACGACCGCAAGATGGTCGAGACGGTGCAGGCGCGCAACAGCCTCGACGCGCTGGTCCACAGCGTGAAGAAGTCGATCACTGAATACGGCGACAAGATCGAAGCCGACGAAAAGGCGAAGATCGAAACCGCGCTCAAGGAAGCCGAGGACGTGCTGAAGCAGAACGACGCGACCAAGGAACAACTCGAGGCGAAAGCGGAAGAGCTGGCCAAGACGTCGCAGAAGCTGGGCGAGGCGATGTACGCGCAGGCGCAGGCGGCGGCGGGTGCCGCTGCCGGCGGCGCCGGCACGGGTGAGGGCGCAGGCGCGGGAGGCGCAGGCGGGCATCACGCGGAAGAGAAAGTCGTCGACGCCGAATTCACCGAGGTCAAGGACCAGAAATAATGTTGTAAGGGGCAACACGAATCATGGCGAAGCGGGATTACTACACGACACTGGGCTTGAGCCGCGACGCGACCGAGGAGGACTTGAAGAAGTCCTACCGCAAGCTGGCGATGAAGCACCATCCGGACCGCAATCCGGATGACAAGGCTTCCGAGGAGAAATTCAAGGAGGCCAAGGAAGCCTACGAGGTCCTCACGGACCCCAAGAAACGCGCGGCCTACGACCAGTTCGGCCATGCGGGCGTCGACGCGTCGGCAGGTATGGGCGGTCGCCCCGGCGGACCGGAAGGCTTCGGCGGATTTGCCGATGCGTTCGGCGACATTTTCGGCGAGATCTTCGGGCAGCAGGGTCGTGGTGGCGGCGGCAGCGGCGTCTATCGCGGCGCCGACCTTCGCTACAACCTCGAGAGGTCGCTGGAGGATGCCGCGCGCGGCACCGAGGTGAAGATCCGCATCCCGGCGATGGAAGGATGCGAGACGTGCAAGGGCACCGGTGCCAAGCCCGGTACGCAGCCCAAGACCTGCGGCACCTGCGGCGGCCGCGGCGAAGTGCGCGTGTCGCAGGGTTTCTTCTCGATCCAGCAAACGTGTCAGACGTGTCGCGGTACCGGCAAGGTCATACCCGAACCGTGCACGACGTGCCACGGTGCGGGCCGCGTGAAGAAGCACAAGACGTTGTCGGTGAAAATTCCCGCGGGTGTCGACACCGACGATCGCATCCGCCTGACCGGCGAAGGCGAGGCCGGCCTGAACGGCGGACCGTCCGGCGATTTGTACGTCGTTGTCGCGCTGAAGCCGCACCAGGTGTTCCAGCGCGATGGTGCGGACCTGCATTGCGAGATGCCGATCAGCTTCGCCACGGCGGCGCTGGGCGGCGAGCTGGAACTCCCGACGCTCGACGGCCACGCCACGATCAAGATTCCCGCGGAGACGCAATCAGGGCAGACGTTTCGACTGCGCAACAAGGGCATCCGCCCGGTGCGCGGCTCGGTGCAAGGCGACCTTTTCTGCCACGTCGCGATCGAGACGCCGATCAAGCTCACTGCGCGGCAGAAAGACTTGCTGCGCGAGTTCGAGCAGATCAACGAGGAAGACCCGGGCAAGCACAATCCCCGCGCCAAGGGCTGGTTCGACAAGGTGAAGGACTTCTTCAGCGAGTAGGTCGATCACGCCGACTTTGAAATAGGCATTACACTGCGTCGCCGATGAACGAACCGACCAACGCAGTCTTCCTGAGCTATGCGTCGCAGGACGCCGATGCCGCCCGCCGGATCGGCGAGACACTGCGCGCAGCCGGCGTCGAGGTCTGGCTCGACACCAGCGAACTGCGCGGCGGCGACGCATGGGATGCCTCGATCAGGACGCAGATCAAGGCCTGCGCGCTGTTCATGCCGATCATCTCGGCGAATACGCGCGCCCGCGCCGAGGGTTATTTCCGCCTCGAATGGAAGCTGGCGGTCGACCGCTCGCATCTGATGGCTGCGGAGAAGCCGTTCCTGCTGCCGGTCGCCATCGACGACACCCGCGACACCGATGCGCTGGTGCCGGACAAATTCCGCGACGTGCAGTGGACCTACCTGCGGGCCGGGGAAGTTCCTGCCAATTTCGTCGAGCGCGTGGCGCGCCTGCTTGCACAAGGCGACCGCGTCGTGAACGCCGCCGTCTCGCCACGTCCGGGCGCGTTGGCGCCGGCAGTGCCGCGGCGCGATGCCAACGCGATCGACCTGGTGGCCGTCTTGCCGTTCGAGAACACGACGGGCGACCCCACGATCGACTACCTCTGCGACGGCATCTCGGAGTGCCTCATCAACAAGCTCTCGAACCTCAAGGGACTTCGTGTCATCTCGCGAAATTCCGCCTTCGCGTTCAAGGGCAAGGCAACGGAGCCAGCGGAAATCGGGCGCCGCCTTGGCGTGGACGCTTTGATTCTCGGCAGCCTCGCACAGCGCGGGACGAGCATCGCCATTACCGCGGAACTCGTCAGCCTGCGCGACGGAACGCAATTGTGGGGCGACAGGTATGCGCGTTCGGCGGACGACCTGATGCAGGTCGAAGGCGAGATCGCGGCCACCATTGCGCGAACGCTGCGCCGCAAATTGAGCGGTGGCGAGAAGGCCAAACTCGCCCGTAAAGACACCTCAGACCCGGAGGCCTTTCGCCTCTACCTCAGGGGGCGCAATTTTCTCTGCGGCAACCAGCAGGAAATGGACAAGAGCGTCGACTGTTTCCAGCAGGCGGTGGACCGCGCGCCCGATTACGCGATGGCCCATGCCGGACTGGCCGAGGCCTACACCACGCAGGCCTATCTGCGCGCGGTCGATCGCAGTGCGTTCGTGGACAAGGCACGGGCCGCGGTGACCCGGGCCCTGGAACTCGATCCGGACCTCGCGGAGGCTCACACCGCACTCGGCCTTGTCCGGTTCTACTTTGAATGGGACTGGGCGGGCGCCGACGCAGCATTCCGGCGCGCGATCGCATTGAACCCGGACAGCCAGGCGGTCAATGAGGAATACGGGGGTTTCCTGATGGCGCTGGGCCGCTTCGACGAGGCGCTCGTCAGGACCCGCATCGCGATTCGACTGGACCCGCTGTCGGTGGGTCCCGTGCACAACCTCGCGATCATCGCGATGGTCCAGGGTGATTACGAGGAAGCGGCCGCGGGATTCCGCCGCGCGATCGACATCGATCCCAACTGGACATGGGGCTACATCAAGCTCGCGCGCACGCTGGCCCTGCAGAAGAAATGCGATGAAGCCACCGTCCAGGCCGAAATCGCCGAGCGCCGACTCGCGGATGGGGCAGCGCCGCTGTCGTGGTCGTGGCTGGGCGTCGCCTACGCGACCTGCGGGGACGTCGTGCGCGCACGCCACAAGCTCGAACAACTGCATGCGCTGGAAGCGAAGCAATACGTCGACCCGGTGACTTTCGCGCAGGTCCACGGCGCCCTTGGCGAGTTGGACGAGGCGCTGGTGTGGTACGAAAAGGCATTCGCGGACCGCACGACGAACATGGTCTATGCGGTCATCACGCCCGGATTGAGCCCCGAGCTCGTCGGCAACGCGCGCTACCAGGCGATCGTCGACCGCATGGGCTTTCCGCGTCCGGTAAAGTAGAGCAAGCCTGCTGATGGTCGAGTGCGACGTCGTCGTCATCGGCGCGGGTGCCGCGGGCATGATGTGCGCCGCGCAGGCCGGGCAGCGTGGCCGCCGCGTGTTGCTGATCGAGCATTACCACCTGCTGGGCGAGAAGATCCGCATCTCCGGCGGTGGCCGCTGCAATTTCACCAACGTCGGCGCAGGTCCCGCCAATTTCCTGTCGCAGAATCCGGATTTCTGCCGGTCGGCGCTCGCGCGCTACACGCCGCGCCATTTCATCTCGCTGGTGGAAAAATACGGCATCGCGTACCACGAGAAGAAGCTGGGCCAGCTCTTCTGCGATGACTCAGCGCAGGACATCATCCGCATGCTCAAGTCGGAGTGCGAGCTGGGACATGTGCAGTGGCGAATGCCGTGCGCCGTCGAAGGCATCTCGCGTCGCGACGGCGGCTTCGAAGTCGCTACGCCGCAAGGCCCTGTTCGCTGCGCATCGGTGGTCATCGCAACGGGTGGATTGTCGGTGCCGAAGATCGGCGCGACGCCGTTTGGCTACAAGGTCGCGGAGCAATTCGATCTTGCCATCGTGCCACCGCGTCCCGGACTCGTGCCGCTCGCCTTTGCGCCGGATGCGCTGGCGCGCTATGGCGACCTGTCCGGAATGTCGGTCGACGCGAACGTATCCTGCAACGGCGCCACGTTCCGCGAGAATCTGCTGTTCACGCACCGCGGACTGTCCGGTCCGGCGATCCTGCAAATCTCGTCGTACTGGGACGGTCGCACGCCGCTGACGATCGACTTGTTGCCGGGTGAGGACGCGGCTGCGTGGCTGTGCGCCCGCGCCGCGTCGCAGGCGTTGCTGCCTACGCTGCTCGCCGAACGCCTGCCCAGGCGATTCGCGCAGCAATGGTGTGCCGCGCACGGCGTAGCGCTGCCGATGAAGCAACTGGGCGAAGCGCGCTTGCGGGATATCGCCGGCCAATTACACGACTGGCGCGTGCTGCCGTCGGGCACGCTCGGTTATCAGAAGGCGGAGGTGACCTGCGGCGGCGTCGCCACGGCCGGGCTGTCATCGAAGACGATGGGTGCGGTGGAGGTTGCGGGACTCTACTTCGTCGGCGAAGTCGTCGATGTCACCGGCTGGCTCGGGGGCTACAACTTCCAGTGGGCGTGGGCCTCGGGCCACGCTGCGGGCCAATACGTCTGACCTTGCGGCAACGGCGCCGCAGGGCTTAGCATCCACGATTCCTCTACTTTTTCACTCAGGAGTCTGCTGTGTTCCACCGCTTTGTCGTTTTCGCGCTTGCACTCATCGTCTCGGCCGTTGCCGCCGCGCAGGTCAAGGTCGGGCTGATGGTCTCGGCCACCGGCCCCACGTCGGCCATCGGCATTCCGCAGAAGAACACCGGCGACATGCTGCCCAAAAAAATCGGCGATGCCACGATTGAATACATCCAGCTGGATGATGGTGGCGACACGACGCGCGCCGTGCAGAATATCAAGAAGCTTATCCAGGAGAACAATATCGACGCGCTGATCGGCCCGTCGACCACGCCCAACGCGCTGGCGATCCTCGACGTGATTGCCGAAGCCCACGTGCCGATGATGGCGACGGTGGGCACGTCGTCGGTGGTCGAGCCGCTCGACGCGAAGAAGCGCTGGGTGTTCAAGACGACGCAGAACGACGACATCATCGCGAGCGCATTGCTGTCGAACATGGTGAAGCGTGGTGTCAAGACCGTCGGCTTCATCGGCTTCAACGATCCGTATGGCGAGAACTGGTACAAAGTGTTCGGCCCCATGGCGGAAAAGGCGGGGATCAGCATCATCGCCAATGAACGCTACGCGCGCACGGACCAGAGCGTGACCGGCCAGGTGCTGAAACTGATGGCGGCCAAACCGGATGCGGTATTGATTGCAGCGGTGGGCGGGCCCGCTGTGCTGCCGCAGGCAACGCTGTTCGACCAGGGTTACAAGGGCCGGGTCTACCAGACGCACGCCGTCGCGACCGAGGACTTCATCAGGCTGGGCAAGGAAAAGGTTGAGGGCACCGTGCTGGCCGCCGGACCGATGCTGGTCATCGACGAGATTCCCGATTCGAATCCGACGAAGAAAGTGGCGCAGGCTTACATTGCCGCCTACGAAAAGCAATTCGGGACGAAGCCCGCAACGTTTGGCGCCAACACGTGGGACGGCGCCATCCTGCTCGAACGCGCATTGCCCGCGGCACTCAAGGCCGGCAGGCCCGGTACCGATGCTTTTCGCAGTGCACTGCGCGACTCTCTCGAAAAGGAACGCGAAGTGGTCGGTACGCAGGGCGTGTTCAACATGTCGGCCACCAACCACAACGGCATGGATGACCGGGCGCGCGTGCTCATCGTCGTCAAGGACGGCAAGTTCCGGCTGCTGCAGGGCGAATAATGGGGTCTGACCCCATTACAGGGTCTGGCCCCATTTTTGCCATGCGAATCGTTGGAGTGTTGCTTGCCGCCGGCAGTGGCGCGCGCTTTGGCGGCGCCAAGCTGCTCGCGCCGCTGCCGGCGGCGTCGCACGGTGTCGGCGCCGGGACGGCTATCGGCGTGGCGTCTTGTCTGCATCTGTTGGCCGCTTTGCCCGATGTAGTCGCCGTCGTGCGTCCGGGTGACTCGATCCTCGCAAGCCAGCTGCGCTCCGCGGGAGCGCGCGTCGTCGAGTGTGCGCGGGCGGACCAGGGAATGGGTGCCAGCCTTGCTTGCGGCGTAGCCGCTGCGGCCGATGCGGAAGGCTGGATCGTAGCGCTCGCGGACATGCCTTGGATCGCGCCCGCGACGATAGTCGTGGTTGGAGATGCGCTGGCCTCCGGCGCAGAAATGGTCGCGACGTCGCACATCGGTGTGCGCGCGCATCCTGTAGGTTTTGCGCGGCGGCACTACGCGGCGCTCGCCGCACTTTCGGGAGACGAGGGCGCGAAGTCGATCCTCGCCGCGCATCGCGACCGCGTGCAACTGATCGAAGTGGCTGACGTCGGTGTCGTGCGTGACGTGGATACGCCCGCTGATCTTGGAATGTGACGCCGCTCAGTTTTCCTGCCGGGCCTTACTCTTCCGGCTCCTGTTGCCAGAGGTCGGCTTGCCGATCGCGACCGTGGCGCCGCTCTTCCTGCGTGCGCCACCATGACCGCAGCTGTGCTTCGGGCAGCGGCCGCGCGATCAGGTAGCCTTGCGCTTCCTCGCAGCCGTGCGCGCGCAGGAAGTTGAATTGGGCCGCGGTTTCCACGCCCTCGGCAATGCACCGCAGCCCCAGAGAATGCGACAGCGCGATGATCGCCTGCGTGATCGCCTCGTCGTTGCGGTTCTTCTCCAGGCCATGCACGAAGCGCTGGTCGATCTTCACGCCCTGGATCGGCAGCCGCGCAAGATAGGACAGGCTGGAATAGCCGGTGCCGAAGTCGTCGATGGTTATCGACACGCCCATCTGCTTCAACTTCATCAGCGTCGCTACGGCCTTCTCCGGGTGCGTGATGATCACGCTCTCCGTGATTTCCAGGTCCAGGTGCTGCGGCGAAAGCCCGCTCGCCGACAGCGCGTCCTCCACGATACCCAGCCAGCTGTCGTGCTGCAGTTGCTGCACGGACAGGTTCACCGACAGGCGCAGCGGCATGTTCAGGCGATGCCATTGCATGACCTGCCGGCAGGCGTCGCGCAGCACGCGCGCGCCAAGCGCCTGGATCATCCCCGATTCCTCGGCGATCGGAATGAACTCCGTCGGCGAGATCACGCCGCGCTCCGGATCGCGCCAGCGCAGCAGCGCCTCCACACCGCAGGCGCGGCCGGTCTTCATCTCGATCTGCGGCTGGTAAACCAGGAAGAACTCGTCGTCCATCAGGCCGCGGCGCATGTCGGTCTCGAGTTGCAGCCGCAGCTGCACACGCGCATTCATGTCGGCGGTGTAGAAGCGGTATGCGTTGCGGCCCGCCTCCTTGGCCGCATACATCGCGGTGTCGGCCTGCTTGATCAGGTTGCCGCCGTCGTTGGCATCCAGCGGATACATCGCGACACCGATCGAGCAAGTGAGTGTCGGCATCTGGTCGGACAGTCGGAACGGCGCCAGGAATGATTCACGCACGCGGGTCAGCACGGCCATCACCTCGAAGGCCGCCTGTTCCGGATTGAGGCCGGGCAGCACCAAGACGAACTCGTCGCCGCCCAGGCGCGCGACCGTGTCGCTTTCGCGCACTGCGCTGATCAGCCGCTGCGCGATCGCCTGCAACAGCTGGTCGCCTGCATCGTGGCCCAGCGTGTCGTTGATGCGCTTGAAATGGTCGAAGTCGAGGAAGAGGCAGCCGACATTCGTGCCGTCGCGCTGCGCGAGCGCCAGGATCTGCTTCAGCCGCTGGTTGAGCAGCGAGCGGTTCGGCAGTCCGGTCAGGATGTCGTGCTGCGCCAGTTTGTAGGCGTGCGCCGTGGCAACCTCGAGCTCCTTGGTCCGTTGCGCGACCTTGTCCTCGAGCGTGCGCTGGTAATTGGCGACTTCGGATTGCGATTCGGCGAGCCTCTGTGTCATGTGGTTGAACGTGTGCGTCAGCAGGCCAAGCTCGTCCGACGAATGCGCAGGCACGTAGACATCGAGGCGGCCCGCGCCGACCGCACGCGCCGCGCGCATCAGCCGGTTCATCGGCGCCACCAGCCGGCGGGTGAGCAGCAGCGTCGCGAGGATCGTAAACACCAACAGCGCCAGCACGACCCCGATGGCGCCGACCATCTGCTCGCGAAAGAGCCGCCGCTGCACATCCTGCGTCATGCCCAGGCGCAGGTAGCCCGCCGGGGGGGCGGCAGCTTGCGCCGCGGAACCAGAGGGGGGGGCAGCCTGCGCCGCAGAAGGGGGGGCGGACAACTCACCGGAAAGAGTGCCTGCGGCCATGCGTGGCCGATCGACCACGGCCACCAGTTCGATATAGCGCTTGCCGCCGATGGTCACTTCGTGATTCGCGACACGTCCGGGGGCAGGCAGCAGTTCCAGCGACAGGGGTGGCAGGGGTTCCTTCGCGAGACCGGGACCGAAGCGGCGCTCGACGACGACTCCCTGCTTGCCATCGAACACGCTGGCGTAGGCGACGTCCGCGTCATTGCCCACGCTGTCCAGCATCTGTTCGAGATAGGGCTTGTCGGTGGTCGCCAAGCCGTGTTCCGCGAGCTGGGCCATGACCCCGAGCATGGTTCCCCCCCGATTTCGCAACTGCTGCTCGTCATCGCGCCATTGCTGCGCAAAGTGAAATACCAATAGCGCGGCCGCCGTGAGAAAGATCAATCCGACCGTCAGCAGGTTGAGCTTGGTCAGCAGGCCCATCTTCACCGGCGGCAGGCTCAGCGTCGACACCGTGTCGTTGCTGAGCGGCAGCAATCGCTGTCGCAGTCGGTTGACGATCTTCATGATTGGAGCCGGTTCACCCTGGGCAAGGATTCTTCGTGCCGATAGGCCATTCATCCGGTCGAAGGCGGGCGCGGCGAGCTGGTTTGCGTCTCAGTAGCAATTTCCCGACCGTAACTTGTGGTCGTAGCATACTTTGTGCCACGGCGGGCGTGGCCGCGAGCGGCACCGCGACAATGGGCGATGGCCGGGAATGCGATTCCGTCGCTGATCTCAGTATGTCCGTTGCCCGCCCAGGGCGTGCAACGATCACTCCGACAGCACCGGGATCTTTCCTATCCTTGCCTGCCACTCGCGCGGGCCGGTGTGATGTACCGACGTTCCCCGGGCGTCGACGGCGACGGTGACCGGCATGTCCTGTACCGTGAACTCGTAGATCGCTTCCATGCCGAGGTCGCCGAACGCAACGACACGCGACGAACGGATCGCCTTCGACACCAGGTAAGCGGCGCCGCCGACGGCCATCAGGTAGGCCGCACCATGCTTGCGGATCGCCTCGATGGCGACCGGGCCGCGTTCCGCCTTGCCGATCATCGCGATGAGGCCGGTCCTGGCCAGCATCATCTCGGTGAACTTGTCCATGCGCGTCGCGGTGGTGGGACCCGCCGGGCCAACAACTTCATCGCGCACCGGATCGACCGGCCCGACGTAGTAGATGACGCGATTGGTGAAGTCGACGCCATCGGGCAGCGGTTCACCGCGCGCGAAGTGGTCGGCGATGCGCTTGTGCGCGGCGTCGCGGCCGGTGAGCATCCTGCCGTTGAGCAGCAGCGTTTCGCCCGGCTGCCACGTCGCGACTTCCTCGCGCGTCAGCGTGTCCAGGTTCACTCGCGTGGCGGACGGTGACGGCGTCCAGTGCACGTCGGGCCACTGGGCCAGGTCCGGTGGATCGAGCCTGGCCACGCCCGAACCGTCGAGCGTGAAATGTGCGTGGCGCGTCGCGGCGCAATTGGGAATCATGCCGACGGGCTTGCTGGCCGCATGCGTCGGATAGTCGAGGATCTTCACGTCGAGCACCGTCGACAGGCCGCCCAAGCCCTGCGCGCCGATGCCCAGCGCGTTGCATTTCTCGTAGAGCTCGATGCGCAGTTCCTCGGTCTTGTTCGCCGGGCCGCGCTGCAGCAGCTCGTGCATGTCGATGGGCTCCATCAATGCTTCCTTCGCGAGCACCATCGCCTTTTCCGCACTGCCGCCGATGCCGATGCCCAGCATGCCCGGCGGGCACCAGCCTGCGCCCATCGTCGGCAGTGTCTTCAGCACCCAGTCGACGATCGAGTCCGACGGATTCAGCATCACGAACCTGGACTTGTTCTCCGAGCCGCCGCCTTTCGCCGCAATCTTCACTTCCACGGTATTGCCGGGAACGAGGTCGAAGTGGATGACCGCCGGCGTGTTGTCGCGCGTGTTCTTGCGCGCGCCCGCGGGGTCCGCGACGATCGATGCGCGCAGCCGGTTGTCCGGGTCCATGTAGGCGAGCCGCACGCCTTCGTTGACCATGTCTGACAGGCCCATCGTGACGCCTTCCCATTTCACATCCATGCCGACTTTGACGAACGCGACGACGATGCCCGTGTCCTGGCAGATCGGCCGGTGACCTTCCGCGCACATCCGCGAATTGGTGAGGATCTGCGCGATGGCGTCCTTCGCGGCCGGCGATTGTTCAGCACGGTATGCGGCACCCAGCGCCTCGATGTAGTCCAGCGGGTGATAGTAGGAAATGAACTGCAGCGCGTCGGCGACGCTCTGGATGAGATCGTTCTGGCGGATGGTCGTCATGGCGAAGGCTTGTGCGTGTCGTGGGGCACCTCGGGATCGTCGTGCTGGACGTGCGCGGGCGGCGACTGCAGCCATCGGCTCATGAACAGCAGCCGTGCTATCGGTTGGTCGCGAAACGGCGGCTGGGGTCGGCGTTGGGCCATCGGGTGTCCGGAATGGGGCATCGGTCGTGCGGGGCGAAAGTCTACCACCGGGTGCCTGCCACCCGGTGTCTACCACTGCGTGATGGCCATTCACCCCGGCGTTCCCTTGCCGTACGTCATTGCGCCACCCGCCACGCTTTGGTTAGACTCGCAAGCTCGCACAATGCTTTCGAGTCAATGAGTATTCGCGGAGGAGAGCCCACCATGTCGTCCGGTATCGAGTCGGTCCTGCAGGAGAACCGCGTTTTTCCGCCGTCGGATGCCTTCGTCAAGCAGGCCAACATTTCCGGCATGGCGGCATACAAGGCGATGTGCGCGGAGGCCGAACGCGACTTCGAGGGTTTCTGGGCGCGGCATGCGCGCGAGAGCCTGCTGTGGCACAAGCCCTTCACGAAAACACTCGACGAGTCGAATGCGCCGTTTTTCAAGTGGTTCCAGGACGGCGAACTGAACGCCTCCTACAACTGCCTCGACCGTCATTTGCAGACGCAGCCCGACAAGATCGCGATCATCTTCGAGGCGGACGACGGCACGGTAACAAAGATCACTTACAAGGCGCTCTACCACGAGGTGTGCCGCTTCGCGAATGCGCTGAAGGCGCGCGGCATCAACAAGGGCGACCGCGTGCTGGTCTACATGCCGATGTCGATCCAGGCGGTGGTCGCCATGCAGGCCTGCGCGCGCATCGGTGCCACGCATTCGGTGGTATTCGGTGGCTTTTCCGCGAAGAGCATCCACGAGCGGATCATCGATGCGGGCGCTGTGGCCATCATCGCGGCCGACGGCCAATTCCGCGGCGGCCGCGAAATCCCACTGAAGAAGGTCGTCGACGAAGCGCTCGCGCTCGGCGGATGCGAGGGCATCAAGTCCGTGTTCGTCTACCAGCGCACGGGCACTGCGCTCGAGATGCAGGCCGGGCGCGACGTGTGGTGGCACGACGCCGTCGCGGGGCAGCCGGACACCTGCGAGCCGACGTGGGTCAATGCCGAACATCCGCTGTTCATCCTCTACACGTCGGGCTCCACCGGCAAGCCGAAGGGTGTCCAGCACTCGACGGGCGGTTACCTGCTGCATGCCATCCTGACGATGAAGTGGACGTTCGACTACAAGCCGAGCGACATCTACTGGTGCACCGCGGATGTGGGCTGGGTCACCGGCCACACCTACATTGCGTATGGCCCGCTCGCCTGTGGCGCGACCGAGATCATGTTCGAAGGCGTGCCCACGTATCCGGATGCCGGACGCTTCTGGAAAATGATCCAGGACCACAAGGTCACCGTGTTCTACACGGCGCCGACGGCGATCCGTTCGCTGATCAAGGCGGGCGGCGAACTGCCCAGGAACTACGACCTGTCGTCGCTGCGAATCCTGGGCAGCGTCGGCGAGCCGATCAATCCGGAAGCGTGGATGTGGTACTACCAGACGGTCGGCGGGTCACGCTGCCCGATCGTCGACACGTGGTGGCAAACGGAAACCGGCGGCCACATGATCACGCCACTGCCGGGCGCCACGCCGCTGAAGCCCGGCTCGTGCACGTTTGCGCTGCCCGGCATCATCGCCGACATCGTCGACGAGACCGGGCACAGCGTGGAACTGGGCAAGGGCGGCATCCTCGTCATCAAGCGGCCTTGGCCGGGCATGATCCGCACCATCTGGGGCGACCCGAATCGCTACAAGACCAGCTACTACCCCGAGGATTTCCAAGGCAAGTACTACCTGGCCGGCGACGGCGCCAGCCGCGATCTCGAAGGCTACATCCGCATCATGGGTCGCATTGACGACGTGCTGAACGTTTCCGGACATCGGCTGGGCACAATGGAAATCGAATCGGCGCTGGTCGCCAATCCACTGGTCGCCGAAGCCGCGGTGGTCGGCCGCCCCGACGATCTGACCGGCGAGGCAGTGTGCGCGTTCGTCGTGCTGAAGCAGTCGCGGCCGGAAGGCCCTGAAGCCGACAAGATTGCGAAGATACTCCGCGACTGGGTGGCCAAGGAAATCGGCGCGATCGCCAAGCCCAAGGACATCCGCTTCGGCGAGAACCTGCCCAAGACGCGTTCGGGCAAGATCATGCGGCGGCTGCTGCGCTCGATCGCCAAGGACGAGAAGATCACGCAGGACACGTCCACGCTGGAGAACCCGGCGATCCTCGATCAGTTGAAGCAAGTCAACTGAGGGGTCAACTGAGGTTGACTGCGAACTACGCGGCGGGCGGCACCGTTTCCTGGAATGAGGGCCGCTTCGCCAGCTTTTCCGCAAGCCGCGCGAGATTGGGATACTCGCGCCGCCAGTCGAGCGCGGCGTAGCGCAAGTCGAGATAGCCCAGCGCGCACCCGGTAGCCAGGTCGGCCAGCGAATATGTTTCGCCGTCGCACCACGGATTGTCGCCCAGTTCCCGCGACAGTTCGGCAACACCCGCCGCTATCTTCTGCTGCTGGCGCTGTGTCCACTCGTTGTTTTGCTGTTTCGCCGGACGCCGCGACTCCAGCACGATGGCCAGCGCCGCATCGCAGACACCGTCGGCCAGCGCCTCCCAGCGCTTGACTTCGATGCGCTGGCGATTGGGCTCGGGAATGAGGCGCGACACCGGGCTGACCGTGTCCAGATATTCGACGATCACGCGCGAGTCGAAGAGCTGCGTGCCGTCGTCCAGCACCAGCACCGGTACCTTGCCGAGCGGACTGTAGGCATGCACCGGATTGCCTGCGTCCCATGGCGACGCTTCAACCATCTGGTATTCGATTTTCTTTTCCGCCAGCGCGATGCGCACTTTCCGGACAAAGGGACTGGTAGGCGAGGCGATCAGCTTGAGCACGGGCAGGGAGTTTTTCTTGGCGAAAAGGCGGTGGAAAAGTATAACATCGCGACCTTCCGCGACCGACATCCCTGACGACTTGTCGAAGCCTCGGGCGCCCCAAAATCACGCACGCTGCGTGCTACACTCGATGCGCCTCCAGCGGGCAAGATCCGCTGACTGACCTGACTGCGAATCGTGGCCGAAACTGCCTCCTCATCTGCCTCCGCCGCCGCGCACTCTCCCGCTCATTTTGCCGAGCTCACCGCGCTGTCGCCGCTGGACGGGCGCTACGCCGGCAAAGTGGCGGCGTTGGGCGCGCATTTCAGCGAATTCGGTCTCGTCCGACACCGCATCCGCGTCGAGCTGGCCTGGTTGAGGGCGCTCGCCGACGAGCCCGCAATTTCCGAAGTTCCGGCCTTTTCGCCTGCGGCGCTGGCGGCGCTGGATCAGGTTGCGCACGAGTTTTCGCCGAGCGATGCCGCGCGGGTCAAGGACATCGAGCGCACGACCAACCACGACGTCAAGGCGGTCGAGTATTGGCTCAAGGAACGCTTCGCGGGAGTGTCCGACGTGGCGCGCGTCGCGGAGTTCATTCATTTCGCCTGCACCTCCGAGGACATCAACAATCTCGCCCACGCGCTGGCACTGGCCGCAGCACGCCATGACGTGCTGCTGCCCATGTTGCGCGACATCGCGGCGTCGTTGCGCGAACTCGCCCATGCGCACGCCGACGTGCCCATGCTCTCGCGCACGCATGGCCAGGCGGCAACGCCCACCACGCTCGGCAAGGAAGTCGCCAACGTCTATGCGCGCATCGAACGGCAGATCGTCGCAATCGAGCGGGTGCCGATCAAAGGCAAGGCCAACGGTGCCGTCGGCAACTACAACGCGCATCTCGTCGCCTATCCCGAAGTCGACTGGGAGCGGTTGTCGGCGCGGCTGGTCGCGGGCCTGGGCCTGGAATTCAATCCGTACACCACGCAGATCGAACCGCACGACTACATGGCGGAGCTGTTCGACGCGATCGCGCGCGCCAACACCATCCTGATCGACTTCGATCGCGATGTGTGGGGCTATGTGTCGCTTGGCTATTTCAGGCAACGCGTGAAGGAGGGCGAAGTCGGGTCCTCCACGATGCCGCACAAGGTCAACCCGATCGACTTCGAAAATTCCGAGGGGAACCTGGGCCTCGCCAATGCGATGCTGCGACACCTTGCGGAGAAATTGCCCATTTCCCGCTGGCAGCGCGACCTCACCGACTCCACCGTCCTGCGCAACATGGGCGTGGCGCTCGGCTATACGCTGCTTGGCTGGACGTCGTTGCGGCAAGGCATGGGCAAGCTCGAGGTCGACGCCGCGAAGATGGCGGCGGACCTGGATGCGAACTGGGAAGTCCTGGCGGAGCCAATCCAGACCGTGATGCGGCGCCACGGCATCGACAATCCCTACGAGCAACTGAAGGCGCTGACGCGCGGCAAGTCCGGGCTCACCCGTGAATCGCTGCACGTGTTCATCGACGGACTGGCGCTGCCTTCCGATGCCAAGGCGCGCCTGAAAGCGCTGACGCCGTCGACCTACATCGGCATGGCCGCCGCGCTCGCCCGCAGGGTGTGAGACGCGCAGCAGTTCCCTCGCGGCGCTCGGGACGACACATGAAAACTCTGGGTCATTTCGGCGTGCGGCGTTCCCGGAAGAACGTCGTCACCGCGGGCACCAGCGAAACGATGACGATGCCCACCACGATCAGCGACAGGTTCTGCTTGACCCACGGGATGTTGCCGAACAGATAACCCGCGTAGACCAGCAGGCTGATCCACAGCACCGCGCCGATGATGTTGTACGACAGGAACCTGCGATACGTCATGCCGGCGACGCCCGCCAGGAAGGGCGCGAACGTGCGGATGATCGGGACGAAGCGCCCGATGATGATGGTGACGCCGCCATACTTGTCATAGAACGCCTGCGTGCGCCGCAGATGTTCCTGCTTGAACCAGCGCGAGTCCGGCTTCTCATAGACGCGGGGACCAATGTAGTGGCCGACCGCATAGTTGAGCGAATCGCCCAGGATGGCCGCAACGATCAGCAGCACGACCAGCACATGCACGTTGTCACCGGCCGTGGCCACCACGGTGCCGGCGATGAACAGGATGGAGTCGCCTGGAAGAAACGGAAAGACCACCAGCCCGGTCTCCGCGAATATGACCAGGAACAGCAGTCCATAGAGCCACGGGCCGTACTGGGCCGCAATGTTCGCGAGCGTCTGGTCGAGCGCGAACAGCGAATAGATGAACGTCGTCAGCATGATTGCCGCTACGGCAATATCTTTTCCCCGCCGATCCCGGCCTTCTTTTCTGGCTTGACCAGGTCTTCGCGCGACACGCCCATCCACATCACCAGCGGTGCCATGACGAGCACCGACGAGTAGATACCGAAGCAGATGCCGATGGTCAGGGCGAGCGCGAAGTAGTGCAGCGTCTCGCCGCCGAAGAAGAGGATGGAAAGCACCATCATCAGCGTGCTGCCGTGGGTGATGATCGTTCGGGAAATCGTGCTGGTGATCGCGTTGTCGATCACGTGCGTGACGCTGGCCTTGCGCATCTTGCGGAAGTTCTCGCGGATCCGGTCGGCGATCACGACGGACTCGTTTACCGAGTAGCCGAGCACCGCGAGAATGGCGGCGAGCACCGGCAGCGAGAATTCCCACTGGAACAGCGCGAAGAAGCCCAGGATGATGATGACGTCGTGCAGGTTGGCGACAATGGCCGCGATGGCGAAGCGCCACTCGAAGCGCAGCGCCAGATAAGCGACGATGCCCAGCGACACCAGCAACAGTGCCAATGCGCCGTTTTCGTACAGTTCGCGGCCGACCTGCGGCCCGACGAATTCGACCCGCTGCTGTGTTGCCGCCGGGTCGTCTGCCCGCAGTTCGGTCATCACACGGTCGGAAAGCTGCGCGCTGGACACGCCTTCCTTGAGCGGCAGGCGGATGAGCGCCGTATCGGAGCGGCCGAAACTCTGCGCCGAGAATTCGCCGATGTTGAGTTTGTCGATTGCGGCGCGCACACGGCCGAAGTCCACCGCATGCCCGTAGGTCACCTCGATCACCGTTCCGCCACGGAAATCGACGCCCAGGTTCAATCCCTTGGTGGCCAGGAAGATCACGGCAAGCAGGAATGTCACCAGCGAGATCACGTTGAACGTGAGCGCATGGCGCATGAACGGGATGTCGCGACTAATTCTGAAAAATTCCATCGTCTAGCCTTTATTGAACCGGTAACCGTGATGCCTCATTTTCGCCCGCGCGGCCACGTACCTTTATACCGTCGGCGCCGTCGGCACGGCTGGAACTGTCGCGCCCGACGGGCGCCACACCTGGCCGATCGAGATCTTGTCGAGCTTCTTGCGGTTGCCGTAGATCAACGCGACGATGCCGCGCGAAACGAACACCGCCGAGAACATCGACGTCATGATGCCCAGGCAGTGGACGACTGCGAAGCCGCGGACCGGGCCGCTGCCGAAGATCAGCAGCGCGATGCCGGCGATCAGTGTGGTCACGTTCGAGTCGAGAATCGTGCCCCATGCGCGCTCATAGCCTGCCTGCAGCGCGGCGTGTGGTGTCGCACCCCAGCGCAGTTCCTCGCGGATGCGCTCGTTGATCAGCACGTTGGAGTCAATGGCCATGCCCAGCGCCAGCGCGATGGCCGCAATGCCGGGCAGCGTCAGGGTTGCCTGCAGCATCGACAGGATCGCCACCAGCAGCAACAGGTTGAACGACAGCGCGATGGTCGAGATGAGTCCCATCAGCATGTAGTAGGCACACATGAAGATGGCCAGCACGATGAAGCCGTACTTCACCGAGTTGAAGCCCTTGTCGATGTTTTCCTGGCCGAGCGACGGCCCGACGGTGCGTTCCTCGATGATCTCCAGCGGCGCCGCCAACGCGCCCGCGCGCATCAGCAGCGCGACGTCGGTGGCTTCGCGCGGCGTCATGCGCCCGCTGATCTGCACGCGGCCGCCGCCGATTTCCTCGCGGATGACCGGTGCGGTGATGACCTCCGCCTTGCCCTTTTCCACCAGCACGATCGCCATGCGCTTGCCGACGTTGTCGCGCGTCACTTCCTTGAAGATCCGTGCGCCGCTGCCGTCCAGATTCACGTGCACGGCCGGCTCGTTGGTGCGCTGGTCGAAGCCGGGCTGCGCATCGTTGATGCGATCGCCGGTCAGGACCACCTGCCGCTTGACGAGGACTTTTGAGCCGCCGCGCTCGGTGAAGAGATCGCTGCCGAACGGCACGCTGCCCGCCATCGCGGCGTCCAGCGCGCCCGGATCGTCATTGACCATCCGGATTTCCAGTGAAGCGGTGCGCCCCAGGATGTCCTTGGCGCGCGCGGTGTCCTGCACGCCGGGCAACTGCACGACGACGCGATCCGAGCCTTGCTGCTGGATGATCGGTTCGGCCACGCCCAGTTCGTTGACGCGGTTGCGCAGGATCTGGATGTTCTGCGCGACGGCGCCATCCTGGATGCGCTTCTGCGCCTCGGGCTTCAACCCCGCGATCAAACGCAGGTCGCCGCCGGCGGCGTCCGCCTCGCGCAACAGAAGGTCAG
>JANMCH010000100.1:0-31751 GCA_031361045.1 Betaproteobacteria bacterium | reverse complement strand
GTGGGTTGTTAAACTTCCGCTCCAGTCCGCATTCGGGAAACGATCATGACAACAGCCGGCGCATCACTCTGGGAAAACCCGCTCGGAACCGACGGCTTCGAGTTCATCGAGTATGCCGCGCCCGATCCCGCGGCGCTCGGCCGCCTGTTCCTGCAGATGGGTTTCACCGCGATTGCCCGGCACCGCTCGAAGAACGTGCTGCTGTACCGGCAAGGGGACATCAACTTCATCGTCAACGCGGAGCCGGATTCCTTTGCGCAGGCCTTCGCGCGCGTGCACGGGCCGTCGATCTGCGCGATTGCATTTCGCGTCGCGGATGCCGCCGCCGCGCACGACAAGGCCGTGGAGCAAGGCGCGTGGGGTGTGGCGAATCGTCCCGGGCCGATGGAGCTCAACATTCCCGCGATCAAGGGCATCGGCGACTCGCTGATCTACCTGGTCGACCGCTATGACGGTTCGCCGGCCAACGCCGGGGGCAAGGTGTCGATCTACGACATCGACTTCATTCCGCTGCCCGGCGTCGACCAGCATCCGGCAGGCGCGGGTCTCACCTACATCGACCACCTGACGCACAACGTGCATCGCGGGCGCATGGGCGAGTGGGCCGACTACTACGCGCGCATCTTCAACTTCCGCGAAATCCGCTATTTCGACATCGAAGGCAAGCTCACGGGGTTGAAGTCCAAGGCGATGACCAGCCCCTGCGGCAAGATCCGCATCCCGATCAACGAGTCCTCCGACGACAAGAGCCAGATCCAGGAATACCTGGTCGCGTATCACGGCGAGGGCATCCAGCACGTGGCGCTCGGCACCAAGGACATCTTTGCGACAGTGGAAAAGCTGCGCGAACTGTCCGTCGTGTTCCAGGAAACGCCGGACACTTATTACGAGATGCTCGACCAGCGGCTGCCCGGCCATCGCGAAGATACGCAGCGGCTGCACAAGAACCACATCCTGCTGGACGGCGCGCCGGCCAAGGACGAGATGCTGCTGCAGATCTTCACGGCAACCGTCATCGGCCCTATCTTCTTCGAGATCATCCAGCGCAAGGGCAACGAGGGCTTCGGCGAAGGCAACTTTCAGGCGCTGTTCGAGTCCATCGAACAGGACCAGATCCGGCGCGGGGTCCTGAAGGAATAGTCGGGATTGCAAAGGGCCATGGCCGGCCGCACATCCTCTAGGTCATGGCCCGAAAATGGTGCGTTCGCGTGCTGCTCGTGTTACATTATGCAGTGCAGCATGAATCGAAAATGTAAGTGCTTACATCTCTCGGATTCGTTCTCCTGCGCCAGCTGTCTGACGGCGCTTTCCATTCCGGTGAAGACCTCGCCGCGAATGTGGGTATGACTCGCGCTCGCGTTTCGCAACTGCTCAAGGAAGCGGAAACCGCCGGACTCGCGCTGGAGCGCATTCGCGGCCGCGGCTACCGGCTGCTCGCCGCCCCCGACTTCCTCGCCGCCGATCTGATCCGTGGCGCGTTGAGCGAGATCATGCGCAAGAATCCCTCGATCCCACTGCTGGCGATCGAGGTCGTCGACGAAATCGGCTCCACGTCCACCGAGCTCCTGCGCCGAGGCCAGCGCAAGGACATCCATGCGTCCGTGCTGGCGGCGGAATGGCAGACCGCGGGCCGGGGTCGGCGCGGCCGCAAGTGGACCGCAGTGGCCGGCGGCAGCCTGACCTTTTCGCTGGGCTGGCGCTTCGACCAGGGCGCCGGCTATCTCGCCGGATTGTCGCTGGCGGTGGGCGTGGCGGTCATCCGCGCGCTCGAGGCGGAAGGCCTGCCGGGCGTCGAATTGAAATGGCCCAACGACCTGATCCACCGGCATTTGAAGGTCGGCGGCATCCTGGTCGAGCTGAACGGCGACGCGCTCGGTCCGTCGACGGTCGTCGTCGGCATCGGACTCAATGTGCGCATGCCCGCGGCCGCCAAGCGCGATATCGAACAACCGGTCAGCGACCTGACGGCCGTTGCCGGTCGTGGCGCGCCTCCGATCGACCGCAACCGCCTGCTTGCCCGCCTGGTCGCGGAATTGGCGTCGGCCTTCGCGGCCTATGCCGACACCGGCTTTCCGCCGTTTGCCGCTGAATGGCAACGCCGGCACGCGTACCAAGGCAAGCCCGTCAAGTTGCTGCTGCCCGATGGCGCCAGTGTCACGGGCACGGTCGCGGGCGTGGACAGCATGGGCGCGTTGGTTCTGGCCGACGGTCCGCGGCGGGCGCGCTTTCTTTCGGGCGAAATCTCGCTGCGCCGCGCCTGATCGTCGTTCCAGGCCGTAACATCTCGCCATGCGCATCGTCGTCATCCTGTTGCTGCTGGCCAACCTCTCGTTGCTCGTCTACACGCTGCTCCCCAGCGGCGGGGGCGAGTCCTTTCGCCTGCAGCAGCAACTGCAGCCGGAAAAGATCAAACTGCTGACGCCACAGGAGGTCGCCGTGCTCGGGCCGTCCAAGGTCGCTGCGCTGGCTGATGTGTGCGTGGAGTTCGGCCCGTTCTCGGAGAGCGAGCGCGCAAAGGTCGTCGCGGAACTCGAGCCGCAAGCGCTGGGGCGCTTGCTGACGTACCGCCGCGTCGACATTGAAAACGCGCAGTCCGTGAGCATCGCGCCGTTCCCCAACCGCAATTCCGCCGACATTCGCGCCGCCGAACTGCGCAAGCAGGGCGTGAAGGACGTGACGGTGGTCGACATCGGCCGCGGCCAGTTCGCCGTGTCGTTCGGCGCGTTTCGCACGGAACAGCTGGCGCAGGCCTATGCGGACGACCTCACCAAGCTCGGCATCAAGCTGGTCCGCGTGCAGCCGCGACAAACCGCGTTGGGACAGACGCTGCTCGTCGTGCGCGATCCGCAACAACCGGTCGTCGCCCGATTGAAGGAACTGCAAACCCAGTACGCCGGCACTGACATCAAGGTCGGCAACTGCGTCGCGACGAGTTAGTCAGGCGCGCGCAGAGACCCGGAAGCTGAGCTCGCCGCCATCGTCGCGGTGGGACTCGAGTACGGTCGCATCGCGGAATCCGGATTCGGTGAGCAACGCGACAACGTCCTCAGGCGGATACCAGGTCAGCGTCAGCGTTTCATGTTCTTCGGCCAGGCGTGCTGCGCCGCGCCGGTGCGCGTAGCGATAGTCGGTGCGCGACATGCGCGCCTCGGCCCACACCGTCGACTCCGAACGCACCGTGATCGTCGTGTCGTCGGCCAGGCGCACTGTGCGCACCTCGACCAGTGGCGCGCCCAGTCGCTGTGCCGAATCCGATGGCACAAAGAGATCGAGCAGCAGCCATCCGGGGTCGACCAGATGCGCACGTATGCGGCGCAGCGCGGCTGATGCCGCGCCCGGATCCGTGACCAACTGGAACGATCCCACCGCGGCAAACGCTGCGACGTAGCGAAACGGCAGGTTGAGTTGCGTCAGGTCCTGCCGGAAGAGTGGCGCGGTGAGTTCGCGCGCGGTCAGGCGCGCCTCGCAGCTTGCGAGCATCGCGGCCGAAGCGTCCACGCCGTGCAGTTTCAGGCCCTTCGCGACCAGCGGCACCAGCAGGCGTCCGGAGCCGCACATCAATTCCAGCGACAGTCCGGCATCGGGCGGCAGTTGATGAGCGTACCAGTCCACCTCGGCCTCCGGCGCGACCGGCTTGTCGGCATCGTAGAAAAGCGTGCACAGGTGACCGTAGGATTGCACGGGCGGTGGCTCGTCGTCGAAACCGCACAGCATACGCCCGTCAGCCGGGTTAAAATTCAACACTCATTTGACCCTCCGTCGCCGTCCCAATCAACGCCGATGCAACCCGACCGCACCGCCGAACTCGCCCGCCTGATGTCGCAGCGCATCCTCGTCATGGATGGCGCGATGGGCACGATGATCCAGCAGCACAGGCTCTCGGAAGGGGACTTCCGGGGCGCGAGCGCGTGCGGCCTGCACGATCACACGCACGACCTGCGTGGCGACAACGACGTGCTCGTGCTCACGCAACCGGAGGTCGTCCGCGAAATCCACAACGCCTATCTCGAGGCGGGCGCGGACGTGATCGAGACCAATACGTTCAGCGCCACGTCGATTGCGCAGGGCGACTACGGGCTGGCCTCACGTGCGAAGGACATCAATTTCGCCGCGGCACGCATCGCGCGCGAATGCTGCGACGCATGGACCGCGAAGACGCCGGACCGGCCGCGCTTTGTGGCGGGCGCGCTCGGCCCCACCAATCGCACCGCGTCGATTTCGCCGGACGTCAATGATCCGGGCGCGCGCAACGTGACTTTCGATGCGCTCGCTGCCGCGTACGGCGAAGCGGTGGAAGGGCTGGTCGAGGGCGGCGCGGACCTGATCCTGGTCGAAACGGTGTTCGACACGCTGAATGCCAAGGCAGCGCTGTTCGCCGTCGAATCGTATTTCGACCGCGTGGGACAGCGGCTTCCGGTCATCGTGTCGGGCACGATCACCGACGCTTCAGGGCGCACGCTGTCGGGCCAGACACCGGAGGCGTTCTGGAATTCGGTGCGCCATGTGAAGCCGTTGGCCGTGGGACTCAACTGCGCGCTGGGCGCGGCGCTGATGCGCCCGTACATCGAGGAAATCTCGCGCGTCGCGGACACGTTCGTGTCGTGCTACCCCAACGCGGGCCTGCCCAACCCGATGTCCGATACCGGCTACGATGAAACCCCGGCGCAGACGTCGCGGCTGATCCACGACTTCGCCCACAGCGGGTTCGTCAACATCGTCGGCGGCTGCTGCGGCACCACGCCCGAGCACATCCGTGCGATCGCGGAGGCGGTGCGCACGCTGCCACCGCGACAGGTGCCGGCGGAGGACCGTACGGAAGAGCGTGCGGAAGATAGTACTGAGGCGGTCACCTGAGGTCGCTGTCGCGCGCGATGCGCCTGTCCGGCCTCGAGCCGCTGTCGATCGGCAACGACTCGTTGTTCGTCAATGTCGGCGAACGCGCCAACGTCACCGGTTCGCGCGCGTTCGCGAAGCTCATCCTTGCCGGCGACTATGCCGGCGCGGTGGAAGTCGCGCGGCAGCAGGTCGCGAGCGGCGCGCAGATCATCGACGTCAACATGGACGAGGCGATGCTCGACTCCCGCGCGGCCATGGTCCGGTACCTGAACCTCATCGCCACCGAGCCCGACATCGCACGCGTGCCGGTGATGATCGACTCGTCGAAGTGGGAGGTGATCGAGGCGGGATTGAAGTGCGTGCAGGGCAAGCCCATCGTCAACTCGATTTCGCTCAAGGAGGGCGAGGCGCCTTTCCTGCAGCAGGCGCGGCTGGTGCGCCGCTACGGCGCGGCGGTCGTGGTCATGGCGTTCGACGAAAAGGGCCAGGCCGATACGTTTGATCGCAAGACGCAGATCTGCCGCCGCTGCTACGACCTGCTGGTCGACCAGGTGGGCTTCCCGCCCGAGGACCTGATCTTCGACCCCAACGTCTTCGCCATCGCAACCGGCATCGACGAGCACAACAACTACGCCGTCGACTTCATCAATGCCACGCGCTGGATCCGCGAGCACCTGCCGCACGCGAAAGTGTCAGGCGGCATCTCCAACGTGAGCTTCAGCTTCCGCGGCAACGATGCCGTACGCGAGGCCATTCATACGGTGTTCCTCTACCACGCCATTCGCGCCGGCCTGTCGATGGGCATCGTCAATGCCGGTCAACTCGGCGTCTACGACGAGATCGAGCCGCGCCTGCGCGAACTCGTGGAAGACGTGGTGCTGAACCGTCGCGCGGCCGATGGCGGCAATCCGACCGAGCGCCTCGTCGCGTTTGCGGAAACGGTGAAGGCGCAGGGCAAGGTCAGCGTCGAGGACCTGGCTTGGCGCGATGCGAGCGTGGAAGCACGGCTTTCGCACGCGCTGGTCAAGGGCATCACGTCGCACATCATCGAGGACACCGAGGAGGCGCGCCGCAAGTACGCGCGGCCCATCCAGGTCATCGAGGGGCCGCTGATGGCCGGCATGAACGTCGTCGGTGACCTCTTCGGCGCCGGCAAGATGTTCCTGCCGCAGGTTGTGAAGTCGGCGCGCGTGATGAAGCAGGCGGTGGGCCACCTGGTGCCCTTCATCGAGGAAGAGAAGTTGCGTTCCGGCGATGCCGGCAAGCCCAGGGGCACGATCGTGATGGCAACGGTCAAGGGCGACGTGCACGACATCGGCAAGAACATCGTCGGCGTCGTGCTCCAGTGCAACAACTTCGACGTCATCGACCTGGGCGTGATGGTGCCGGCGCAAAAGATCCTGGCCACCGCGCAGGAGCGCAACGCGGACATCATCGGCCTGTCGGGATTGATCACGCCGTCGCTCGAGGAAATGGCGCATGTCGCGCACGAGATGCAGCGGCTCGGCATGAACCAGCCGCTGCTGATCGGCGGCGCGACAACGTCGCGCGTGCACACGGCGGTGAAGATCGCGCCGAACTATGCGGGCGTGACGGTCTACGTGCCGGACGCTTCGCGCGCTGTGGGCGTCGCGAGCAACCTGCTGTCGGACGAATTGCGGACGGCGTACGTGGCGGAAGTCGCCGCCGATTATGAAAAGGCCCGCGTGTTGCACGCCGGCAAGAAGGGCCCCAGGCTGATCACGCTCGCAGCGGCGCGGGCGAATGCCTTCGCACCCGACTGGAGTCACTACGCGCCACCTGTGCCCACTTTCATCGGTCGGCGCGAATTCCGCAATGTCGATTTGGCGGAAATCGCCCGGTTCATCGACTGGGGTCCGTTCTTCCAGGCGTGGGAGCTGTCGGGTCCGTACCCGGCGATTCTCGACGACGCCGTTGTCGGCGATGCCGCGCGGAATGTGTTCGGCGAAGGCAAGGCCATGCTGCAGCGGATCGTCGCCGGACGGTGGTTGCGCGCCAACGGCGTGGTCGCCCTGTTGCCGGCCAACAGCGTTGGCGACGACATCGAGTGCTATACCGACGAGACGCGAACGCGGGTGGCGCTCACTTGGCGCAACCTTCGGCAGCAGAACGAGCGGCCGCAGGGCAAGGCCAATTTCTGCCTGTCCGACTTCGTCACGCCCAAGGCGACCGGTGTGCGCGACTACCTGGGCATGTTCGCGGTCACGACGGGCCTCGACATCGAGAAGAAGCTCGCGACGTTCGAGTCCGCCAAGGACGACTACAGCGCGATCATGCTGAAGGCGCTGGCGGACCGGCTCGCGGAGGCCTTTTCGGAATGGCTGCATGCCAAGGTGCGGCGTGAATTGTGGGGCTACGCCAAGGACGAGACGCTCGACAACGCGGCGCTGATCCGCGAAGAGTATGGCGGCATCCGGCCCGCGCCCGGTTATCCCGCGTGTCCCGATCACGCGGCGAAGGCGCCGCTGTTCGATGTCCTGCGGGCGCCCGTGATCGGCATGACGCTGACGGAAAATTTCGCGATGCTGCCCACGGCGGCCGTGTCCGGATTCTATTTTTCGCACCCGGATTCGCAATATTTCGCGGTCGGTCGTATCGCGGAGGACCAACTGGCCGACTTTGCGCGGCGCGATGGCATTGACATCGAATCGGCGCGGCGAAGACTGGCGCCGCAGCTCGGCTGACCGTTGGTCCCGTTGTTCCGGCGGCCGGGTATGCCGTACAGTAGCGGCACGCGATTTCCGCGCCAGGAGGAGCAGCAGATGGCCCGATCGTTTTCGTCACGCGTTGCGCTCGTCGTCGCGGCACTGTTGCTCGTCACCGTCACCGCGGCCTATGCGGCCTATCCCGACAAGCCGGTGCAGTACATCATTCCGTTTGCGCCCGGCGGCGAATCGGACGTCGCGGCGCGCCTGCAGCAGCAGGTGTTCAAGAACAAGTTCAACCAGGACCTGATCGTCGTCAACAAGGCCGGGGCCGGCGGCGCGCTTGCGTGGTCGCAGCTGAACAGCCTGCCGGGCGATGGGTACACGATCATGGGCGTCAATCTGCCGCACATCGTGCTGCAACCGCTCGAGCCAGGAACGCAGTTCAGGACCGAGGACATCACGCCGGTCTACTTCTTTCACTACACGCCCGATGCGATCATCGTTCCCGTCGACAGTCCGTTCAAGTCGTTCGCCGATCTGGTCAAGGCCGCGCGGGAGAAACCCGAGTCGGTGAGCCTGGCGGGGTCCGGCACCAACTCCGCCAATCACCTCGCGACCGAGCGGCTGAACCGCGAGATGGGCATCAAGACGCTCTATGTGCCGTTCAAGGGTACCGGCGACCTGGTGTCTGCGGTGCTCGGCAACCACGTGTCAGGCGCCATGTCGTACTCGACGCTGGCGATACAGCAGAAGGGCAAGATGCGGATGCTCGCGGTGGCGACGGACAAGCGGCTGCCGCAGTTTCCGGACGTGCCGACGTTCAAGGAACTTGGGCTCAACTGGGTTGACGGTGCGTTTCGCGGCATCGGCGTGCCCAAGTCCACGCCGCCGGAAATCCGCAAGCAGGTGTCCGACATGATGGACGCGATCAACAAGGATCCCGAATTGCGCAAGCGCATGACCGATGGCGGCTTCGAAGTCACGGACATCCCGCTGGAGCAGATTCCGGCGTTCGTGAAGGAGCGCTCCGTCGAATACCTGAACGCCGCCAAGGGTCTTGGCATGGTGAAGTGACGAAAATGCGGGCGTCGCGCCGCCTGCTCGAATGCGTCGTGGCGCGACGAGTGAGCCGCCTTAGTCGATGCCGCCGATGAAATCGGCCTTGCCGACTTCCACGCCGTTGTGGCGCAGGATGGCGTAGGTCGTCGTCGTGTGGAAGTAGAAGTTCGGCAGCGAGTAGAACAAAAGATAGTTGATGCCCGTGAAGGTCTTGGGCTGGCCGCGGAAGGGCCGCGTGATTTCCCGGCCTTCCGAGCCGTCGATCTGCGCCGCGGTGAATGGCTTGAGAGCGGCGAGCGTCTTGTCGACGCGCGCGACCAGGTCTGCCAGCGTCTGTTCGGTGTCCTCCCACGCCGGCGGTTCGCTTCCCGCGAGCCGCGCCGTGGTGCCGCGCGCGAAGTCGGAAGCGATCTGCACCTGCTTCGACAGCGGCAGCATGTTCGGATAGAGGCGCGCATTGACGAACACCGCGTCGTCGATCTTGTGCGCAGCTGCGTGCGCGGCGGCCTTTTCGAGGATCGCCTTCATGCTGGTGAGACCCTTGGCGAAGACAGGGACCGATGCCTGATACATGGTGATTGCCATTCAATGCTCCAGTTGGGATTGCGGGTGACTAGATACGCTCGATGATGGCCGCGATGCCCTGGCCGCCGCCGATGCACATGGTGATCAGCGCATAGCGGCCGCCGGCGCGCTGCAGTTCGTAGAGTGCCTTCACCATCAGGATGGCGCCGGTGGCGCCGATGGGGTGACCGAGCGCGATGGCACCGCCATTGGGATTGACCTTGGCCGTGTTCATGCCCAGTTCCTTGTTCACGCCGAGTGCCTGCGCGGCAAAGGCCTCGTTCGATTCGATGACGTCCATCTGGTCGAGCGTCAAACCCGCCTTGGCCAACGCGTTTTTCACGGCGGACACCGGTCCCAGGCCCATGATCTTCGGGTCGAGGCCGGCGTGGCCGTACGCGACCAGCCGCGCCATGGGTTGGAGGCCTTTTTTGGCGGCCACGGATTTTTCCATCAGCACGACCGCGGCTGCGGCGTCGTTCAGGCCCGATGCGTTGCCGGCGGTCACGGTGCCGTTTTCCTTGATGAAGACGGCCTTGAGCTTGGCCATGCCTTCCGCCGTGGCATCGCTGCGCACGTGTTCGTCCGTGTCGAATACGACGGGACCTTTGCGCGTCTTGAGTTCAATGGCCAGGATCTGGCTCTTGAAATAGCCGTTGGCGATGGCATTGGACGCGCGCTTGTGGCTCTCCACCGCGAAGTCGTCCTGCTGCTCGCGCGTGATGCTGCATTTAGTCGCGACGTTCTCCGCGGTGACGCCCATGTGCGTACCCTCGAACGGATCGGACAGCGCACCGGTCATCGCGTCGAGCAGCTTGGCGTCGCCCATGCGCGCGCCCCAGCGCTGCGTGGTGTTCATGTAGGCCGCGCGGCTCATGCTGTCGGCACCGCCCGCCACGGCGGCATCGACGTCGCCCAGCAGGATGTATTGCGAGGCCGAAATGATGGCCTGCAGGCCGCTGCCGCACAGGCGATTCAGCGTGAGCGAGCCGGTCTCGAACGGCAGGCCGCCGTTGACGCTGGCGACGCGCGACAGGTACATGTCCTTGGGTTCGGTGTGGATCACGTTGCCGAACACGCACTGCCCGATGTCCTTGGGGTCCACCTTCGCCCGCGCGACGGCTTCCTTCACGACCCGCGCCGCCAGTTCCGTGGGCGCGATGTCCTTCAGGCTTCCGCCGTAATCGCCGATGGCCGTCCGCACGCCACTCAGGATGACGACTTCTCGTTCGCTCATGTCCGTACTCCTTGTCGGGGATTGCAATGATACTTCGTTCGCCGGTTCACCGTTGCAGTTGCGTGCTTCCCGGTGCAAGATTCATGGCCATGCACATCTCCATCGCCAGACGCGCGTCCGCCGCGACACAGTCTCACCGCCGAATTTCGCCAATCGCGACGGCCGCAATTGCGTTGGCGCTGCTCGCGGTTCCGCTGCCCGCGCCCGCAGCCGACGACGACGTGCTGCAGAAGGTCGTCATCGTCAGCCGGCACGGCGTGCGCACGCCGATCGTCGCGCCGGCGGAGCTGGCCCTCTGGTCGTCGCGGCCGTGGCCGACATGGAACGAGCCTCAGGGCAATCTCACCGCACGCGGCGCGGAACTCGTCACGCTGCTCGGCCGTTACTATCGCCAGTACCTGATCGCTGAGCAGATGCTGCCCGAGCAGGGATGCCCGCAGCGCGGCACGCTTTTCCTCCATGCTGATCTCACCGAGCGCACCAAGGGTACGGCGCAGGCGCTGATCGACGGCATCGCGCCGGGATGCGGCGTGACCTTTCGCATCAAGCAGGATGCCGCGGTCGACGGCTTGTTCCATCCGGTCGCGGCCGGCGTGTGCCGCATCGATGCGATGGTTGCGCAGACCAGCGTGTTGCAGCGCGTGGCCGGCGATCTCAACAGCGTGCCGCGTGATTTCAAGCAACCGTTCGAAGCATTGCAGGCGGGCATGGACTGCTGCAAGCCAGCCTTGTGCACCGCCTTCGGCAAGCCGGAGGGTTGCAAGCTGGCCGATTTGCCGACCGTGTTGTCGCCGCAACCGGAAGGAGCAGGCATGGCGATGCTCGGCGCGCTCGCCATCGCGTCCGCGGCAACCGAGAATTTCCTCCTCGAGTACGCGCAGGGACTGGACTTGGGCCAGGTCGCGTGGGGCCGCATGACGCCGGCGCAGTTGCTGCAGTCGTACCGGCTGCATACGGAAGAGTTCGATCTCATGCAGCGCACGCCGTATCTTGCCAGGCGGCAGGGCTCGGCTTTGCTGATGCGCGCGGCCGCTGCCGTCACCAGTGGTCGCTCCAATGGACTGGGCGCACTGGAACCGGCCGTGCGTGACGCGAAGGTTGTCGTGTACGTCGGCCATGACACCAACATCGCCAATCTCGCGTCGATCCTGGACCTCACCTGGACGCAGACCGGCTACCAGCGCAACCAGACGCCGCCGGCTGGCGCGCTGGTCTTCGAGGTACGTCTCGGCGCGGACAAGAAGCAGCGGGTGTACACGTCCTACGTCGCGCAATCGCCGGAACAGATGCGCAAGATGGTGCCGCTCACGCGCGAGCTGCCTCCGCTCAAGACCGCGCTGCGTGTGCGTGGCTGCAGCGCGACCACGTCGGGCTTTCCGTGCCTGTTGGATGAATTCGCCGTGGTGGTGCGCAATGCGCTCGACCGCGAATGCATCGAGTGAGCACGTGTCGGACATGAAAGGCCGAATGCAATGAGTATCGAGACAACTGAGAGGATGCCTGAGCCCGCAACGTGGCGGTTGCACGGCGTGCGCGTCGTGCGCGCCGGCGAACTCGACACCAACACCGCGCAGACGCCGGGAATGAACCGCGCGGCCGCCATCACGCACGCCCGCGTCGGCGCCGAAAAATTATGGGCCGGGACGGTGGTGATCCACCCGAAGGCGAAAACCGGCGCGCACCATCATGGCGCCGTCGAGAGCGTGATCTACGTGGTGTCCGGCCGCGCGCGGATGAAGTGGGGCGATCGCCTCGAATTCACCGCCGAAGCGGGGCCGGGCGACTTCATCTACATTCCGCCGTTCGTGCCGCACCAGGAAATCAACGCCAGCGACGATGAACCGCTCTCGTGCGTGCTGTGCCGCAGCGGCCAGGAACCCGTTGTCGTCAATCTCGACCTGCCCAACGTCGAACCCAATCCGGAAAGCGTGCATTGGGTCGACAACATCCATCCGGAACCGTCGAAATAGGAGTTCGCGCGACGGTGGCATGCCTGCTGCGCTCCAGTGTTCGGTCGCGCAGCAGGCGAAAGGCCGTCCCGCGATTGCGATCGCCGCGCAAACTGCGCTACGGCGACGGGTCGAAGTGCGGCAGCGCGTCGTCGCCTTCGATGCAGCTCCACAGATAGCAGGCAACTCCGGGGTCGCCGGTCCACAGCGAATAGCGGCGCTGGCCATGCGCGACGGCCATGCGGTCGCTTTGCGCGATTGCGTGCATCGCGAACGCACGTGCGCGATCGAGCCAGAGTGGGTCGCCGGTGCGCTTGAAGAGCTTCAGGAACGCATGGCCGTTGCCGGCGGTACCGTGGCACAGTCCCGCGCCTTTGGCCAGCGGCCCCGCCACCCACGTGAGTTCCCCCGCCGCAAGCAGAGGATCATCCAGGCGCGAATCGGGAAGGCCGGCCAGGCTGGTCACGATGCCTGGCGCGCCGTGGCACCACTGCACCAGCCGCTTGTCCGGCGATCGTTCAGGGCGGGTCTGCGGTGGCCAATTGGCAAGTGAACCCTTGGCGAGCGGACCGTCGCGCAGCATCGTGGCCGAAGTGGTCCGCACGATTTGCTCGTTCCATTCGTCCCACGTGTCTTCCGGCAGCAATACGCGGCCACGGATCAGCGCGCTGGCGGTGCCGGCGAAGCCGTGGCCCGCGCCGACGTACGTCGTCATGCGCCCGTACATATCCTGGGTCCAGGTGCGGAAGAGGCCATCATCGACAGGCAGGAACGCGCTCCACAGTGCGTCCGCGTCGGCGCGGAACAGTTCCCGCCAGCGCGCCTCGCCTGTCCTTTCGTGCATCGTCAGCGCCACGTGCATTGTGGACGGCGAGCCCCACAGCAACTCCCGCGACGGATGTCCCGCATTGGCGGCAACCGCGGCGGCGAGTGCGTCGGCAATCGTGGTCCTTTCGGCACCTTCGTCGAGCATTCGATAATGCAGCAGCAGGATGCCGGAGCGCCCCATCAGCAGGCCCTCGACGCCACGTCCCCAGGTTTCCACGATGGCGTTGTTGCGCGCGGCGAGTTCGCTCATCATCGGCGCGAAATCGAGCGTTTGTTCCGCGGCACCGCGGCGCGCAAGATTGTCGAGCGCCCAGATCATCCCCGCCGCGCCGTCGTAGAGCGTGGTGGACGGTTGCGTCGGGTTGTCCTCGTCCGCATCGCGTGGATGGATGGGCCACAATCCCGTGCGCGAATACGCGCGCTGCGCGTCGCCGGTGAAGTGCTCGACCCACGCGCGGGCGGCCCCTTCGTCCCATTGCGCGGCGGCCAGGGTCTCGTGGCGATGGGGTTCGAAGAGCATCGTTTATTTCGGTGGGTCGGTCGGCCGCGCGGCGCGAGTCAGCCAGCGTCAGTTCGTGGGCAGGTCCTGGCTGACGCGGTGGAGACCTTCGAGCACGAGGTTGTCGTGCAACTGGAAAGGAATGGACAGGCGCGGCGCAACCGCGCCCGCAGCGCCGCCGGACAGCAGGCACACGACGTCCGGCGTGTTGTGCGCTTCAATCGCAAACAGGCGCTCGATTGCGCCGGCCTGCGCATGCTGGCAGCCGCTGGCTATGGCATCGACGGTTTGCGTCGGGTAATGTGAAAAATCGCCGTCCTGGTCTGGCAGTGCCGCGGTGCCCTCGTGCAGTGAGCGCAGCATCAGCCCCAGGCCCGGCATGATCATGCCGCCCTTGAAGATGCCGTCGGCGGACAGGAAATCCAATGTCGTCGCGGTGCCGCACACGACGACCATGGCGGCACGCGGACCGAGCATGTGTCGCGCGCCGATCACCGCGGCCCAGCGGTCGCTGCCCAATTGCGCGGGATTGCGGTAGCTGTTGGTGACGCCGCACTGCACGTCCTGCGGCACCAGCCAATAGGGAGTGGGCGCGTCGGGCCAGACTTCGAGGATGCGGATCGTCGACGAACGGATACGCGTGCCGGCCACGTTCGAGATGACGATCTTTGCGGGCGTGGGCAGCTTGGCGAATTGCGCCGGCAGCGCCATGATCTCGTCGTGCAGCGCGTGGCCGGATTCGACGCGGTTCGCGCGCGCGCTGCCGTCGGGGTCGCTGCGGAACAGTCCCCACTTGAGGAATGTGTTGCCGACATCGATCAGCAGGCTGAATTCGCGTTTCGCGGTGGAGGGCATCTCGCAGGACTGATCGTCGGCCGGGCCGCCATCCTACATCGAATCGAGCGGAAAAATGGGCCGCGTGAGTTTCCGGTACGGATAGGCCGACAGGTCGGCGTTGGTCACGCCCTCGCCGGCGCATTCGACAATGTGGGAGGCGAGCCCCTTGAAACCGGCCCGGTAGTGAATGCGCGACTTGAGCATCAGGTAGCGCTTCTGCCGGGGATCGATGCCCGCATGCGTGAATACGCCAATGTCGAAGGGCTCGTGCGGACGCTCGGTGATGACGATCTGTGCGCGCGCATCCCCCCGCTGCACCTCGAGGACCGCGGTTCGTCCCAGGTGCATGCGCACGCCGGTGTACATCGGGCCGGTGACGACGAATTCGCCGTCGGTGATCATCTGCACGCGGCCCTCGACTTCCAGCGGCTTTCCGGCCAGGCCGATCGACGGCATGTCCGTGCGCCCGCCCAGCCTGAAGCGCACGTGCTGACCCTGGCCGGCGTCGATCATCATGGCCACCGCCTGTGCGTCGCGGATCGGCGCGATCGCGACGTCGTCGAGACCCTGCTCGAGAATTTCCGCGACGACCGCCATCACGTCCTGCGCGCCGCCCGAGCCGCAATTGTCGCAATGGTCGATCAACAGTACCGGCGCGCCGGGGTTGGCCAGGCCGAACGCCTTTGCCGCGGCCACTGATTCGCGCAGCGGTGGCGCATGGAATGCGTACTCGGCGCGGCGCTCCCAGGCCATGTGCAGCATGTGGTCGCAGACCATGCGCGCGTGTTCGCGGCCGCCGTGCCGCGCGTCGCCGACGACGATGGCGGAAACGCCGGTGTACGGCGTATCCGCGTGCGGAAACGACGGCAGCAGTGTCGCGGCCAGTACCGTGCCGTCAGCCTCCATGTGCCGCGCAAACGCGAGGATGTCGCCGGAGGGGCCGTCTTCCGGCGCATGCCGCATGATCGACGCGAGCAGTGGGCGCCAGCCCCAGGCCATCACCGGCTCGACAGCGCCGTCGAGCGCGCCGACCAGGATGCCGCCTGCCTGCGCGCCGGCTTCGTACATGTCGACGTGCGGATACGTCTTGTAGCCGGTGATCACCGTCGCGTTGTCGACCAGGTCGCCGCACAGGTTGGTGTGATAGTCGAGCGTGACGGCGATGGGCATGTGCGGCGCGATGCGGCGGATGCGCCTGACGACTTCGCCTTCCGCGTCGTCGCAGTCGTCGAGCACCATCGCGCCGTGCAGGTCGAGCATCACGGCGTCGCAGCCTGCACGCACCGCCTCCTCGAGCGGCTGCATGAGCGTCTCGAAGGTCGCGCGCGACGCCTTGTTCGACGGCCACGATTCAGCGGCCACCGGGGTCACGATTTCCGCGCCTTCGCGCCGCGCGATGTCGATGTACGCCGCCATCGGTGTGTTGGTGTTCTCGAAGCGCGCCCGCGCGGCGGCGCCGAATGCCGGACCGTTGCCGTGGCCGAACGACGACAGCGGTGTCGCCACCGGCGAGAATGTGTTCGTCTCGTGCTTGATCAGCGCAATGACGTAGCGGCGCGGCATTGTGGCGGGATTTTCCGGATGAGGGCTGGAACTCAGTTTCCGAACTCAGTTTCCGAACTCAGTTTCCAAAGACCGGCCCGCGCGGCTTCAGCCGCAGCCCCGGCCGCAGCCGCGTCCACGGGAACATCGTCGGGTCGGCTTTCGCGGGCCCGGGCGCGACGACGACCAGCACTTCCTTCGCGATCGGCTGGAAGTCCGCGCGGAAATGCACCGAGCTCTTGAGCGCGAGCATTCGCTGCTGCTTCGGCTCGATGCCCAGGTGCCGGAACATTTCCTGGTCCGCGGCCTGGCACTTTTTCGAGGCCAGCACGACGCGCACATTGCCTTTGCGCAACACCGCCATCCGTCCCAGGTCCATGCGGAAGCCCTTGAACATGGGGCCGGTGCAGGTGAACTTGCCGTCGCTCAACGCCTCCACGCTGAACTCGCCGGCGAGCGGCACGTGGCCCGGAACACCCGAAATCTCGCCGAGCCTGAATTCTGCCGAGTGTCCGATGCCGACCAGATGCGCCTGTTTCGCCGATGCGCCGTCGATCAGCATGCCCAGTACGGCGTCGCGCGGATTGCGCGCGAGCATCGCTGCGAGCAGGCCGGTGGTGTCGCCATTGCCGCCGGCGCCGGGATTGTCCTGCGTGTCGGCCATCACCACCGGCGCGCCGGGCTCGCCGCGTAGCGCTGCGCGCGCGACGGCCTCGTCGGGCTCGAACAACTCCATGACGAAATCCGGCTCGGCGTCGTTGACCGCATTCGCCAGTGCATCGACGGCCGCATTCACCTTGCGTTGGTCAGGGCCGTAGCCGAACACGGCCATTCCGCATTCGGGAAAATCCGCCATCGGGAAGCCCGGCGTGAATGACAGCGTCACGTCGTGCTCGCGTTCGAGGCGGAACAGCAATTCGTAGAGACTCTTCGCGGGCTCGATGAACGTGCACTGCGACGGTAGGCCGGTCAGGAAATCGATCGGCCGGATCGCACGGGCCATCGGCGCGCCCGCTTGCAGCGTGCGTTCGAGAAGTTGCGCGGCGCGCTTGCCGGTCGCCGCCATGTCGATGTGCGGATAGGTGCAGTATGCGGTCATGCCGTCGGCATGCTCGACCATCGCGCGCGTCATGTTGGCATGCAGGTCGAGGCTCGCGATCACCGGTACGCTGGGTCCCACCACCTTGCGCACGCGCGCCAGCAGCTCGCCCTCGCCGTCGTCGAAGTGCTCGGTGACCATGGCGCCGTGCAGGTCGAGATAGACGCCGTCGACCGGACCCGCTTGTGCCAGCCGCAACAGCAGGTCGCCGACGATCTGTTCGAACGCGTCGCGCGTGACCTGGGCGGAAGGCGACGCTGCGCACCACACGAGGCCCTTGGTTCGGTGACCGGCGGCGTGCAGCGCATCCAGCGCGCCGGTGGCGGGGATGTTGGCGCCGGTCAGCCGTGGCGCGATGGCGTCGCCAACCGTCAATTCCGGCCAGCCGCCGCCGTCTTCGAACGCGGCATAATCCGCCTTCGACGGCGCGAAAGTGTTGGTCTCGTGCTGGAATCCGCCTACCGCGATGATTGCCATCGTTGCTCCTGTATTGTCCTGTCCGGTACGAGCGGGCGAGGTTAGCCGTTATCAGTCGATGTGTCCAAGGCCGCGCGTGGCGCGCGTCGCATCGGGAAGGGGCAGGCAGTGAGCGATGAACTGTGGCGGTGGGATGCAGTAGCGATCGCGGACGGCATACGTGCCCGCACGATATCGTCGCGCGAGGTGGTGGGCGCCTGCGTCGCGCGAATGCATGCGGTGAATCCGCAATTGAATGCGGTGACCTGCGACCTGTCCGCCGCCGCACTCGAAGCCGCGGACCGCGCCGACGAAGCGGTTGCTCGCGCCGCTAGACTCAACGAGGTACTGGGTTCGTTGCATGGCGTACCGGTCACCATCAAGGAAAACGTCGACCAGATCGGCTGCGCGACCGTCAACGGTGTCGCGGCGTTCAAGGATTCGTTCGCCACCGCCGACAGTCCGGTCGTCGCCAACTGGAAAAGGGCGGGCGCGATCATCATCGGCCGCACCAACACGCCCGCCTTCAGCTTCCGGCTCGATACCGTCAACGACTTTCGCGGACGCACGTACAGTCCATGGTCGCGCACCGTTACGCCCGGCGGCTCGAGTGGAGGTGCCTCGTCCTCGGTGGCGGCAGGCATCACGCCACTCGCGCACGGCAACGACATTGCCGGTTCGGTGCGCTATCCGGCGTATTGCACTGGACTTGCGGGATTGCGCCCGTCGTTCGGTCGCGTGCCGGCGTACAACCCGTCGGGCAAGGCCGAGCGCGTGATTTCCGCGCAACTGATGTCGGTGCAAGGGCCGTTGGCGCGATCGGTGCGCGATGTGCGCTTGGGGTTTCACGCGATGGCCGCGCGCGATCCGCGCGATCCATGGTGGGTGCCGGTACCGCTGGAAGGCGCGCCGGCGAAGCTGCCGATTCGCGTGGCCGTGGTGACCGATGCCGATGACCTGGGCGGCGCTGTGCCGTCCGCGCCGGTGGCCGCCGCAATTGCGCAGGCGGCGCAGGCGCTCACCGATGCCGGCTATGAGGTGGTGGCGGAGAAAACTCCAGGATTCACGGCAGCGTTCGAACTGTGGTTCCAGATGTTCATTCCGGAATTCCGCCGCTTCATGCAGGCCGACTTCGACCGCGACGGCGACGACGGCGTGCGCCGCGCGATGGCGCTGATGGCGGAAAACATCCCCGACCGCGGCGTCGACGCGCACCTGAAGGCGCTCGCCGAACGCACCCGGTTGATTCGCGACTGGTACGCGTTCATGGAACAAACGCCGCTGATTCTCGCGCCGGTCTGCACCGAATTGCCGTATGCGCAGGGGTTCGATGTCGAAAGTGCCGCCCGGACGATGCAGATCTGGCGCCAGTCGTCGACACTGATGGCGCTGCCGGTCCTGGGCCTGCCGGGCATGGCGGTTCCCACGGGCACTGCCAATGGCCTGCCGGTGGGCGTGCAGATCATCGGCCCGCGGTTTCGCGAGGACCTGTGCCTGGCCGCCGCCGAAGCCATCGAGGCGCGCGCGCCACGCATCACGCCCATCGACCCGAGAAACTAGGCTATTGCCGCCGCGCGACGGTACGACTATCGTGCGGGTTCGCGCGGTCGCTCAACCGCGTCCGCGCCGCCACTTTCCCTTTTGGAGAAGTCCATGTTGTTTCGCTCCCATGCCTCCTATGCCTTGGCCGCCGCTGCCGCTTGCGCCGTCGCTGCGCTGTGCCTGGCCGCTCCGGCCGCGTTCGCCCAGACCACGCTGCGCGTCGTCAAGCACTCCGATCTCAAGATCGTCGACCCGATCTGGACCACCGCGTACATCACGCGCGACCATGGCTACATGATCTACGACACGCTGTTCGCCACCGACGCGAACGGCCAGATCAAGCCACAGATGATCGACAAGTACGACCTGTCCGCCGACAAGCTGACATGGACGATGACGCTGCGCGACGGACTGCTGTGGCATGACGGCGCGCCGGTCACCGCCGAAGACTGTGTCGCGTCGATCCGGCGCTGGGGTGCCAAGGACGCGACCGGGCAAAAATTGCTGACCTTCATCAAGGACATGCCCGTCATCGACGCGAAGACGTTCAGGATCGTGCTGAATGCACCGACGGGCCTGGTGCTGACTGCGCTCGGCAAGCCCTCGTCCAACGTGCCGTTCATGATGCCCAAGCGCGTCGCCGCGACCGGTCCCAACGACCAGATCACCGACTACACCGGCTCGGGACCTTTCGTGTTCAGGAAGGATGAATGGAAGCCCGGCGACAAGTCCGTCTATGTGAAATTCGACAAATACAAGCCGCGGGCGGAGCCGGTCTCGGGCCTGGCCGGCGGCAAGATCGCCAAGGTCGACCGCGTGGAGTGGCGGCAGATGGCCGACCAGCAGACCGCCGTCAACGCGCTTATCGCAGGCGAGATCGACTTCATCGAGCAACCGTCGCACGATTTACTGCCGATCCTGCGCAAGGATGCGAACATCAAGCTGGTCGACTGGAATCCGCTCGGCAACCAGTACGCGTTCCGCTTCAACACGACGGTGAAGCCCTTCGACAACGTCAAGGTGCGGCAGGCGGTCGTGCTGGCGCTGAATCAGGAGGACTTCCTGCAGGCGGTCATCGGTGACAAGCAGTACTACAAGCTGTGCAAGGCCCTGTTCGTGTGCGGCACGCCACTCGCCTCCGACAAGGGCATGGAGGGACTGATCGAATCCAACTTCGCGAGGTCGCAGGCCTTGCTGAAGGAAGCGGGCTACGACGGCACGCCGATCGTGCTGCTGCATTCCACCGACCTGGCCGTGCTGACCAACCTGGCGCCGGTGGCGAAGCAGTTGCTGGAACGAGGCGGCTTCAAGGTCGACATGCAGGACATGGACTGGCAGAGCGTCGTCGCGCGTCGCGTGAAAAAGGACCCGCCGGCACAAGGCGGGTGGCACGCGGTGCTTACGTCCTGGGTTTCGGCGGACATCCTGAATCCGCTGTCCACGGCGTTCCTGAACACGAGCTGCGAAAAAGCGGCGTGGGGCTGGCCGTGCGACGCGGAAATGGAAAAGCTGCGCGACGACTTCGCGCGCGAGACCGATCCCGCGAAGCAGAAAGGCATTGCCGAGGCGGTGCAGGTGCGCTGGACGCAATATCCGACGCACGTTCATTTGGGGCAGTGGTACCAGCCAGGTGCTGCGCGCACCAGCATCGACGGCGTTGTCGTGGCGCCTGCGTCGGTGTTCTGGAACATCAGCAAGACCGGCAAGTAGTTGTCGACTGACGAGCGGCGCTGCTGATGCTCGCATACATCGGCAAGCGGTTGCTCGCGACGATCCCCGTCATGGCGGTCGTCGCCGTGCTGGTGTTCGCCATGCTGCGCCTCACGCCCGGCGATCCGGCCGCCATTCTCGCGGGCGCGTCGGCGACTTCGCAGGACGTCGTCGATATCCGCGCGAAGCTGGGCCTCGACCAGCCGATCTTCGCGCAGTTCTTCGCGTGGATCGGCCGCATGTTCACCGGCGACTTCGGTGAATCGTTCTTCTTCAAGAAACAGGTCGCCGAGTTGATCGCCGGCCGCATCGAGCCCACGCTGATGTTGGCCACGACCACGATGATCCTGTCGATCCTGGTCGCCGTGCCGCTGGGCGTGCTGGCCGCCTACAAGCAGGGCACATGGATCGACCGCGTCGTGATGGGATTCGCGGTGCTGGGCTTTTCGGTGCCGGTGTTCGTGATCGGCTACGCGCTGATCTATGTGTTCGCCATCGAGTTGGCGTGGCTGCCGGTGCAGGGTTACCAGCCGCTGTCCGAAGGTCTGTGGGGATGCCTGCAGCGTTTGATCCTGCCGAGCGTGACGCTGTCGGTCATCTACATCGCGCTGATCGCGCGCATCACGCGCACCAGCGTGCTCGAGGTGCTGGGCGAGGATTACATCCGGACGGCGCGCGCCAAAGGCCTGACCAATGTCGTCGTGCTGATGCGCCACGCGTTGCGCAACGCGGCGGTGCCCATCGTCACGGTGATCGGCATCGGCATCGCGCTGCTGATCGGCGGCGTCGTCGTCACCGAGAGCGTGTTCAACATTCCCGGCCTGGGTCGGCTCACGGTGGACGCGGTGCTGGCCCGCGACTATCCGACGATCCAGGCGGTCATCCTGCTGTTCTCGCTGGTGTACGTGCTGGTCAACCTGGGTGTCGACCTGCTGTACACGGTGCTGGACCCGCGGATCCGATATTAAATGGGGTCTGACCCTAATTATGAGTCTGACCCCATTTAATACATCAGTTGCGATCGGAACCGCAATTCTCGCGCTGATCCTGCTGATCGGACTTGCGGCGCCGCTGCTGACGTCGATCGACCCGGCGCAGATCAATCCCGTCTATCGCAACAAGAAACCCGGCACCGAAGAAATCGTGCGCCGCGACGACGGCACCAAGACGACGATCACGCACTGGATGGGAACCGATTCGCTCGGCCGCGATGTGTACAGCCGCGTCGTCTACGGCGCGCGCGCGTCACTGCTGATCGGCGCCACGGTGGCCGTCATCAGCGTCGCCATAGGTCTCGTCGTCGGGCTGCTTGGCGGTTACATCCGCTGGCTCGACGCCGTCGTCATGCGCATCATGGACGGGCTGATGGCCATACCGGCCATCCTGCTCGCGATTGCCGTGGTGTCGCTGTCGAAGGCGGGGCTCGTTGCCGTCATCGTCGCAATCGTGATCCCGGAAATCCCGCGCGTAGTCCGGCTGGTGCGCTCGGTGGTGCTGTCGATTCGCGAGGAGCCCTACGTCGAGGCGGCCATTACCGTCGGCACGCCGACGCCGCTGCTTCTCATCCGTCACGTGCTGCCCAATACGCTGGCGCCGCTGATCGTGCAGGGCACGTACATCGCGGCAACCGCGATCCTCATCGAGGCGATCCTGTCCTTCCTGGGCGTGGGCATTCCGCCGGAAACGCCGACGTGGGGCAACATCATGGCGGAAGGGCGCACGCTGTTCCGCGTGTTTCCGCACAACATCCTCTTTCCGGGCGTCTTCCTTGCGCTGACCGTGCTGGCCGTGAACATCCTGGGCGATGGCCTGCGCGACACCCTCGATCCGCGGATGAGGAAACAGATATGAGCGCGGGCGTCGGCATGAGTGCCGCTGGGCCGTCCCAAGGCACGAATTGCTCCCCCTCGGGGGGCAGCGCAGCGGCCGCGTTTTTCCGGGCCGCAAGCGTGGGGGTCGTTTGAGTACGCCCGTACTCGACATCCGCAACCTGTCGGTCGCGCTGCCGCCCGGCGCCGATCGCGCGCGTGCGGTCGAAGGCGTCAATCTCACGGTCGACCGCGGCGAAATCGTGTGCCTGGTCGGCGAATCGGGCTCGGGCAAGAGCGTGATCGCGCACTCGGTGATGGGCCTGCTGCCGAGTGGGATTGCGGCCACCGGCGGCGAAATCCGCCTCACCGGCGAGAATCTGCTGTCGGCGAGCGAAGCGCGGCTGCGCGAATTGCGGTGCACGCGGATGTCGATGATCTTCCAGGAGCCGATGACCGCGCTCAATCCGGTCATGCGCTGCGGCGACCAGATCGACGAAGTGCTCGCGACGCACACGACGTTGTCGGAACGCGCTCGCCGCGACAAGGTGCTGGCGATGGTCGGCGCGGTGCAATTGCCTGATCCCGCGCGGATGATCGCGTCGTTCCCGCACCAGCTCTCCGGCGGGCAGCGGCAACGCATCATGATTGCGATGGCGCTGGTGCTCGAACCGGCGCTGCTGATCGCCGACGAGCCGACGACGGCGCTCGACGTGACGACGCAGGCGCAGATCCTGGGGCTGATCCGGGAACTGCAGCGCGAGCACGGCACCGGCGTGCTGTTCATCACGCACGACTTCGGCGTCGTGGCCGAGATCGCCGACCGCGTAGCGGTGCTTCGCGGCGGGGAGCTGGTTGAAGTCGGACGCACCGCCGACGTGCTGGGCGCGCCGAAACATGCCTACACCCGAATGCTGATTGCGGCGGTGCCGAGCATGGTGCCGCGGCAGCGTGAGGTCATCGCAGCACCGGTGGTGTTGCAGACCCGCGGCATGTCCAAGTCCTATGTCCAGCGCGGCTGGTTCGGCAGGGCGCGCCATGTCGTGGATGCAGCGGCTGACGTGACGCTCGAAGTGAGGAAGGGAGAGACTCTCGGGATCGTCGGTGAATCGGGTTCCGGCAAGACGACGGTCGCGCGCTGCATCGCGCGCCTGGTCGAGCCCACGAGCGGCGGCATCGTCATCGGCGACGCCGACTTTTCGACGATCTCGCGCGTCCAACTGCGCGCGCTGCGACGCCAGGTGCAGATTGTCTTCCAGGATCCCTATCGCTCGCTCAATCCGCGGCGTACGGTGGGGCAGGCCATCGTCGAAGGTCCGATGAATTACGGCGCAACGAAGACCGCCGCATGGAATCGCGCAAGCAAGCTGATGGACCTGGTCAGCCTCGATCCTGCGTCGCTAGACCGCTTTCCGCACCAGTTCTCGGGAGGCCAGCGGCAGCGCATCTGCATCGCCCGCGCGCTGGCCATGGAGCCTGACCTGTTGATTGCCGACGAAGCCGTTTCCGCGCTCGACGTGTCGGTGCAGGCTCAGGTGCTGGCCCTGCTCGACGACATCCGGCAGCGGCTGAACCTCGCGATGCTCTTCATCACGCACGACCTGCGCGTGGCGGCAAAGGTCTGCGACCGCATTGCCGTGATGTCGGCGGGCCGCGTCGTCGAATACGGAACGACGGCGGATGTGTTCCTGCGCCCGCAGGACGACTACACCAAGGCACTGCTCGCCGCAGCACCGGGACGGGGCTGGGACTTTGCGGGAGGCGTCGCGCGTCCCGTGGGCTGACCGCCGTTCACGGGCGTCCTTCGATATCCAGGTAGCGCCACTGTTGCTGCACGAAGGTGTTGAGCTTGTATCCCTTGAGCCAGGGCTGGATCACGATGTTTTCGTAGGGATGATGGGACAGGATCCACGGCGCATAGTTGAAGATCATGTCGTTCATTTCGTCGAACAGCGCGGTCCGCGGTGGAGAGTGCGGGAGGTTGCGCGACCTTTCGTACAACGCGTCGAACGCGGGCAGCCGCATCCGCGCGTCGTTCGAGGTGCCGATGTTCTTGCTGTAGAAATAGCTGTAGTAGTCGATGCCCTCCGGGATGTTGCTGGTCCACCCGAAGCCCCACATCATCAATTGTCCGGCCTCGGACATCCGGTTCAATTCCGGCCACTTGTTCTTGAGGAACGTGACCCGGACGCCGATCGCGTCCATGTTCCGCTTCCACAGCTCGTCGCGGGTGCGCGCCACGTTGTCGGTCGTCGAGGCCAGCACCAGCGTCAGCGGCTTGCCGTCGGGCAATTCCCGGAAGCCATCGCCATCCCGATCCTTGTATCCGAACCGGTCGAGCAATGCGCGCGCGGCGCGCGGATCGAAGCTGTACGGGGCGACGTACTTCGGGTCGTGGCCATACAAGGGCGGCGGGACCAGCTGGCTGGCGGGAATCGCCTGGCCATTCTGCAACTGCGCGATGGCTGTGGCGCGGTCGTAGCCCATGCTGATCGCCCGGCGCAATGCGAGCTTGTCCGGCGTGTAGCCGCCGACGACCGGATTCTCGAGGTTGAAATAGAACATCGAAATCGAGGGCGTCAGTTCGCGCTGCAGCGCGATGCCGCGCTGCGCAAATTTCGGCTTGAGCGCCGAGCCGTCAAGGACGGTGGATGCCAGCGACAGCGGCACTTCGAGGTAGTCGACCTCGCCCGAATCGAACGACAACAGCCGCGGTTGCGCCTCCTCGATGATGCTGATGTCGATATTGCCGACCAGCGGCAGCTTGCGTCCCACCAGTCCCTTGGCAATCGCCGCATCGGCGGCTGTGCTGCCCGGGCCGGGCGCGGGAAATGTTTCTTCGCGGTAGTCCGGATTGGCCTCAAGGACGATGCGCTGTCCGCGCGTCCAGCGCTTCAGGCGATAAGGTCCCGTGCCCACTGGATTTTCCTGGACGCGATTGGAGCTGTCCTTGTAGGCATCCACGACTTCGCGCGCCACCGCCGCGAAATAAACCGTCGAGAACCACCATTCGAAACCGTAGTTGGGCCGCTTGAACTGGATGCGCAACGTATAGCGGTCGAGCGCCTGCAGTCCTTCCAGTTTTGCGTCGTAGTCCAGGACGCCGCTCTTGCGCGCGGCGGACAGCACGTCGTCCAGGCCCACGAGATTGCCCTCGAACACGTAGACCCAGTACGACCGGACTTTGGGGTCGAAGATGCGCTTGATGCTATAGACGTAGTCTTCCGCGGTCAGTTCGCGCCGCTTGGCCCGGAATGCCGGATCGGCGGCGAAGTAGATGCCCGGCTTGATCCTGATCGTGTAGGTACGGCCCTCGTCGGTGACTTCCGGAAGCGCGGCGGCGGTATTCGGCACCATGCGCACCGGTCGCGCGAAGTAGTCGTAGACATACAGCGGATCGACGATCGCGCTGATGATGGCCGAGGAGTAGATATCGCTCGTCACCTGCGGATCGAAGCCGGTTTCCGCAACGGGAAACGCCACGCGCAGCGTCTTGCTCATGTCGGCGGCGTATGCGGTGGCAGTGAATGCGACCATGGAGGTCAGCGCCAGCGTGGAAGCAAATTGGGCGAGGATTTGCGGCGGCATGAGCGAAACGGAACTCCTGAACGGGGCAACGTCTTTTGCTTATACTTCCTTGCGGATTGCAGGCGCAAGCGGACGGGTCGCGTGCCATGCGCGTACACTTGAGGGCTCAAGCGGCATTGAACTGCCAGGCCAGACAAGGACAACTGCGATGCGAATGTACGGCATAACCAATTGCGACACGATCAAGACCGCGCGGGCCTGGCTGTCGGAGCACGGCATCGCCTATCGCTTCGTCGACTTCAAGAAGACGCCGCCGCTGCGCGAACAGCTCACCGGTTGGTGCGCCGAGGCCGGCTGGCAGACGCTTCTCAATCGCCGCGGCACGACCTGGAAGAAGCTCGACCCGGAAAAGCAGGCGGCGGTGAAGGATGCGCCGGCAGCGATTGCCATGATGCTCGAAAACCCCACGGCGATACGGCGGCCGGTGATGGAAACCGACCAGGGTCTCATCGTCGGCTTCGACCGCGAGGAGTGGGAGCGCGCGTTTCCGGATCGCTAGCGCAAACGCCCGGACGGCAACCGGTTTCAAGCGGCCAGGAAGCGTTCCAGCCGCGCGACGCCGTCAACCAGGCGCGGCTGGCTCGATGCGAAGCACCAGCGCACGAAGCCCTCGCCCTCCGGACCAAACGCACTGCCGGGGGCGAGCCCCAGCCTCGCCTCGCGCACCAGGCGCTTGCAGAATTCCAGGCTGTCGGTGACGCCCTCCACGCGGAAGAACGCGTACATCGCGCCTGCCGGTGGCGCCACGTCGACCTGCGGCATGCGCGCGAGCGCCGACACCAGATAGTCGCGTGCCGCCGCGTAGCGCGTGAGCGTGTGCGCGATCGTCGGCTCGCCTTCCCTGATCGCGACCACGCCGGCACGCTGCACGAACACCGGTGAACAGGACGTGTTGTACTCGATCAGCTTGCCCAGGTCCGGCATCAGCGCCCGCGGCGCGACAATCCAGCCCAACCGCCATCCGGTCATCAGCCAGGACTTCGAGAAACTGTTGGTGCTGATCACGCGGTCGTCCGGCTCCGCCAGGTCGAGGAACGACGGCGCGCATGGGCTGCCGTCGTAGACCAGCCGTTCGTAAACGTCGTCGGCGACGATCCAGATGCCGTGCTTGCGGCAATGCGCAAAGATCGCCTGCTGGCTCGCGCGGTCGATCGTCCAGCCGGTGGGATTGTTGGGCGAGTTGATCAGCACGACGCGCGTGTCGGGGGTGAGCGCCGCGAGCAGGCGGTCGACGTCGAGCGTCCAGCCGGTGGCGGCGAACGCAAGCGGAACGCAGGTTACGTTGGCAGAAAGTATCTTCGGAATCTCGACCAGGTTTGGCCATAGCGGCGTAACGACGACCACGCGATCGCCCGGCGCGACCAGCGCCTCGACGGCCAGCATCAGCGCCGACATGCCCGACGCCGTGACGGCGATCCGGCCCGAGTCGGTGGGTTGATGCAGTCGGGTTACATACGCACCCAAGGCCTCGCGCAACTCCGGGATGCCGAAGTTCTGCGAGTAGAACGTTTCGCCGCGCGAAAGTGAAAGGGCGGCGGCCTCGCGGATGAACGCGGGCGTGACTTCGTCGGGCTCGCCGAACCAGAAAGGCAGCACGCCGTCCTCGCCCAGCCCGGCGTTGGCGACCTCCCGAATCTGCGAAGACCGGAGCGCATGCACCGCAGCGCGGGCGGCGGAAGTCGTGAAATCGGCGGAGTCGTTCATGGGGGCGGGTCGGTAACGGGATTGATTGTCCGGCCGCACTTATACTACAAGCTTCGGTCAGGAGTCCTGCATGGCAATTTTCTGGAGTGTCGTCGGCATCGTGGTCTGCGGCGGAGCGGGCGGCCTGGCCGCATGGGCGCTGGTTACCACCTTCGGCTGGGACGGCACGCCCGGCGCCATCGCGGCGGCGGTCATCGGCATGGTGCTCGCGGTCGCACTGTGGACGGCGCTGACGGCGGGCTTGCGCGCGAGCGGGCGCATTCGCTGATCATGTTCGACGTCGCGATACTGGCGACCCGACTGATCGCCGCGCACGATTCCGCGCGGACCGTGACTCCGATCACCGCGGAGGCGCCGGACTTCGATGTGGCGGCAGCTTACGGCGTCCTGGCTGAAATCCAGCGCCGCCGCCGTGCGCAGGGCTGGACGCCAGTCGGGCGCAAGATCGGCTTCACCAACCGCACGATCTGGTCGCGCTACGGTGTGTACGAGCCGATGTGGGCGAATATCTGGACGCACTCCGTGCAGCACGCGCGCGACGGCGGCGCCACGCAGTCGCTCGCGGGATTCGTGCTGCCGCGCATCGAACCGGAGGTCGTGTTCTGCCTGGACGGTCCCGTTTCCGATGACGACGACGTGCCCCGAATCCTTCGTGGCGTGCGGTGGATCGCGGCGGGCTTCGAAATCGTGCAGAGCCACTTTCCGGACTGGAAATTCAAGGCACCCGATTGCACGGCAGCGTTCGGCCTGCACGCCGCGCTGGTCGTCGGCACGCCGGTGTCGGTCACTGATGCCAACCGTGCCGCGCTGGCCGAGGCACTGCCGACGTTCGGACTGACGCTGCGCAAGGGCGATGCCGTTATGGACCGTGGCATCGGCGCCAATGTATTGGACAGCCCGGCTCTGGCCTTGGCGCACCTCGCGCGCGTACTGGGCAGGCAGCCGCAGTTTGCGCCGCTCGCTGCGGGTGAAATTGTGACAACGGGGACACTCACCGACGCCTGGCCGGTGGCACGCGGCGAGAATTGGTCGAGCGACTACGGGGCGCTGGGTCTGCCAGGGTTGCGCCTCACCTTTTCCTGACCCGGGTAAACCACGGGGGCCGCCTCCGGGCCGCCGGAGTATAATTTTGCGACATGCATCGCGCGGCCTGCGCGATTGCGCCAAATTCCCCCGGGAGAAGTTGGAATGAAGCACGTTTTCCTATTGGCTGCATCCCTTGCTCTTGCCGGCTGCGCATCATCGAATGCGGGAACGTATGACGAGCCGGACGACCGCGTCGTGCAAACCGGCAGCCACATTCCGGTCAAAGACAAGAGTGCCGGCAAGGCGACGAACTCCGGCGATGCCAACGCCATGATCCAGAACCAGAAGGCGGGCAACCCCAACGCCGGTGCCGGCGCCAGGTAACTCCAGCTACACGGCCTCCGCGACGACGACGTACCGCATCGGCCCGCCCGGGCTGATCGCGTCAAACGGGTAGCAGGTCACCAGCGTCAGCGTCGGTACCGCAGCGTCGCGCGGAATGTTCAGCGAGCGGTAATCCGCCACGTAGGTCCGCCGCACGTGAAAGTGCCGACGCGCGCCGTCGCGGCCTTCCACGACCAGCGCGTCACCGACCGCCATGTGCCGCAGGAAACGGAAGTGCGTGTCGCGGTGCGCGGTGATCACGCTGTTCCCGGGCGCGCCGGGCGACGCCGAACCGTCGAGGTGACCCGGGCCGAAGGCCAGCGTGCGTCCGGACGCCCCACTCAACAGCAGCAGGTCCGTGTCCTGCGCCGGCGCCAGCAGCCGAGCGAGCGGATGCGTGTCGGCCCATGGCCACGGCTTGGCGTCCTCGCCGGTGATTTTCGTCCTGGTCCACGCTGAGTGCAGCAGCGACTGCGCAAGTATCGCCTTGGCGTGGATGTAGAGCCCGTTCCAGAAACATGCCAGTCCGGCGAACGCGAGCACCGCCATCAATACCCACCGCCCCATGCGGCGCGGTCGCGTGACATCCGCGTGTTGCCCATGCGCGTCGCTGCCGATGGGGGAAGACTCGACCGGACGGCAGCGAAACGCAATCCCGGGCGCTGCAGCGCGCATCCAGTTGCGTGCCTCGTGCCCGGGCCGATCGAAAGATCCTCCCCCATCGGCAGCGGCGTGGTTCATGGTCAGGCTCCCTGCTTCAAGTTCGGATTGCGTGTCGTGGCGACGAAGGCGGTGGCGAGCAGAAGGCCAAGTCCGATGAGCAGCAGCAGCGAGGCCGGCGTCGCGGTGCGTGGCAGCTGGTCGAATCCGGTGAGGCCGTCGGGAACGTTGCCCGGCATCGCCGTCGTCACTGCATCGATGGCGGGGGGCTTGGTGGGCGTCACGTCGACCGCGACCAAGCTCGTGTATTTGCTCACCAGGTGGTGCGTCAGCGCGATGTCGAGTACCGCATTGCGGATGTCCTGCTCCGGCGCGCCTTGCCGGCCGGCGTCCATCAGTGCATCGATTTTCGCGCGCGCCCACAGCACCGCCACGCCTTCTTCGGCGGCGCTTCCGTTGACGGGCAGCAGCGCGTGCCACTCGGCACCCGCGCGCCGGCCCGAAAGCGCAACGTTGCCGTGCATGGTGCCGGCCGGGAACTGCGCGGTGATGATGACGGGTTCGCCCGCGTAGAGATCCGGCACCTGCCGCGGCCACGCATCGGCGCCGTTCGGCCAGGTGACTGCGATGTCGGTCAGCGCAGGATTCTCGAGCTTGCGGAACAATTCGCTCATCCTGGCCTTCACTTCGCGCACGTCGCCGATGAACGTGAACGTGCCGCGCCCGAATTGTGCCGCCTTGGTCAGGAAGAACGTGTTCGGCGACGGACCGATGCCAATCGTGAAGAGGCGCCGGTCGCCCAGCTTGTCGTGCACCAGGCGCAGGATCTCGTCCTCGTTGCCCACCGCGCCGTCGGTGAGGAAGACCACCTGGCGGATCAGCGACGACTCCCGCTCGCCCGAGAGTGCAATTTTCAGCGCCGGCAGCATCTCCGTGCCGCCGCGCGCGCGCAATCCGCCGACGAACTTCCTTGCCTGCGCAAGCGTGGCCGGGTCCACCGGCATCGGCGCGACGAACAGCGGCGTGCTGACCGAATTGAATTCGATGACATTGAAGCGATCGCCGGGGAGCAGACGGTCGAGCGCCATCGCCATCGCTTCGCGCGCCTGCGTGATCGACACGCCTTCCATCGAGCCCGATGTATCGATGATGTAGGTGATCTCGCGAGGCAGGCGCGTCGTTGTCGCCGCCTGCGCGGGCGGCGGCAGGGCCATCAGCAGTGCGTACGTCTTGTTGCCGCGGGTCTGCGTGAACAGCGCGGCACCCGGGGCAGCGCCGACATCGGGCGTCCACACCAGTTCGAAGTCGCGCGCCGCAGGTACCGCGCCACCGGCCAACTGCAGGCGATAGCGGTTGCCGGGGAGTTCCTCGATGTCCACGGCGTGGTAGGTGCTGGTCAGATTCGACAGCGGAAAGCCCGCGTTCAGGTCGATGGCGATCGTCACCGGGTTCACCTGGCCTTCGCTGGCGGTGACGTACGGCGGTGTGACGCGGTAGGCATCGGGTACCGGCAGCGCGTTCGACCGCGCATCGACGCCGCCTCCCGCGACATTGGCGAACGCACCGGCAATGTAGCGCGGCGTGATGGCCAGCGGGAAACGCAGCCGGAAGCTGCCGTCGTCGTAGCGCAGCGTTTCCTCGTACTCGATGGCCACGACGATTTCCTCGTTGGGTCCGATATTGGCGACATTGGCCGTGAACATGTTCGGCCGCTCCTGTTCGATGAGCGTTGTCTTGCGCCCTTCGGCCTTGGC
>JANMCH010000093.1:0-55607 GCA_031361045.1 Betaproteobacteria bacterium | reverse complement strand
GCCGCCAACGGTGCGGGCGGCACGCTACCTGCGGCCAGCAAGAAGTAGCGGCACCCGATGGCGCAATACGTCTACACGATGAACCGTGTGGGGAAGGTCGTTCCCCCGAAGCGCGTCATCCTCAAGGATATTTCCCTGTCGTTCTTCCCCGGCGCCAAGATCGGCGTGCTGGGCATGAACGGTTCCGGCAAGTCGAGCCTGCTGCGGATCATGGCGGGCGAGGACAAGGAGTTCGAAGGCGAAGCGGTGCCCATGCCCAACATGCGCATCGGCTTCCTGCCGCAGGAACCGCAGCTCGATGCCGGTCGTACGGTTCGCGAGACGGTCGAGCAGGGACTGGGCGATATCCTGGAAGCGAAGAAGAAGCTGGAGGAAATCTACGCCGCGTACGCGGAACCCGACGCCGACTTCGACAAGCTGTCGGCAGACCAGGCCAAGTACGAGGCCGTCATCAGTGCCGCGGGCGCCGACTCCGACTTGCAGATGGAAATCGCCGCCGACGCGCTGCGCCTGCCGCCGTGGGACGCGAAAATCGATAACCTCTCCGGCGGCGAGAAGCGCCGCGTCGCGCTGTGCCGCCTGCTGCTGTCGAAACCCGACATGCTGCTGCTCGATGAGCCGACCAACCACCTCGATGCCGAGAGCGTGGATTGGCTGGAACAATTCCTGCAAAAATTTCCCGGCACAGTGATCGCGGTCACGCACGATCGCTACTTCCTGGACAACGCCGCGGAGTGGATTCTCGAACTCGATCGCGGCTACGGCATTCCGTGGAAAGGCAACTACAGCTCGTGGCTGGAGCAGAAGGAAGCGCGCCTCAAGACCGAGGCCAAGCAGGAGGGCGCGCGGATCAAGGCCATGCAGACGGAACTGGAATGGGTGCGCTCGAACCCGAAGGCGCGCCAGGCCAAGAGCAAGGCGCGCATCCAGCGCTTCGAAGAACTGTCGTCGCATGAGCACCAGAAGCGCAACGAGACGCAGGAAATCTTCATCCCGGTGGCCGAGCGCCTGGGCAACAGCGTCATCGAATTCAAGAACGTGCGCAAAGGCTACGGCGAGCGACTGCTGATGGACGACGTGAGTTTTCTCGTTCCGCCGGGCGCCATTGTCGGCGTGATCGGCCCGAACGGCGCGGGCAAGTCGACGTTGTTCAAGATGATTGCCGGCAAGGAAAAGCCCGACGCCGGCGAGATCGTCATCGGCTCGACGGTGCAGTTGGCCGTGGTCGATCAGACGCGCGAATCGCTGCCGGATGACAAGACCGTTTTCGACGCTATTTCCGGTGGACAGGACATCCTGACCGTCGGCAGGTTCGAGATGCCGTCGCGCGCGTATCTTGGCCGCTTCAACTTCAAGGGTGGCGACCAGCAGAAGATCGTTGGCCAGCTATCCGGCGGCGAGCGCGGGCGGTTGCATCTCGCGGCCACGCTTCTGCGCGGCGGAAATGTGCTGCTGCTCGATGAACCGTCCAATGACCTCGACGTGGAAACGCTGCGCGCGCTGGAAGATGCGCTGCTCGAATTCGCCGGCAGCGCGCTGGTGATTTCCCACGACCGCTGGTTCCTGGACCGCATCGCCACGCACATCATGGCGTTCGAAGGCGATTCGAAGGTCGTATTCTTCGAGGGCAACTACCAGGAGTTTGAAGCGGACAAGAGGAAGCGGCTGGGCGAGGATGCCGCGCGGCCGCGGCGCATCAGGTACAAGGCGCTGATGTCCTGAACCCGGCCGCGGTTCTTGCAGTCGGCCTTAGCCGAGCTTCTTCTTCAGTATCGCGTTGACCTGCGCCGGATTGGCTTTGCCTTTCGACGCCGCCATGACCTTGCCCACCAATGCGTTGAAGGCCTTCTCCTTGCCGGCTTTCACTTCTTCGACGATGGCGGAATTGGCCGCAATCACATCGTCGACGAGGGTCCCGATCGCACCTTCATCGGAAATCTGCGCGAGTCCCTTGGCGGCGATGATGGCGTCAGGGTCGCCCCCGGCTTCCGCCATCCACATGGCCGTGAGCACGTCCTTGGCCGCTTTGTGGCTGATCGTTCCCTTGAACCGATCCGTGTGCGCGATGAGTTCCGCGAGGCGCTTGGGTGAGATCGGCGAATTCGCGATGTCGGCCTGATGATTGTTGAGCAGCGCGCCGAGCTCGTTGATGACCCAGTTGGCGACCGTCTTGCCGTTGGTGGCATCGTTGCCCTGCGATGAATAGGGAACGCCCGGCGTCTTGGCCAGCGCCGCCAATGTCTGCGTGAAATATTCGGCAGTGGCGCGCGTCGCCGTCAGCGCCGCCGAGTCGTCGGCATACAGCAGGTACTGTTCGGCGAAGCGTTCCTTCATCGCTTCCGGCAATTCCGGCATCGTTGCCCTGACGCGGGCGATCCAGTCTTCCGCGATCACCAGTGGCGGCAGGTCGGGATCGGGGAAGTAGCGATAGTCCTGTGCGTCTTCCTTGCTGCGCATCGACCGCGTTTCATGCTTGTCGGGGTCGTAGAGGCGCGTTTCCTGGACGACCTTGCCGCCGTCTTCCATCAATTCGATCTGGCGGCGCACTTCGAAATCGATGGCCTCCTGCATGAAGCGAAAACTGTTCAGGTTCTTGATCTCGCAGCGCGTGCCGAGCGTGGTCGTGCCCGCCGGACGCACCGAGACGTTGGCATCGCAGCGGAAGCTGCCTTCCTGCATGTTGCCGTCGCACACGCCTATCCATTGCACGAGGCTGTGCAGCTTCTTCGCGTAGGCCACCGCTTCGTCCGAACTGCGCATCTCGGGTTCGGTGACGATTTCGAGCAGCGGCGTGCCGGCGCGGTTGAGGTCGATGCCGGTCATGCCATGACCCAGCTGACCAATGCCTTCGTGCAGCGACTTGCCGGCGTCCTCTTCCAGGTGCGCCCGGGTGAGCGCAATGCGAATCGGTCCGCGCGACGGCGACACGATATCGAGACCGCCGCCGACGACGACCGGAATTTCGTACTGCGAAATCTGGTAACCCTTGGGCAGGTCCGGGTAGAAATAGTTCTTGCGCGCGAACACGCTGCGCGGACTGATGCTGCCGTCAACGGCGAGGCCGAACCGGATCGCGCGCTCGACGGCGCCCTTGTTCAACACGGGCAACACGCCGGGCAGCGCGATGTCGACGGCGGACGCCTGCGTATTGGGTGCCGCGCCGAACGCCGTCGACGCGCCGGAAAAGATCTTCGCAGAGGTCGACAGCTGCGCGTGCGTCTCCAGTCCGATGACCACTTCCCAGTCAGCCATCACGCCACCCCCTGTGGGGCCTGCGCGTGAGTACCGCAGGGCCGTCCCAAGGCGCTCACTCCGCCTCCTTGGGGGGCAGCGAGCCGGCTTTGCCGGCGAGCGTGGGGATCCTTTTGTTCCAATCCGTGGCCTGCTGGAATTGATGCGCGATGTTCAGGATGTGCGCCTCACGGAAATAGTTGCCCTGGATCTGCATGCCGATCGGCAGCCCGCGCTGGTCGAAGCCGCAGGGAATGGAAATGGCCGGCGCGCCGGTCAGGTTGCCGGCGATGGTGAAGATGTCGTTCAGGTACATCTGCACCGGATCGTCGGTCTTGGCGCCGATCTTGAACGCCGGGGAAGGCGCGGTCGGGCCCATGATGACGTCGCATTTTTCGTACGCGCGCTGGAAGTCGTCGGCGATCAGCCGCCGCACCTGCTGCGCCTTGAGGTAATACGCATCGTAATAGCCGTGCGACAGCACGTAGGTGCCGACGAGAATGCGCCGCTTCACTTCGGCGCCGAAGCCTTCCGCGCGCGACTTCTTGTACATGTCCATCAGGTCCGTGTACTTGTCGGCGCGATGACCGTAACGGACACCGTCGAAGCGCGACAGGTTGGACGAGGCTTCCGCCGGCGCGATCACGTAATAAACGGGCACCGACAACTTGACGTTGGGCAATGCGATGTCGACGGTCGTGGCGCCCAGCTTGCGGAATTCCACCAGCGCGGCGTCGATGGCCGCGGCGACATCCGGGTCGATGCCACGGCCGAAATACTCGGCGGGCAACCCGATGCGCAGGCCCGTCAACGGCTTGCCCAGATCGCGCGTGTAATCCTCCGGCGGGCGTTCCAGTGACGTGGAATCGCGCGCGTCGTGGCCGGCCATCGCGTTGAGCATCAATCCGCAATCCTCCGCGGTGCGCGCGAACATGCCGGGCGTATCGAGGCTGGACGCGAAGGCGATCAGCCCGTAGCGCGAGCAGACGCCATAGGTTGGCTTCAATCCGCAGATGCCGGACAACGAAGCCGGTTGGCGGATCGAGCCGCCGGTGTCCGTGCCGGTGGCGCCGGGCACCAGGCGCGCCGAAACGGCGGCCGCCGAGCCGCCCGAACTGCCGCCCGGTACGTATTCCGTGTTCCACGGATTCTTCACCGTGCCGTAGTACGACGTCTCATTGGACGAGCCCATCGCGAACTCGTCCATGTTGGTCTTGCCGATCAGGACCGTGCCGGCCTTCTTCAGGCCCTCGACCACGAAGGCGTCGTAGGGCGCGATGAAGTTCGACAGCATCCGTGAGCCGCACGTGGTCTTGAGGCCGGCGGTCATGATCACGTCCTTGTGCGCGATGGGTACGCCGGCCAACGGCGGAGCGTCACCCGCGGCGAGAGCAGCATCGGCCGCGCGAGCCTGGGCCAGCGCGCCGTCGGCATCGACAGTCACGAAAGCATTCAGCGCACCCTGCGCGGCATCGACGCGTGCCAGCACCGCGCGCGTCAGTTCGACGCTCGACAATTTCCTGGCGCGCAACGCGGCGGCGATTTCGGCCAGCGTGCCGGTGGTGACGTCGCTCACTCGATCACCTTGGGCACCAGGTAGAGGCCGTTCTCGATGGCCGGCGCGACGCTCTGGAACAACGCGCGCTGGTCGGTGGCCGTCACGACGTCGGCGCGCAGCGGCAGCATCACATCCTGCGCGTGCGACATCGGCGCGATGCCGGTGGTGTCGACGGCCTGCAGTTCGTTGATCATCGCGAAGATCGCTTCCAGCTTGGCGTGCACTTCGCGCGCAGCGGTCTCATCGATTTCGATGCGCGCGAGATGCGCGATGCGGTGAACGTCGGCTAGGGTCAGTGCCATGGTTGGGAGCGCCGGCTAGGCGGGAGTGACGTGGCGGACAAAGATGGAGTGAACGTTAGGGAATGGCTAGGGTCGAAAGCCTGCGCGTGGCGGCCACGGACCTCAGTGGTCCCGAGGCTGCCATCAGGCGCGTGCAAAGGCAAAAAACCTTGCCAAATCAGTGCAGAAGACAAGCTTGGGATGCTATCATAATCGACATTCTTTGGTGCAGTACGGGCCTCTCCGATCCGCGGGGACATTAGCCTGGCTGCCGGCATGACAGGCTTCGCGTAAATGTTCGATTTTTTCAAAGGTTACTTCGGCAGCGACTTGGCAATCGATCTGGGCACCGCCAACACGCTGATCTATGTGCGTGGCAAGGGCATTGTCCTGAACGAGCCGTCGGTCGTCGCCATCCGCCAAGAGGGCGGTCCCAACGGCAAGAAAGTGATCCAGGAAGTGGGTCTCGCGGCCAAGCAGATGTTGGGCCGCACGCCGGGCAACATCACTGCGATCCGTCCGATGAAGGATGGCGTCATCGCCGACTTCACGGTGACGGAGCAGATGCTGAAGCAGTTCATCAAGAAGGTGCTCGACTCGCGCCTGTTCTCGCCCAGCCCGCGCATCATCATCTGCGTGCCGTGTGGATCAACACAGGTCGAGCGGCGCGCTATCCGCGAGTCGGCGCTCGGCGCCGGCGCGTCCAAGGTTTACCTCATTGAAGAGCCAATGGCCGCGGCCATCGGCGCCGATTTGCCCATCTCGGATGCCACCGGCTCGATGGTGGTCGACATCGGCGGGGGCACCACGGAAGTCGGCGTCATTTCGCTGGGCGGCATGGTCTACGCGGGCAGCGTGCGCGTCGGCGGCGACAAGTTCGACGAAGCCATCGTCAACTACATCCGCCGCAACTACGGCATGCTGATCGGCGAGACGACGGCGGAAACGATCAAGAAGACGATCGGCTCTGCGTTCCCGGGCTCCGAAGTCAAGGAGATGGAAGTCAAGGGCCGCAATCTGGCCGAAGGCATTCCGCGCAGCTTCACGGTGTCATCCAACGAAATCCTCGAAGCACTGACCGATCCGCTCAACAGCATCGTGTCGGCGGTCAAGAGTGCGCTCGAACGCACACCGCCGGAACTCGGTGCGGACATTGCCGAGCGCGGCATGGTACTGACCGGCGGCGGCGCATTGCTGCGCGACGTCGACCGCCTGTTGATGGAAGAGACCGGCCTGCCGGTGATCGTCGCCGACGATCCGCTGACGTGCGTCGTGCGCGGCTGCGGCAAGGCGCTCGAGAACATGGACAAGCTCTCCACCATCTTCACTTCGGACTGATTTTAATTAGGGTCAGAAATTAATTAGGGTCAGACTCGAATTTCGTTTGCGTTGGCCGCCGTGATCAATTTGCCGAGTCTACGAAAATCGAGTCTGACCCTAATTAATTTCAGCGGCTGACCCTAGTTAAAATGCGCCACGTTTCCGTCGAACCGCCGCCGTTCTTCCACCGCGGACTTTCGCCGCTTGCGCGACTCGCGTTCTTTGGCGTGCTGTCGCTGGTGCTGCTCTTCGCGGACACGCGTTTTCGCTATCTCGAGGGCATTCGGGCGGTAGCGACCATCGTGCTCTCCCCACTCCACCGGGCCGTGCAGATCCCCGGCGAAACGCTGGCATGGATCGGCGGCTACTTCGCGTCGAAGCAGGCCTTGAGCGACGCGAACGCCGCGATGAAGCAGGACCTGCTCGCGCGCGCGCCGGCGGCGCAGGGCTACGGCCAACTGCTGGACGAAAACGCCAAGCTCAAGGGACTGGTGGGCATTTCGTCGCGCTATCCCGGTGCCGCCACGGCCGTCGAAGCGTTGTACACCGGGCGTGATCCGTTCACGCAAAAGCTCTTCGTCAACCGCGGCAGCGATGCCGGCATCAAGGCCGGCGAGGCGGTGATCGACGAGATCGGTGTCGTGGGCCAGGTGACGCGCGTGTTTCCCAACATGGCGGAGGTCACGCTCATCACCGACAAGGACCACGCGGTCCCGGTGCGCGTCGAGCGTAGCGGCGTGCGCAGCGTGTTCTTCGGCGCGGGCGCGGGCCGGCCGCCGGAACTGCGCTTCATGGCGCCATCGGCCGACATTCGCGTCGGCGACAAGCTCTTCACCTCCGGCATGGACGGCACCTATCCCGCGGGCCTCGCGGTGGCGCAGGTGGAAGCAGTCGATCGCGACACCGGACAGATGTTCGCGCGCATCACGTGCAAGCCGCTGTCCGGTGTGGACCGCAGCCAGTTCCTGCTGGTGCTGGGGCAAAGTGCGGCGCAGCCGCCGCGCCCGGAGGAGCCTGCCGACCCTGACAGCGTGAAGAAGGGCGGTCGCGGCAAAGGCAGGCGCGGCGGATGAGAGTCCTGTCGAAACCTGCCGCGTTCACGCCGGCGGCACCGGAGGAAATCCTGCGGCCGGTGAATCCCTGGGTCATCGCGCTCACCTTCCTGCTGGGTTTCCTGGCCAACATCGCGCCGGCATCGGGGGTCGTGCTCGCGTTGAAGCCGGACTTCCTGGCGCTGGTGATCCTCTACTGGTGCATCCAGGAGCCGCGCTACGTCGGCGTCGGCGTGGCGTGGATGCTGGGATTGGTGATGGACGTCGGCGACGCAACTCTTTTTGGCCAGCACGCGCTGGCCTACGCGGTGCTCGCTTATTCCGCCGAATATTTCCGCCGCCGCGTGCTGCGCTTCCCGCTGTGGCAACAGGCGCCGCAGGTGGCCGTTTTGCTGATGATCTGCGCGGTGCTGGTGCTGCTGGTGCGCGTTGTTGGCGGGGCGCCGCTGCCGCGCTGGACCTACGCGGTGCCGCCGATCGTCGGCGCACTGCTGTGGCCGCTGGTGTCGGTGCTGCTGCAATGGTCGCAGCGACCCGCGCGCTCGTCGGCGCAACTCTAGACGAGCGGCCATGCCCAGGCGGCGACTCTTCTCCACGCGCAGCAGCGGCTTCGACGGCCACCGCGCTTTCGGTTCATCCGAAATGCGCAATCCGGAGCGGGACCTGTTCCTGTTCCGGCGCCGCCTGGCGGTCGCCGCCGTATTCGCACTACTGGCCTTTGCCGGACTCTTTGCGCGCTTCGTCTACCTGCAGGTGTTCCAGCACGACCACTACGCCACGCTGGCGGAGTCGAACCGCATCGCGATCGTGCCGGTGACGCCCAATCGCGGCGTGATCACCGATCGCAACGGGGTCGTGCTCGCGCAAAGCTATTCGGCGTACACGCTGGAACTCACTCCCGCGAAGATCGCCAATCTCGACGCGACGATCGACGCGCTGGCAGAAATCGTGGACGTGCAGCCCCGCGACCGCAAACGCTTCCGGAAACTGCTCGAGGAGTCGAAGAACTTCGAGACGCTGCCCTTGCGCACGCGCCTGTCGGACGAGGAAGTCGCACGCTTTGCGGTGAACCGCTACCGTTTTCCCGGCGTCGAGATCAAGGCGCGCCTCTTCCGCCAATATCCGTTCGGAGAAGTGGCGTCGCACGTCATCGGCTATATCGGGCGCATCAACGACCATGATGTCGAACGCATTGCCCGATGGGAAGCCGGGGCCAACTACAAGGGCTCCGACTACATGGGCAAGGTCGGCGTCGAGCTGTCCTACGAGCGCGAACTGCACGGCACCACCGGCTGGGAGGAAGTCGAAGTCGATGCCGCGGGGCGCGCCGTGCGCACGCTGTCGCGCACGCCACCGTCGTCGGGCAACAACCTGCGCCTGTCGCTCGACATCAGGCTGCAGCAAATCGCGGAGACCGCGTTCGGCGACCGCCGCGGCGCGCTGGTCGCCATCGACCCGGCCAACGGCGACATCCTGGCCTTTGTTTCCAAGCCGGGATTCGATCCCAATCTCTTCGTCGACGGCATCGACACCGCCAATTGGGCGGCGCTGAACGATTCGCCGGACAAGCCGATGCTGAATCGTCCGCTGCGCGGCGCGTACCCGCCGGGGTCCACGATCAAGCCCTACCTGGCGCTGGCCGCGCTGACTTCCGGCAAGCGCACGCCACAGCAGTCGATCCACGACCCCGGGTTCTACCAGTTGCCCGGCAGCTCGTATCGTTTCCGCGACGACAAGCCCGGCGGTCATGGCTCGGTCGACATGTACAGGTCGATCGTCGTGTCATGCGACACGTACTACTACATGCTTGCCGGCGAGACCGACATCGACGACACCGCCCGCTTCATGTCGCAGCTGGGGTTCGGCCGCGAGACCGGCGTGGACATCGAAGGCGAACTGTCGGGTACGTTGCCATCGCGGGAATGGAAGCGGAAACGCTTCGCCGACAAGCAATATCGCGAAGAGCATCGCAAGTGGTACCTGGGCGACTCCATTTCCGCAGGCATTGGGCAAGGCTACAACTCGTTCACGCCCATGCAGCAGGCGGTGGCCATTGCGACCATCGCGAACAACGGCGTGGCCTTCGCGCCGCACCTGGTGAAGAGCATCGTCAACCTGAAGTCCGGAGAGGAGCGCGCGATCGCCGCGCAACCGACGCACACGATGACCGCGACGCCCGCGAATCTCGCCGTGATTCGCGCTGCGCTGGTCGGCGTGAACAAGGAGGGCACAGGTACCGCGGCCTTCGCCGGCGCGAAATATGTATCCGCCGGCAAGACCGGCACCGCCCAGGTGTATTCGCTCAAGGGCGAGAAATATTCGGCGTCCAAGATCGACGAGCGGCTGCGCGATCACGCGTGGTACGTCGCCTACGCGCCCGCGGAACAGCCGCGAATCGCCATCGCCGTGCTCGTCGAGAACGGCGGCTTCGGCGCGGCGGCGGCAGCACCGATCGCGCGCAAGGTCATGGATTATTTCCTCCTTGGCGTCGCCGAGCCCGGTCCGGCGCCGGTTCCCGGCGGCAAGGAAGCCGAGGACGAGAGCGACTGATGGCCAATTTTCTTGCCCGTGCCTGGGAAGCGCTGACGCGCCGCATCGACAACTTCCTGTTCGGCTGCGCGCTGGCGCTGGTCGGTGTGGGACTGATCACGTTGTTTTCCGCCTCCGATCAAAGCGTCGCGCGCGTGACGACGCAAGTTTTCTCGTTTATTTTCGCGCTGATCCTGATGTGGGTGGTTGCCAACATTCCGCCGCAAACGCTCGCGCGTGCCGCGGTGCCGTTGTATGTGCTCGGTATCCTGCTGCTCGTGGGCGTCGCGTTTTTCGGCGTGGTGGTCAACGGTTCGCGGCGCTGGCTGAACCTGGGCGTTGCGCGAATCCAGCCCTCCGAGCTGATGAAGATCGCGCTGCCGTTGATGCTGGCGTGGTATTTCCAGAAATTCGAGGGCCGGATCAACTGGAAGGACTTCGCGATCGCGGCGGTGCTGATCGTCGTGCCCGTCTATCTGATCAAGCGCCAGCCGGACCTGGGCACGGCGCTGCTGATTGCCGCGTCAGGCTGCTATGTGCTGTACCTGGCCGGCCTGTCGGGGAAGGTCATCGTCGGGCTTGCCGCGCTGGCTGGTGCTGCCGGCCCGTACGTATGGGCGCACCTGCACGACTACCAGCGCGAGCGCATTCTCACCTTCATCGATCCGACGCGCGATCCGCTGGGCACGGGCTATCACTCGACGCAGGCGTCGATCGCCATCGGCTCCGGCGGCGTCATCGGCAAGGGCTGGCTCAATGGCACGCAGACGCACCTGGACTTCCTGCCCGAGCGCCACACCGATTTCATCTTTGCGGTGTTCGGCGAGGAGTTCGGCCTGATCGGCAACGGTTTGCTGCTCGTGCTCTATATGCTGCTGATCGGTCGCGCGATGATGATCACGGCCAACGCGTCCACGTTGTTCGCGCGGCTGATGGCCGGCGCGGTGACGCTGATGTTCTTCACCTACGCCTTCGTGAACATGGGCATGGTGAGCGGACTCCTGCCCGTCGTGGGCGTGCCGCTGCCGCTTGTCTCCTATGGCGGGACCGCGCTCGTGTCGCTGTTCATCGGGCTAGGTATCCTGATGAGCGTGCAGGCGCACCGCAAACTCGTCACGACCTGATTTTCCTTAGTGCGCCACCGGTGCCGCCAGTCCCGCTGCCGAGCGCCCGCCCGGATCGCGCCGGCTCATGTAGTCGCGCGCCATGTCGAGCGCCGTACGCTCGCACGGCGGCAACTGCACGTCGCTCAGCGCAATGGGCGTCACTCGCTCGCCCCAGCGGATCACGTGCGAACAGAAAGTGAGGCCGCCGCCGAACGCCGGCGTGAGCAGGAGGTTGTGCGGCCGCACGCGGCCGTCCTCGAGCGCCTCCACCAGCGCCACGGGAACCGTGGCGGCCGACATGTTGCCGTACTTCTGCACGGTGACGAACACACGGTCCATCGGTACGCCGGCGCGCTTGGCCACGAATTCGATGATGCGCAGGTTGGCCTGGTGCGGCACCACCAGGTCGATGTCAGCCGCGGATTTGCCGCACCTGGCCAACGCCTCGACCGATGCCTCGCCCATGCCGGCCACGGCGCGCTTGAAGATCTCCTGCCCGTCGAAGTCCCAGACGGTATCGCCATAGGTCACGTCGCCGCGGTTGGCGTACATGAGGCCGGTGCCGCGCACGCGCAGGATTTCGCGTGCATCGGCATAGCAGCCCAGTTTTTCCGCGAGCACGCCGGAGGGCTCGTCACTGGCCTGCAGCACGACCGCGGCGGCGCCATCGCCGAACAGCACCGCGACATTGCGATTGCGCCAATCGAGGAACGGACTGATCACCTCGACGCCCACCACCAGCGCGGACTTGACCACGCCGGTGCGGATCATCGCCGTCGCGGTCGACAGGCCGTAGAGGAAACTCGTGCATGCGGTGTTGACGTCCATCGCCGCCGCATTGCCGGCGCCCAAGCGCAGCGACAGGCCTGACGCGGTGTTCGGGATCTGCTCGTCGTTGGAACAACTGCCGTAGACGATCAGGTCGATGTCACTGCTTTTGAGGCCTGCACAGGCGAGCGCGCGCGACGCGGCGACATACGACAGTTCGAGGCCCGAGACATGCGACACGCGCCGTTCATGGATGCCGGTACGCTGCATGATCCATTCGTCGGTGGTGTCGACGAAGCTCGCGAGATCGGCGTTGGACAGCACGGCCGGCGGCATGCACTTGCCCCAGCCTGTAATGGCGGCGTATGTCACGAAAGTCCTCCCATGGCCATCGGCGCGCGCGGTGCGGGGAGATGCGGCACTCCCGCCCGGCGATCATTTGCGGCGATTCTATCAGGCCCCCAGTGTCAGTTTCAGCGCCGACCACCATTGCGGCGTCCGAGGGCCCGGACGTAGACGATCACGTTCAGCGCGATCACCAATGCACCGAGCAGCAGCTGGATGCGCGGCGTCAGTCCGGCAGGATAGATCACCGGAAGCAGGTAGTGTTCGATGAAGCCGCCGTCATAGCCGGCTTGGCCGGCACGCTGCCGCAACGCGTTTTCCCATGGCGTGAGCGGACAGATGGTCGCGGTGAACTCGACGTACGCGGCCCACGCCACCGCGGGCAGGTGCAACAGCGACCAGGCCCTGCGCCGCAGCACGAGCAGTCCGCCGAGCAACACGAACAGGATGAACGCGAAATGCAGTGCGACCAGTCCATCGGCCCACAGGCGCGCGGACATGGCCGGACCTCGCGCTCGGCGGGGCCGCTATTTTCTCGACACGGACTTCTTCGGCTTCGCGCTCGCGCGCTTCGTGCCCGCGCGCTTGGAGTCCGTGGGCTTCGAGTCCGTGCGCTTCGAGTCCTTCTCGTCGGGCTTGTAGTCGCCGATCACGGACTTCACCGGGCAAATGCCGAACACCGGACATTTCTTGCAGCCAACCGCGATGGCAACGGGACAGAGGACCATGGAGAACGCTCCGGAAAATCGCAAAGAAAACTGCGGGAAACTGCGTGAACGTGCGGGAAAGAGCTGGAAACAGCGGGAAACGCCGATTGCGGGAATTTCATACCTGCGGATTGCAAGATAGTATGCCGAACGATGCAACTTGGCAGAAATCCTTTGCATCCTTCCCGGGCGTTGCGCGCCGTCCGGCGAGTGCACGAAACTGAAGCAGCCCTGGCTACAACGTCTTGACCATGCGCACCGCCGGCAGCGTCAGGCCGCCCGGCAGCGGGATTTCATAACGTTCGACCGCTGCATAGTTGAAAGCGGCGTACAGTGGCTCGCCGGCGAGTGTTGCCACCAATTCGACCGTGCGGAACTGCGCTCGCGCGATGGCCTCCTCGCACGCCACCATGATCTGGCGGCCGATGCCGCGACGCGCGTGATCCGGGTGCACGAAGAAGGCGCGGATCCTCGCGGAATCGCGCGCCGGGTCGAGCAGGGCGCTTTCGCGTGCGTTGCGGCCGGCGTCGCTGCCGAAGAGCGACCGGCGCTTGCTCCAGCCCCCACAGCCGGCGATTGTTCCGGCCGATTCGACGACGAAGTAGGTGCCGTCGCGAATCAGTTCGCGGTCGACGCCAAAGACAGGCCCGATCGCGGCCTGCATCTGTGCGGGCGAATAGTGCGCGGCCTGCAACGCGCGCACGGAAAGCGGAATCAGTGCTTCGAGCGCTGGAATGTCGCGCTCCTGGGCGGAGCGCAGATTCACCGGCGCTCTTCCATCAGCGCGAATTGATTGCCGTCGGGATCCTTGAAAAACACCATCCACAATTCGTGATCCGGCATGCGCGCGATCAGGTGCGGCTGGTCGTCGAAGGCAACACCGCGCGCGGTCAATTCCGCGAACCGCGCATCGATGTGGTCGACGCGGAAATAGATGCAGCACGCAAAGTGGGCGGGAGCGGGTGGGTGCCCGCCTTCGACCATCAGGCGAATGCCGTCGCAGTCGAAGAAGACCAGGTCGCCGACGCGAAAGAGCAACGGCAAGCCGAGCGTGTCACGGAACCAGGTTTCGGCACGGTCGGTTTGGCCGACACGCAAGGCGATCTGGCCGATGGTGGATAGCGCGGTCATCGCGTGCCTCACGCTTGGCCCCCGGCGGGCGAATTGCTAGCCGGCGGATTTCTCGTCGGCAGGGGCAGGGGGCGGCTCCTCGGTGGCCGGAACTTCAGTCGCGAGGGCCTTGCGTTGCTTCTTTTCCTCTTTCTTCTGCTTCTTGGCTAAGTCTCTCTGGCGCTTCGCGAACTCGTAGTTGGGTTTGGCCAATTGGCGATCCTTTGCGTGTTGGAATGGGGCGACGGCAGGGAGAGTATGCCATTTCGCGCGTCCGTGGCCATCCCTTCGCGCGGACTCGTCAGGTCAGGGTGTCCTCGACGTTGGCCGCGGGAACGTCAACGCGGCGCCTCGTGGACATCGCGCAAGGGCTTCCCGGCCAGGCGTTCGATCAATACGCGCTCGCAGACCTTGAAGAAGACGTAGAAGACGATGCTCAGGTAACTGGAGCCGATGATGTCGACCAGTTGCCGGAGCGCGCCGTCCTCGATCACCATCAGGCCGTATTCGAGAAAGAGCTCGATATTGGCCTTGAGCACGACGAACAGGTTCACCGACGTGAATCCGAACATCAGGAAGAACGCGCCCATCAGCAGGAACGTCAGCTTCGGGTGCCGGTACAGGAACGCAATCAGGCGCCGCGGCAGCGGCCGCACGGTCAGCATCAGTGCGCAAGCCGCAGGGTGACGACGCCGCCGATGATCAGCGCGACGCCGACGTACCGGCCGAGGCTGCCCGCATCACCGAAGAACCAGATGCCGACCAGGAACGTTCCCGCCGCGCCGATCCCGGTCCACACCGCATACGCCGTGCCCATCGCAATTTCCTTCTGCGCCAGCCACAGCATCCAGCCGCTTGCCGCCATGCAGATCACGGCGATTCCGACGCCCACGATGCGCTGCTCATTGCCCTGCGCCAGCTTGAGGCCGATCGGCCAGCCGATCTCCAGGCATCCGGCAAGAACAAGGTAGATCCATCCCATCGTCAATCTCCGCGCAATGTCGTCGTGCGGAGCATGCCGGCATAGATGCCGGGGTCCGACCCTGCGATTGGAACCGCGCCGACGCACTTCGAATAGAACGCCGCGGGTCCGACGCCACCGATGATGGCGTAGGCGTAGCCCTGCGCGCGCTGCGCGTGCAGCACGGCCAGCAGCAACGCTCGTCCCACGCCGCGCCCGCGTTCGGCCTCGAGCACCGCTTCGGGGCCGAAGAAATTCGGGGCCGTCGCGTCGTGACACGCGAATCCCACCATCTGCGAATCGCGCAATGCCACGAAACAGGTGATCGGCAAACGTCCCAACGCGATGTCGACTTCAGCAGCGGAAGTCGCGAAGTTGGCGCGCACCCATGTCATCACGGCGGGCCTCTCCGGGCCGATCGCCCGGCGGATCGCGATGCCCTGCCGTGCCGTCGCGGCCTGACTGGCGTCCAGGCCGGGCAGGTCGTAGAGCTTGACGAGCATGTCGGACATGGTTTCGGACAGCCGTTGCGGCATCAGCCGCCGGGCGGGGCAAACATTTCGGCGCAGGTTTCCGCCACCGTCTTGGCGGTGACGCCGGGAATCAGCGGATTCTTCGTCAGCACCTCGATCTGCAGTGGGTTCATGAAGAAAATCCGCTTGGCGTCGACCTCGCGCCAGAATTTGGCGGCCGTCGAACTCTCGCCACCCGCAACGGCGACGCAGATCAGGTCGATCTGATCATGTCCCGGCGTGTCGATCCACCGGATGAAGTCGTCGATCCCCGACTCCGAGTTGGCATATTCGCGGATCTGGTAGTTTCCGCCGAATGGCAAGGCGACCTGGTAGGTCGAATTCGACGCAATCCAGATTGCGAGAACGAGAGTGGCACTCATGGTGATCCCCAGCTGTTTGCACGAGACGATTTGCGTTGGGCAGCGTGGATATTATGCATTCTCCCGCACCGGTTGGGCGCACCGGCGAGATGTCGAAACGGCGGGGTGACGAAACGGCGCGGTGGGGCGGACGGGGCCAAGGGCGCGGCCGTCAGTCCATGGCGGCGCCCACGGCCCGCCGCACCGGAATGCCCGACGCATCGAAGTCGCGGAGGCACCCGACGTTGACGCCGAAGTAATCGGGCGTCACGCGCTTGCGATGGAACGGGTAGATGCCGCAGGTCCTGCAGAAGTAGTGGCGCGCGGTCATCGTGTGGAACTGGTATTCGGCCAGCGATTCACTGCCGGTGAGCAGTTTCATGCGCGACTCGTGCACCTTCACCATCAGCGCGCCGCGGCGCCGGCAGATTGAACAATCGCAGGTGGTCAGTTCAGGGAAGTCTGTCTCGATCTCGAAAGTTACGGCCCCGCAATGGCAGCTGCCACGATATTTTTCCATCGAGCGGGTGGTGGACATGCGGCCGGATCACTTCACCGGCGTGAATTGGCTGGGGTCGTAGAAGAACTGCTCCTGCGCGATCCGCTCGCCATCCCACCGCTGCCACGCGATCTCCTCGATGCGCGAGGTGCTGCCGTCTTTCCAGGTGAACTCGAAGGTCCAGCGGATGGCGACCTGGTCGCCATTCAGGAAGGCCGGGCGGACGCAGGTCGAGCGCACCGACGCGGCCCGCGCCAGCGCCTTGCGTTCGTTCTCGACGAGGAACCCGCGACCGACTCTTGGCGCCGCCTGGTTCTCCTGCATCGACGCATGCTCGGTGTAGAACTCCTGGATAGCTTCCACATGCGCATTCTGCTCGACGCGCGCGATGAATCGTTCGAGTGTCTCGGAGGTGGGCATGGCGCGGGTCGCGGCGACGGAAGTGAAACATTACCCGAGCCCGCGTTGCGCGGCCAGCATCCTCTGAAACGCGCTCGGTTGAGTCCGCGACTGCCAGGCGCGGCGCACGGCAACGACGTTATCCTCGAGCCGCTTCGTCGAATCGATCTCGAGGTCATAGCTGCCAAAGGTGTGCACGGTCGCGAAGTCCTGGCGAGCTTCGCCGTGCCTCCGGTCGCCCCGCTGCGATTCGCGTTGTTCGAGCTGGGCCAGGGGGCAGTGGATGCCGACAAAGAACACGTCGAACGGCTCGAGCAGGTGCAGCAGCCGGGACATCCACGCCGCGGTCTCGACGATATGCTCGGCCAGGACGTTGTTGCCGGCCGCGGCCAGTGCCGGAAGGCAGCGGTGATAACCGTCGAAGAAAGCGGGGCGCAGATGGGCCCACGGGAACTCCCCGTCCTGGATGCGTTGCGTGGGCAGGATGCCCGCGTCGCGCAGGTGGTCGATCGAAAAATGCCAGAACGGCAGGTCGAGACTCGCCTGAAGCGCTCGGCACAACGTCGTTTTCCCCGAACTCGACGCGCCGTTGACGAAAATGATCTTTCCGGACGACGCCGAGGTTGGCGCGCCGTTCACCTGGCGAGCGCTTTCAAAAAATACACGACGGCTAGCCCCGGTGGCCGAGCAGTCGCGCCGGCAGGAACAAGAGAGCCTTCAGCAGCGCAAAGAATGCCGCGAATACCAGGCCCACCACCAGGAACGGCAGCGCGAGCAGCCAGAGCAGCGGCCACAGCAGCATGAACAGCAGCGCGAGCGGCCAGCATACGGCCACCAGAATAAGGACGCCAACGACGAGCAGCAGGAATTTCATCGGACCCTTTCTCACGACAGAGGTGCCTGTCGACGGTCGTTGAATAGCATGCCGCCTTGGCCGCCGAACTCGCCTTGCGACGAAATGCAGGAATCGGATGATCAAGGGCGGGCCACCGCCGCCAATAGCCTAGTCGATGATTTTCCCGGGGGACGCGCCGTCCAGGCGCCGGATGCGTACATCGGCGATCCAGTTTCGCGTTCTGCGCTCCAGGCGGGAGTCGATATTCTCGCCTTCGAAGTTGGCGATGCTGGGACGCAACCAGGCGCGATCGACGTTCTGCAGCACATTGACGTTGACCACTGCATAGCGGTGGCCGGCGACATCGCTGGTGACCAGCGGAACCGCACCGCAGTGCGAGCAGACGTGGAAGTTGGCGGTCTTTGTACCAAATGTATAGATGGACACGAGCGACGCATCGCGAAGGGTGACGGCAAGCGCGGCGGTCGGATTGGAGGTCCAGACGCCACCGTGCATGACGCAGAATGAACAGTTGCACGCGCGCGCCGGAATTTCCGGGGGGTCGCCTGCCCATTCAAGCGCGAAGGCGATGTTGCCGCAGTGACACTTGCCATTGATCAACATGGGAATTTCCTGCGCCTGTGCATGGGAATCGCGTGCAGCGTAGCCAACAATTCAATAAAGCTCAAATGCCACCTTGTGCCTGCGCAATTGACTTTCGATCAGCCGGCGCCACGGGCCGTTCGGCGCCCACACGCCCGCTACCGCCTCGTAGGCAATGCGCGGGTCCTCTTTGAGCGTAATGACGCGATATAGGAACACCATCGACGATGCGCGCAGGTTGACCTGGCAATGAACCAGAACCTTCCGCGTTCCCAGCTCCTGCAGCTGCGCGGAAAACGTCTCGAAGTCCGCTTCGGTGGGATGTTCGAAGTTGATCGGGATGTTGATGAACGTCATTCCTTGCCGGGTGACGATCAGTTCTTCGTCGCGTACGGCGTCGGAGACGGTCGGTGGCGCCAGGTAGATGACCGCCTCGAAGCCCATCGCCTTCAGTTCGGCAAGTCCCGCCGCCGTCGGCTGTCCCGACGTGACCAGGCGCGGTGAGATCACGACAACGTTCGGCGCGGCAAGGCGCTGGCCTTGGCCGAACGCGCCGCAGGTCATTGCCATGGCCAGCACAAAGCAAAGCAGGAGTTTCATCGCGAATCGGAATGGAGCTTGGTGTCGACGACCAGGAGCAGTTCGAAAACGCTGCAGATCACCGGCATCGTGAGCCCGGGTTCACGCCCGATGCGCCGGCATTCGCGCGAGAAGAATGCCCAATGCGCTTTGCGCCAATATTCCAGTGAACCGTCGCCTTCGCCCTCGATGGCGGCGTACTCCGCGTCGACCTGGTCGAAGGGCAGGATCTCCGATCGGATGATGCGGGTCACGAGGGCCGGCCGGTGCAGGTGGTCGATGACGATCTCGATGTCTCCGGACCGCGCCATCGACTCGCCATCGGCGTCATAGGCCCACAGCAGTCCAGTACCCGCCCGCTTCTTGCCGCTGCGGATAAGCGCAAGCAGCTCCGCGGACAGCGCTTCGCTGTCTCCGTAGCCATCCACGCGCACCGGCCCGGGCGGAAGGGCGAATCCACTTTTCTCGATCGCGACGACGAGGGATTCGACGGACGGAAGGGAAGGCATGGGGCGTGGCCGCCTAGTGCGCTTCCTGTTGCAGGAACTTGTGCACGAAGGCGATGGCCATGCTGCCTTCGCCGACCGCGGAGGCTACGCGCTTGACCGGGCTCAATCGCACATCGCCACAGGCGAATACGCCGGGAGCGCTCGACTCGAGCAGATAAGGGTCGCGCTCCTGCGACCAGCGTCCGGCCTTCACCACGTCGTCGCCGGTCAGCACATATCCCCGTGCATCGCGGGCGATTTCCTGCGGAAGCCAGCCGGTCTGCGCGTCGGCGCCGATGAAGACGAAGAGGCCGCCGCATTCGTGGCGCGTCACCGTGGCGGTTTCGCCGTCGCGGATGTCGATCGCGGTCAGGGAGGCGTCGCCATGTGCAGCGGTGACTTCCGAACGCGTGTGCACCTTCACGTTCGACTTTGCCCGGAGCTGCTCGATCAGGTAGCGCGACATGCTCGCCTCCAGCGACTCGCCGCGCACGACGAGCGCCACGCTGCGCGCATGGTTGGCAAAGTAGAGCGCGGCCTGACCGGCGGAATTTCCAGCGCCGATGAGGTAAACGTCGCGGCCATGCGTGGCGCTGGCTTCGCTGCGTGCCGCGCCATAGTATATGCCCTTGCCGATGAACCGGTCGAAGCCATTCAACTCCAGACGACGCCACGTGACCCCGGTCGCCAGTATGAGCGTTCGGCCGCGGACGACGTCGTTGCCATCGAGATGGACATGACGCATTGCCGGATCGATGCGCACAACCGAGCGCGTGACCAGGATCTCCGCCCCGAGGCGCCTGGCCTGCTGCAGCGCGCGGCTCGCCAGTTCGTCGCCGGAAACGCCGCTCGGAAATCCCAGATAGTTCTCGATGCGGGACGATGTTCCGGCCTGGCCGCCGGGCGCCTCGCGCTCGACCACCAATGTGCGCAGTCCCTCGGATGCGCCGTATACCGCTGCCGCGAGGCCGGCGGGTCCGCCGCCGATGATGATGGTGTCGTATTCAGGCAGCCGCGCGCACGTCTGCAGGCCGAGGCGCTCGGCCAGCTCGCGCGTCGCGGGACGACGCAGCACTGTTCCGTCGGTCAAGCGCAGGACCGGGCACTCGTCGTCCGTCGGTGGCGGCCCAGGCCATCGCGTCGCCAATTCCGGCGCATCGAGCGTCATCCAGTCGAAGGTGATCTGGTTGCGCGCGAGGAATTGCCGCAGCGCGCTACAGTTTTCGTCGAAGCGATTGCCGACCATCGTCACGCGCGCCTTGGGCGCCTCGGCCGCGATGCCCTGCAGCCCGCCCATGCGTTCGCGCGCCAGCGCGCCGACCTTCACCGCGATGTCCGGCATCGTCGCGGCGGTCGCGTAATACTGCGGCGGGTCCACGCGAAAGACACGCGAGGGTTCCGCTGCGCGGTAGCCGCCGACAAAGGCCGTACCGAAGGCGATCGGCACTTCACCGAAAATGGTGCCGGGCGCGCGCCAGCCGAGCGTGCGTTCGATGCCATCGAAGAGCTTGACCACCTCGATCCTGCCGCTCAACACCGCATAGAGCGCGCGGTCGCCGCCTTCATGTACCGCAAATTCGCCGGCGGCCAGGTGAAGATCCGCGGAGGTCCTCGCGAGCCGCTCCAGGTCGGCCGTGGCAAGCGACGAGAACAGCGGGATGGACTTGACGTCGTCGGCGGTGAGCATGAATTCGTCGCGCTGATTTTCGTGCTTAGTGTCGTACCAGGTGTCGTACTCGGCGCCGCGCCCACGCGAGGATCATGATGAAAATTTGGCAAGCGTTACGGAGGTTCCGAATCGTACCTCGGACGCCGGGATCGTCTCGACTCTCGGACCGAAGCTTTCCATCGTGCGCAGCGTTTCGTTGTGATGCGCCGAGATCTGCCTGGCCTGAAGCACTCCATTGTCCAATGTCGAGTGACCATCGGCGACCAGTGTCACCGGGTATCCGAGGGCCAGCGCCCCGCGCGTGGTCGAGTCGACGCAATACTCGCTCTGGAAGCCGCAGATCACGAGCTTCTCTATCCCGCGGGCCTGCAGAATGGCCCGCAGCTCCGTGTTGTGAAAGGAGTCGGGCGTGGTCTTTCGCACATGGATGTCAGAGGACAGCACCCCCAGTCCGGGGTCGAGCTTCCAGCCATCACTTCCACGTTTCATCGGGCCGTCCTGCTCCTCGTGCTGGATGACGACCACCGGCGCCCCGGCGTCGCGCGCCGATTGGATCACCTGATTGATGCGGTCGATGACCTGTCGCGATTCGAACACGGCGTATTTGCCCGAGCTCATTATCTGCTGGACGTCGATGACAAGCAGTGCGGTGTTCATTTTTTGGTCACCTTGCTCACTTTGGTAGGGTTACCGAGTGTCGCGTTGAGCGCTACCGCTTTCCTGGACAGGCGGCGAACGATCGCCGGATCGATGAACGCGCCGTCGTGCAATTCGACCGTGGCCATCTCATATTTTCCGCCGGGCTTCAGGCGCTCATCGATGTCGCGCAGGAGCTGTCCGCGCCAGAAGCCGAACAGCACGCGATGCGCCTCGGCGCGGATGAGCAGGACGGGGCCATTCGACAGGTAGACCAGGTGTCCCCACTTCACCACTTCTTCGAGGCGGGAGCTCGCCGTTACCGTTGCGCGCAGTGCCTTGACGCAGGCGGACTGCCAGCCGTCGAGAGACGCGACATAGGCGTCAGGATCGGGGGCGGGCGTTGTCTTTTTCATGATCGGCGAAACGATCAGCGAGGCTTGTGTTCCAGACGGGATTTGGCTGCCGCCAGCAGTGAGCGGGAATACCCGTTGTGAAAACCCAGCAGCGAGCGGAAGAGGAGTCCGGTTGCTTGTGTCCCGGTCCGGGCGTTCACGACCGGAATGATAGCGGAGCCGAAGTACAGGCGCGTGCTCTCGTCGCCACTGCCGTTCGGTGAGGCAACCATCAGCCATGACCGCGTTCGGCCCTGGAAGTCGGCCATGAGCAACTGATTCGCGCTTCGCGCCTCCACGTTCCATGCCGCAAACGAATCGAGATCACCGGCAGCGAGCTGGCGGGCCTGCACGTCGGTCGAAGGCTTGGAGGCAAACAACGAGAGCAGCCTGCGTTCGACCTTGAACAACGGCGTGGTGTAGAAGGCCTCGACAAACTCGGCAAGCGAGATGTTTCGCGCGACTTCCGTGAAGTAGCCGTCGGCCCAGGCGCCGCCTTGCTGATACTTGCACAGCAGTGCGCCTGGAGGAAGTTCGCACGGCTGGATTGCGCCCACGAGGGTCAGGCCACGATCTTCTGCATCAGGTGCTTGGTGATGCCGTTCGGGTAGCCTGAAACTGCCGCCAGCGAAACGTAGCCGCTCTGGGCGACGCGAAAGGAGAAACCAGCAACGTCATCGCGCTCCGCGGATTTCATGGCGCTCCGAACCATTGCAACACCCGAAGAGCGCGCAGCGTATTCCAGCGGCTGGCCTGGCCTTGTCCGGCCTCAATGTCAAAAGGAATGCGATCGGAGTGAAGCTCGTGCAATGGCCAGCGCCCGTCTTGATCCATCTGGCTTGCGACCCGTTGGACCGATTCCGCAATCCGCTCGTCCGGCGTGACGCCGGCGCTGCGCAGATAATCCAGTCCGCGCAGCACGTCGTAGTGCCACGTGGGCGGAAACGAGAAGCGCAGCCATTGGCGATCGATCACCTCGCCGGATGTCAACGACCTGAACATGCGGCGCGACATCAGATAGTCATGGGCGCGAAGCCGGGCTGCGGTAATCACGGGCGTGGCGCCGCGCGCTTTCTCGTAGGCCAGCAGTCCTTCGAGAACGCAGATGGTCGTGTGGAAGGAGGTTCGCTTGCTCGTCGGCGCTTGGCAGTTCCAGCCGCCGTCGTCGAGCTGCTCGCCAAGGAGATGCTGGGCGAGACGATCGCTGGGTTCTCCAAAGTAGGCGCCCGTGGCGAGAATGCCTCCGTTGATGCAAGGCTCGGTCTCGCCGTCGAAGAAGGGGCGACCGTCAAGTTGCCACCAGGTGATGTGTTCGCGAACGCGCCCGATCGCCCGCAGGGATGCCTCGCTCGCTGGATCCACGCCCAGATCCTTCAGCATCACCAGGGTATAGATGGTGGTCATCCAGGTTCGACGCTCCCGTTCGTCGCCCCAGTAGCCGTCTGGTGACTGGCGTTCGAGCAAACGCGCGCCCCAACCCTCTGCCGCAACGCGCGAGCGCTCCATGGCTACAACTGCGGCCGGCTCATTGGCAAGGTCACGCATCACCTGCCATCGGATCGCCGGATCCGAATCGAGCAACCATCTCATCACCGTCATCGCAAGCCAGTCGTTCCCGTCTGCATCGATTGGATGATCAGTCGACGTCCGAAAGAGCTGCGCCCGCAGCAATGCTGCCCGACGACAGCACGTCAGCACGGATGCCCGCGCGATGTACCATGAACTTGACGACTGCGGCCGGGGAGGCGGCGTCCGATGCCATGGCCTCGCCCAGCCCCATGCACGGTTCGCAGAGCTCCACTCCGCGCAGCCGAACTTCTCCGATGGTGAATTCCTTGCCTACCAGTTGCGACAAGCGAACACCGCGAGTGACCAGGTTCCTGCGCGTGCACGAGAGCTCATGGGCTGCACCGAAATGGGCGTTGAAGTCCTCAATGATTTCCGCTTCCACGAGCGTGATGTTCTGTCCCGGCTCGTCCTGTGCATCAAAATAGCGATCGCCTTCGATTCCGGAACCCGCGCGGACTCGGATGTTCGGAACCTCAACGAGCGAGCCACCGGGTTGCGCTGCCAGAAAAATACGCTCAATGGTCACGGCACTTTCCTATCCCGGAATATTGGGTTCGACGAGTTGCGCAAGCTGCGCCAGCGACTCCTGCCAGCCGAGATAGCACATCTCCACGGGAATGACCTCGGGAATTCCTTCCTGCAGGACGTTCAACCCGGTTCCGCACATTACCTTGGTCAGCGTAATCGTCGCCTGCATCTCGCCGGGAAGGTTCGGGTCATCGAACTTGTCCGAATAGCGGATCTTCTCGAAGGGCACCAGTTCGCGATACACGCCACCAAAGGAATGAACATGGCCGGTCGTGAAATTCGCGAACGACATCTTGTAGGTGCCGCCGACTTTGGCATCCATGTGCTGCACATTGCAGGTAAAGCCGTAGGGCGGCAGCCATTTGGCAATCGCGCCCGGCTCAAGAAACGCCCGGTAGACCTTCTCGGGGCTCGCCCGCAAAACGCGGTGAAGTCGGACTGTTCCGGTGGGCATGTCAAATCTCCATTCGAATCGCTGGCGGACGACTATCGAGAAACCTGCCGATCTACCTTGGTGACCTTGCCATCGCGAATGGTGAGCGTCGTCATGGACTGCGAATCGCCAGGGGCCGGGAAGTAGATCCAGCGCTTCTCCGTGACCTTGGCGCCGCCGCCAGAGTCCACGCTTTCGCTGTCGGGCTTGCCAATCTTCATCAATACCTGGCCCTCGCTCATTCCTTCCGAAATGAACTTCCGGTCGCCGGCGTCAGCGGCAAGCGCGCAAGACCCGACAAACGCGAGACACAGGACGGCCATTCTCAGAACTGCACTCATTGCGACTCCTCGACAGTTGGTGGACATTGGATATGGTACTAGGCCAAGCAAGCCAAAAAATGTATACACGCCACGTTGGGGTGTCAAGGCGGACCCCGCGGGACGCCGGAGGCGTTTTTCCGGGTCGGCGCCGCTGTAGAATCCTGATTCCAACTTGCCGGACTTGGCCGGCCCTACAGGGCGCGTTCGCCCGCCTCGAAAGGATTCTCAATCATGACCGTCAATCGTTGGTCCTGCGTCGTTGCCATGCTGGCGATGTTCGGCCTTGCGACCATTGCGTCAGCCCAGGCGCCGGAATCGCCCGATGGTCTGGTGAAGGTGACTCCGCGCAAGATGGAGCTGGCATGGTTGCGGCCGGGCGCCGATTTTCGCCCCTATACCAAGGTGATTGTCAGTACCACCCAGGTCGCCTTCATGCCCAACTGGCTGCGGGACTACAACATCAATGCCGACCTGAACAGCAAGATATCCCAAGCGCAGGCCAACCAGATCATGGCGGCCGCGCAGACCAACTTCGATCAGATCTTTGGCGACACGTTTCGCAAGGCCGGGTACCAGGTGGTCACCACCCCGGGGCCGGATGTGCTGCGCGTGAATTCGGCCATTCTGGATCTCGATCTCAATGCGCCGGCGGGCTCGGCGGGCTTTGCGACGACCTATATCCTCACCGCGGGTCAGGCGGCACTGATCGTGGAAGTCCGTGATTCCACCACTAATGCATTGCTTGGCCGGGTTGCCGACCGGAGCGAGACGCAGGACATCGGGCGGCGGATGGCCTCCGACGCTACCAACCTCAACGATTTCCGCTTGCTGTTCGCGCATTGGTCGGGCGTGCTCGCCAACGCGCTCGGAGAGGTGAAGGCTGCGTCGCCGATACCGAAGAACCTGCAGCCCAATCAGAAGCTCTGACCACTACGCAGCGAGATAGTGTGCTGTGCCGCGAGAAGGCCCAGGAGCGCGCCTTGGCGCGCACCTTGCTCGTACAAATGGGTCACCTGCGCGGATCGGCGGGGCCCGCGCTCATTCGATGATCCGGTCGGCGCGCAGCAGTGTGGATTGTGGAATCGTGACTCCCAGCGCACGCGCGGTCTGGGCGTTGAAAACCAGTTCCACCGTACGAGGCAACTCCACCGGAAGATCGGCGGGCTTGGCGCCGCGCAGAATGCGGTCCACGTAGCGCGCGAGACTGCGGTAGGTGTCGGTGAGGTTCGGGCCGTAGGTAACCAGAAAGCCATTGTCCGCGAACGCAGCCCAGCCGGACACGGCGGGTATCTTCGCGCTGATCGCGAACTTGGCGATACGGTCGCTGTTCGCGAGCATGACGCTGTCGGGAAAGGCAACCAGCGAATCACATTTCTGTCTCACGATTGACTGGAAGGCCTCATCGAGATTGTCCGCCGACTGGATGGGAACGTAGGCCATGGACATTCCCAGTCTGGCCACGACCTCCTCGGAGACCGCTCGCTCCCGATGCGCGCCGGCGTGTTCCGGTCGCGCGAGCACCGCCAGGCGCCGAATCGACGGCACGAAGTCCTTCAGCAATTCGATCCTCTTGCCGCTCAAGTCGAACGACATCAGGCTGATGCCCGTGAAGTTGCCGCCCGGATGAGCCAGGCTCTGTACGAATCCCGCATCGACAGGATTGCCGCTGAAGGCGAACACGACCGGGATGGATGGCTTGACGCTGTGCACGGAGATCACGTCGCGGCCGGTTGCGACAATGAGTTCCGGACGGGTGGCCAGCATCTCGCGCGTTACGCGATCGCCATCCTCGGGCCGCGCATCGGTCCGGAATATGCTGAGCGTGAAGTCCTGGTCTTCGATCCAGCCGGTGTCGCGCATGCCTGCCCGAAATGCCGCAAGGAACGGAGATGCGGTGTTGCCGCGTCCTGCGCTGATCCATGCCACGCGGCGCTTTGGCTTCTGCGCCATGCCAAGCAGAGGCACCATCGCAGTGGCGACCAGCGCCCCTAGTGCATTCCTGCGCGAAGCCTTCATCGGATTTCCCTGCGTTCGTCGGTGAACCCCACGATAGACCTGCGCAAATGGATTGGCAACTTCGCCCGGTGCCGCGCGCGTCCTGAGTTGACCCGCGGCAGGCGATTCGCAATACTCCTTCCGATACTTCTTCACCAACTGCAACCGTCAGGACTTCGAACCATGAGTGGCGGCAAGGCCATATTGCCCATAGTGCTCCAATGCGACGGCATTGGTGACTGCATTTGCGCGATACCGATCCTGCGCAAGCTGCAGCGGTTGCAAGGGAGTGCGAATGAACTCGTGCTGTTCACGCACCATCCGGAAATCTTTGCGCGCTGCCCCTACGTCGATCGCGTTTTCGCGATCACCGACGAGGCCGAGCGGAAACGCCACGACAAGGTGCTCGTCCTGTTCGACCCGTCGTCGAAATTGCCGTATTCCGCCATGGATACGATCGACTACATGAGCTTGCCCACCGGGCTCGGGGAGCTTTCCTTTCGCGAGAAGCAGCTCGAATACTTTCCCGCGGAAGCCGATGCAGCCCAGCGCTTCGACGTCGTCCTGAATACTTCGACAACCTGGCCCAGCCGGAGCTGGCCGCTGGATCAGTGGCAGAAGCTGGCGGATGCGCTGCGGAAGGAGGGGTGCTCTGTCGCGGTCGTCGGCAAGGACAGGTATTCCTTGTCGGACAAGATGCACAAGATCAGTCGCGGGCTGCAAGGTTGCGTCGATCTGACCAACCGCCTGAGCCTGGACCAGACGTATTTCACCATTGCCAAGGCGGGTCTGTTCGTAACGTGCCAAAACGGTCTGTCGGTATTGAGCGGCACCACGGAGACCGAGGTGATGGTGCTCGATCGGTCGATCGAGTGGAGCAAGTACGCGCTCTACCGCCATGAAGATCCACACTTCCGCTTCACGATCATCAAGGGCAATTGCGACATCTATTGCTGCGCCAGCCACGAATGTTCGGTCTACGGGGAATTCCGCTGCATTCCCGGCTTCGATCAGGTATGGGCGTCGGTTGCCACGAAGCTGGCGGCGATTCGAAGCGGCGGCGGTCAGCTCGGCGTGTGTTGACCCTGCGCCTTGGGTTTCTTCGCGGTTTTCGCCTTGCCTGCACTGTTGAGGGCGACCGCCTGGCGAATCAGCGCCTTGAAGGCAGACACGTCAACGTCCTCTCCTTCGCGGATGTCGATCGCGCGGCGCACGTTGCCATCGAGACTTGAGTTGAAGAGGTGTGCCGGATCCTTCAGGGCAGCGCCCTTGGCGAAGGTGAGCTTCACGACACTCTTGTAGGTTTCGCCGGTGCACAGGATTCCGTCGTGCGACCAGACCGGCGTGCCCATCCACTTCCACTCCTCGACGACGTCGGGGTCCGCCTCCTTGACCAGCCTGCGCATTCTGGCCAGGGTTTCCCCGCGCCAGTCGCCGAGTCCGGCGATCTTCTTCGAGATGAGTTCCGATGCCGACTCGCCGTGGCTTTGGTCCGATTTCTTCATGTCCTGGTCCCGATCACCCAGACGCGTCAGCAGCGCACGCGCGACATCGCAGAACCTGACCGAGCATACTGGCGCGGCCTTCCGGCGTGATGACCCAAGGGCGATTGGTCCATGGAGGATCGTGGCGAACGTGCTGGTTGTGACCGCATTCGAGTTGTGCCACCCAATGATGCTCTTCGTCCTGGCGGAAGCCAACGATCCTTCTGTCCATGGCGTGCAGGGCTGGTCCTGGAGAGCGCGCGGTCAGGCCTGGATCCGCAACACGTAACTCACGCCAACAGCACAAACATAGAGCCCCACTCCGAAGACCGTGTGCGCCATGAAACTGCGCAGCCTGGCCTGCATGGGCCGTGGTGCTTTCGACGCGGCAATGCCGAGTCCGAATGAAGGCTGCATGATCAGGTACGGCACGAGCACGCTACCCATGCCGAAGAGCAGGGCGGGCAACAAGGTTGGCCGCGCAAGCCAACTGCCGGACATCATGGCGACCAGCACGAATGCGTACGCGATGCCGACGATGTAGTGGACCATCCAACCTACAGTGCACTCCGAGTGCTTCTCGGTGGCCGTCGCGATATTCGCATGCATGAACGTGCCTTCGGGCATATGGAGAAGCCAGCGCCCGACCAGGCAGTAGTTGGCCAAGGGAACGTTGAACGCGCGCTTAAGCAGCAGTGCCCAGGCATCCATGAACAGGGTTGCGCCAAGGCCAACGACAACTACGCTCAGGATGCAGGTGGTTTCGACGTTCAATATCTGTCTCAATTCGAAAGTAATGGCCGAACGGACTGCAGGAATGCCGGCACTTCGGGCCAGGAACTTTCAGGTGCCACAGCCTACGCGCCCGCCATGCCCTGGCGAAGTTGCATATAGACGCCCAGGCGATCCGCAATTTGCCAGTGGCCGGTCAGGCGCCCGCCGTCAATGTAGTAGACGGTGGCTCCGGACATCTTGATGGTGTTCCCCGTCGCGGCAAAGCCCGGAATATCTCCGTTGTGCGTGGCGCTCCAACGCCAGGTGATGACTGCCCTGTTGGCGTCGGCAAGGACGTCCTGGATGACGAAGCATTGATCGGGAAATGGCGCGCGCGACACCCGCACGCGTTCCTTGTATCCGGCAAGGTCGAGCGCCTGCCCCTCCCACGGGTCACCTGGGTCGTGATGGACGGTGTACTGGGGCGCGATGTACTGGTCAGCGGCTTCGATGTCTCCGGCATTCCAAACCTGCTCGAGAAATCGCGTCAGCATTTCCTTGTTTTCGTGGACGTCGGACATCGAGGTTTCCTGGTTGCCGGATAGTGCAGAGGGTAAAACCAGGTAGTCGGACACGGGCTCCAGCAAGACCTCTGGAAGCGATTCGGCAATGGCGGAACGCATTGTTGCGCGGGCTGCAGGATCGAGCCGTTGTGCGAAGGCACGCTGCCTCGATTCTTCACTTGGCCATTGCGCATAGCCGTACCAGAGGCCGTCGCTTCCTCGATGCAGGCGTGATCCGAGCGAGCCCGCACGACTGCGGAGCAACTCGGTGACGCGCGACCAGGCATCGATGAATGAAGCCTCCGAGCCGGGATGAAGCTTCCAGCGATACAAGACCACGAGTCCAGGGCCGCGCTTGTTCATGGGATGGTTCAGTTCTCGACTCGCCAGGGAGGATTGAGTCGATTCTCGCCCGCATGATAGAGGCAGATGACATTGCCGGAGGGATCGAGAAGGCGCGCTTCGCGCCAAAGCCACGGCTCGTCACGCGGCTCTTGCGTGAATCGTAGTCCCTTTGCCTTGAGCTCGGCAACGGTTCGGTCGACTGCCTCGCACTCGAAGTACACGACGACTCCAGGACCCGCGGTGACCGCCTCCGTGGCGTGGACCGAGAATGTCGTGCTGCCCGCCGTCGACTTGAAGCGAGCGTAATGCGGCGCATCGACGATGAGCACGAACCCCATGCTGCGGTAAAACGCGACCGAGGCCGCTACATTCAACGCGGGAAGGGTGACTTGGTTGAGTTCCACCGGGATGTATTGAGCAAGTTTGCCGCAAATCCAGCGGGTCGGCTAACCGTCGACGGACGGGACCTCTTCCGTGGCGAATCCGGCGGGGAGAACGATCTCGAGCATTTCGATGTCGGGGCTGTGACCCAGTTCACGATGACGGATATTCGGAGGTTGGTGCACGCACGAGCCGGCTTCCAGGCGAACGATTCCCTGGCCCTCATACTCGAACTCGATCCAGCCCTTCAGGATGTACACAAGCTGAAACTCGGTTTTGTGCAGGTGAGGCTGGCTCGAGAATTCCTTTCCCGCTGCCGCGCGGATCACATGGGCGTCGACTCGTCCTTGCGTTGCCTCCTTGATGCCCAGGTCCCGATATTCGTAGAACGAGCGCAGACCTCGTTGGAACTCAGCATCCTTGGCGTGCGACGCGACGAAACCTTGGGTGGTCATGGCTGGTCTCCTGTGAGCGGGACGTTGGTGACGAGGACTGTTCGTCTTGAAAAGGGGCGGCTGGCGCGAAGTGTCACGGCTTGGTTGGCGCCACCGGCTTTGACTCGCCACCATTCAACCGCAATGCGAGGAGGCTCTCCGTGATGCGGAATACCTCCTGTACATCGGCGAACGACGTTCTGGGATCGTTGTTGTAGTCCATCAGCCGATGATCGTAGTCCCGGGTTGCCGTGATTTCGTCAATGACAAAGCGCATTTGCTGGAGAGCCGCCCCGCGATGTTCGAATTTTCGGCCAATTTCAATGGTCGCAACGGCAAGTGCGCAATATATGCTGAAAGTCCTGGCGCCATCGGGACACTTGCGGTTGTCGGCGCGATTCCAGCTTGATGGCGAATCGAGCAGCGCGCGTGCACGCTTGACGATCAACAGATCGGCAGGGGTTACGAGCGGCCTGACTTCGGAATCGCCGGCGGCGGGGGGCTGAACGGCAGTTGCTTGCGCGTTGCTCTCCAATGGCGCAAGCAGGGCGGCCAATGCAAGTCCGGCTGCGATGGTTGCCTTCGCAAGCTTCATGCGTGCGCCAGCCGCAATTCCATGAACACCAGGTAGGGCATCAGTTTCTCCGGATATTCATCGTACGCTGCGCATTCCTTGAACCCAAACGAACGATACATGGCCGTTGCTTCCTTCATGAGGTTTCCGGTATCCAGTCGCATCAACGGATATCCCTCCGCGCGCGCGGAGTCAATCAGCGCGCGGCAGAGCCTGCGCCCCAGGCCCGCACCCTGAAAGCGCCCCGGAACAAAGACCCGCTTCATTTCGCAGGTTCCATCCGCAAGCCGACGGTACGCGCCACACCCGCGCACTTCGTTGTCGTGCACGGCGATAAAGGCGCGCCCATTCGGCGAGCCATACATCGTGGACAGAGTCTCCAGTTCGCTCGACAACGACTGCTTGTCCAGCACCTCCGTGATGAACCAGGTGTCCTGTTCGTATCGCGAACGAAGCCAGGCGACGTACTCGCCTATGAGCTGCGAAAAGGTGCGGTAGTCCTGTTCGCTCGAGACTTCGCGGATGAGTTCGTTCATCGAGTTCCGTGGTGCGGCGACGGGCCAGGTTTCCGGGTCGGGCGAAGCGTCAGGCCGCTGCAAGTGCCAATCGCTACCTCGGAAATCGCATGGCAGACCGTTCGCGTGCCTTGGCCGCTTCAATCTCGCGATACCTCGGTGTTGCGTTGGTTTCCATGGAGTTGAGAAGTTTGCCGGACACCGCGGCAATGCCATCGACCGCGGCCTGGAACGCGACTTCGTTGGCCTTGGACGGTTTGTTGAAGCCGCTGACCTTGCGGACGAATTGCAGCGCAGCCGCGCGAATTTCTTCGTCGGTTACAGGGGGAGCGAAGTTGAAGAGTACTTTGATATTGCGACACATCTCCGACACCTCGATGTCTTGGTTGCGATCTAACGGTTCGGCAGATGGGCCACGACCAGCCGGTAACCGACGTCCAGTGCGTCCTCCGCGAGCAAGTGGCCGTGCCGGGCGCGCCATGCGCCGGTCGCCAGGTCGTCGCGCAGCCGCTCCAACCCCGGCGCCGCACCCGGGCGCGCGAATGAGGAGATCCCGGCCCGCACCGCCGGATCAAGATACGCCGCAGGCCGCGCCCAGTACGCCCCGAGAAACCCGTCGACACAGTCGTGCGGGATGGGCACCGCGGCAACCTCGACCCGCGCGCCGGGACCGAACGCCTCTGGGTACGCTGCCATGGGCGGGAATTGCCCACGGTCCACCTCCACGAACGCTGGCAGGTACTCCTGCAGGAGCCAGAAAGCATCGGCTGCCGGATCCCACGTCAGGAGTATGACGCGCTGCCGCGCCACCCGCGCGCACTCGGCGAGTCCCGCGGCGCGATCTGTCCAGTGGTGAATGGTGAGGACAGCCATCACGGCGTCGAATGCCCGATTCTGGAACGGCAGCGCTTCGGCGCGCGCCCGCACGGCCGGCCCGGCACCCAGCCGCCGCTGGGCGAGCATGACGGCCGATGGCTCGGCCGCGACAACCTGCCGGTCCGGCGGCTCGTAGGATCCGGCACCGGCCCCAACGTTCAGCACCGAGCGTGCGTCGCCGAGCGCCGCCAGCACGTGGGCGGCGATGCGCGGGTCGGGGCGGCGTTGCCGCGCGTAGCCTTGCCCAATCGTGTCGTAGACCGCGCCGACCATCTACCTGGCCATGGTCTGGTGTTCGTAGTCGGCGGCGTCGTACCACCCCCGCGATGCGACGACCTCCGCGTCGGCATTGAGATCCCACTCTTCCCAACCGATGACTCGAAGTGGATTCTTCGTGGCTGCGTGTGTTCCGGTAAACGTCCAGAAGTACGCGACATGATCGCCGGCGCAACGCACCTCATCGCATACCAGATGAAGATCGGGTACGTCAGCGAAGAAGCCCGCGGCCATTTCAGCGATGCCCTTGCGACCAACCCATGGCGCACCGCGATTGATGACAATTTCCCCGTCTGAAGCATAGAAGGACGCCACGGCGTCCGGTGAGGCGGAGTTCCAGGCAGCGGTATAGGCTGCAGCCATCCTGCTGATTTTCTCGTGATCGACGGCCATCGGCGCCCCTTGCTGCGGTTGTTGAAAAGATGCAGGCATCACTTTGTCGGCGCGCAGAACCCGCCGGGACTACTTCTTTGGGGGCACGACACTTTCAGCCGGAGCTGGCGGCCCGTCGGAATTCCAGGTGTCGCGAACGTACAACCACTTGCCGCCCTTCTTCACCGACACGGAAAGGTACTTGCCGGTATCGACGACCTTGCCCGCCTTGTCCTTCACCGCATAGGTTCCGGACTGCCAGCCCATGTCTCCCGACACGCCGCCGACGGGCTTCGGGCCGAGTTTGAATGCAACGCCTGCCTTCGCTGACTCCGCGATGTCCTTTGCGAAGAACGCGCGAATCGCGGCGCGCCCGTTCGCGGCCGGCGCACCGGGCGGGAAGAGCACTGCATGTTCGTCGTAGAGACTGGCCACCGCATCGACGTTGCCCGCGTTATATGCCTTTTCCCAACTTTGATCGGCGGCCACCAGCGCTGCCACTTCCTTCGCCGAATCCACTGCCGACGATTCGATGCTGAAAGCGGCGAGCGAGAGAGCCAAGCAGAAAAGCCGCACTGCCTTCGTATTGACGATCATTGATTTCCCCATGATTGGATTGCATTGAACTACCGCGGAAACTGCGTGATGACTATCGTAGCGAAAATTGGCTGGATGAAGGCGGCCGCGGATGTACCGCCGCGTCATGCGGCGCGTGAGTCAAGGCGGTATCCGCACCACGACAAGGCCAAAAGCGGCCAGCAGGAACAACCATCCGATGCAGCGAATGACGGTCTCCACATAGCGCGATCGGGAGGGTGTGGAGGTTACGCCAATCAGGGGGGCGAGTTCGTCACCAAAATACGCCAGCGCCCAGCCGGCACAAGCCAGGAACATTTGCCAGATGCCGACGAAGGCAAAGTTGGCGACGATACAAATACCGAGGAAGACAACGATTCCCGTGGCGAGAATTCGACTGATCGTGGTGACCATTTGGGCTGACGAATTTGACTAGCCGGCTGCCGCCGCCGCGGGGGCGGCGGGGACAAGTCCGTACCTGGACATGACTGAGATCAGGGCGCTCCTGTCCGGTGGCCCTCCGCCATCGATCACTGCGGCGACGTCCCGGAAGTATTGGGCGCCGATGTCCGGAGACATGACGATCAAGGCGCGAGCAGTCTCTGGGGTGGCGGAACATTCGATCGCGGAGGCACCGTCAGTTCAAACATTCCAAGACTTTGCGTGTGGGAGCCATCGACGATGTAGTCGATCTCCATTTTACCTACCTTGATTTTCGTCGTATCCATGGATTCTCCGGTTATGCGATGGCTTTGGCACCACGCGTTCACAGCCGCAAGCACATGAAGACACTGTACGGATCTTCCTTGTAGCTGCCAAACGGCCCACAGCGGGTGAACCCAAAGCTCTCGTACAGCCTCCGCGCCGGTGCGAAGGCAGCTTGTGGCCCCGTTTCGAGGCTCAAGAGACGGTAGCTTCGGTCCTTGGCGACGCTGACGATATGTTCCAGCAGCGCGCGTCCTGCCCCATGCCCGCGTCGCGCGCCGGGCGTGCGCATGGACTTGACCTCTCCATGGGTGGGCGTGAGTTCCTTGAGGCCTCCGCAGCCCATCAGCACCTCGTCCTTCCAGGCGGTCCAGAACGTGATTTCCGGACCCTTGAGCCGGGATACGTCGAGGGCGTGAACACTCTCGGGTGGCGACAACTCGTACATGCTCGTCAGGTGCTCGTTCAGCAGCGCCAGGACTTCTGGTCGAGTGAGATCGTCAATCGCGATTCGCATGGGGGTCGGACGAGCGGTCTTCATGGGGACTGACGAACGCAGGCTGTGCCGTTACAGACGGGCGTTGTGCGAAGCGGCCATCTTGGCGACCCATGCCTTTGTCGCCTTGCATGCGTCCATCGCGCGCTTGTAGGCATCGCGTCCGCTGGTGCGGGCCACGTAGGACTCCTCGGCCTCGGGCGCGATATTGCGGGCGCCGTTGACGAAATAGATTGACGCCGCAAGGCCGGCTTCGCCCAGGTGAAGAAACTGCCGATACGCAGGGAACGCGGGATCGTGCGGGTCCGGCGCAAGCGGCGTCGGCCCGTAGCGGGCCATCAGGTACTCCATGATCGCAATCGACTCGACCATCGTGACGTCGCCGTCCTGGATCGCCGGAATGAACCCGGCGGGGTTGATGGCCGGCGCGACGACGATCAATCGGCCATACAGCGAGAGCGTGTCGGGTACCTGCTCCCAGGACCACATACCAACCAGGTCGTCATCGTGCATGAACACGCCCACGAAGACATCCTTGTCGGCCTCACCGTCAAGCGCGACTTCGTTGTTGTAGAAATCTTCCTGCAAATAGCAACTCGCTCCGCCGACGGCAATGTCAGGATGCCAAAGCCTGATGCCGTCAATGAGGGCAGGAATTCCCGCGCGCCAGTTTTTCGTAGCGATAGCCATCGGTAAGCGGTGCCATCGCTGATATGGCGTCGATGGTGGGCCATTGCATACTCGGTCCCTGCTATTGGTTGACATTTTATTTTAGCGCCAGAGACCCACGAACGCACACCGACCCGCAGATTCGCGGCCCGACGAAACAGGCTTACCGGTGGCTCAGACGTGACCTTCAATCTGGGTAGACCTTCCATTGGGCCGGTAGCGAAACCCAAGGCCAACGCTTTTTGTCTGTGACCGAGTACTTTGGTTCCGGGATGGCTTCTTCGGCAAAGCAGCCCCCGGCGATGCCGATGGAGTCGGGCGCCGTCGACAGGAACCAGAACAGAGTGGTCCCGCAATTGACGCAGAAGTGGCGCTCCTGGTCATGGTTCTGCGACGCGTGGTGAAACGCATACACCTTCGTCTCGCCAGTGGCTTCGACCACCGCCGACTTGTCGAAGTAGGCTGAGATCCCAAAAGCGCTTCCTGTTCTGCGTTTGCAATTCGTGCAGTGGCAGACACCATGCATTGTGGGCAACGCGTTGACGGTGATGGACGCGTGGCCGCAGGCACAGGTTGCTGTCATTGGATTTCGCTCCGCAATGGGTGGGTGAGAGTTTGCGGCCTGAAGCTAACCGGCCGCATGCAACGTCTTGCAAAGGAAGTGCCGGGAATGCTCGACAGGATAGTGTTCAAGCAAGCCGAATATTTCGTAGCCCGCACGAGTATAGAGGCCAACGCTTTGAAAAGAGAACGTATCCAGATAGGCACCGCGACAACCTCTGCCGAAGGGCCATCACCATCAACGGATACGCCAATGCCGAAGTAACCAGGGTCGGCTGCCGACGCCGAACGACAAGTCAGGCGTCGCCATCAACGACCTTTGTCATTTGCGCGATGGTCACCAGCCCGGATTGACGCGTCAGCTCGGTTACTCGGTAACCGTGTCTCTCGTAGAAGGGAACGTTTCCCTCCACGTGAAATGGCAGGGTCCATCTTGCGGCGACGTCAACGAAGCGCGTACTCAACGCCCAGCCATAAAACGTCGAGATTGAAATGCCCGCCGTCCGGACTGCCACCACCACCGCTTGAAACGATGCCCCATCCGTTCCAACCCGTATAGACCTTGCCGACGTGCTGGATCCGGTTCCACTCCACGCGAAAGGCAAGCGCCGGATCGACGCGGTAGGCACCGCCCACTCCGAACAGCGGTGCGATGCCGGAGGCCGAAGCGCTCCAATCATGCGTCGAGCCATGAGTCCCACGCCCTGATTCAGAGTAGCTTTGGTAGTACCCGAACGCGCCCAGGCGACCGGTCAGGGATGTGTTTGCAGTCAAAGGAAATGCTGCGACCGCGCTGAGGTCCATCCCTTGAAGGAGATATCGCCCACTCTCGGGAATGAAGATCGGCAATGTAAAGCCGCCGTCCGGGAGTCGGCCAGAATAGCCCACCGATCGTTCGATGCTTGCGCGGCCAAAATTTGCGTAAGCCATTTCCAGCGCGATCCAGGAGTTCAGCCGCCACCCACCACCGATTCTGCCGGAGATCGTATCTTGCGTGGTCAGCGCCCCTGTACATGCGAAAACGCCGAAGTAGATGCCAGGAACGTTTCCGGAGTAGTTGTCGATGCACCCAGTCGAATAGTCTCCGTGCCAACGAGTCGTCCCGAGGGCCGCGGTGAGGTACGGTCCCGGGGTCTCCTCGGCGAGTGCTGGCACACTTTCAGCGACCAGTAGCAAAAGCGCCAGCGTCAGTATCACGGCGGCCCGGGAACGGATCAAGGTGAAACGGGATGCGCGCGCCATTGGGTCTCCTGGATTGCGCCTAACGCGGACCTACCTACCCACGGACGATTTGCTCAAGCCTTCATCGCGTTCAGCATATGGTCCATGGCGAGGGCGTGCTCGCGCTGCGGGCTGAACAGAATGACCTCGGTGTCTTTGACTGCCCGCACGCTGTGGCCGGGCGGCCAGTAAAAGAGGTCGTTCTCCTTGCATGTGTCGACCTTGCCGTCGGTATACGTCACCACGAGCTCCCCGGAGAGCATATAGCCCCAGTGCGGCGCGTGGCAGGCGTCGTCCTTGAGCCCTTTCAGGAGCGGCGCGATGTCAGTGCCGGCGCCCAGCGAAAAATATTCGCCCCCCATCGTGCCGAAACCACTCGCATCACCGAAGTTGGTGGCGACACGCGCGACGGCGCCAGGGACGTTGATCTTGGCGGGAATCTGATCTTTGGATATGCGCACGGCGGGCTCCATTTTCACGGGATCGATGGATTCCAAAACGCTGCGGCACTTCAACGTCGCCGAGGAGTACACCGCAGCCTCGAACTTCTGAATCAGAGTACCTCATAAACTCGTCTCGCGAGGCCCAACGAAATTGGCTGACCGGCTACCGGGGTGGTGGCGAAGCCCCGGATACGGGACGTCCGCGTTGGGCGGCGGGTCAGGCCGCAACACGTTCAATTGGCGGCTTTCAGCATTCGACAATGACAACGTGCGCCTGAATCCTGCCGTCGACAGGACCCAGCCCGAACCGCTCGGCGATAGCTTTCGCTGCCATGTCGGTTGCTTCGCCAAGCCGCGATTCGTCGCGCGCCTCGATCTCGTTTCGTAGCGGCGTCCCTTGGCAGTATGCGATTGCAGGGATCTGCGGAGATGCCGCCTTACTTCGGGCCGCAACGGTACTAATATGAGGTGACGCAAGGAACCCACCCTGTTTCAGGTCGCGCTCAATGGTGGCGACGTCGTGGTAGCCATGGGGCGTGCGGGCCAGGAAGCGCGGTGGGTCCGTGGGGAAGAGTGATTCGAGCGCCTTCGTCACGGTGTGAGCAAATTCGTTCTCCTCAATTCGGTCCCAAACGTTGAACATGAAAAGGCCTCCTGCTCTCAGGACGCGCCGTGCTTCGGAAAACGCCTTGGACTTTTCGGGAAAGAACATGGCCCCGAATTGGCACACCACGATGTCGAACGCTGAGTCCTCGAATGGCAGTTGCATGGCATCTGCCTGACGCCACTCCACAGGGCGCCTGGTCCCGACCGCGGAAGCCAGGTCCAGCATCGCTTGATTCAAGTCCGTGGCAACAACGAAGACGCTTTCCGGAAGTGCCGACGCCAGCTTGCGAGTCACAACGCCGGTGCCGGCGGCAATCTCAAGCACGCGAGCAGGAGACTGCGAAGCGACCCGATTCACAAGGTCCATGGCATACGGCTCGAAGATCAGTGGAACGAGATACTCTTCATAAAGCTTCGGTATTGAGCCGGCGAAGAGTTTGTCGGTATCGGGACCGCTCAAGGTATTCCCCTTTGCGCGATTGCCATTGCGGCGCCTTGGGCGAGAGGCTACCTGGCGAAAAACATTGCGATGCAACAGGCGAGCCCCAGCGCCCAGAGAACCGACCGCAAGTTTGCGCGATCCGCGAGGTACGCTCCGATATACCCGACTCTCGCCGCCAGGAACGCAATGGCGAGTCCGTCGATCAGTGACTGTGACGCCTGCATGCGCTCGGCCACGAGTACACCTGCGATAAATATCGGCAGCGCTTCGAAGCTATTTTGCTGCGCAGCGTTTGCGCGTGCCTGCCAACCATCGAGGCCCGCCAGCCACAGGCGTGGACTGTGGTTGTCGAATCCACCTTCCCGCCGGGGCTTGCCGAAGCCTTTGAACTTGGCTACTCCTGCGCAGGCGATGGGCAGGAGGCAGGCAACCAAAATGCACGCTTCGGAAATTGTCATTGGCGGGGCAAAGGAGTGGGGTTCTGGACGAGGATACGGCAAAGAGGATGCTTTGCGCCGCCTGACGAAATCAGCTAACCGGCGGGCCGGTGCGTGGTCGAAGCCCCGCCCGCGGGACGGCCGCGTTGAGCGCCAAGTCAGGCGTCACCGTGATCACTGCCGAGTAAGAACCACGTGCGTGGCAAGGGGCGACCTTTCGTGCTTGGTGCAGGCGTTCCTCAAGTTTCTTTGCAACGTTCTCGTGGAGATGGCCCAGCCATGAAGCGAAGTGCCGCCCACGCCGAGTGGGTTGTGGATGTCCTGGTCTGGGTTTCTCGGGGGATAGGGCTCACGGTCTACGGTGTGGGCTTCGGGGTTGGCGAGTTGTGGAACTGCACGATCAACCAGCGATCGCCCCGCCTCTGCATGACGACGGTGTTCCGTGACGGACCCGCCGTAACCATCTTCCCATCGGCTGTTCGTTCCGATTGCCACTTGCCGGATATTGCAACAACGCTGTCGGAAAGAACCAACGCCGTTTGCTCGAACGGAGTCGCTTTGACCGAACCCCTCTTTCCGGTCAGGGCTTCCACGAAGTACTGGCGTATCGCTTCTGGCGTCGTTACCAGTTCAGTGGATCGGGTTCCATAGAATTGGGCGTCCGGTGCAAAGAGGCGGACGATCTGGTCGTGGTTGTCGGTAGTAAATGCCTCGAAGAACTTCTGATGGGCCGCGAGGGCGTCTTCTTTCGGCCCCGCGAAAACGGGAACGCAAATCAGGAGAGAGAACGACATCAATGCGATGCGGCTAAGCACTGGGATGCTCCGTGAAAAGGTGGTGCCGTCCATGTCGGGACGTCCCGATTGCGTGACGGGTCAGGGCTTCCAAATCTCACCGCTGTTGGGTGCCACATAGGTCAACCCATTGAACCGGCCTGGAATTGGCGTTCCAGGAGTATTTTCTGTGACATCGAGCGCGCCCCAACGCTTGGCAGATGTTGTGGGCACAACCAGGTTCCCGTTCACTCCAACGCCCATTCGAGGTGGGCCTTCATAACTCCGTGGAATGACAAAGTAGCGGCCTCCCGCCTGCGCAGTGACTTCCGATGGAATGGGAGTGCCAAAGGAAATCCACGTCAAATAGACATCGGCGGCGGCCAGCTTGTAGGTTCCGGGTGTTACATCGACCCGCGTGTATTCGTTCATGCCAACGCTCGCGAGAGGGCGGCCATTCAATTCCAACTGCAACGGGATGAAGCTGGTATCTGCCGTATAGGGGCGACCTATGTATATGGCGGCCCTTCCATCTGTCGGCGGCCGGTCGTTGGTCGGGCCCGCACCACTTGGCGATCTTGTGGCGCAGCCCGCAATGAGCAGGGCGCCGATCGATAGCCACATCAAGCGTCGATTTGCCATTGGAAAAGCCCTAAGGAAACAAGTTAACCGGCGGACCGTTGCGAGGCCGAAATCCCGCGCACGGGGCGTCCGCGTTGCGCGACAGGTCAGGCGTTGCGCAGGGTGGAGCTTCTTTAGCCATTTTCGTCTCTCCAGCAAAAACCCTCAGCGTGCCTCGATCGGTATGGCGCGCCAGGCTGGCCAATCTATGTCTCTGCCTGGAAACGCGACCTTCTCGAACGGCCAATCGGCCTCAAGCCACTGTTGGACCGTCCTGTACAGCCGTGCCTCGAGGCCGCCGGCGACCTCGCTCTGCCTGGCCCACAGAAACACTTCAGCGTCAAAACCGGACCTTCGCGTCGGATTAATATATACGCACCCGATTACCTGTGACTCGGAGAGCGTAACGACGGTATACGCAAACGACCGCCGGGTCTGAAACTCTTTCTGGTGCCATCCGAGGTCAATCAGGTCCTGCTCAAACGTCAGGCCTTCGGGCCATTTGGATCCGGGCCACACTGTCTTGAGGTGTTCGACGCTGGTCATGACGGCGTCGTAGTCCTTGACGACATCATTCACAGTAAGCGTGCGAATTCGAAACTCAGCCGTCTCCAGTCCCTCTGGGACATTGAAGTCTGTCGGTACGAAAGGCTGAGGGGACTTTGGCGAGCCAGGCATGAAATTAGCGACGGTGTTGTGACATTGTGGAGCGAGTGCTTGGAGCCGGAGTTCCTCGACCGCGAGCCGTGTTGGGCGCCGGGTCAGGCCGCACACACCCGTACAAAGCATGGTCGCGAAACATGCATTTTCACCTGGGATTGACTGCCGACGCCAGGATCGCAGGCATCGGGAGTTCAATAACGCCATGCTGGGTGAAATTCTTCGCCGCCTCGCGCGCTGCGGTACGAATTGCCTCAAGTGCCTCGCTGGATTGGGCGCGAAGTATTGCTTTGATTCTTACCCCGCCGTTATAGATGGCATCGAATAGTTCGTCCGGTGCATCGAACCGCCAAACCTGACGAACAGACGTAACCCTGACGTTCAGGAAACCGGCTTCGCGCAGAGTTCGGTCGCATTCGGCGGGATCACTGAACCGGAAGAATGACGGCCCCTGGGGCAACTGGACCGCGGGGTTGCCATGAGATTGAATAGCCTTGAGGATGATTCCAAAGCCCACGGCCTCCTCCGGCTTCGCCCACACGGTGAAGGCAAAGCCCCCGCCGGGCTTGAGGACGCGCGCGGCCTCGGTCATCGCTCGCTCGGGCCGCGCCAAGTGAAGCATTCCGAAATTCATGACTACGGCATCAAAGCTGCCATCCGGAAACGAAATTGCTTCCGCGTCCCCTTCTTGAAACTCAACGGCGGGGTAGCTCGTACGGGCACGTGCAACCATCGGAGCGGAAAAATCGACGCCCACGACACTTGCTCCGCGCTCGGCCGCTGCAGCCGCGACATAGCCCGGTCCGGTCGCAACGTCGAGCATCCGGGCCCCGCGTCGCAGTTCCACTGCATCCAACAGGGGCCCAATGGCCTGGCTCGTAATGCGCGCGAACGCAGCCTCGTACTCGGATACGTTCGACGTCCAACCAGCATGTTCGAAGTCACGAAACGCAACGGGATCAGGAGTTTGATTGATTGACATTGGCCTCTCCAATCGGCATGCGGCCCAACGTTTGACTCACGCGGCGCGCCGAGGGCGCGTCCGCTTGAAGGAAGGGTTAGGCCTCGCGCGGGTCAGCGAAACTTATAGGCCTTCACGGGTGAAGCGTTTCATGCTTCTCCAGCATTTCGACGAACATCTGAATTCGCTTGGCGCGCGTCTCGGGCTTCTTGGCAGTCTGTATTCTGAACAACACCGCGTATCGATTCTGACCATTCAACGTAGCGAAGAAGGCTTTCGCCTCGGCGTTGAGATTCAGGGCTACCTGAAGATCGCCCGGCACTGTGGCGCTTCTTGCCGAATCGTAAGCGTCGTTCCAGCGGCCGTCGCTCTTTGCGCGCTCGACCTCCTTGAGCCCCGCAGCCTTCATTTCACCGCTCGCGATCAACGCGAGCGCCTTCTGACGGTTGATCTTCGACCAGATGCTTGTCCGTGTTCTTGGCGTGAACCTCTGCAACCAGTGCTGTTCGCTATCGCCCTTCTTCTGCCCGTCAATCCATCCGTAACATAGAGCGACGTCAATCGCTTGCGCATATGCGACCGACGAGGCGTTCGACGACTTCTTCGCCAATCGCAGCCACACGCCTGACGACGCGCCATGATTCGCCGCCAGCCACGCGGCCCAGGCCGCATCGCTCTCAAATGACAAAGGCGGCTCGGGGTCGGTGGCTGATTTCATCGGAGGCCTAACGAAAGAAGCCAACCGGCGGCGCGCTGCGCCGGCGCAGCCCAGGAACCGGGGAGTCCCCTTGAGCGACAGGCCAGGCGTCGCTGCCCAAGCAGTGCTCAGTCGATGAATTGCCAAGTGTCAGCTCCGTCAAAGTGGCGGACTCGGACCGCAGCAATCAAGCGCGGGTCGAAGTTGCCAAGGTTGACGCCGTGCCTGGCGCCTGGCGTCAGGTTCAGCGGCTCCCAGTGTGTGACGCAGCCGCACGTTTTGCAATGAATTGTCCGGAGAGTCCTGTCACCCCATATGTACTCGGAGGTGAATTCGGGATGGCCTTCGATCTTGACCGTTCCGAACTCGTAATACACCCAAGGACCGCCGATACGGCGGCAGAGCGAACAGTTGCAGTCCGTGGCCACCTCGGGTGGAGAAGGCAGAGTCAAACGGACGGCACCGCAGTGGCAGGAACCTTCAAGCATGTCTGTCCCTCTGACGGCGGCCATTGGCGCGTGAGGCGAGCTGTGCGTGGCGCCCAGCGAAACAAGTTAACCGGCCGGCCGCGCAGACGCCAACGAGAACGAAGCCATATACCGGCCCGTCCGGTTGAGCGCCGGGTTGGGCGTCAAGTTTCACTGAATCACCGCATCGGCGCGCAATAGCACAGAAGGTGGAATCGTGAGCCCGAGCGCCCGCGCGGTCCTGAGATTGATCACCAACTCGAATTTCGTGGGCTGCTCGACCGGGAGATCGGCGGGCCTCGCCCCACGGAGGATCCGGTCGACGTAGCTTGCGGCTCGGCGTTCCGCCTCGGCCACGGTCAAGGAGTAGGAGGCCAGCACGCCGGAGTCGCGCATTGTGTCGGGTGACTCGGCCATTGTCGGCAAGCCATGCTTCATCGCGGCGCTGGCGATTTCGACTCGATAGTCAGTGACGAAGCTGTCGCCGCGTAACACGAGCGCCTGAGCGTGCTGCCGCGCCACTTGTGCGATGGCAGCTCCGATCTCTTCCGCTACCGCAATTTCGACGAAAATCGGTTCGAGGCCGAGCTGTCGACACATATGTTCGAACTGCCCACGCACGGCCCGGAAGTAGGGATTCGCCGAAACCTCGAGTACGCCGATGCGCCGAAGTCCCGGTAGCAACTCCTTCAGCAGCGACAAGTACTTTGCGGCGACCTCCGGACTGGCCAGGGAAAGGCCGGTAACGTTGCCGCCGGGTCGCGCAAGGCTCGCGACCAGACCGAGAAGGACGGGATCGCCGACGCGGAAAACGATTGGGATCTTGTCCGTCGCGCGCTTCGCTGCGAGCGTCGCGGGCGTGCCGCCGGTCACGATAACCTCGACTTTCGCGCGTACGAGTTCTTCGGCAAGAGTCTGCAGCGATTCGATTCGGTTGTTCGCGTAACGGCGCTCGACATGCAGGTTCTGCCCTTCCACCCATCCGAGCTCGCGCAATGCCTCGGCGCCCTTCCGGATCTCCTCCGGCGATTCGGGCGTGCCGGGATCCAGGCGGCCGATACGACGGACCACGGTCTGCCCTCGCGCGGTCGCCATGCACGACGCTCCGACGAAGAGGCACGTCAGCACGCGACCGAAGCTCCGCCGCGACATCGGATTGCGCTGCGACAGCTCCTTAAACCAACCGAGATCCAATGCCATCGCTCCGCTTACTTGTACCGAGACGTAGGGTCGCTCGTCGACGACGCCACTTTTGACGCCTAACGAAATCAGCTAACCGGCGGCCCGCTGCGCGGGCGAAGCCCCGCACCTGGGGAGCCCCCTTGAACGACGGGTTAGGCGGCATGCTCATTGGACGAGCTTGCCGCCAAAAGACGCCCGCCCAATCGCGGCGGGCGCGTACTCGATATGCACACAGGAAACAGGACGACCAATGACCTCTGCGATGGCATGTGTAAGAGCGGTGACCTCGGCCTGAAGCTGTGCGGCAGCAGGCGGCTGGCGTTCGAGGAGGGTTACGAAAACGGGCAGTTCAGCGCCCTCGACAAGCGCGTCGTTTTCAGCATACTCGTCAGGCTGGAGCGACCGCAACCGAACCCACGTTTGACCGGGCGGAGAATTGAGGACGCGACCCACTGTGTCAGCGAGCGCTTGCGCGAGATTGTGCCGCAGCGGGCGATCAGAGTTGGCGACGAACTCGACCGTGAGGATTGGCATGAGGCCCAACGAAACAAGTTAACCGGCGCGCGCGGCGCCGGCGAAGTCCCGCCCTCGCGCGTCCGCGTTGAGCGACGGGTTAGGCGGCAACAAAACTAGCGGACGACGAGCTGCCAGGCAAAGATTGCCTGGGCCGCGAAGCCACCCGAAAATGCCAGCGTTCGCACCCAAGGAAGCGCAAGGGTATACGCTGCAAGGTGGACCAGACGCGACCAGAAATACAGTGCCGCGGCGAACGCCGTTGCACCGTTGTTGATTCCCGCCGCATTTGCCACCAGCACGAGAATGGCAAAAACAACCAGATTCTCGATCGCGTTCGCGTGGGCGCATTTCATCCGTCTCGCCCACGGCGACTGCGGCTTCGGGACTTCGGGATAGCCCACCGTATCCGTGAGGCCCCACACGGTGATTCGATCTAATACGTACGGAATCCAAATGAGCGCGGTAAGGATGGTGGACCATACCAAATAGGTCAGCTCAATTTTCATCGATTCCCTCCCGAAAACGTTGAAAGTGACATCACGATTGCCGCCAAACGAAATAAGCTAACCGGCGGCCCGGTGCGCCAGCCCACGCATGCGGGACGTCCGCGTTGAGCGACAGGTCCCGGCGGACGCCCGGAAGACTGGCATTGCGCACAAGTGCGCCAAGTCGTGGTTGGCTTCGAATGAGCGCAAAGTCTCTCTCGATTTCGTCAGCGACGGCTCCAGGAGCTGCAATCCGATTGAGCTCCCACCATGCCGTGGCTTCGTCGATTTCCGCGGCAGCGCGACGAGCGACTCGAAAAGATCGTGTCTCCGCGCTGCACTTGGCCCATCGCTTGAAGTAACGCGCTCGCCAATTCCGGAGACGCCTCAAACGACTCATCGTCTACCCGGGCCAGGACCGTGACGCTTGCACCCTCGGCAAAGTCCGCCCCGTCGAGGACAACCTTTCCGCCTACAATTTTTCCGGTGGCAACCTTCATGGGTGAAATGCTACTCCCTCCAATGGGAGACGTCGAATGACGCCTAACGAATCAAGCTAACCGGCGGCCCGTAGCGGCAGGCGCAGCCCCCGCACGGGGGACGCCCGTGTTGAGCGATGGGTTAGGCGTCACGCCCGCGATTATTGTTGACTGCAGGGACCGCACACCGGCGTTTGTTTGGGTCGCATACCGCTGCCATCTCAGTCAACAAAAGCGTCGGCCCGCTGTAAAAGTGTCTGGGGAATGTTGATGCCGAGCGTCTTTGCGGTGCCACGGTTAAGAACGAGCTCGAACCTCATCGGTTGCTCCACCGGCAAATCGTCCGGTTTGGCACCTTTGAGTATCCGGTCCACATAGCTGGCCGCGCGGCTGAATAGGTCAGCAAGGTCAGAGCCGTATGACATCAAACCACCCTGCTCCGGGCCCTCGCGCATCTCGTACATGGCGGGCAGCTTCAGCCTAGCGGCAAGATCAACGATGTCACGCAAGTGCAAGTAACTGACCGGCTCGCCTTCGACGTAAAGCGCATCGGCATGCGCCTTCTCGATCGTCGCGAACGCGGTCTTGAGGTCCTGCGAGGTGCGGAAAGGGGCCCAGACGATGGTTTGCCCAAGTGCCCGTCCGTCCGATTCCAGCGATGCGCGCTGTGAAGCAACCGCGGGCCCGTGGCCAAGGAATGCAACGCGTGAGGCCCGCGGCGCCACTTCGTGCAGCAACTGCAGTCGCTTGGTGTACAACACAATGCCTCCGGTTTCTCCGGTGAGACCCGTCACGTTCCCGCCCGGTCGGGCCAGACTGGCAACGGCCCCGGATTCGACCAGCCCATCCGTTCCCACAGCCACGATCGGAATCCTTCGGGTCGCACGTCGGGCGGCACCGACGCCCGGACCGATCGCAACGATGACGTCGACAGAAGTTGCAACCAGTTCCTCCATTAGCTGCGGAAAACGATCGTATCGACCCTCGGCGGAAACGCGCACCATGATGATGTTCCGGCCCTCTTCGAGTCCGCGCTCGCGCAGGCCACGTACAAATGCCTTGTCGTAACGAGAGTCCGCCAACTCGGAGGTATTCGCATTGTTGTAGACGAGCGCGACTCGTGGCAGCGCTGCCGCGTTAGCTCGCCATCCCACGACCAAGAGACCGCTAGCGGTGGCACGCAAGAACGAGCGACGGTCCATCGAGGATCTCCTATGTAAGCACGGCCGTAGGGCTATCAAGGATCTGCGTTCGGCGGTATTGCTGCTTCGAGACTCCGCTCGTGACGACTGACGGACACAAGCTAACCGGCGGCCCGGTGCGGTGGCGAAGCCGCGCACCCGGGGGGTCCCCTTGCGCGCCGGGTCAGGCATCGCCTTTTGCCAGGGGAACTAAAAAAGTTTGAATGAACGCCATCGCTACAACTCCTGCCGCAACGGAGAGAGCTCCAAACGACAACGATCCGGAGCGAAGAGCTGCCATTCCGCCAAGAACTGCCGGCACTGCTGCAAAGACGGCCATCGAATGTGTTTTTACCGGCTTTCCACACGATTGACATCCGATGATGCGACCGGGGCCGAGACCAGCCTTGCGCCCGAGACTCATTGCGGCGCGGCCGCAGTGGGGACATTTGACCATTCGGTGCGATGCCTAACGAAACAAGTTAACCGGCGCGCGCGGCGCTGGCAAAGCCCCGCACCCGGAGCGTCCCCTTGGGCGCCGGGTTACGCCTCGGGTTGGCACGCTCAACTCCAGGTCCTTCGCACCAACATCGCCGCGTTTCCCGCCACCGAACGACTGTAACGGGACAGGTATGGCGCAAGCGTGCAAAGTGCGAGGCCGGCCGCCTCTACCGCTCTGCCTTGGGCGACATAAGTGAGCGCGAGTGTGGCGCGCGCCTCGTCGTGCAATGCTCCCTCCTTGCCCTCCTGCAGATGGCGATCGAGTTCGCTAACAAGGAGCTGTTCGCTCTCCTCCAAATGACCGAGTATGCGAAGAGTGCTTGCCAACTGAATAGACGCACGGGAGCGTCGATAGGCGTCCAGCTGGCCAGTCGCCAAGGCAGCTCTGTAGTACTTCTCTGCTTCGGACTCCATTCCAGCGGTGTCGCGAGCGCAGGCTCGCTCGAACAACGCTCTCGAATCGTTAGGTTCCATCTCATCGGACAGTGCGTCCGCGGCTCGCACCAAATCGGCTGGTGACATTGATTGCGCGCGCTCCCAGAGCGCTGCAATACGAGCTTCCCAGTGTGGATCGATTGTTCGCATGACTCAGTCTAGCTCGCCGCACAGGAGCGCTTGCATTCCGAGGCCTAACGAATACAAGCCAAGGGGTTACCCGGTGCGGCGCGAAGCCACGCACATGGGGAGTCCCCTTGAGCGACAGGTTAGCAAGCGGCAAGACTCCATGCTCATCTATTTGGTCGGGAAAAGATTAGAGCAAATGAGAACGCAGCGTTCAACAGCAGTATCAATGCGACAACCGGTACAAATGCCAGCCAAAACAAGAGGCCGTGCTCGCCGATGAAAACCGAATGCGCATGGATTGGTTCGCCAAATCTCTCGACGGCTGAGGAGACTAATTCCGTGGATAAGGGGGGGAACAGCAGCGAAAGCGCCGACGTAAAAAAATACACGATCATTGCCCTACGGCGCGAATATTTACCGGAACCGACGCAACGGCGCAGACGCACGAAATTGCGGCCGGCGAAATAGAGCACGAGAGCGATCGAGGCAACCAACACCGGATATTCGATCCATGGCATAGCGAGCGCTGCCGCTTGCTAACGAATACAAGCGAAGGGGCTGCCCGGTGCCGTGGCGAAGCCACGCACCCGGGGAGTCCCCTTGAGCGCCGGGTTAGGCGGCTTCTTCTTTGTATGCACGTAGGAGCGCATTGATTCGCGTTTGGTAACCTGGCCCCTGTGCCTTGAACCAATCGAGGACATCCGCGTCGACTCGCAAGGAAATGACGGCTTTGGGGGGAATAGGCTTGAGACCACGCCTCACAATTCCGCTAACAATGTGCTTGGTCGAGGCTTCGGGATGCTCAACCGTCAAAGCGATGTCCCGATCCCTCGAGACTCGGACGCGCGCCCAATCAGTCTTGGATTTGCTTGAAGAAGATCGCTTGCTCATTTTTCGTGGCTTTGCGAAAAGAGATGACTCGAATCGTGCGAAGTGTCTCGGTATGTACAATCGAAACGACCATACCCTTCAACATTCCCAATGTGACATAGCGTTCCTCGGCGTATGAGAAGCGAGAGTCCTCGTACGTGAAGGTGGGACCGGAGAAGACTCCTTGAGCGTCAGCGAAGTCGAGACCATGAACCTTCAGATTGTCGGTGCGCTTCGCGTCGTCCCACGTGAACCGCATTGACAAAGTGTATATACAGTTGGCGCCCGTGTCAAGGCGCGTGTGAAGACGCCTAACAAAAGCAAGCTAAGGGGCTACCCGGTGCGGTGGCGACGCCACGCACCCGGGGAGTCCCCTTGAGCGACGGGTTAGGCCGCATTTGCGCCCTCTGGCCGGTCGCGCTCGACCAGGGCAAAGTACTCGTCGATTGGCCGGTTGTATAACGACTTGATCATGACTCGGACGTCATTCCTCCGCCGCCCCATGGCGAGTCCTTCGCGCCTGCGTACTTCGCGGTAGCCGCGACCTACCCAGAATCGCTCTGCGCGGCTGTACCCTGCAACGACTCCAAGTCGCATCCACCGTGCTCCGCCCTCAACGGCCCACGATTCGAGGCCGGAATAGAGGATTTGAGCGTCGCCAGTTCCATGTCGGTTAGTTGCCACAATGAAAGTTCCAACGTTCCACACACCGACGGCCAAGAGATCAGTGATCACGTTGGCCATGGCAACGAGCGCACCGCAGGCGTCCTCGTATCCGATCACCCACTTCTTCGTGAACGGCCAGCCAGCGGGCAGTTCCCCGTGCATCTCTTCGTGGGCCTCGCCAAGCTGCGCCGGTTCGCCATGAACCGCTTCGAAGTACAGCGGATTCGCCTCGAAAAACGCCTGAAGGATGGGCTCTCGCCCAGCAGTGAGTTCAACGGTGGCCAGGCCGGCGATGGGCGAGCGCGGGAGTTCGACGGCGGTCATGTGGTCTAACGATACACGCTAACCGGCGGCCCGCTGCGCGGGCGAAGCCCCGCACAAGGGGAGTCCCCTTGCGCGACAGGTTAGCAAGCGGCAAGACTCCATGCTCATCTATTTGGTCGAGAAAAGATTAGAGCAAATGAGAACGCAGCGTTCAACAGCAGTATCAATGCGACAACCGGTACAAATGCCAGCCAAAACAAGAGGCCGTGACCTGAGTATGCGGGACGTCCGCGTTGAGCGACGGGTTAGGGCCTATTGGCGCGCCAGACTTTTAGTATTAGGTTCGAATCGTGCGCTATACGCAGATACTGTCCCTCCGCCAATGTAACGCTGTCCGCAAATGTGCGGGTCAAGCCACACTCAAGAAGGAACCCTGAGTTGTTTTGGAACCGCCTATCACCGACAACAAACCACATGACGTCGCCTGACTTAATTGAGCGATACAACCGAGAAATCGGTCCCTCTGTGATTTCCGCGGGCAGCGCAGCACGGGTTTCGCACGATTTTCGACTTGTCAATTGGAATATGGAATATGCGACTAAGACCGCAATAATTACGAATGGCAGAATTCGCGGAAACCAATATCCGGTATCGGGCCGATTCGCAGGATCGGCTGATGCAAGAATCGTGCAGATCGAAATGAAGGCTGCAATCGATCCGAAGATCCAGAATGCGAGTAACAATGACCAAGTGCGTGGTTCGCGCGCCGCGTCGTAGACCAGGGCGAGATGTTCCATGGGCCCTAACGAAATTAGCTAACCGAAATTAGCTAACCGGCGGCCAGCTGCGCGGGCGCAGCCCCGCACCCGGGGAGTCCCCTTGAACGCCGGGTTAGGCCCTGGCACTTGAGCTGCCTTCGATCCAGTAGCGTTGCACAAGCTCACCGCGATCGGGCAAGTACTCTTCGGAATCAAGGATCCCTCCGTTGCGCAGAATAGCTTTCACCGACCCTTCGTTTGCCTTGGCGCAGGTGACTAGGACGCGGCTCAGCCCTAGCGCGGCCGCCTGAGGCAAGGACTTCCCCAAGATTGTGGCCCCAAATCCTCTCCGTCGCGCGCTGGGTCGAATTCCATAGCCAATGTTGCCGCCCTCACGGCGCAGGGCGGCAGTTAGTGAGTGACGAATATTCGAGACCCCGACAACCTCGCTTTGATCCCGCACAAGCCAATAAGTCGAATGTGCAACGAATCCATTTGGCAGGTCAATTCCGCGTGCGCAGGCATCAAGGCGTGCTAGGAATGCGGCGAAATCGTCATGCTCAAATGCAAGGACAAATGGAACGAACTTTTCGCCCGCCGCAGCAAATTCGGCGACTAGATCGCGATACGAATCGCAAAACGCGAAGGTGGGCTGGACGAGCTCCAATGCTTGGGACATTGCGCCGTGCCGGGGCCTAACGAAGCAAGCTAACCGGCGGACCGTTGCGGGGGGCGAAGCCCCGCACACGGGACGTCCACGTTGAGCGACGGGTTAGGCAGCATGCAACGCCTTACGAAGAAAGTGCCGAGAATGCTCGGCGGGATAATGGCCAAGCGAGCCGAATATTTCGTACCCTGCACGAGTATAGAGGGCGACGCTTTGGAAAGAGAACGTGTCCAGATAGGCGCCGCGACAACCTCTCGCAAAGGCTTCACCTTCCGCACGAGAAAGTAGCTGGCTGCCCAGACGTTGACCGCGGGATGGCGGGGCAACCCAAAGAGCTAGGACATGGAGCCAGCCCCAATAAATTTCGCCGTAGATTCCGCCCAGAAGCACGCCGCCTGGACCTCGTGCAACGACGCAAAGGCGTTCGATCGTTCCGTCGCCGGTGCGCTCAACGTTTGAATGAAATAGCCCATCGAAAATTGTCCGCGTAAGGTCCGCCGCAGGGTCAGCTTCCACGGAGATGCTTAGTACATTCGACATTGGCCCCGAAATCGACATGCTGCCTAACGCAACAAGGTAACCGGCGCGCCGGTGGATGCTGACAAGAACGATGCCCTCAACGGCGCGTCCGAGTTGACCGCCGGGTTTGGCACCTTAGGCGGCGATACGCGACACATTGAGCTTCTTGCGACCCTGCTCGGCATGCCAAAGGTCGAACTGTGTTTGCTGGTTCAGCCAGCTCTCAGAAGTCGTATCGAAGGCGATCGACAAACGTACCGCCATTTCGGGGCTGATGCCGGCGCGACCATTGAGAATTGAGGAGAGCGTCTTGCGGCTGACACCAAGGGCTTCGGCGGCATCGGTGACAGTAAGACCCAAGGGCTCAAGGCAAAGCGACTTGAGAATCTCACCGGGATGAGGGGGGTTGTGCATCAACATGTCGTTACCTCTAGTGGTAGTCCTCGTAGTCGACAATCTCCGCATCAGTAACTTCGAACTTGAAGGTGACGCGCCAATTGCCGCTGACCCAAACTGCCCAAATGCCTTTGCGAGGGCCTTTGAGCGGATGAAGGCGAAGGCCAGGAAGTCCCATGTCCTGAGGCGAAGTGGCAGCATTCAATCGACCCAAGATCAAGCGGAGGCGTTCCGCGTGCTGAGATTGAATGCCAGCGCGCGAGCCAGTCTCAAAGAAGCGGCCCAAACCTTTGTGTTTGAAGCTTCTGATCACGGAGACAATTGTAACCCATAACGTTACGGGTTACAAGGTGCCTAACGAATACAAGCTAAGGGACTACCCGGTGCGGTGGCGAAGCCACGCACCCGGGGAGTCCCCTTGAGCGCCGGGTTAGGCCGCTGTTTCAACGGGCAACTGCCAGCTGGGAAATACCAGCACCGCGGGATGACAACGCAACGCCTGTGCAAGAACCTTAGCCCGTTCGACACCAAGACGGACGCGATCATTCTCGATGGCCGATAGCGTGGCTTGGGGAATTCCGCTCAAGCGCGCCAGCTCATTTTGGCTGAACCCTTGCAATTCGCGGACGATGCGGACCGATTCACCGACCGAAACCTCCGCGCGCCGCTTCGCAGGACGAAATTGACTCATTCAACGTCTCCGATAATCGTGCGGGGTTAACGACTCAACCTGGAAAAGCATTTCATCAGCCACCACGCGATAAATGATTCGATATTGCAACCCGAACCGGGAGGAGCGAAAGCCCTTCCATGTTCCCGAAAGCGCCTCGTCGTTGAGGCCGGCAATTTGCCGTAACCCGAGAGGTCCGGAGATTGTGGCAATGTCCTTCCACTTTTCGTACCGCTTTAGGATCTCTTGTGGCGTGGCGGCGCACTGCTTGTCGAGACGCCGGTGCTCCTCAATTCGCCACATACCATATTATGTATAGGCCACATATGGTATGTCAAGGCCCGGGAATTCGCGATAGAGGCCTAACGAATGCAAGCCAAGGGGCGACCCGTTGCGGTGGCGAAGCCACGCACACGGGGAGTCCCCTTGAGCGCCGGGTTAGGCCGCGATTTCGACGTACTGCACCGAGCTAGAAGGAGGCGGGACTGGGTCACCGTCTTCGCGCATGCCCTCGAGATGAAGCTCGATGGCCTCACGAATCTCGCGCTGAACTTCGTCGATGGTGGCTCCGGTGGCTACGCAACCGGGGAGGTCCGGAACATAGGCCGAGAAGTTTGGTCCAGCATTTTCGATAACGATGGCGTAGCGCACGATTCACCTCATTTCTTGAAACCGGCTTGCTTGCGGATGCTATTCAGCGTGCCTGGCGCAATCTCATCACTGGGCTTTCCTGGCACCGTCACTCGACCCGATTTCGTCGGGTGCTTAAATTGGCGATGGCTGCCCCGGGTTACGACCAAGTACCAACCGTCGTCATTGAGCTGACGAAGAATTTCGCCGACTTTCACCGCGCAATTATGCGCCGACTAGCGTAACGCTCCAAGAGCGCGGCCTAACGAAACAAGCTAACCGGCGGCCCGCTGCGTCGGGCGTCAGCCCACGCACGCGGGACGTCCGTGTTGAGCGACGGGTTAGGGCGCAGTTCACAAACCACGGAGCAGCGCCTCATAGTTGGCATGGGAACCGACCCAGAACCAGACGATGGTGTCGCCGTCGAGCACGCCGACGGCGCGCCAAGCGCGATCGATCCGGACGGAGTAGATCGGGTCCGTAGCGTGAACCCTCTTGAATCGAAGCGACGGATGCTCCGGATTCGACGACCACAGGGCATACGCGGATGCGGCCTTGATTTGGATCGGCTTGGGCAGTTCCGCAAACTGCGACCGAAAACGTCCGGTTGTGCGCGAAAGCACGAAAACTAGAAGGGTTTTGTCTTTCCAGCACGGTGCTCCGCGAGCGCCTCGTCGGCCAGGCGAGCCAACGAGCCTTGCGAATTTGCAAAGAGTTCCGCCCACTTTTGCTCAGACGACAACTCCTCCAACAGGATCGCCGCGAGGGCGTCTTGTTCGGATGGGGGAAGCTTGGCAACTTCGCTCAATGCTTGCTCAAGTAGCTGTGTCATGGCAGTGGCTCCAGAGGATGATCAATGATACGCCTCGGGACCTTATGCGCCCTAACGCAACAAGCTAACCGGCGGACCGCTGCGTCGGGCGTCAGCCCACGCACGCGGGACGTCCGCGTTGAGCGACGGGTTAGGCCGCAAAACAGACCGATAAAGAGTTTGGGTCACGTTGGCGATTATGGTCGACGCATGCGCCGAGCTAGGTACATGGCTACCACGCCAATAACAAACGTAATGCCTCCATAAATTGCCCATTGTGTTTGACCTGTCATGAAGCTGCCGGGCAGGACATTGATGCCTTGAAGGAACCAGACTGCGCCGGCGAGCATGAGTAGGACGCCAACAACGTTCAGAGCAACGCGCATCTTAGACCTCCAACTTGACCAGCCGCTGCTCGATATTGCGGCCTAACGAATACAAGCTAAGGGGCTACCCGGTGCGCTGGCGAAGCCACGCACCCGGGGAGTCCCCTTGAGCGACGGGTTAGGCCTTGTCACCATGTGCGAATGTACCGAAACCCATCTTGGTCCTGACCTTCAACATAGCCCATGCACTTGAGAGATTGATTTTCAGGAGTGCGCCGCGCGAAAGACAACAATATATCGCGTGCGGCCACGGGCAACTGAATCGCGGCTCGATGTAGCTGGGCACTTGGGTTCAAGTTCAGGAGCTGCGCTGACCGCCACGGTAGGGACAACACGCTAAGTATTTCCCTTGAGTCACCCATGGCTGCGCTGGCGTTGCCCAACGCAAAAAACGACTGCT
>JANMCH010000083.1:0-38169 GCA_031361045.1 Betaproteobacteria bacterium | reverse complement strand
ACCTTCGCCTGGTCGGGGCTGGCCTTCGAGGAGAAGAGTGCCGGCGGCACCTCGTCGCTGGCCTTTGTCTTCGGTCTGCTCATCGTCTTCCTGGTGCTGGCGGCGCAGTACGAGAGCTGGACGCTGCCCGGCGCGGTGATGACCGCGATCCCCTTCGGCGTGCTCGGCGCGCTGCTGACCAACTACATCCGCGGGCTGGAGAACGACGTGTACTTCCAGATCGGCCTGCTGGTGCTGATCGGATTGGGCGCCAAGAACGCGGTGCTGCGCGTTTCCGCCGCCGTCGAATTCCGCGCCCAAGGCAAGTCGATCATGGAGGCCACCGTGCTGGCCGGCGAACAGCGGTTGCGGCCGATCATCATGACGTCACTTGCGTTCGCGATCGGCTGCCTGCCGCTGGCGCTTGCCGTTGGCGCGGGCGCCAACGCACGGCATTCGATCGGCACCGGCATCATCGGCGGCATGCTGGGCGAGACCACGCTCGCGATGCTCTACGTGCCGCTGCTGTTCTACCTATTTGACCGGTTGAAGGAGCGCAACGAAGGCAAGGCCGAAGACGCTGCAGGCGAAGCCTCACCCGTCGCGCCGCCCAATGCGTCATCCAGCGTTTCGCCAGAATCGCCGCCGGTGTCCGAGCCACGCAATGAAGGTTGAATCCGGCATGCGCACAGCGTCTTTCACCACGCTGGCCGCGATGGCGGTGCTGCTCGCCGGCTGCATGGTCGGGCCGGACTACCAGCGCCCACAGGTAGACGCGCCTACGGCCTTCATCTACGAAACCAAGGACGCTGCCGACACCATCAACACCGAATGGTGGAGACAGTTCAACGATCCCGTCCTCGACGCGTTGATTGCCGAGGCGCTCGCGCACAATCTCAACGTCAAGGTGGCGGCAGCCAACGTCGAGCAGGCCGCGGGCGTGCTGACGCAGACGCGTTCCGCGCTGTTTCCGCAGGTGGGCTACGACGGTGCCGGCGGCCGCGCGCGCACGACCGAAGCAGGGGCGTCGCCGGAAGCTACCCGCCTTATTCCCAATCCCCAGACCTCATACCAGGCGCTGCTGCAGGTCAGCTGGGAAGTCGATCTGTGGGGCCGCATCCGTCGCTTGAGCGAATCGGCGCGCGCCAACCTGCTGGCCACCGACGAAGCTCGCCGGGGCGTCATCCTGTCGCTCGTCGCCTCCGTTGCCAGCAACTACCTGACACTGCGCGGACTCGATGCACAACTGGTCATCGCCAAGCAGACGCTCGGCACCTACGCCGAATCGGTGAAGCTCTTCACGCTGCAGTTCCAGTATGGCCAGGTGTCGCAGATGAATGTCGCGCAGGCGCAATCGCAGTACGAAACGGCCGCGGTGCAGATTCCGCAGATCGAATCGCAGATCGCGCAGACCGAGAACGCGCTGTCGGTGCTGCTCGGCCGCAATCCCGGTCCGATCCCGCGCGGCAAGACCGTCGACCAATTGTCGCTGCCCGGCGTGCCGAGCGGATTGCCGTCCGAATTGCTCACGCGGCGGCCGGACCTTCTGCAGTCCGAGGATGCATTGATCGCCGCCAATGCGCAGATCGGCGCGGCCAAGGCGTTGTACTTTCCGACGATTTCTCTTACCGGCGCTGCAGGCAGTTCCAGCGCCGCGTTGTCCAATCTTTTCACCGGGCCGGCGCATGTCTGGAGCTACGCGGGCCAGCTGATCGGGCCAATCTTCACGTTCGGTGCGGTCAGCGGACAAGTCGCGCAGGCGGAGGCGGCGCAGAAGGCCGCCGTCTACAGCTATCAACTGTCGATCCAGAACGCGTTTGCCGATGTCGAGAATGCGCTGGTTGCCGCGAGCAAGTTGAAGGAGCAGCAGGCGGCGCAGGAAAGGCTGGTCGCGGCACTGAAGGACTACACGCGACTCGCCAATCTGCAATACACGGGCGGCTACACTTCATATACGACGGTGCTGCAGGCCGAGCAGTCACTGTTTCCGGCGGAGCTTGGACTGGCGACCGTGCGCGCATCCGTGTTCGCGGCCAACGTCGGCATCTACAAGGCGATGGGCGGAGGATGGATCGTCACGGCCGACCGGATGACGACGGTCGCCCCGCCCGTTCCGGCCAGCGAACTCGGGACCGGACCACCACCGTTGTTCTAGCGGTACTCGTCGATCTCCAGTCTCGTCGCGCGGAACAGGCCATCCGCTCCGTGCTCAGCTGTCGCCAGGCAGCGTGGCGGTGTGCGTGATTCGGCGCGGCGGCGCTCGTCAACCCAAGACTTCGCTTGCCTCGCCGCACGCACTGCGCCGACGGCTCCAGATTCGCCCGTGATCGGACGGCCCGCTCCGCGCTCCGCCATCGCTGTCGTAGCGCCGGCAAAACGTAAGTGTCAGACATTGCAGCGGCTGGGTTGCGGTGCGCATTCGTTGGTCGCGCCCGCCGTCGCGGGTGGCGCAACAAGCGAAGTCTTGGGTTGACGAGCGCAGTTGCGCCGGGAACCCGCAGGCTGGCGTTTGCGACCGGAGAATGCGCAACGCAACCCAGTCGCTGCAATGACGAAGCGAGTCAGCAATTTCGGCCCAGGAGCGGCGGCGCGGTCCCAACCGCTGCGCGTTACTTGGGCAGCTGTACCGCCGCAAGGTCGCGCGCGAGTTCCGCCAGGATTTCCGACAGCGCCGAGTTGAGCGCAGCCACGTAGGCCTCGGTGTTGGACACGGGAAACGCCACGCGCTTGGCATACGCACGCGACCACACCGGCGAGCTCACGCCGCCATCATCGCGCGACAGGAAGTACGTGATCTCCAGCACGGCGGCTGGCTTGTTCGCATCGCGCGCGTCGGCGTTGAGCGCGCCGACAAAACCGTCGAGGACCCAGTCCGCATCCGTCACGGCACCGGGCCGGGTCACCACGCTGAACACCTTGCCCCGCGAGAGCGCCTGCGCGGTCGCATCGGCAATCATCACGCCCGGCGGCACGAAAAACTCGTGATAGAAGTCGGAATCAAACCGGAACTCCGAGTCGCGCACGACGAACGACCGACCGCGGAACGCCACACCCACATTGACCGTGCCGACGCGCAGCGTTCCCACCTGCATCTTCGCGACAGGTGGCGGCAGCGCCGGGTCGAGCAGGTAGGACTGCTTGACCGGCATGGGTCGCGTGAGACTGCATCCCGCCCCAAGCAGCGCCACCAACAGCGCGCAGAGCAGAATCGCAGGGCTGAACGGGTGGCGTTTCATGGTTTGCGCTCCAGCGGCGGTGGCGGCGACCCGAAGAACACATTCGCCGGATATCGCTTGGCGTCTTCGGTCAGGTCGCGCAGGTTGTCGGTGATCTGGCGCAGGTTTTCGATGGTCACTCCGAGGTCGGTCTCGCCACCGCCAACGAGACGGTCGGCGCGCGTCAGCGTGCGTTCAAGGTTGGCGATGGCACGCGCCAACTTCGGGTCGGTGACCATTTCCTTCACGCGTGCCACGGCGGCGCTCGCATCGTCGGGCAGCTTCTGCAGCGCCGGGTTGGACAACAATTTCTTGAGATCCGCATTGGACGAACGCAGTTCGCCCATCAGCGCCAGCGCGTCATCGGAGAGCTTCTTCGTGTTGACGCCATCGAGTGCGGCCTCGGCCTTGCCCAGCACGCGAATGGTGCGGTCGGAGAGCGACCGTGTATCGATGGCCGAAAGGCGTTCGTTGGTGGTGATCATCAGCCGGTTCATGTTGACGAGCGTGCCCTCGATGTCGAGCTTGTGCAGGCGGTCGATGATTTCCTCCGCGGCATTGACGAAGGTCGATACCGTGGACTTGGCACTCGGGATGTAAACGTTGTCCGGCACCCAGTCGATCTCCAGCAGCGGCGGCGGCGGATCGACATAATCGATCTCGAGGTAACTCGTGCCGGTGATGCCCTGCGGCGCCAGCCGTATGCGCAGGCCGCGCTGGACTTCCAGCTTGGCGTTGTCGGGGCTGGTGAGATCGCCCGTTGCAACGCGACCGCCCAGCAGCTTGGGTTCGATCTGCGCTTCCACGAGGATGAACCGCGCACGCTGCGTCATCGGCTTGTCGAGCTGGTAGCGGTTGTACGTGAAGCCGATCCTTGTGACTTCGCCGATGGCCACGCCGCGATACTTGAGCTTGGACCCGACATCGAGGCCCTGCACCGACTCGTTGAAGTACGTCTCGATGGTGAGCTTGGGCGCGAACCAGCGGCCGGAGCCGATGACGACCAGCAGCAGCACGCCGGCGATGATGGCGCCGATGACGAAGAGGCCCAGCTTGAAGTAGTTTGCCTTGAGGCTCATGAAAACTGAATTGGTTTGCGAGTCATCGAAGTCAGGCGGCGACCGGCTCCGCCTCGCGGCGGAAGAATGCGCGCACGCGCGGATCATCGCTGTCGTCGCGCAGCAGGCGCGGGTCGCCTTCCGCGATGATGCCCTTGGCGCGGCGGTCGAGCAGGATCACGCGGTCCATGGCCACGAACGCACTGCCCAGGTCGTGGGTGACAATCACGAATGTGACGGCGAGGCTCTCCGACAGGCGACGGATGGTCGCGTCGAGCGACGCCGCGGTGATGGGGTCGAGGCCCGACGATGGTTCGTCGAGGAACAGGATCGTCGGGTCGAGCGCCATCGCGCGTGCAATGCCGGCGCGCTTTTGCATGCCTCCCGACACTTGCGATGGCAGGTGGCCCGTGAAGCCTTCCAGTCCGACGAGTTCCAGTTTCATGCGCGCGACCAGGTCGATGGCATCGTCCGGCAGGTCGGTCCACACCTCGAGCGGAAGGCGCGTGTTCTCGAGCAGCGTCATCGAGCCGAACAGCGCGCCCGATTGATACATCACGCCGAATTTGCGGCGAATGGCCAGCAGTTGCGGGCCTTCGGCGGTCACGATATCCGCGCCGTCGATCCACGCCTGCCCGGCCAGCGGCGGGAGGAGGCCGATCATGTGCTTCAGCAGCGTGCTCTTGCCGCAGCCCGAGCCGCCCAGGATGCCGAAGACCTGGCCGCGGTCGACCTCGAAGTTGACGTTTTCGAGGATCGCGGGCGAGCCTTCGTAGCCGCAGTCCATGGCGACGACACGGATGATCGAATCAGAACTCATATGTTCAGCATGTAATACACGACCGCGAATATTCCGTCGACAACAACGAGCAGGATGATGCCGGAAACCACGGCCTTGGTCGCCGAATCGCCGACAGCGGACGCGCCTGCGCCGGTTTGCAGGCCGCGCAGGCAACCAATGCCGGCGACGAGGATCGCGAACACGAACGATTTGACGAAACCGGCCAGGAAGTCCGACAGGTTCACCGCAGTGTCGACTTCCTTCAGGAACGTGACGATCGGAATCGAGAACGACGTCATCGTGATCGCGCCGCCGATGAGCCCCACCAATCCCGCGAACAACGTCAGCAACGGCGTCATCAGCAACGCGGCGATGACCCGCGGTGTCACCAGAAAGCGCACCGGGTCGAGGCCCATGGTGGTCAGCGCGTCCACTTCCTGGTTGACGCGCATCGTGCCGATTTCCGCAGCGAACGCGGCGCCCGAGCGACCGGCCAGCAGGATGGCCGTCATCAGCGGCCCCAGTTCGCGCAACATGGACAGCCCGATGAGGTCGGCGACAAAGATCTCCGCGCCAAAGCGCCGCATCGGCACCGCGGACTGGAACGCCAGGATCATGCCCAGCAGGAATGAAATGAGCGCGACGATCGGCAGCGCATCGACGCCGACCTGCTCGCAGATGCGCCACACGTCGCGCCAGCGCACCGACGAAGGATTGCGGACCGCGTAGAACAGCGCGGACGTGGTCTCGCCGACGAACGTGATCTGGTCGCGGATGTCGCGCCAGACCACCGATGCCGCGCGTCCGATTTCCTCGATCGCGGGGCCGCGCCTGGGCTCCGGATCGAGGTCGTGTTCGAGGACACCGGGGTCGAATTGCTTGAGCAGTACCGCGAATGCCGGTGACAGGTTCGCGATCTCGACTTTCGGGTCCCGCGGATGGCGCAACAGGTCGACGAGCAGCGCGATGCCGGCGCCGTCGCAATAGTCGATCGCGCGCGCATCGACGGTCACGGGACGGGACGGCACATCGGCGACCGCGCGTCGCACCGAATCCCACAGGGCGGTCACCGCCGCAGCGTCGAGACGTCCCGACAAGGCCAGCACGCGGCCGCCATCGGAAGCATCGGAGACCGCGAGCGCAGCAGTGGTCACTGGCCCGCCGTCAGGGATTGATCAGTTCCAACTGGTTGCCGGAAACGCGAACGCGATCGCCTTCCTGGACATACGGCTCGTAGGAAAGATTGACGACGCGCGGCGGCGGGCCATTGTCCATCTTGACCGTGACGTCCCAGCGCTGCCGCTGGTATTCGCTGGGCTTCTGCGCGTAAGCGGCACCACCGGCGGCGCCGACGACGACCATGCCCTTGTTGGTGAACCCGGGTCCGATCGAATACATGGCCGCGCTGCCGGGTTGTCCGGCAGGGCCACCGCCGTACGCCGACGAATCATTGACGGCGCCCAGTGGCGTCCACTGCGCGCGCTCGCTGACGGGCTTGATCGACTGCACGACGCCGCAATTGGCGCAAGTCACCGCACCCTGCGCCCACGCTGCCAGCGGAACGGCCATGGCGACTCCCAGCAACATCACGAAGATTGCGTGCGTCATCATTCGGGCAGTGAGTTCAGGTAGAACATTGCGTTGAGCAACGGGCCGGGACGGCCGAGCGGCGCCAGCCACTTCACGTACACCGCATCGATGTCGCCGGACCTGTACATGCCCACCAGCGCGCGATTGACGGCCAGGCGGAAGTCGGGATCGTCGCGGCGCACGACCAGCGCGTAGGGCTCGAAGGAGAAATCGCTGTTCATCAATTCGAGATCGCTGGCGGGCTGCGCCAGCTTGATGCCGGCCAGCACGATCCGATCGGAGGCAAAGGCGTCGGCCTTGCCATCGAGCAGCAGCGCGACGCCTTCCGCAGCAGTCTTGACCGGCACGAATTCCGCGGACACGTCGATCACCTTGAGCGCGTGTCGCAGCGCGGGCTCCGTGGTCGTGCCGGGAATGATGGCGATTTTGCGGCCCTTCAAGTCGACCAGGCGGCCAAGGTGGTCTTTTTCGCGGACCAGCACGCTGCCGCCGTCGACGAAGATGGGCACGGAAAAGTCGACGCGCTCCATGCGCGTCAACGTAATGGTCGTGGTGCCGCACTCGGCATCCGCATGACCGGAGGCGACCATGTCGAGGCGGTTGGCTGCGTCAACGGGACGCCATTCTATTTTCAGCGCGGGCACCGCGAGCGCTTTGCCGATGGCTGCCGCGATGCGCTCGCACAACTCGACGGAATAGCCCTGCGGCCGCCCATTGCGCGCCTTGAACGAAAAGGGGGCCGCGCCGTCGCGGTAGGCGAAGGTCATCGTTCCGGTCGCCTTGATTCGTTCGAGCGTCGGCGACGCGGCTGACGCGCCGCTGGCAACGGCTGCTGCCACGACCGCGCAAAGGAATGACCGGAACAGGCTTCGGGAGGTAATCAAGGGTCGGCGAACCATGAACTCTGCAACGCAAAGTCTACCATGCAGCACGCGCGATTTCCTCGTCTGGCCGGTGCCATCGTGCTGGTGTAGACTGCGCCGTTTCGAGCCCACCGTACAGAAGGCACTCAAGTGAAACGATTCCCGCTCGCACTATTCGTCATCCTCGCGCTGGCCGCTGCCGGCGCCAACGCGCAGACCGCGCCCAACACGCTCGGCAAGATCAAGGCCGCCAAGGCGGTCAACATTGCGTTTGCCGGCGACTCGCTGCCGTTTGCCTGGGTCAATCCGCAGAACCAGCCGGCCGGCTACTCGATCGACCTGTGCAAGCGCATCGTCACGCATCTCGGCCGCGTGGTGGGCCAGCCCGACCTCAAGATCAACTGGATGGTCGGCGGCGCCGCCGATCGCATCCAGATGGTGGCCTCAGGCAAGGCGGACATGGAATGCGGCAACACGACGCAGACGCTGACCCGCCTCGCGATCGTCGATTTTTCCAATCTCATTTTCATCGACGGCGGCGGCTTCGTGGTCCGCGCCGGCTCACCGATTGGCAAGATGGCCGACATGGGCAGCAAGAAAATCGCCGTCCTGAAGGGCACGACCACCGAAGCGCGATTGAAGACGGAACTGGCCAAGCGCTCGGTCACTGCCACGCTGGTTCAGATCGGCGATGGCCTTGAAGGCATCGCGCTGCTGGAAGCGGGTTCCGTCGACGCGTTCGCCGGTGACAAGGTCAAGCTGGTAGGTTTGGCCGCGCAGTCGAAGGACCCGGGCAAACTGGCGCTGCTCCCGGAGGACCTTTCATTCGAGCCCTACGCGTTGGCGCTGCCGCGCAACGATTCGGCGTTCCGCCTCGAGGTCAACCGCGCGCTGACCATGATCTACACGTCGACGGATATCGACACGATCTTCACGCAATGGCTGGGGCCGCTCGGTCGGCCGTCAGGATTGCTGGCCGCCATGTACTTGCTCAACGCGATTCCCGAGTAGCTTTCCGCGCTTGATTGCAGTATCCGGGGGCCCCGCGGGGCCCTCGCCGTTTGCTGCGTACGATACTGAGCACGGTACTGAGCACAATACTGAGCACATTCGGCCACCGCGTGGCCGGCGATGCTGGCAAAATGCACAGGCGGTCCGCGAATGTCGTGCCATCGAAGGCCTGTGATGCCGGTGCAATCGCTGCGATTCCTGTTGAATGGTGAACTCGTCGAGGTCGCGACGGCCTCGCCGCACGACACGCTGCTCGAATTCCTGCGCATCGACCGGCAACTCAATGGCACCAAGGAAGGCTGCGCGGAAGGCGATTGCGGCGCGTGCACGGTGATCCTGGCCGAACCCGACCGCGCCGGCGGCCTTACGTGGAAACCGATCAACGCGTGCATCCGCCTGCTCCCTTCGGTGGCCGGCAAGGCTGTATTCACTGTCGAGAGCCTGCAATCCGACGATGGGCGCCTGCATCCGGTACAGCGCGCGCTGGTCGAATGCCATGGCTCGCAATGCGGCTTCTGCACGCCCGGCTTCGCGATGAGCCTCTTCGGGCTCTACAAGAACGCGCATCGCCCAGAGCGCGAAAGCGTGGACGACGCGCTGTCCGGCAACCTGTGCCGCTGCACCGGGTATCGTCCGATCCTGGCGGCCGCCGAGCGGATGTTCGAACTCGATGGCGCCGACGGTTGGCGCGGCCCCGGCGTCGCGGCGGACGGCAGCCGGTGCACGAGCATCGACGAGGAACGGCTCGCCGCGCAGTTGGCCGCAGTGGCCGGCGACGACGGCATCGATTACACAGCGTGCGGGCATCGGTGGATTGCGCCGCGCACCCGCGACGCGCTTGCCAGGGCCTGCGTTGCCCATCCATCGGCGCGCATCGTCGCCGGCGCCACGGACGTCGCGTTGTCGATTACCAAGCAGCACCGCGATCCGGGCGACATCGTGTACACCGGCGATTGTGACGACCTGAAGGCCATCACCGACACCGCCGGGGCGCTCGTCATTGGCGCGGCCGTGTCGCTGGCCGATGCGTTCGCGGCGCTGGACGCCGAGTGGCCAGAATTGCGCGAGGCGTGGGTCCGCTTTGCCTCGGTGCCGATCCGCAACAGCGGCACGCTGGGCGGCAATGTTGCCAACGGCTCGCCGATCGGCGACTCCATGCCCGCGTTGATCGCGCTCGGCGCCACCGTCGAATTGCAGCGAGGCGCCGCAATTCGTACGCTGCCGCTCGAGGACTTCTACCTTGCCTATCAGAAGAGTGCGCTGGTTCCCGGGGAGTTCGTCGCGTCGATCAGCATTCCGCATCGCGGCGACGGCTTGCTGCTGCGCGCCTACAAGATCAGCAAGCGCTTCGACCAGGACATTTCGGCGGTCTTCGCCTGTTTCGCGCTGGCGATAGCAGGCGGGCGTATTGCGTCGGTTCGTGTGTGCTGCGGCGGCGTTGCGCCCACGCCCATTCGCGCCACAGCCACCGAAAACATGCTCGCCGGACGCCTGTGGGACAACACAACCGCGGAAGCCGCCGCGCAGGCGCTCGAACTTGAGTTCGCGCCCATCGACGACATGCGTGCGTCCGCGGCGTACCGGCGTCGCGCGCTGGCCAATCTGATGCGTCGCTTTCGTCTGGAGACCGCGGGCGCGCCATTCGCGACGCGCGTCGGCGATCAACGTGTCGCGCCGGGTGCAATGTCCCGATGAGCTCGCCACATCCTTCGCTGCCGCCAGAAGGCGCACGCCGCGCGGCAATGTCCAACGTCGTCGGCGAAGGCCTGCCGCACGACTCAGCGGAGCTGCACGTTGCCGGTACCGCGGATTACACCGACGACCTGCCCGAACCGCGTGGCACGCTGCATGTCGCGCTGGGCGTCAGTCCCCTCGCGCACGGCCGGCTGCGAGCGCTCGATCTTTCCGCAGTGCGCGCGGCGCCGGGCGTGGTCGATGTGATCGTCGCCGCGGACGTTCCCGGCGAGAATGACGTCGGACCCATCCAGCACGACGACCCCATTCTTGCCGACGGGGTTGTGCAATTCGTGGGGCAACCGGTGTTTGCCGTCGCCGCGACCAGTGTCAACGCGGCGCGCGCAGCGGCACTCCTCGCGCGCTTTGACATCGAGCCGCTGCCGGCGATCCTGACGATCGACGATGCCCTGGCCGCCGAGTCGTTCGTGCTCCCGCCAGTCCACGTCAAGCGCGGCGACGCCACGGCAGCGATCAAGTCCGCGCCGCGTCGGCTGCGCGGCTCCGCCTGCGCCGGCGGGCAGGATCATTTCTATCTCGAAGGCCAGATTGCGCTGGCCATCCCGCGCGAACGCGGCGGCATGCAGATCTTCACGTCGACGCAGCATCCCGGCGAAGTGCAGCAGATGGTCGCGCGTGCATTGCGGATCAGCGCGCACGACGTCGTCGTCGAGTGCCGGCGCATGGGCGGTGGCTTCGGCGGCAAGGAAACGCAGATGTCGCTGTTCGCGTGCGTCGCCGCGCTGGTCGCACGCCGCACAGGACGCGCAGCCAAACTTCGGCTGGACCGCGACGACGACATGCGCTCGACGGGCAAGCGGCACGCTTTCCAATATGGCTGGGACGTGGGCTTCGATGACGACGGTCGCATCCTCGGCCTCGACCTGACGCTGGCGTCGCGCTGTGGATTTTCCGCGGACCTGTCCGGGCCGGTGAACGACCGCGCGGTCTTTCATGCGGACAACACGTACTGGCTGCCCGATGTCGCCATGCATTCCTATCGCTGCAAGACCCATACGGTATCGGATACCGCGTTCCGCGGCTTTGGCGGTCCGCAGGGCATGTTCGCGATCGAGATGGTGATCGACGAGATCGCGCGCGCGCTCAACCGCGACCCACTCGACGTGCGCCGGGTGAATTTCTACGGCAAGACATCGAACAACGTCGCGCCCTACGGCATGGTCATCGAGGACAACATCGCGCCGGAGTTGGTCGCGCAACTCGAGACCACCTCGCGCTATCGCGAGCGCCGGCGGGAGATCGCAGACTGGAACCGCGCCAATCCGGTGATCAAGCGAGGCCTGGCGCTCACACCTGTCAAGTTCGGCATTTCGTTCACCGCGACGCACTACAACCAGGCGGGCGCGCTGCTGCACCTGTACAACGACGGCACGCTGCTGCTCAACCACGGCGGTACGGAGATGGGCCAGGGTCTCTTCACCAAGGTGCAGCAGGTGGTCGCGCAGGAACTGGGCGTACCCATGGCCGCGATTCGCGTCAGCGCCTCCGACACGAGCAAGGTGCCCAACGCGTCGCCCACTGCCGCATCTTCCGGCAGCGACATCAACGGCATGGCTGCGCGCAATGCCGCGCGAACGATGCGTGAACGGCTTGCCGCCTATGCCGCGCGCAAATTCGACTGCGACGCGGAAACCGTCCAGTTCCGCGATGGCATGGTCCACGCCGGGGCGCAGACGCTGCCGTTCGCCGAGTTGGCGCGCATGGCGTATTTCGCGCGCGTGCAATTGTCCGCCACCGGCTTCTACGCCACGCCGAAAATTCACTACGATCGCACGACGCTGAGCGGTCGCCCGTTCTTTTACTTTGCCTACGGCGCAGCGGTGACCGAAGTCGCCATCGACACGTTCACCGGCGAGCACCGGCTGCTGGCCGTCGACATCCTGCACGACGTCGGGCGCTCGCTCAATCCCGCCATCGACCGCGGGCAGATCGAGGGCGGCTTCATTCAGGGCTGGGGCTGGCTGGCGATGGAGGAACTGTGGTGGAACGCCAAGGGCGAGCTCAGGACTCACGCGCCGTCGACCTACAAGATACCGACGTCGCGCGATGTGCCGACGCACTTTCGCGTCGATTTCTATGACGACGCCAATCGCGAGGAGACCATTCACCGCTCCAAGGCGGTCGGCGAACCGCCGCTGATGCTTGCGCTATCGGGGTTCCATGCGCTGCGCGACGCCATCGCCAGCGTGACCGACCACAAACACTCCCCCCGGCTCGATGCGCCGGCAACCGACGAGCGTGTGTTGGCTGCCGTGGACGAGATCAGGCATCGCGCATGAACGCCAAGGCGAACTCATGATGGAATGGGTCACCCATCTCGCGCGCGCGGTGGCGGACGGCCAGCAGGCGGTGATCGTCACGGTCGCCAACGCCGCCGGATCCACGCCGCGCGAAGCGGGCGCGACGATGATCGTCACCGGCTCCACATTCCACGGCAGCATCGGCGGCGGCCATCTTGAGTTCGAGGCGCTGAAGATCGCGCGCGGCGCGTTGATCAACCCTGCGCCGCCGACGTCGACCTGGATCGTGCGCTTCCCACTGGCGGCGCGCTTGGGGCAATGCTGCGGCGGCGTGGCGTCAATCTCCTTTACCGCGATCACCGCGGAACGCCATGTCTGGCTCGACCACGCGGTCGCCTGCGACCGCACGTCGACGCCGTTTGCGGTCATCACGCGCGTGGACGGCGCACCGAACTCACCGTCCATGTTGCTGGTCACACTGGACGACACCCACGGGTCGCTTTCCGACGGCGCGCTCGACTCGGCTGCGATCGCCGCGGCACGCGCGCGCCTCAAGTCCGGCTACGCCGGCGCGGCGCTGCTGAATTTGCCGGCCGGTGACGCCGCGACGTTGCTGATCAACGTCGTGCACCCTGATGGCTTTCCGGTGCTGATCTTTGGCAACGGCCACGTCGGTCGCGCCCTCGTGCAGGCATTGGGAGCGCTGCCCGCAAGCGTGCGCTGGGTCGATGCGCGCGACGAGGACTTCCCCGACTCGGTCCCGGCCAATGTCGAGGTCGTCGTCACCGACGACATGGAAGAGGAAATCGCGCTGGCACCGCAAGGCGCGTTCATCGTCGTGCTCACGCACAACCATGCACTCGATTTCGCGTTGGTCGAAGCGGCGCTCGCGCGCGACGACTGGCGCTACCTGGGACTCATCGGCTCGCGCTCGAAGCGCGCGCAGTTCGAACGGCGGCTCGCCGCGCGCGGGATGGACCCCGAACAGTTCGCCCGTGTCACTTGCCCGATCGGCATGCGCAGCGGCATCGCGATCCGCAGCAAGGAGCCCGGCGCAATCGCCATCGCCGTCACGGCCGAAATCGTCGCGGTGCGCGAGGCGCAAAAACAATAAGGGTCAGACTCGAATTTTCGTACGATTTTTCCTGGTGACTCCGCGGTCATCCCCTTCCGGAAAACAATTCGAGTCTGACCCTAATTATGAGCGCGCGGCTGCAACTCGAAGGCATCACCAAGACCTACCCGTCGGTGATCGCCAACCAGGCCATCGACCTCACCGTGTTGCCGGGAGAGATCCACGCGGTACTGGGGGAGAACGGTGCCGGCAAATCGACGTTGATGAAAATAATCTACGGCGTGGTCAAGCCTGACGCAGGAACGATCCGCTGGGAAGGCAAGGTAGTGTCAATGCTCAATCCGGCGCGCGCGCGGCGGCTGGGAATTGGCATGGTGTTCCAGCATTTCTCGTTGTTCGAGACGCTCACGGTCGCCGAGAACATTGCGCTGGCGCTCGAGCGCGGCCAGGGCGGTAGCGAACTTTCCACGCGCATTCGCGACGTCTCCGCCAGATACGGACTGCCGCTCGACCCCGATCGCCGTATCCACTCGATGTCGGTGGGCGAGCGCCAGCGCGTCGAGATCGTCCGTTGCCTGCTGCAGGACCCGCGCCTGCTGATCATGGACGAGCCGACGTCGGTGCTTACCCCGCAGGCTGTCCTGAAGCTGTTCGAGACCTTGCGCCGCCTGGCCGCCGAAGGTTGCAGCATTCTCTACATCAGCCACAAGCTGGACGAGATTCGCGCGCTGTGCCACAAGGCCACCGTTCTGCGCGCAGGCCGGGTCACCGGCGACTGCGACCCGCGCAACGAATCGTCGTCGTCGCTCGCGCGCATGATGATCGGCGGCGACCTGCCGCATCCGCGCCATCGCGAAGCCCATGCAGGTGCCGCGGCTCTCGTCGTGTCCGACCTGTCGTTGGCCGCGGACGATCCCTTCGGCACGTCGCTGTCGAACATCAGCATCAACGTGCGCGCCGGCGAGATCGTCGGCATCGCAGGCGTATCGGGCAACGGCCAGAAGGAATTGATGGCGGCGCTCTCCGGTGAGCATCGGCTCGCCGACGCGTCGACCGTGACGATCCTCGGTACCGCGGCAGGCAGGCTCGACGCCGCGCAACGGCGCGCGCTTGGATTCGCGTTCGTGCCGGAGGAGCGCCTCGGTCGCGGTGCCGTGCCGGAGATGTCGCTCGCCGACAATGCCTTGCTGACCGCGCATCGCGACGGCCTGGTTCGGCACGGTTTCATCCGCGCCGGGAAGGTGCGCGACTACGCGGTCGCGACGATCCGCGAATACGGCGTCAAGGCCGGCGGTCCCCATGCCGCCGCACGAAGCCTGTCGGGAGGCAACCTGCAAAAATTCATCGTCGGGCGCGAGATACGACAACAGCCGAAGGTGATGATTGCCGCGCAACCCACCTGGGGCGTGGACGTCGGCGCCGCCGCGCAGGTCCGCCAGGCACTGCTCGATCTGCGCGACGCGGGCGTGGCCATTCTCGTGGTGTCGGAGGAGCTCGACGAATTGTTCGAGATCTGCGATCGCCTCGCGGTCATCGCGCAAGGACGATTGTCGGAGGCCAAGCCGGTACGCGAAACCAACGCCGAGGAAATCGGATTGCTGATGTCCGGGTCCAATTAATTAGGGTCAGACTCGAATTTCAACCGACCCCACGATACCGACCAATTTCATGCGAAATTCGAGTCTGACCCTAATTAAGTTCGAAGCGCGCCCCGAGCCCTCGCGCCTCGCCGGGTGGCTGTCGCCGTTGCTGGCCGCGGCCGCCACGCTGATCGTCGGCTTCGTCCTCTTCACCGCGCTGGGCAAGAATCCGTGGCTCGCATTCCATGCATTCTTCATCAAGCCGGTGGAATCACTTTACGGCGTCGGCGAGTTGCTGCTGAAGGCGACGCCGCTGATGCTGATCGCCGTGGGGCTCGCCGCCGGCTACCGCGCCAACGTCTGGAATATCGGCGCCGAAGGCCAGCTCACGATGGGCGCAATTTTCGGCGGTGGCTTGGGCCTTCTATTCCATGACTCGCAACCGCCGTTCCTGTTGCCGCTGATGCTGGTCGCGGGTATTTGCGGTGGCATGCTGTGGGCGGCCATTCCCGCATTCCTGCGCACGCGCTTCAACGCCAACGAAATCCTGACGTCGCTGATGCTGGTCTACATCGCGACGCTGACATTGTCGCTGCTCGTCCATGGCGCATGGCGTGATCCGGAAGGATTCAACTTTCCGCAGTCGAAAATGTTCGGCGACGCCGCCCTCCTCCCGATCCTGCTGCAGGAAACGCGGCTCAACTATGCGCTGCTGCTGGCGCTCGCGGTCGTCGCGCTCGGCTGGCTGTTCATGCGCAGGAGCCTGACCGGATTCCAGATGCGCGTCGCGGGACTGGCGCCCGCGGCTGCGAACTATGCCGGCATTTCCGCCAAACGCACCGTCTGGCTCGGGATGCTGATCGGTGGCGCATGCGCGGGACTGGCCGGCGTCAGCGAAGTGGCCGGCCCGATCGGGCAGTTGCTGCCGTCGGTATCGCCCGGCTACGGCTTTGCCGCGATCATCGTCGCCTTCGTCGGGCGCCTGCATCCGGTAGGCATCGTGTTCGCGAGCCTGCTGATGTCGCTTCTGTACCTCGGGGGCGAATCGGCGCAGATCAACCTTGCGTTGCCTGCGGCAGTCACCGGGTTGTTCCAGGGAACGCTGCTGTTCTTCCTGCTGGCCGCCGACGTGTTCATCAACTACCGATTGCGCCGTGCGCGGCCGGTGAAGCGCGTGGTCGCGGCATGATGGACACTGCGGCGCAGTTGATCGTGCTGACCTTGGCCGCCGGCACGCCGCTCGTCTTTGCGGCGCTCGGCGAACTGGTCACGGAAAAATCCGGCGTGCTCAATCTCGGCGTGGAAGGCATGATGCTGGTCGGCGCCGTCACGTCGTTCATCGTTGCCTCCACCACGCATTCGCCGTGGCTGGGCGTGGTCGCCGGAACGCTCGCCGGTGCCGCGCTGTCGCTGATCTTCGGCGTCCTGACGCTGTCGCTGATGGCCAACCAGGTGGCGAGCGGTTTGGCGCTCTCGCTGTTCGGCATCGGACTGTCCGCGTTCATGGGACTCAATTACGTCAGCGTGGTGATCGACCCCATCACGCCGATAAACATCGCCGGCCTCACCGACATTCCGGTCATCGGCAAGCTCCTGTTCGGCCATAACCCGCTCGTCTACCTGTCGCTGGTCCTGTTCGCGGCGGTGCAGTGGTTCCTGTATCGCACGCGCGCCGGGCTCATCGTTCGTGCGGTCGGGGAGTCGCCGCAGTCGGCCAACGCGATAGGCTATCCCGTTGCGCGCATACGCTACTTCGCCGTGATGTTCGGCGGCGCCTGCGCCGGCTTGGGCGGCGCCTACCTGGCCGTGGCCTATACGCCGCTGTGGGTCGAGGGCATGACGGCGGGTCGCGGCTGGATCGCCCTGGCGCTGGTCGTCTTTGCCACGTGGAAGCCCTGGCGCGTGCTGGCGGGCGCGTACCTGTTCGGCGGGGTCACGCTCGCGCAATTCCAGGCGCAGGGGATGGGCGTGGATATCCCCTCGCAGTACCTTTCGATGCTGCCTTACCTTGCCACCATCGTCGTGCTGGCGATCATCTCGCGCGACGCCGCAACCATCCGCCTCAATGCACCGGCCTCGCTCGGCACGCCCTTCCATCCGGACGCCTAGACGCAATGTTGACCAAGGTACGGGAATCGTCGACACTGCGCTGCGTTTCGCATGCCCATCGAGAAGGCGCCGCCGCTTGAGCAACCTGCTGCCGATGCACCCGCCGCTGTCCACGCTCGATGACGACGCGTGGGAGGACCTGCTCAACTTCATCGAAGAGCGCCGGGTCATCCCGATCCTGGGACCCGAGCTGCTGACTGTCGAAACCGACACCGGCCCGCGGCTGCTCTATGAATGGATCGCCGAAAAGCTCGCCGGCAAGCTCAACGTCGATACCACGCAGCTGCCGCAACCCTACACGCTGAACGACGTCGTCTGCTGGTTCCTGTCGTCGCGCGGCCGCCGCGAAGAGGCGTACACGCGCCTGCGCAGCATCCTGCGCGAAGCCAACTTCGAGCCGCCGCAGGCGTTGCGTCGGCTGGCCCAGATCACCGACTTCAATCTCTTCGTCACCACCACGTTCGATCCGCTGCTCGAAATGGCAATCAACGCCGAGCGCTTCGGCGGCGCGCAGTCGACGGAAGTGATCGCCTATGCGCCCAACCGCGTCGCCGATCTCGCCACCGAGCGCGAGGCCTTCCAGCGGCCGGTCGTTTACCACCTTCTGGGCCGCCTGTCGGCGTCGCCCACCTACGTGATCTCCGACGAGGACACGCTCGAGTTCATCTGCGCGCTGCAAAGCGAACACCTGACGCCCGAAAAACTGTTCCACGAACTCGAGCACAACCACCTGCTGTTCATCGGCAGCAGCTTCACCAACTGGCTCGCACGCTTGTTCCTGCGCATGGCCAAGCGCCGGCGCCTGTCCGATCCGCGCGACGTGGGCGAGGTGCTGGCCGACAATCACTCCGGCAAGGACGGCCGCCTGATGGCGTTCCTGCAGCAGGTGAGCGTGCGCACGCGCATCTACAGCGGCGCCGAGAATTTCGTCAGCGAACTGCATCGCCGCTGGCTCATCCGCAACAGCGGTGGCGAGGTCATTCCGCTGCACGCGGCGCCGCAGCGCTTCCTGCCGCCCGAGCGCGAGATGCCGGACAACGCAGTATTCATAAGCTACGCGCGCGAGGACCTGCCGGCGGTACAGAAGCTCAAGGCCGGTTTCGACACGGCGGGCGTCAAGACATGGTTCGACCTGGAGCGCCTGGAAAGCGGCGACGACTACGACCGCAAGATCCAGCGCAACATCGCCCGCTGCTCGTTTTTCATCCCGGTCGTGTCGGCCAACACCGAGCACCGACTCGAAGGCTATTTCCGGCGCGAATGGAGCTATGCGATCGACCGCGCGCGCAACATCGCCGAAGGTGCGTTATTCATATTGCCGGTCTGCGTCGACGACACCGACGGCGGGCAGGCGCAGGTGCCCGACAAATTCAAGGCCGTACATTTCACGCGACTGCCAGGCGGCGAAGTCACGCCGGAATTCGCGCGGCGCATGCAGGACCTGCTGACGACCCGCCACGCGTGACCGCAGCATGAACGACATCTCCCAAACGCAGCCAGCCGACGACACGCGGCTTGCCGTCGACGCCGAGCACCCATGGCTCGGCCTGGCTTCATTCACCGAGGAAACGCGCGGCTACTTCTACGGACGAGAGGAAGAGGTGGCCGAACTCGGCCGCCGCGTGCAGCGCAAGCAGCTCACGATTCTCTTCGGACAGTCCGGGCTCGGCAAGACGTCGATCCTGCGCGCAGGCATCGTGCCGCGCCTGCGGCCGGAAGGCTACTGCCCGGTGTACGTGCGCATTGACTATTCGCAGGATTCGCCGGTCCCCACCGAGCAGATCAAGCAAGCGATATTTCGCGCGACGCAGACCGCCGGCGCGTGGTCGCAGCCGGGCACGGCGGTGTCCGGCGAATCGCTGTGGGAGTTCCTGCACCACCGCGACGACATGCTGCGCGACGCCGCCGGAAAAACGCTGATTCCGCTGCTGATCTTCGACCAGTTCGAGGAATTGTTCACACTTGCCCAAAGCGACGACTTCGGCCGCCAGCGCGCGGCCCAGTTCGTCGAGGACCTGGCCGACCTGGTGGAAAATCGCGCGCCCAAGGCGCTCGAAGCGAAGATGGACGAGGACGAGTCCGCCGTCGAGCGCTTCGACTTCACGCGCAGCGACTACCGCATTTTGATCGCGCTGCGCGAAGACTATCTCGCGCATCTGGAAGGCCTGAAGGGCGTGATGCCCTCGATCTCGCAGAACCGGATGCGCCTGGCGCGCATGACCGGGGCGCAGGCATTGAGCGCAGTGATCAAGCCCGGCGGCAAGCTCGTGTCCGAGGAAGTGGCGGGATCCATCGTGCGCTTCGTCGCCGGCGGCGCCGAGCTCGCCAATGCCGAAGTCGAACCGGCGCTGTTGTCGCTGATCTGCCGCGAGCTCAACAACGCGCGCATTGCGCAGAACCGTCCGGAGATTTCCGCGGACCTGCTGGCCGGCTCGCGCGACACCATCCTCACCGAATTCTACGAGCGCGCGCTGGCCGACCAGCCCGCGGGTGCACGGCAGTTCATCGAGGACAACCTGCTCACCGATTCCGGCCATCGCGAAAGCCTGGCCGAGGAGCGCGTACTGAAGGGACTGGCCGCGGCCGGTGCGCCCGCCGATACCTTGGCCAAGCTCGTCAACCGCCGGCTGCTGCGCATCGAAGAGCGACTGGATGTGCGCCGGGTCGAGTTGACGCACGACGTGCTGACCGGCGTCGTCAAGGCGAGCCGCGACCTGCGCCTCGAGCGGGAAGCGCGCGACGAAGCCGAGCGCAAGCTTGCCGCGCAACGCGAGCGCGAGCTGGCGACGCGCAAGGCGCTCGTGCGCGCGCGACAGATTGCAACCGTATGCGCGGTGCTGGCCATTGGCGCGGCGGGGAGCGCGGTGTTTGGCTACATGAGCATGAAGCGCGCGCAGCAGGCCGAGGCCAAGGCGGACGAGACGCGCCAGTTGGCCGAAGCCGCGCGCGGCGAGTCGGAAAAGCTGGTGACTTACCTGCTCGACGACTTCTACCAGGAATTGGCGCCCGTCGGACGCCTCGACATCGTCGGCGCACTCGCCAAGCGCTCGCTGGACTATTACAACGCGCTGCCCGCGCAATTGCGAACGACGCAGACGGAGCGCAACCGCGCGCTTGCGCTCGTCCGCTATGGCGCGGTGCTGCGCACGCAGTCGCGCCTCGATGAAGGCAGCAAGGCCATCGGCGAAGCCGTGCAGATCCTGGGCAAGATGCGCGAACAAGGCGACCTGACGGAAACCACCGCCATCGGGCTCGCCTTGGGCCTCAGCACGCAGGCGCGCCTCGCCTCGAGTTCCAACCTGGAAGGCCAGGGGCTGGCGATCAGTTCGCGCGCAGTGGAAACGATCAAACCTCTTGCGACGGCGCCCAATGCCTCGGTGGCAGCGCGTCGGACCTATGGCGAAGTCCTCGTCATGCACGGCTTCCTGCAGGGACGCAACAACCAGAACGAGGCCGGGATCATCGCGCTCGAAGAGTCGCGCAAGGCACTTGCCAGCATCGACCAGCTGCGCATGACCGACCTCAACTCAGCGGCAACCTATGCCGAAGCGACGTCCTGGCAAGTCCAGTCGCTGGTCAGCCTGGGCCGCGGCGACGAGGCGCAACGCACGGGCAAGGAAGGCCTCGCCGTCGCGGCGCAGGTCCTGGAGAAGCGTCCGGGCCACATGCAGGCGCTGCGCGCGCAGGGACTCATCACCTCGCCGCTGGTCAGCCTGCTCACCGAGGAAATGCATCTGGCCGAGGCGCTCGCGCTGTCCGACGTCACCTTGCGCACGTGGCAGGAATTCGTGCGCCTGGACCCGGGCAACACGATTGCGTGGAACAACCTGGGCGTCGTCCGTGTCAACCGCAATGACACGCTGCAGGCGATGGGTCGCATGGCGGAGGCCGCCGCCAATCTTCGTGCAGGAGTGAACGCCGGCACCAATGCCCCCGCCAGCACCATGGTGCGCTGGACGAACGCCGGTCTGGCCGGGCGCCTGGCAATTCTCGAGGCCGACCGTGGCAACCGCAAGGAAGCCGAGGAAGCTTTGGCCATCAATCGCCAGTTGAAGGAATGGCTGGTCGCCAATACGCCCAAGGGCAGTTTCATGAACGCCCTGCACGGGCCGGAGAACGACCTGTGGCGCTTGGCAGCTACCTCGCAACTGGGGGACTACCAGCGTGCGCTCGAATCGGGCCGCACGGTGGCGCCCAATATCGATCGCCTGCAGGCCGATGACGAAGAACAGCGGCGCTGGAAGGAAGTATTCACCCGCGGCGCCAACCGTCCGATGGCCATGGCCGCCTACATGCTCAAGGACTACCCAACCGCGGAGCGCCACATGGCCAAGGTGCTGGAGACGCGCAAGCGCGTTCCAACGCGGACGCTTGGCGACAAGCGCGAAACGGCGTGGGACCAGGCATGGATGGCGCTGATCCTGGCCCGTCTCGATCGCAAGCCGGAGGCACAGCAATTGAGCGCATCTGTACTCAAATTCCAGCGTGAACTGACTCCGCGCAACAAGGACGATCCGAGCCAGCGGCTCGAGCTGGCATTGGCACTCTATGCGGCCTCCGCCTCAGGACTGGGCGACCCGGCGGCGCAACTGACCGAAGCTGCCGCGCTCTTCGACCGCCTGCCGCCCGAAATGCGCCAGCTGCACAGCAGCACCATCGTCCGCAACGGCATTGCCGAGGAACAAAAGAATCTGCGCAAGTAGGCGCTTTCGTTGCCGCGGCGCGTCGACCCGCAAGAAACACAACCATGATGAGCGGGGACCAACGATTGGACGATGTCGTCGCAGCAATTCGCGAAGCGCTCAACACCGGCCTCAACCTGCAGGCGCTCGACCTTGCCCGCGGCGCAACGTTCGATCAGGCAAATTCGGCGGAACTCCATTACCTCCGCGCCCTCGCCTCGGCCCGCATGGGCGCCATCGACGAAGCCGAAAAGGTGCTGGCGGAAATCGATCGCGTCGCGCTCGGCAGCAGCCCGCTCGCCGTCGAAGCGTGGAGCCTGGCCGGCCGGATCGCCAAGGAGCGCTTTGCCGCTGCGCGTGACCGGACTAGCGCCGCTGCACTTGATCAAGCGGCGCAAGCCATCGAGAACTACAGCCATGCCCACGCCATCAGCGGCGACGCGTATCCCGCCGTCAACGCCGCGACGATGGCCATGCTCGCCGGCAACGTGCCGCGGTCCCGCGCGCTTGCGCAGCAGGCGCTTTCGGCATTGCAGCCGGACGGCGATCACTGGCTCCACGCGACCGCAGGCGAAGCATTGCTGGTCCTCGGCCGCGTCGACGAGGCCCGCGTCCATTACGCACAGGCGCATCGCCTGGCCGGCAGTCGTTTCGGCGACGTCGCGTCGATGCGGCGGCAACTGCATCTGGTGGGATCGCCCGCTGCGCTCGACTTGGCCGACGCCATGCCGGCGCCGCAGGTCATCGCGTTTTCCGGTCACATGATCGATCAGCCGGGGCGGACCAACCCGCGCTTTCCCGCCGCCATCGAGGCGCGCGTCGCGGCGGCATTGCGGGAAAAGATCGCGGCGCTCGGACCGGCCATCGGCTATGCGCAGGCGGCGTGCGGCGCCGACATCCTCTTTCTCGAGGCGATGCAGGATGCGGACTTCCAGACGCAGATCGTCCTGCCATTTCCCCAGGCAAGCTATGCCGAGACCAGCGTGCGCTTTGCAGGAGAACGCTGGGTGGAACGCTTCGAGCGAGTGATCGCCCGCGCCAATCGCGTCATCGTCGCGACGGAAGAGGCCTTCAACGGCGACGACGTATTGTTCGAGCACGCATCGAACCTGATCCAGGGCATGGCGTTCCTGCGCGCCCATGAACTCTCGACGCAGCCGCTGATGCTGACGGTGCTGGAGAAGGACCTGCCCGAACGCGTGGGCGGCACCGCCGCGACGGCCCGCTACTGGACACACATCGGCGGACGCATCGCCAACATCGATATCGCCGCCTTGCGCGGCGACACCGATCGCTTCGCGACCGGCTCGCCGACTTCTGCACCCGTGGCTGCAACGCAATCGAAGCGAAGTCTCAAGAGCCTGCTCTTTGCCGACATCAACGGGTATACGCGCATGCCGGAGCAGTACGCGCCAAGGTTTGCGGAAATGTTCCTGGGCACATGCAAGTCCATCATCGACGCGCTCGAACATCGCCCCGTGCATGTCAACACGCATGGCGACGGAGTGTTCCTGGTGTTCGACCTGCCCGGCCAGGCCGCGGAATTCGCCGGCCGGCTCCAGCGCGCGATGGGCGTCTTCGACTGGGCCTCGCTGGGACTGGCGGCGGAAACCGGCGCGCGCATCGCGCTGCACACAGGCCCCCTCTTTCGCGTCTTCGACCCGGTGACGGACCGCTTCACGTTCTACGGCACGCACGTCAACCGGGCGGCGCGACTGGAACCGGTCGTCCTGCCGCGCCAGATTTTCGTCACCGAGGAGTTCGCGGCGTCGCTGATCGCCGAGGGTCAGGATCACTTCGCCTGCGACTATATCGGTACCATGCCCCTGGCCAAGCGCTTCGGCGATGCGCGACTTTATCGACTGCGACTGAACGACGAGGATTGATGCTACCCGTGACCAACCTGACCAACTACCCGATCGTCTTTTTCCTGATCGCCTTCTTCATCATGTGGCTCGCGACATGGATCGGGGCCGTGTTCCTGCGCCAGCGCCGCAAGCTGGATGAGTCCGCCCGCGAAGATTTCGGTGTGGTGCTGGCCGCCGCGCTGACACTGCTGGGCCTCCTCCTGGGCTTCAGCTTTTCCATGGCGATCAGCCGCTACGACCAGCGCAAGAACCTCGAGGAAGAGGAAGCCAACGCCATCGGCACGGAATACCTGCGCGCCGGGCTGCTGCCGGCCGCCGACGCCGCGAAGGTGCGCGGCCTGCTCAAGGACTATCTCGACCAGCGGATCCAGTTCTACGTCACCCGCGACATCGAGGAGTACAGGCAGATCAATGCCCGCACCGCACAGTTGCAGACCGAGTTGTGGAATGCCGTCCAGGCGCCCGCCCTCGCGCAGCCGACACCCGTCGTCGCGCTGGTGGTCGCCGGCATGAACGACGTGCTCAATTCGCAGGGCTATACGCAGGCTGCGTGGTGGAACCGGATTCCCACCGCCGCGTGGGGGCTCATGGTGACCATCGCAATCGTCTGCAACCTGCTGCTGGGCTACGGCGCGCGCAACGTGCGGATGGAGCGCGTCCTCATGCTGGTCCTGCCGCTGATCGTCGGCATCACGTTCATGCTGATCGCCGACATCGACAGCCCGCGCGGCGGCTTGATCCGCGTGCCGCCGATGAACCTGCACAGCCTGGAGGAAAGCCTGCGCGCGCCCTGAGTGCCCGCGTGCCCGGCGTGGACCACCGGGATCGCAATTTGTATAGAATCGCAGGTTGACGACTTGGCCACCATTGGCGTCCGCGCCCTTCCCGCTTCGAGGAGAATCCAGATGACCCGCCTGACCCGCCCCATGACCCTCCTGGCCCTGGCCGCAAGCGTCGCCGTCCTCGGTCTGCCCGCCGCCGCGCAGACCAAGGAGCCGCTCAAGATCGGCTTCGTGTACGTGAGCCCGATCGGCGACGCCGGATGGACGTTCCAGCACGACACCGGCCGCAAGGACATGGAAAAGGCGCTGGGCGGCAAGGTCACGACCAAGTACATCGAAAGCGTGCCGGAAGGTGCCGATGCCGAACGGGTGATCCGCGACCTGGCGCAATCGGGCCACAACCTGATCTTCACGACGTCGTTCGGCTACATGAATCCGACACTGAAGGTGGCCACCACCTTCCCGAAGGTGGATTTCGAACACGCGACCGGCTACAAGACCGCGAAGAACGTCGGCATCTACAACGCGCGCTTCTACGAGGGCCGCTACCTGGCCGGCATCGTCGCGGGCAAGATGTCCAAGACGGGTGTGGCGGGCTACGTCGCCGCGTTTCCGATTCCGGAAGTCGTGATGGGCATCAACGCCTTTGCGCGCGGCATGCGCAGCGTCAATCCAAAGGCCGAGGTCAAGGTCATCTGGGTCAACTCGTGGTTAGACCCGGGCCGGGAGAGCGAAGCGTCCAATACGCTCATCTCGCAAGGCGCGGACGTGCTCACGCATCACACCGATTCAACCGCGGCCGTGCAGGCCGCCGAGGCCAAGAAGGTCTATGCCATCGCCTACCACTCGGACATGTCCAAGTACGGCCCCAACGCGCAACTCACCGCGGTAACCCACCACTGGGGTGACTACTACACGAAAGTCGCGCAGTCGGTCGTCGACGGCAAGTGGCAACAGGACAACGTATGGGGCGGCATCAAGGACGGCATGATCAAGCTGGCACCCTTCAACAAGGTCGTGCCGCCGGACGTCGTGGCGATGGTGAAGAAAGCCGAAGGCGAAATCGCTGCCGGCAAGTTGCATCCCTTCACCGGCCCAATGAAGACCAACGACGGCAAGGAAGTCCTGGCCGCGGGCAAGACGATCACCGACGCCGATCTTTCGAAGATGGATTACTACGTCGAGGGAGTGGTGGGCAAGTTGCCGGTGTCGAAGTAGCCGCTAGCCGTTCAGCTTGCGCAGCAGCGCGACCACCTTCTCGAACGTCTTGCCATAGGGCGGCTGCAGCAGCCGCGTCGCGGCAAAGCGCGGCTGCGTGAACACGGGCTTCCGGTGGGTGAACGTGAGGAAGCTCGCCTCGCCGTGGTAGGCGCCGATTCCCGACGCGCCCACGCCGCCAAACGGCAGTTCCTCGTGCGCGAAGTGCCATAGCGTGTCGTTGACGGTGACCCCGCCCGCGATCGTTTCGCGCAACGTCCTGCCACAGCGCGCGCCATCATTGCCGAAATAGTAGAACGCCAGCGGCCGCGGTCGCGCATCGATCTTCGCGATCGCCTCGTCCTGCGACGCGAAAGATTCAATGGGCAGCAGAGGCCCGAAGATTTCCTCGCGCATCACCGCCATGGAGTCGTTGGCGCCGACGATGAGTGTGGGCGGCATCATGCGCGTCGCCGCGTCCGGCCCATCGGCAGGGCCGCCCAGCGTGACGATGCGCGCACCTTTCCCGCGCGCGTCGTCGACCAGCCCGGCCAGGCGCTGGTAGTGGCGCTCATTGACGATCGTCGTGTAATCGGCGTTGCCCGCGAAGCGGGGATACAGCGCGGCCGTGGCCGTCGTCACCGCCGCCACGAACGCGTCGATGTTTGCGGCAGGGACCAATGCGTAATCGGGCGCGATGCACGTCTGTCCGGCATTGAGCAGCTTGCCGGCCATCAGCCGGCGCGCCGCGCGCGTGAGGTGCGCATCGTCGGCAAACAAGGCGGGGGACTTGCCGCCCAATTCGAGCGTGAGCGGCGTCAGATTGGCGGCCGCGGCCAACGCGACCTGCCGTCCGACGGCGGTCGACCCGGTGAAGAACAGGTGATCGAACGGCAGCGCGCTGAAGGCCTGCCCGAGTTGCGCGTCGCCGGTGACCACCGCGAATTCATCCTCGCCGAAGCGCGCGGCGACCAATTCCTGCAGCAGCGCCGATGTCTCGGGAGTGAGTTCCGACGGCTTCAGCAGGACGCGATTGCCCGCGGCCAACGCGCCGACCGCGGGCGCCAACGCAAGCTGGATCGGGTAATTCCACGGACTGATGATGCCTGCGACGCCCAGCGGCTGGCGCTCGATGCGCGCGCTGGCCGGCAGCAGGTGCAGCGGTGTCGCGACGCGCTCGGAATTCATCCAGTGCGCAAGATGCGACTGCGCGTGCCGGATTCCGGAGCGGACGATGTAGAGCTCCGCAAGCCGCGTTTCGTGCGCGGAACGATGCCCGAAGTCGCGGTTCACGCTGTCGACGAAGCGCGTTTCGTTCTCCGCGACCAGTGCCGCCAGCCGCGCGAGCCTGTGCTTGCGTGTGGCGATATCGGGATAGCGTTCGCGCGCAAATGCCGCGCGTTGCAGCGCGAACAGGCGTTCAAGTTCCGCGGTCATTTCGCGGACTGCTTGGCGACTTCGGATGCCGGCACTGCCCTGAATCCGGTTTCGGTCAGCAGTCGCTGGTATTCGGGCGAATTGGCGATGATCTTTCCAGCCGCGGCGCGCAGCCGATCGACGGCCTCGTCGCTCAGCACGAACGATGTCGGCAGGTCGTTGAGATAGTCGAATTCCGCCTTGTCTTCGAGCGCCTGGAACGACACGTCGATCGGATAGATCTCGATGTCCGGCACGTCGGCGAGTTCGCGCAGGTTGCCGGTGGCGCCAATCCTGAATTCCCTGGACTCGCGCACCTGGCGCAGGACCTTCCACCGCGCAACGATGTCCTTCAACAGCTCGACCGCCTCGTACGAATTGCGGTCGATGGGCACGCCGGTCGCCTTCAAGAGTATTGCGATGTCGTTCGGCGGCCGCGCACTCTGGTCCCACTTGGTCTTGGGGACCGACAGCGAATTGACGACGAACACGACCAGGCGGCGGACTTGGTCCAGCCGCGACTTCTTCCGCATCGCGCGCACCGCTTCCAGCTCCTCCAGCGATTCGAGCACGCCGCGCATGCCGAGGTTGTCCGAGACTCCGCCGTCGACCAGGTGCAGGTAAGGCCGGTTCACGCCATCCTGCAGCGCCTCCAGTTCCTTCAGGCGTTGCAGGGAACGGCCTGCCGGGCGCGTGCGCTTTGCGGGGTCCAGCAGCAACTGTGCCCACGACGGCATCTTGTAATTGCAGGTGCCGCCGTAGTTATTCAGCGTGACCGGCGAGAGCACCAGCGGCACCGCCGACGATGCGGCCGCCGCGCGCGACAGCGGCACCTCATTCAGGTTGGAGCAGATGAGGTCGAATTCGGACTGCACGAAAGTGAACCGCGAGCCGGTGGAAATGTCGGTGGCCGTCGCCATGATCAGCGGACCTCTGCCGCGGTCGAGATCGGCGAAGGTCGCGCCGTGGAACAGGATCTCGTCATACATCTCGGCGGCCATTTCCGACCGGCCCCAGCCTTCCGACCACAGCGCGGTCCAGTTCCTGGGGCTCAGGAAACGCGACACCAGGTCGCCCTGGACGTTTCGTTTCAGGAACTGTTGCTCATACGAGTCGAACAGTTTCTCGCCGTACAGCCCATAGGCAAGTGCCGTGAAACTGCCGCCGGACACGCCGGTGATGATGTCGACTTCGTCGAGCAGGCGCACGACCTTTCCCTTGCGGCCGACGAGCTGCGTGCGCCGCAACTCTTCCAGAACGCCGTAGGAAAATGCCGCCGCGCGCGTGCCGCCGCCGGAGAACGCGAGAATGACCAGGTTCGCCTTGTCGTCGTCGTATTCCTGGCGCGTCTGGAACCGGTAGCCCGCGTTCCGATCGGACTCGGCCAACGGCGGATTGACCGGTCGATTGGCGCACCCGGCCAACAGCAGCAGCACGAGCAAGGCCGGCAGCGACATCCGGGCGAAATCCATGGTCTCAAGCGATCGGGAACGTGGCGACGCCGCATTCTACCGCTCTGCGACATGCGCAATACGGTAAATTGCCGGCATGGGGGTTGGCCGCACACTGCTCTTGAAGAACGCCACGGTGGTCGCGACCATGGACGACGTGCGCCGCGAAATTCCGGATGGAGGTGTATTCATCCGCGGCCACACCATCGTCGCGGTGGGCAGCGATGCCGAGCTTCCGTCGGCTGCCGACGAAATCATCGACTGCCGCGGCAAAGTGCTGCTGCCCGGCCTCGTCAACACGCACCATCACTTCTTCCAGACGCTGACCCGCGCCGTGCCGGCCGCGCAGGATGCGGACCTGTTCACCTGGCTGCGCACGCTCTACCCGATCTGGGCACGCCTGACGCCGGAAATGCTCAACGTGTCGGCGACCCTCGCGATGGCGGAGTTGATGTTGTCCGGCTGCACTACCGCGAGCGATCACCTGTACCTGTTCCCCAATGGCGGCCGGCTCGACGACACGATCGACGCCGCGCGCGCCATCGGTATTCGTTTTCACGCCTGCCGGGGCGCGATGAGTCTCGGTGAGTCCGCGGGTGGCCTGCCGCCGGACGGGCTGGTCGAAACCGAAGAAGCCATCCTGCGCGACACGCGGCGCGTGATCGAGAGTCATCACGATCCGAAGCGCTTCGCGCTGCTGCGCGTCGCCGCGGCACCGTGCTCGCCATTCTCGGTATCGCGCGCGCTGATGCGTGAGACCGCGGCGCTTGCCCAGGCGTATGGCGTGGGACTGCACACGCACCTCGCCGAAAACGACGACGACGTCGCCTATTCGCGCGAGAAGTTCGGATGCTCTCCGGCAGAGTATGCGGCGGAAGCCGGCTTCACCGGTCCGCATGTCTGGCACGCGCACTGCGTGAAGCTCGACGCACCGGGCATCGAACTCTTTGCGCGGACCGGCACCGGTGTCGCGCATTGCCCGACGTCGAATATGCGCCTGGGTTCGGGCATCGCGCCGGTGCGCGCGATGCTCGATGCCGGCCTGCACGTCGGACTGGGTGTCGACGGTTCGGCGTCGAACGATTCGTCGCATCTACTGGCGGAAGCGCGGCAGGCGTTGCTCCTGCAACGCGTCAAGTTCGGCGTCGATGCGCTGTCGGCGCGCGAAGCACTGGAACTCGCCACGCGCGGCGGCGCGCGCGTGCTGGGTCGCGACGACATCGGCCACCTGGCACCGGGCATGGCTGCGGACATCGTTGCGTTCGACCTGGACGACCCGGGATTCGCCGGAAGCGAACACGATCCGCTGGCGGCACTGGTGTTCTGCGCGCCGACGCGCGCCGACCTTTCCATCATCGACGGGCGCGTCGTGATCCGCGATGGGCAATTGGCCACCGTCGACCTGCCGCCGATCGTCGAGCGCCATCGCGCGCTCGCGCGCATCCTCGTGAGCGGCCACTGAGCGGCCACCGAGTGGAACCCCGCGTGCCCAGCCGCTGAGCAAACCACCATGGGAAAATTCGACATCGTGGTCGTGGGCGGCGGCGTGATCGGCGTGTCGATCGCCTATCACCTGGCGCGCTTCGGTTGTCCCCGCGTACTGCTTCTCGAGCGCGGCCAGTTGGGCGGCGGCACGACAGCACAGTCGTCGTGCATCGTGCGCACGCACTATTCGGTTCCGGAAAACGTCGCAATGGCGAAGGCGGCGATGGCGATCTTCAACGACTTTGCGCGGTACCTGGGCGATGAAGACGCGGAGTCCGGCTACAACCGCTGCGGCATGATGATCGTTGCCGGCGAAGGGCCTCGCGCGACTGCGTTGAGGGAAACGCTGGCCGTCGAACGGAGCCTCGGCATCGATGCGCGTGAAATCACGGTGGCCGAAGCGCAGGCAATTCATCCGCTGGTGCAGTTCGCGGATATTGCGGCCATCGGCTGGGAGCCCGAAGCCGGCTATGCGGACGCGCATCTGACGCTGAGCGCTTTCGCACGCGCCGCGCGGCGACTGGGCGCAACGCTGCGCGAAGGTGTGTCCGTCACCGGCCTGACGCGCGACGCGAAGGGACGCGTCGTCGGTGTTGCAACGTCGCAAGGCGCCATCGCTGCGGGACTCGTGATCAGCGCGCAGAACATCTGGTCGCAGGAACTGGCGGCCTGGGCCGGCTTCTCCTTGCCTCTTACGTTGTCGCGGCATGCGGTTTTCACGCTCGAGGCACCCGTGCCTTACACGCGCAACCTGCCGGTGCTGAAGGACCTGGCCTCCGTCGGCAAACTCTACATGCGCAGCTATGGCGGCAGCCAGCTGCTGGTCGGCGACGGCAACGAAGGCGAGACGATTCCCGAACCGGATAACGAGCAGGCCGACGTACCGCTGGACTACGTGGCCGAGCTGGGCGAGCAGGTCGCGCACCGTATGCCGGCGTTCGCCACGGCCGGGCTGGCTGCATCGTGGACCGGCGTCTACGATGTCACGCCGGACTGGAACCCGGTGCTGGGGCCGCTGCCGGGCGTGGCCGGCCTCCACATTGCCTGCGGCTTCTCCGGGCATGGCTTCAAGCTGTCGCCCATTGTCGGGCGCATCGTCGCGCAGTGCGCCCTGGGACAAACGCCGGATCTGCCGCTCGCGCCTTGGTCCCTCGCGCGTTTTTCCGGCGGCCGGTTGCTGCGCGGGCGTTACGGCGCCGGCGCCGTTTCCTAGCCGCGGCGATTTTAGGCATACTGGACGTGCCGCTCATTCGAACCTCAGGGGAGATTCCTAATGGCATTCCGTGTCCGCTCGTCCCGATTCCAATTCGCCGCAGCCACCGCGCTCGTCGCGGCCATAGCAGTTTCCACGGCATCATTCGCGCAGGAGCGCGTGTTCTTCGGCATCGCAACGGGCGGCACCGGCGGCACGTACTATCCGCTGGGCGGCATGCTTGCGCAGCTCATCTCCAACAAGGTCACGATAAGCGGCAAGAAGCTCTCCGCGACGGCGGAAACCGCGGGCGCATCGGTCGCCAATGCGCAACTGCTCGGCCGCAAGGACATCGAAAGCGCATTCGTCGCCGCCGATATCCTCGACGCCGCGTTCAAAGGTACCGGCCAGTTCGACGGCAAGCCGCTCAAGAACCTGCGCGCGCTCGGTGCGCTGTATCCGGAACAGGTTCAGCTCATCACGCTTTCGTCGGCCAACATCAAAGGCTTCAAGGACCTGAAGGGCAAGTCGGTCTCATCGGGTTCGCCGGGTTCGGGGCAGTGGCAATTGCTGGGCGACCTCCTCGAAGCGTACGGCATGACGCGCAAGGACATCGGCGAGGACCTGTCGTCGTTCGCGCAGTCGGTCGACAAGATCAAGGACGGCAACCTGACAGCATCGCTGATCACCGCGGGCGCGCCGACGTCGTCGATCGTCGACCTGGCCAATGCGCGCGACATCCGCATCGTTCCACTGGCGGGTCCCGAGATCGACGCCATGCGCAAGAAGCAGCCGTACTACGCGAACATCCAGCTCGCGCCCAACACGTACAAGGGACAGACCGCGCCGGTGGACACATTGGCGGTGATGGCCATCTGGGCGACGCACGACGGTGTGACGGACGCGATGGCCTATGAAGTGACCAAGGCCCTCTTCGAGAACACCGAGACACTGGGACAGGTGCATCCCAAGGGCAAGGAGATCTCGCTCAAGACCGCGCTGCAATCGGTCTCGATTCCGCTGCACCCGGGCGCCGAGAAGTATTACCGCGAAAAGGGCCTGATCAAGTGACGTCGGACCAGGGCGCGCGCCGCGCTTGCGCGAACGCGCGCCTTAGGGCCGACGTCATCCCCGCGGATGCGGGGATCCAGCGACTTTGATTCAACGACACTGGGTCCCCGCCTGCGCGGGGACGACAGAACATGTCCTCAGCGCAGAACATGTCCTCAGCGCAGAATATGTCCTCAGCGCGGATTCTGTTCGCGGCACTGCTGCTCCCTTCGCTGGCAAATGCAGCGTGCCTCACGCTCGCCAGCCACCCCGACGGCGCGCGGCTCTCGCAACTCGCGCTGCCGGCGGAAGATACGTCGTTCGCAATCACCTACGTGCATTCGGTGACGCGCACGCCGGTCGTCGAGCGCTATCGCACCGCCGGCAACGAAATCGTCGAGACCGAGATCAGGTTCGAGCAGCACGGCCCGGGACTGCCGACGGAAGCGGATGCCGGCGGCACGTTCTCGCGCAGCGACGAACGCTTCATCGTCACGATGGATCGTCACTTCGCGGACGTCGTGATGCGCGTCCACGCCGATCAATCGCCACGCCTGACCACCGCCACCCGCAACATCGATCTCGCGCAGTGGGGCAATCGCGCATTGACGCTCGGCGCAATCCCGGAAACCTGCACCGGACCGTGAGCCCACGCGAAACCTGCAAGCGATGACCGGCGCGCCTTCCAATCCGCATTCGAGCGCGCTGACCGACCAGATCGAGGCGGTCTCGGCCGAACAGCAGGCCAAGCTCATCCGCCAGTACGACCACGAGTCGAACTTCCGCAAGCTGGTCGGGCCGGTCGGCATGCTGGTGACGACAATCGCCGTCATCCTCTCGGGCTTTCACATCTACACGGCGGGCTTCGGCCTGCTGGTCGAGATCAAACACCGCGCGTTTCACCTGGCCCTCGTGCTGGGCCTCATTTTCCTGGTCTTCCCTCGCCCGCGACCTGCGTCCATCGCGTCGGCCATCGCCAAGGAATGGGGCTGGGCGCTGTCCTTCGCGACGTTCTACCTGTTCCTGGCATGGGACCTGGTCGATCGCTTGTCGGCGACGGGTGAATTGAAAAACGGATGGATGTTCCTGGTGCTGGTCGGAATCGTCGCGGCGATCACGTTGCCGGTCAGGAAGTTCGGCGGCTACGACGACAAGCCGTCGTGGATCGACTGGCCGCTGTCGCTCTTCGCGGCCGGTGTCTCGCTCTACCTCATCGTCTTCTTCGACGACATCTTCATCGCGCGCGTGGGCTCGCCCATCGCGCAGGACTACATGATGGGCGTGCTCGCCATCATCATGGTGATGGAGGCGTCGCGCCGCACGATGGGACCGCTGCTGCCGTGCATCGGCATGCTGTGCCTGCTCTACGCGCTGCTCGGCCGCTACATGCCGGGCGTGCTCGCGCATCGCGGTTACAGCGTCGTGCGCGTCGTCAATCACATCTACGTCGGCACCGAGGGCATCTACGGCATCGCCGTTGGCGTGGTGGCCACCTACGTCTTCCATTTCGTACTGTTTGGCATCCTGGCGCAAATGACCGGCCTCGGCCGGCTGTTCATGGAACTCGCGACCATCGTCGCGGGCCGCTATTCCGGCGGACCGGCCAAGGTTTGCGTGGTGTCGTCGGGATTGTTCGGCATGATCAGCGGTTCCGCGGTCGCCAACGCGGTGACCACCGGGTCGCTGACGATCCCGATGATGAAGAAGTACGGCTTCAGCGCGCGCTTCGCCGGCGCGGTCGAGGCGTCGGCGTCATGCGGAGGACAGGTCACCCCACCGGTGATGGGCGCCTCCGCATTCGTCATGGCCGAGTTGCTCGGCGTTCCCTACAAGGAACTCGTGATCATCGCCATCGTCCCGGCGCTGTTCCACTATCTCGCGTGCCTGCTGATGGTCCACTTCGAGGCCAAGCGGCTGAAGCTGCAAGGCGTCGAGCCCGACCTGATACCGAAGTTGAAGAACGTGGTCGCGTCGAGCTGGCACCTGGTCTTTCCGCTGATTGCGCTGGTGACGATGCTGATGCTCGACTTCACACCGTTCCTGTCGGCTTTCTGGGGCATCGTGCTTTGTTTCGTCTGCTCGTACATTCCGCTGATCGCGCGCCACTTCGGCAACGACCGCCTGCATGGCCAGACGCTGACCTGGAAGCCGCTGATCGCCGGCTTGTCCGAGGGCGCCAAATATGCGCTCGCCATCGGCGCCGCATGTGCCTGCGTCGGACTGATCCTGGGTACGCTGACGTTGTCGGGCCTGGGCTTCAAGTTCTCGGGCGCGGTGGTCGAACTGGCGGCAACCGTGGCGGACGCGTTCCGCGCCATCGACCCGTTCAACCTCTTCACCCAGACGAGCGGCCAGGTTTTTTTCGGACTGATCTTCGTCGCCATCGCCTGCATCATGATGGGCACCGGCATTCCGACGACGCCCACCTACATCATCCTGGCCTCGATCGCGGCACCGGCCTTGGCACTTCTTGGTGTCCCGTTGCTGGCGACGCACTTCTTCGTTTTCTACTATGGTGTCCTGGCGGACGTCACGCCGCCGGTGGCGCTCGCGGCGTTCGCCGCTGCGGGTATCGCCGGGTCGGAGCCCATGCGCACGGGCTTCACCGCGTTCCGCCTGTCGATGGGCAAGGCGCTGGTGCCGTTCATGTTCGTCTACACACCCGCGCTGCTGTTCATCGACTTCACATGGAGCGCGTTCCTGTCCGCGGCATTCTGCGGCGTGGTCGGCATCATTGCGCTGTCGGCGGCCTACATCGGCTACTTCCGTGCGCCGCTTTCGCGCGTGTCGACAATTGCACTTTCGCTCGCCGGCCTCATCCTCGTGTTCAACCGGTTCTGGCCCGACGTCGTCGGACTGGCGGTGGTGTTTGCCGTGCTTGGGTGGAACGCGTTTTCCGTGCGTCGCACCGCGTTACGTACCTGAGGCGACCCACCTGCGGCGACCTACCTGAGGCGACCTACCTGGGGTGTCATTCCGAGCGCAGCGCGGAATCTCCTAGCCCGAACGCGCCTGCGCGATGGCGTCGAGCAGCGTTGCCGGTTCCTGCGCGCCGGACACCGCGATGTGCTGGTTGAAGATGATGAACGGCACGCCCTGCACGCCGATTTCCCGCGCCCGTTGATCCATCAGCGTCACCGCGTCCGCACCCTCCTCGGAGTCGAGCATTGCGCGCGCTGCGTCGGCGTCGAACCCGGCTTCCCCGGCAATTGCCGCCAGCACGGTAGGGTCGCCGATCATTCGCCCGTCGATGAAGTAGGCACGGAAGAGTCGCTCGACCAGGTCGCTCGCGTCGCGCTGCGCCTGAGCCCACGCGATCAGCCGATGCGCGTCGCGGGTATTGGGCTGGCGCACGATGCGGTCGAACGCGAACGGGATGCCCACGGTGGCTCCCGCAGCGGCCACGCGCGCGTAGATCTGCGCAGCCCGCTCAGGGCCGCCGAACTTGTCTTCAAGGTACGCCTTGCGGGGAACGCCCTCCTGCGGCAAGTCGGGATTCAGCTGGAACGGGTGCCAGCGGATGGGCGTTTGCCGCGCATCGTCGTCGTCGGGCAGCTGGCCCAAGGCCTCCGCCAAGCGGCGCTGCCCGATGTAGCACCATGGGCACACCACGTCGGATATGACGTCGATCTGGAATTCGCCGGCCATGTCGGAAGCGGTCCCCGCTGCGTTGGAATTCCCCGATTATGCGCGTCGCGACGGCCTTGCCATAATGCGCGACATGATCGACACCGCGTTCCCGGCCGCTGACATCCACCCATGACACCCTCGTTGCGCTGGGACATCTTCTGCCGCGTCGTCGACAACTATGGCGACGCCGGCGTGTGCTGGCGGCTTGCGCGGCAGCTCGCCGCCGAACATGGTCTCGTGGTCACCTTGTGGATCGATGACGTGGCGAGCCTCGCGCGCATCGAACCCGCGCTCGATCCGCGGCGCGACGACCAGGTAGCCTGCTCGGTGCGCGTGCGCCGCTGCAGCGTGTCGCAGCCCGCGCCGTTTGCGGCGCCCGATGTCGTCATCGAGGGTTTCGGCTGCGGCCTCGCGGGCGAGTATCGCGACGCGATGGCGAGCGCGCCGCGCCGCCCGGTGTGGATCAATCTCGAATACCTGTCGGCGGAACCGTGGGTGGAGAGTGCGCACGCATTGCCGTCGCCGCATCCCAAGCTACCGCTGACGTGCTGGTTCTGGTTTCCGGGATTCACCCCGGCCACCGGTGGGCTGCTGCGCGAGGACGCACTGCTCGCAACCCGCGATGCGTTCCAGCGCGACCGCGGTGCGCGCGTCGCGCTCTGGCGCGCGCTCGGTATCGAACTCCCCGCCCCGGCGTTGACCGTCTCGCTGTTCTGCTATGCGAATCCCGCATTGCCGGCGTTGCTCGACACGTGGGCCGAAGGCGACGAGGACATCGTCTGCATCGTGCCGGAAGGCGTGGCGCTGGCGGAGCTCGACCGCTGGACCGGGGGTGCGGTGCCGCATCCGGGCCCACCGACAACGCGCGGCCGCCTGACGCTCGTCGTCGCGCCGTTCGTCGACCAGGATGCGTTCGACCGCCGGCTCTGGGCCTGCGATCTCAACATCGTGCGCGGCGAAGACTCGCTGGTGCGCGCGCTGATGGCCGCGCAGCCGCTGCTCTGGCACATCTATCCGCAGGACGCCGACGCCCACCTGGTGAAGCTCGACGCGCTGCTCACCCGGTATGAATCCGGCCTGGCCCCTGCCGCGGTCCAGGCCCAGCGGGCCTTCTGGCAAGCGTGGAATGAACAGCTACCCGAGGAGACGGTCGACGCGTGGCCGGCGTTTCGGGCCGCGCTGCCGGCACTGGGCGCGCGCGGGCGTCTCTGGGCCGGTCAATTGGCGCGCCAGGACGACCTGGCGAGGGGGCTGGTCAAGTTCTGTGAAAGTCGTTTATAATTAAGGGTTTCCCCAATACACTACCACCCCAATCAGCCCGCAGGAACCGCAATGAAACTCGCTCAGGAAGTACGCGCCGGCAACGTGATCATGGTCGGCAAGGACCCGATGGTCGTGCAGAAGGCCGAATTCACCAAGTCAGGCCGCAATGCGTCGGTCGTCAAGATGAAGATGAAGAACCTGCTGTCCGGCAGCGGCACGGAAACCGTGTATCGCGCCGACGACAAGTTCGACACCGTCCAGCTCGAGAAGAAGGAAGTGACGTACTCCTACTTCGCCGACCCGATGTATGTGTTCATGGACAACGAGTTCAACCAGTTCGATGTCGAGAAGGAAAACCTGGGCGACGCGCTGAATTATCTCGCCGAAGGTTTGCCTTGCGAGCTCACGTTCTACGATGGCAAGGCCATTTCGGTGGAACTGCCCAACACCGTCGACCGCGAAGTGTCGTATACCGAGCCCGCGGTCAAGGGCGACACGTCCGGCAAGGTCATGAAGCCCGCCAAGCTCGCCAACGGCTTTGAAGTGCAGGTGCCGCTGTTCGTGACCACCGGCGACAAGATCGAAATCGACACGCGCACCGGTGAGTACAAGCGCCGCGTGTAAGCGAAAAATGCCACCGGTGACGGTGGTAGCCGGAAGAAAGAAAACGGGCGCCATGGCTGGCGCCCGTTTTCATTTCCGCGACAGGGGTGTCACGGACGCGTCGTCGTGACGACCTTGTCCGTGGTTCCATCCGCGTTCTTCGAGCGATCGACGGTGGACACGCCACCGTTCGCATGGGTAATGGTCGAGTCGATTGCGCCATCGGCGCCGCGGGAATTGTCGACCGTCTTCACACCACCTTTGGGACCGGTGACGGTCTTGTCGACCACGCCA
>JANMCH010000052.1:0-31327 GCA_031361045.1 Betaproteobacteria bacterium | reverse complement strand
AGCCGTTCGAGTTCCAGCGGCCCTACGGCAGCTACGTGATGGAGAACGTGCTGTTCAAGATCTCGTTCCCGGCGGAGTTTCACGCGCAGACGGCCGTCGAAGGCGCGATGCAGCTCCATTCGAAGCTGAAGGACCGTCTCGACGACATCGCGAAGATCACGATCCGCACCCACGAGTCGGCGATCCGCATCATCGACAAGAAAGGACCGCTCGACAACCCGGCCGACCGCGACCACTGCATCCAGTACATGGTCGCGGTGCCGCTGATCCATGGCCGCCTCACGGCGCAGGATTACGAAGACAGCATCGCCCGTGACCAGCGCATCGATGTGCTGCGCGACAAGATGGTGTGCGTGGAGGACAAGTCGTTCTCCAGGGATTACCACGACCCGGACAAGCGCTCGATCGCCAATGCCATCACCATCAAGTTCAAGGATGGCAGCAAGACAAAGGAAATCGTCGTCGAATACCCGATCGGCCACCGCCGTCGCCGCAAGGAAGGCATTCCCGTGCTGATCGAGAAGTTCAAAACCAATCTTGCGCGCCGCTTCCCTGAAAAACAGCGCACGACGATCCTCGACGTCGCGCTGGACGCCACCACACTCGGCGCGCTGCCCGTCAACGAATTCGTCGACATGATGGCGATATGAACCCGCAACCGATCCCTGCCTCACCCGCGCGAACCCCGGAGACACGCATGCGCTTCACTTTCAGATTGATCGTCGCTTCGCTAGCCGGCGTCATTGGCCACGTCGCTCCCGCGCTGGCCCAGGACTATCCGCAACTGAAGCCCGGTCAGTGGGAAATGACCACCAGCAGCAGCAAGAGCGCTGACGCCAGGCCGAACAAGATGACGATGTGCACCGACGCCGTCGTCCAGAAGCAGATGATGGACATGGGCAAGGGCCTGAGCCGCGACCTGTGCTCGAAGCTGGACGTGCGCCGTGAAGGCGACAAGTACATCGGCGACTCGGTATGCAAGGTCGGCGAGAGCACAATGACGTCGCACTCGGTGATGACTGTCCAGGGTGACACCGCGTACAAGACCGTCGTCACGGCAACCTACGATCCGCCGCTGATGGGGATGAAGGACGCGAACACGACGATCGAAGGCAGGAACACCGGACCCTGCCGTGACGGCCTCACGCCGGGCGACGTGGTCTCCGCCGAGGGTCGCAAGTTCAACATGAAGTCCTACGCCAACCCGCAACGCGCCGCGCCGCCGCAACCGAAGGCTGCGCCCTCCGCAACTCCGAAGGTCCCGCAATGAGCCACAACCTGTACTCGTCCCTCCAGTCGTTCAAGCTGGCCAACAGCAGCGGCAAGTACTACTCGCTGGCCGCGCTCGAGGCCGCAGGGGTGGGCAAGGTTTCGCGCCTGCCGGTTTCGATTCGCCTGGTGCTGGAGTCGGTGCTGCGCAATTGCGACGGCAAGAAGGTGACCGAGGAACACGTCAGGCAGCTTGCCAATTGGGCGCCCAAGGGTGCGCGCACGGACGAAATTCCATTCGTCGTCGCGCGCGTCGTGCTGCAGGACTTCACCGGCGTGCCGTTGCTGGCCGACCTGGCCGCAATGCGCAATGTGGCCGCCGACATGGGCACGAACCCGAAACTGATCGAGCCGCTGGTGCCGGTCGACCTCGTGGTCGACCACTCGGTGATGATCGATCACTACGGCACCAAGGACGCGCTCGACCTCAACATGAAACTCGAGTTCTCGCGCAACAACGAGCGCTACGAATTCATGAAGTGGGGCATGCAGGCGTTCGACACGTTCGGCGTCGTGCCGCCGGGCATCGGCATCGTGCACCAGGTCAATCTCGAATACCTGGCGCGCGGCGTCCACAGCAAGAATGGCCTCTACTACCCGGACACGCTGGTCGGCACCGACAGCCACACGACCATGATCAACGGCATCGGCGTCGTCGGCTGGGGCGTGGGCGGCATCGAGGCGGAAGCCGGCATGCTGGGCCAGCCGGTGTATTTCCTCACGCCCGACGTCGTCGGCGTCGAGTTGAAAGGCAAGCTCAACGAAGGCATCACCGCGACCGACCTCGTGCTGACGGTCACCGAACTCATGCGTCGCGAAAAGGTCGTCGGCAAGTTCGTCGAATTCTTCGGCGAAGGCACGGCATCGCTCGCTGTGCCTGACCGCGCCACCATCGCCAACATGGCGCCCGAATACGGCGCAACGATGGGGTTCTTCCCGGTCGACGAAGCGACGGTCGATTACCTGGTGGCCACCGGCCGCACGGAAGCCGAAGTCGACGCGTTCACCGCCTACTTCAAGGCGCAGGGCCTGTTTGGCGTGCCGCGCGCCGGTGACATCGACTACACACAGGTGGTCACGCTCGATCTGACAACGATCAAGCCGTCGGTGGCCGGCCCCAAGCGTCCGCAGGATCGCATCGAGCTGTCCAACCTCAAGGGCAAGTTCACGGAACTTTTCAGCAAGCCGATCGGCGAGAACGGCTTTGCGAAGAATGCGGCGGACCTGAACAAGCGCATCACGACGGCGCGCACTTCCGACGGCGTGGGCGCGATCAGCGACGCATCGATGAATGTGCCGGCCAATGGACAACCACGCGATCTCGTGGAGATGGTCGATAACCGTCCCACGCCGGATCGCGTCAGCGAACCCGATGGCAGGCACGTGTCGATCGGCAACGGCGACGTGCTGATCGCCGCCATCACGTCGTGCACCAACACGTCGAACCCCGGCGTGCTGCTCGCCGCGGGACTGCTCGCCAAGAAGGCCGTCGAGCACGGGTTGACCGTCAAGCGCCACATCAAGACCTCATTGGCGCCGGGCTCGCGCGTGGTGACCGACTACCTGACCAAGGCCGGCCTGCTGCCCTATCTCGAACAGCTCGGCTTCGGCGTCGCCGCCTACGGCTGCACGACGTGCATCGGCAATGCCGGCGATCTCGCCGCCGAATTCAACGACGCGATCGTCACCAACGACCTGATCTGCGCGGCGGTGCTGTCCGGCAATCGCAATTTCGAAGCGCGCATCCACCCCAATCTCAAGGCCAATTTCCTGGCGTCGCCGCCGCTGGTGGTCGCCTACGCGATCGCCGGCACGGTGTTGCGCGACTTGACGACCGAGCCGCTGGGCACGGGCAACAATGGGCTGCCCGTTTTCCTCAAGGACATCTGGCCGACATCGCACGAGATCGCCGCCGTGCTGCCGTTCGCACGCGAGCCCGCGACGTTCCGCAAGCTCTACGGCAGCCTGGCCACCGCCAATCCGCTGTGGGGCACCATCGAAGGCGCCACCGGCCAGGTTTATGGCTGGCCGACGTCGACGTACATCGCCAAGCCGCCGTTCTTCGACGGGTTTGAGATGAAGGCAAAGCCCACCACCGACATCAAGGGCGCGCGCGTGCTGGGATTGTTCGGCGACTCGATCACCACCGATCACATCTCCCCTGCCGGCGCCATCAAGGCGGATTCGCCGGCGGGCAAATGGCTGCTCGCGAACAACGTCAGCAAGGCCGACTTCAACAGCTACGGCTCGCGCCGCGGCAACCACGAGATCATGATGCGCGGCACCTTCGCCAACGTGCGCATCAAGAACCTGATGGTGCCGCCGCGCGCCGACGGCACGCGGGAGGAAGGCGGCGTCACGCTGTTTCAAAGTGATGACGGAACTGAGAATGAGAAGATGTTCATCTATGACGCGGCGATGAAGTACGTCGCGCAGGGGACGCCGACGGTGATCTTCGGCGGCGAGGAATATGGCACCGGCAGCTCGCGCGATTGGGCGGCCAAGGGCACGCAGCTGCTGGGCGTCAAGGCGGTCGTCGCGCGCAGCTTCGAGCGCATCCATCGCTCCAACCTGGTCGGCATGGGCGTGCTGCCGCTGCAGTTCAAGGGCACCGATTCCATCCAGTCGCTCGGTCTCACCGGCGACGAGAAGATCGACATCGTGGTACCCAAGGACGTGAAGCCGCAGCAGGACCTCACGCTGGTCATCACGAGCAAGGACGGCAGGACGCGCAATGTCACCGTGCTCTGCCGCATCGACACGCCGATCGAGGTCGACTACTACAACGGCGGCGGCATCCTGCCGTTCGTATTGCGCGATCTCGTCAAGGCGGCGTGAACGGTAGCGGGTGCCGCACACACCGCACCCGCTACGCCAGGCGTTGCCCCTGTTCCTGCTGGCGGGACTGTGCCTGACCGCGCTCGACACCACGGCTAAATATCTGGTGCGGGACCACTCGCTGTTCCTCGTGGTCTGGGCGCGCTACCTGGGACAGATGCTGGTGGTCACGCCGTTCGTGTGGCATCGCGCAGGACCGGGTTTCTGGCGCACGCGCAACCTGCGGATGCAGCTCATCCGCTCCGCGTTCCTGCTTGCTGCCACGGCGTGTTTCTTCGCCGGCCTGCGCTACTTGCCGCTGGCGGAAGGCTCGGCAATAACGTTCCTCGCGCCCATCCTTATCGTGCTGTTCTCGCAGCCGGTGCTGGGCGAGAAGCCGACGCGTGCGCAGGGTATCGCCGCCCTCGCCGGTTTTGCCGGCATCCTGGTATTGCTGCGCCCCGGATCCTCGGTATTGCATCCGGCCGTCCTGTTGCTGCTTGGCACAGCCGTCTGCAACGCGTTCTACCAGTTGCTGACGCGCAAGCTGCCCGGCGACAGCGCACACACCACGCTTTTCTACAGCGCCCTGATCGGCGCGGTCGGCTTGACGTTGGCGCTGCCGTGGGGCTTCGACGGGGCGGCGCTATCCTGGCGCGAAGCGGGACTGCTCTTGCTGCTGGGGCTTTTTGCCGGCACCGCGCATTGGCTCCTCATCACCGCGTTCCTGATCGCTCCCGCATCGGTGCTGACACCGTTCACCTATATCCAGATGATCTGGGCGACGTTGCTCGGCTATCTGGTCTTCGGTCAGCTTCCCGATGGCTGGTCGGCGGTCGGCATGGCGATCATCGTGGCGAGTGGGGTCATGCTGGCGCTGCAGGAGCGTCGGCGCGCGCGTTTGGCGCGCAGCTTTCCGTAGTAATCGCCGCTCCCGCCAATGCCGTTGGCATGGCAGCGTTCGCGACCGTCGCATTCGCGCTACGGTGCCGCTGCCAGAACGCGCAGCGGGCACCCGCAGGTAGGACAAGCGGGTTCTGGATGGGCTAAAATCGTCGCTCGACGGGTGCGGTTTTCGCAGGCCCCGCCGCCACCCACACAATCGAACCGGAGGGAACCCATGAAGACCCGTTTGTTTGCCGCACTTGCGGCGCTGGTACTCGCGACCACGTTGACCGCTTGCGGCGACAAGGCGAAGGAAGCCGCTGACGCCGCCAAGGCATCGGCCGAACAAGCTGCCGCCGCCGCCAAGGATGCCGCTGCCAAGGCCGCCGACGCCGCCAAGGCCGCCGCAGCCGATGCCGCCGCCAAGACGACGGAAGCCGCCAAGGGCGCTGCCGACGCGACCAAGGATGCCGCTGCCAAGGCTGTCGACGCCGCCAAGGAAGCCGCCGCACCGAAGAAGTAACAAGTCAAATGCGCGTCGGATTTTGACGCGCGTAAAAGTAATCGGCCGGCACACCGCGAGGTGGCCGGCCGTTTCTTTTTCCAGGTTGACGATTCTTTTTCTAGGACGACTTCACCGCCGCGTGCTTCGCGATCCAGCGCGTCAGCGGCCGCCACTGCTCCCAATCCTGCTCGCCGCGCGAGCGCGGCAGATCGAACACCGAATATCCGTCGCGCGCGCAATAGACATACACCTGCGTGTCGCGTAAATGCGTGACGACGGGATAGTCGAAGCCGTCGAGGAAGTCATCGAGCTCGGCCGCGGAACGCGTGCGCGCGTCGACGCGCATGCCGACGATGCCCACCGCGATGCCGCCCTCCTTCACGGCCTTGTAGTCGCCAATCTGGTCGAGGAAGTGCCGCGTCGCCGCCATGTCGAACGCCGATGGCGACACAGGCACCAGCAGCGCATCAGCGCGGCGAACCGCGTCGCGCAGCGCGTCTCCGTGCAGGCCCGCCGGACTGTCCACGACGAGCCACTCGGGCGCGACGGCCTTCAGGTCTTTCTTTCGCACTTCGCCTTCGAATCCGCCGATGGGTGGAAACAATGGCGGCCGCCTTGCCAGCCATTCGCTGGAGGAACGCTGCGGATCCGTGTCGGCCAGCGCGACCCGCTGGCGCTTGCCGGCGAGCCAGCCGGCGATGTTGGTCGCCAACGTGGTCTTGCCGCTGCCGCCCTTGGGATTGGCAACCAGGATCGTCTGCATGTCCGTCCCCCGCAATACGTGGAAGAGAAGAGTTTACGACGGCAGCCGAGCGATCGTCACAACGACGGCAGCATCGCATGCAACGCCGTCAGCGCATCGGCGCCCAACCGTCGCGACCGCGCACCGCTCCAGCCATGTACGGCGTCCGGTCGCTCGGCGTTGTCCTTGAACGGCATTTCGAGGGTCAGCGCCAGTCCACCGAACGTATGTCCGGCCCACTTCGATGCAATGGTCAGGTTGACCTTGGTGTCCTTGTCCGACGGGTAGCCGTGGACATTCTGGAAATCCGGATTGGCGAATTGCAGCGCCGTCTTGAAGCCTTGTTCAAGCGCGGCCATGCGCGGCGAATAGTTCGCGAGCCGCTCGTTGCCATCGGTGAATACGTAGGGCAGCCCTTCGTCACCATGGATATCGAGAAAACCGTCCACACCCTGCGCCTGCATGGCCGCGCGCACGTGGAAGACTTCCGGACTGCGCTCCAGCGAGGGCATCATCCATTCCCGGTTGAGATTGGCGCCCGCCGCATTGGTGCGCAGGTTGCCGCGCACGCTGCCATCGGGATTCATGTTCGGCACGATGTGGATCACTGCGCGGGCATGGAGGTCGCGCGCCACCGGGTCGCTGTCGTCCAGCAGGCGGGTGATCATGCCGTCGACGAACCACTCGGCCATCGTCTCGCCGGGATGCTGGCGCGCGATGACCCACAGCACTTTCCTCCCTTCGCCAGGCGCGCCCACAGTCACCAGATTCATGTCGCGGCCTTCGACAGTCGCGCCCAGGTCGCGCACCCGCGCGCGCGGCGACGCATCGGCGCGTCCCAGCAGTTCCAGGTGCCGCTCCCACGAATAGGGTTCGAAGTAGGCGTAGTAGACGCTGTCGTGCAGCGGCGTGTGCGCGATGACCATCTGCGTTCCGTCGAAGGTCGTCGGCACGCGAAACCACGCGACGCGATCGTAGGACGCGACCGCGGCATAGCCGGACCAGCCGCTCGGGTAGGTGGCTTGTCCGGCATCGGTGATGCGCAACCGGGTCGCGCGCCCGGCGGCACCCTGCAATCGAAAGTAAAACCATTGCCGGATATCGGCTTGGGAATCCGGTCGCAGCTGGAGGTGAATGTCGTCGCGGTCGGTAGCGTCGACAACAGTGATGGCGCCACCATCGAATTGGCTGGAAATGCGTGGATTCATCGTTTGCAGTCGTTCGGGTCTATTTTTTGCTATTTGTGGGGTAAGTCGCCGGTGCTGGCGCATGGTTCGGGATCGGCCATGGGGCTAATGGCACGGACCGCGCGCCGGCATGCTAACATCCGCCCCCGGATCGCGCTGTCAGGCGGGCTTTTTCCCCAATAAATACAATGACCTTCGACTCCTCCACGCTGTTCGCCAGAACGCCCGCCGGCGACGCCGAACTGTCGCTGCCCGCGCTGGGCCTTGCGCTGGGCCAACGCCGGGTGTTGACGTTGTTACAGAATCCGTCGACAGCCGACGAACTTGCGCGGAAATTTCACCTCGAGCCGGCAAAGCTCGAGCGCGATCTGGCGCGACTCACCGAGCTGCGCCTGGTCCAATTGCATGGCGCGACAACCGTGGCGCCTCGGGAACCCGCGTCCGCGATGACCCCCGCCACCGCGACGGCGTTGATGACGCCGGTCGTGATCGGTGGCAGCACGCGCCGCGCACCGGCGAGGGCGCTCACGGCAGGCACACTGGCACTGCTGGTGGCCGCGGGCATCTGGTATGCCACGCGTTCCACAGAACCTTCAAGCCGTACGGTGCCAGCCGCCGTCGTCGCCACGCTGTCACCCACGACCAGCGCGCCGGCAAATGTGAGAACCGGCGTGCCAACTGAATTGCCAACGGAGGTGCCAACGGGTGGAACCGCCGCGCCGGCTCGCGCCAACGAGGCGACTTCCTACGTCGGCGTTGCGGCGACTGCAACGGTGCTTCGCGGCAACGCACCGCCGCCGGAACGGCGCGTGGAAATCCGGCCGGGGTTGTCCCCATTGGCCGTGAGCGTGCCGCCGCCCGCCGGCGTTGCGCTACCTGCATCCGCCGCTGCGCCCGCCGCTGCGCCCATGGCGGCACCTGGTGCAGCACCCACTGCAGCCGCGTTCACTGCGGCGGTGCCCGTGCCGGCCGCGACTGCCACCGCAGCGCTGCCCGCCCCCGCGCCCGTTTCCACGGCTGCCGCCACGCGAGCGGAACCGCCGCCTCCTGTGCAGCTGGCGGCCGCAAACCCGGCGCCTGTACCGCGTCCCGCCGCGCCTGCGCCGGTACCTGCGCCACTGCGGGCGATCAGCCGCGAGCAGCCGGAGTTCCCGAAAGAAGCCGCCGCCGACGGACTGAAAAGCGGCACTGTCACCGCACGACTTCATGTCGATGGGCGCGGCAAGGTCACGGGCGTCGACATCGTCAATGCGCAGCCGCCGCGCGTGTTCGATCGCGCCGTGCGTCGTGCGTTGCTGCAATGGCAGTTCGAAGCGCCCGCGAGCGGCGGCAACGCCGACGTGGACGTCGACATCAAGTTCCAGCGCGACTGACCTCGCCATGGCGAACACCGTTCCGCCACAAGCTGCGATCGCCCGCGATCCGCGCAAGGCCGAATTCGAGATCAACAAGCTGAAGCGCCGCCTGCGCCGGCAAGTGGGCCAGGCCATCGCCGACTACGGCATGATCGAGGACGGCGACCGTGTGATGGTCTGCCTTTCCGGCGGCAAGGACAGCTACGGCCTGCTCGAAATCCTGTTGACGTTGCGCGACAAGGCGCCGGTGCACTTCGACATCGTCGCCGTCAACCTGGACCAGAAGCAGCCCGGCTTTCCGGCCGATGTGCTGCCCCGCTACCTGACCGCGCGCGGCGTGCCATTCCACATCGCGGAGCAGGACACCTACACCGTCGTCAAGCGGTTGATCCCGGAAGGCGCGACGATGTGTTCGCTGTGTTCGCGCCTGCGCCGCGGCGTGCTGTATCGCGTCGCGGGGGAATTGGGCGCGACCAAGATTGCGCTGGGACACCATCGCGACGACCTGCTCGCCACGTTCTTCCTCAATCTCTTCTTCGGCGGCAAGCTGAAGACGATGCCGCCCAAGCTCGTCTCCGACAACGGCAAGCATGTCGTCATCCGCCCGCTGTCCTACGTGCGCGAACGCGACCTGACGCGCTATGCCGAGGTGATGCAGTTCCCGCTCATTCCGTGCACGCTGTGCGGCTCGCAGGAGAACCTGCAGCGCAAGCAGGTGACACTGATGCTGCGCGAGTGGGAAAGAAAATTTCCGGGCCGTGTCGAATCGATCTACAACGCGCTGGGCAAGGTCGAAACCTCACACCTCATGGACCGGCGCGTACACGACTTCCTCGCCGTGCGCGCCACCGGCCAAGCGGAACCGGACGGCGACATCGCCTTCGATGTCGATGTGGCACTCGAGCGCGCGACGGACCTGGCCGCCGCGGGCGTCTTCGCTCCCGCGCTGGAAGCGGACAACGCGCTGCCGGCGGCGCTGGCCATCGCGTCGGCTAGACGTTGATTTTCTCTGCCACGGCGTACGCGCGCTGGGTGGCCGGACGCGCCTTGATCGCCAACTTCCAGCGCTTGAGGTGCGGGAAGTTATCGAGGTCCTGGCTTTGGCGCTCCGGTTGCACCCACGGATAGCAGGCCATGTCGGCAATCGAGTAGTCGCCGACGATGAACTCGCGGTCTTCCAGGCGCTTGTTCAGTACGCCATACAGGCGTCCCGTTTCCTTGATGTAACGCTCGATCGCGTAGGGAATTTTTTCCGGCGCATTCAGCGCGAAGTGGTGGTTCTGCCCGGCCATCGGCCCCAGTCCCCCCATCTGCCAGAACAGCCACTGCGCGCAATCGCAGCGCCCGCGCAGGTCGGACGGATAGAAGCGGCCGATCTTGCCGGCCAGGTACATCAGGATGGCGCCGGACTCGAACATCGCGAGCGGCTCGCCACCATCAGGCGGCGCGTGGTCGACAATCGCCGGGATACGATTGTTGGGCGAGATTTTCAGGAAGTCGGGGTGGAACTGGTCGCCACGGCCGATGTTGATCGGCTTGATCGTGTACGGAAGGCCCGCCTCCTCCAGGAAAATGGTGATCTTGTGGCCGTTGGACGTGGTCCAGTAGTAGAGGTCGATCATCGTTGACTCATCTGATCCGATGGTTCTGGCGTTTCAGAACGTGCCGGGGTACGCGCCGCCGTCGAGAAGGATGTTCTGGCCGACAACATAGCCGGCCTGCGTGCTGCACAGGAACGCGCACATGGCGCCGAATTCGGCGGCGCTGCCGAAGCGGCCAGCAGGCACCGCGGCTCTCGCCAGCGTCATCGTCTCTTCGATCGACTTGCCGGTACTTTTTGCCCGCGCGGCCATCGTGCCCTTGAGACGGTCGGTATCGAAGTACCCGGGCAGCATGTTGTTGATGGTCACGTTGTTGCTGGCTACTTTGCGCGACAGGCCGGCGATGAATCCGGTCAGCCCGCTGCGCGCGCCGTTGGACAGGCCCAGCACGTCGATGGGCGCCTTCACCGCGGCCGAGGTGATGTTCACGATGCGGCCAAACTTGCGCGCGATCATGCCGTCGACCGTGGCCTTGATCAGTTCGATGGGCGTGAGCATGTTGGCGTCGATGGCGCGCAGCCACGCGTCGCGATCCCAGTCGCGGAAATCGCCGGGCGGCGGACCGCCGGCATTGTTGATGAGGATATCCGGATCGGGACACATGGCGAGTGCCGCGGCGCGACCGTCCGCTGTGGTTATGTCGCACGCGACGAACGAAACCTTACGACCCGCAGCGGCGCCGATTTCCTCTGCCGTTCGCGCCACCGTCCCGGCCGTGCGCGCCACAATCGTCACGTCCACGCCCTCGCGCGCCAGGGCCTCCGCGCAGCCGCGTCCCAAACCCTTGCTCGCCGCGCAGACGAGCGCGCGGCGACCCGCAATGCCAAGATCCATGATGGCTCCTACGACTGGGTGGACAAACTGTTGCGGCGGCGAACCTGCAGCACCGTGGCGATGGCCACCATCAGCAGCGCGGCAACCGCAAAGAACATCTGGCGCGGTTGGCCGTGGTCAAGCAGCAGGCCGAACCACACAGGTCCCAGCATGGCGCCCAGGTCGAGGCCCGAATACACGAAACCGTAGACGCGCCCCGCCGCGCCCTTGGGCGTGGCATTGCGCACGATCAGGTCGCGCGACGGTCCGGTCGAACCCAAGGCAAAGCCGACCAGCACGAACACCGGAATGATCATCGCGAGCGACACCATGCCCGCGGCGACCAGCGCCACCAGGCTCGCACCCGCGAGCAAGCCCGTCGCGGCGATGCGATCGTGGCGCGACGTGCGTGTCGCCAGGTAGCCGCCCGCGGCAATGCCGGCCGTGGCGCCGAGCAGGTAGGCCGTCACCGCGGAAGTGGCGAGCGCCAGGGGCACCGCGAAGCCGGTATTGAGCGCCGAGGGCAGGAAAGTCTGCAGCCCAACGGTGGCCATCGTTTGCGCCACGAAGTACCAGAAGCACAGCGCAATCGCCGGCTGCAGGAACATCTTGAACGAGCCGCGCAGAGAATGCGCGTGCGCGTCGTGCGCCTTGTGCGAGGTCAGCAGGCGGCGCTGGCTGGCCAGCACGCCGAGCGCGACGATGCCCGTCACGCCCATCACCGCCAGCGCCACGCGCCAGCCGTACATCGACGCAATGGAAAAGCTCACGATCGGCGACAGCGCATAACCCAGGTTGCCGCCGATGCCGTGCGTCGAGTAGGCATAACCCAGCCGGCGCGGCGCCACGTTGGCGTTGAGAATGGCAAAGTCCGCGGGATGAAAAACACCATTGCCGATGCCCATCAGCGCGGAGATCGGGAACAACCAGTAAATGCCCGGCGTGAGCGCCGCCAGGATCGTGCCGCAGGCCAGCAGGCTCAATCCGGTCAGCAGGACCGGGCGCGCGCCGACGCGGTCGACGACGAAACCCGCCGCGAATTGCGTAATGGCGCTGGCGGCATAGAAGACGCCGACAAGCATCCCGAGCAGCGTCCACGACACGTCGAATTCGGCACGCAACAGCGGGAACAGCGGCGGCAGTGCCAGCTGGAAGAAGTGCGAGAACGCGTGCGCGGAGGCGACCAGGCCGATGATGTGCACATCGCGGCGGAACGACTCGGCGGGAACGGGCTCTGGCGACACGCGTGGAAAATGAAAACCGAGGTTGACGGAGGCCGGCGGAGTCGCAATGAGGCTGCGCGGCGAAGCCGACATCATAGCGTACCGGCACTGCCGCCCTCGCGGCGGCCGCCGACGGACGGTCGTGACATTCGTTATCAAAATGATATCATTTTGATACAAGGCGGGCCGGGCGAGGGTAGCTCAAGGCGCGTCGCGCCAACGGAGGTCACGATGGAACGCGCAGTCACGACACGGGGTCCGTCTCACCAGGAACGCGGCATTGGCACGGCCAACGGCTTTTTCGCCATCGTGCTGGCCATGGCCTTCCTGGGAGGCGGCGCATTGATCCTGCTGCAATCGCTGTCCCGCGGCTTTCCCGCGTGGGGCACGTTTGCGTTGGCCATCGTGGTCATGGTCGTCGGCGTATTGACGCTGGCGGGCCTGTACACGCTGCAACCGAACGAGGCCGCGATCCTGCAGCTGTTCGGCGCCTACAAAGGCACCAGCCGCGTGCCGGGACTGCGCGCCACCAATCCGTTCTACTCGCGGCGCAAGATTTCACTGCGCGCGCGCAACCTCAATGGCGACCGGCTGAAGGTCAACGACAAGCGCGGCAATCCGATCGAGATCGCCGCCGTGGTCGTCTGGCACGTCGACGATTCCGCCAAGGCCGCCTTTGATGTCGACGACTACGAGATGTTCGTCAAGGTGCAAAGCGAATCGGCCGTGCGCCATCTGGCATCGTCGTTCGCGTACGACGCGGAACAGTTGAAGGATGTCGCCAACGAGCCCACGCTGCTCGAAAGCGCGGACGTCGTGGCGCGCGCACTGGTAAAGGAGCTGCAGGCGCGGCTGGAGCAGGCCGGCGTCGTGGTCGAGGAAGCGCGACTGACCCACCTGGCCTACGCGCCCGAAATCGCGCAGGTGATGCTGCGCCGGCAGCAGGCGGAGGCGATCATCGCCGCGCGGCAGAAGATCGTGCACGGCGCCGTGTCGATGGTGGAAATGGCGCTGACCGAGCTCTCGGCGAAAAAGGTCGTCGAACTGGACGACGAGCGCCGGGCGTCGATGGTGTCCAACCTGATGGTCGTGCTGTGCGCCGAATCCGAAGTGCAGCCGGTCATCAACACCGGCACGCTCTACAGCTGATCGCGCCCAATGAGGACGCCATGATCCAGCTCGCTCGCCCGCTCTTCTTCCTGCTGCTGCTCGTCAGCGCGACGCTGATCGTGGCGACCACCGGCCAGCTCCCCGCACAGGTCGCCTCGCATTTCGGCGCCGGCGGCGCGGCCAATGGCGCCATGACGCGCAGCGGCTACCTGGTCTTCATGCTCGCCTTCGCGATCGGCTTGCCACTGCTCATGGCATTCAGCATGGCCATCCTGCCGCGGTACAGCACCAGGTCACTCAGCATCCCCCATCGCGACTACTGGCTTGCGCCGGCGCGGCGCGACGCCACGTTGCGCTACATCGAAGCGCAGGCCTACTGGCTGGGTTCGCTGATGACGGTGTTCATTGCGGCCATCCACCTGCTGTTGCTCGAGGCCAACGCCACGCAGCCGCCGCGCCTTCCCGGCGCGCTGTTCGCCACCCTGTTGGGAACCTTCCTGGCGGCACTGGCGCTGTGGATGATGATGTTGATCATGCACTTCCGGCGGCCCCACTAGGGCCTGTTCACACTATGGACGCCAACGCGAACGGGTGGCTTGGGGCGCCAATCAAGGCGCCCGACGAAGCGAAGACCGGGTGTCTTCGCGAGGCGTGCAACGCAGAGTGGCACCCCAAGGGGCCCGTTCCCTTCGGGTTGCTGCCAAAAGCGCCCATCGCCGCGTTGCAAAGTCTTGCCGGGTACCCGACCCACCTTCGACTTCGCGCCTTGCGCTGGGCGTTTTTGGCCGGGCAACGCGTTGGCGTCCATAGTGTGAACAGGCCCTAGCCCACGGCCGCGCCACCGCGGAATTCAACGATGGCCGAGAAAAAAGCCTTCCTGCTTCGCGTCGACCCGGCGCTATGGGCGCAGATCGAGCGCCTGGCTCAAGGCGAGCTGCGCAGCGCCAATGCGCAGGTCGAGTTCCTGTTGCGCGACGCGCTGGGGCGGCGTGGAATCACTCCCAAAAAATCGCGGAGCGCCGCGGACAGCAAAGCGAACGACTGACCCAACGGCTGATCAGGCCAGCACGGTCACCAGGAACTTGCCACATGCAGTGATTTCCTCGAGCACCGCGGCATGAGCCATCGGATACGCGTGCCATTGCACCTTCCAGCCACCGTCGGCCAGAGCGCGTCGCGATGCTTCGGCCCAGGCCAATGCTATGACCGGATCATGCGTTCCGTGCGCCATGAAGATCGGGATGTCGCGGTTGGCCGGTGACGCTTCGGCCATCAGGTTGGGCGCGTCGATCAGGTAGGTCGACAACGCCACGATGCCGGCCAGCCGTCCCGCATGCCGCACGCCGGTGTACAGCGCGACCGCCCCGCCCTGCGAGAAGCCCGCCAGAACAATGCGCCGCGGGGACACGCCGCGCGCCACTTCGCGCGCGATCATCAGTTCGACCTGCGCCTGCGACTTGCGCACGCCGGCCACGTCGGCGCGCGCATTGAAGTTGGCCTCGCGGATGTCGTACCAGGCGCGCATCGCCATGCCGTTGTTGATGGTGACCGGCATCACGGGCGCGTGGGGGAACAGGAAGCGCACCGACATCGTGCGCGGCAGGCCCAGCGTGGCGACGACCTGCGACCAGCCGTTGCCGTCGTCACCCAGTCCGTGCAGCCAGATCACGGTCGCGTCGGGATTGGGCGCGGTGGCAATTTCGATTGCGGGAAGTACGTCGGACGTCATCGTCGACCTTTGGCAGCGAAAGGACTGCGATTCTAGCCCGACTCGCATGGACGTCCAGAGAGCGTTCAAGTATCATTCGCGCCCTGACGCTTGCGGGGACACAATCCCCGTTGCGCGTACGCCGCGAGACCTACCGGTCCTTTCGCGCGTCCCAAAAGACACGATCTTTTTTGGAGTCCCGCATGACCTCTGCTGCCCCAGTTGCCACCTCGGTTGCCAACTCAGTTGCCAACCCCGCGTTGCGTGAAGTCGCGCTCGACGACAAATACGAACTCGAGTCCGGCCGCGTCTACCTGACCGGCGCGCAAGCCTTTGTCCGGCTCCTGATCCTGCAACGCCAGCGCGACAAGCTCGCGGGACTGAACACTGGTGGCTTCGTCTCGGGATACCGCGGCTCGCCGCTGGGTGCACTCGACCAATCACTGTGGAAGGCGCAGAAATTCCTGGACCGCGCGAACATCAAGTTCCAGCCGGGATTGAACGAGGACCTCGCCGCGACGTCGATCTGGGGGTCGCAGCAGGTGAACCTGCATCCCGGCGCCAAGGTCGATGGCGTGTTCGCGATGTGGTACGGCAAAGGCCCCGGCGTGGACCGCTGCGGCGACGTATTCAAGCATGCGAACCACGCGGGCTCGTCCAAACACGGCGGCGTGCTGGTGTTGGCCGGTGACGATCACGCGGCCAAGTCATCCACCTTGCCTCATCAATCCGACCACATGTTCAGCGCCGCGATGATGCCGGTGCTGTATCCGTCGTCGGTGCAGGAAATCCTGGACCTGGGGCTGCACGGCTGGGCGATGTCGCGCTATTCGGGCTGCTGGGTCGGCTTCAAATGCGTCGCGGATACCGTGGAGAGTTCGTCGTCGGTGTACATCGACCCGGCGCGTACCAGGATCATCATCCCGGACGACTTCCCGCTGCCAATGGACGGCGTGTCGATCCGCTGGCCCGACGGCTTCCTGGAAACCGAAGCGCGGATGCAGGACTACAAAATCTACGCGGCGCTGCACTACTGCCGCGTCAACGAACTGAACAAGATCGTCATCGATTCGCCCAAGCCGCGGCTGGGCATTGCCACGTCGGGCAAGAGCTACCCCGACGTGCGCCAGGCGCTGATCGACCTGGGAATAACCGAGGCCGACTGCGCCGACATGGGCATCCGCGTCTACAAGATCGCGATGCCGTGGCCTCTGGAACCCGAAGGCGTGCGCAACTTCGCCGAAGGCTTGGAGGAAATCCTGGTCGTCGAGGAAAAGCGCCAGATCGTCGAGTATCAACTGAAGGAACAGCTGTACAACTGGCGCGACGACGTGCGCCCGCGCGTCGTCGGCAAGTTCGACGAAAAGGGCGAATGGGTTCGTCCGCACGGCGACTGGCTGCTGCCGGCCGCCGCCGAACTCACGCCGGCGATGATTGCCCGCGTAATCGCCAAGCGCATCGAGCGGCTGCAGCTGCATCCGCGCAAGCTGGAAGAGCTGCGCGCGCGCATCGACTGGATCAACGCCAAGGAAGCCGCGTTGTCCAAGCCCAACATCGAGCTCGTGCGCCAGCCGTATTTCTGCTCGGGCTGCCCGCACAACACGTCAACCAAGCTGCCGGAAGGCAGCCGGGCGACCGCGGGTATCGGCTGCCACGTGATGGCGATCTGGATGGACCGCAGCACCACCGAGTACACGCACATGGGCGGCGAAGGCGTGCCCTGGATCGGCCAGGCCCCGTTCACCGACGAAAAGCATATCTTCGCGAACCTGGGCGACGGCACGTACTACCACAGCGGCATCCTCGCGATCCGCGCCGCGTGCGCCGCCAACGTCAACATCACCTACAAGATCCTCTACAACGACGCGGTCGCCATGACCGGCGGCCAGCCGTTCGACGGCCCGCTGACACCGGCGATGATTGCAACCCAGGTCGCGGCGGAAGGCGTCAAGCGCATCATCGTCGTCAGCGACGATCCGGAAAAATATCCGGCCAACTATTTCTCGAGCGACATCCGCATCCATCATCGCGACGAGATGGACGCCGTCCAGCGCGAGATGCGCGACATCCCGGGCTGTACCGTGCTGCTGTACGACCAGACGTGCGCTGCGGAAAAGCGCCGCCGCCGGAAGCGCGGCAAGTTCCCCGACCCCGCCAAGCGCGTCATCATCAACGAACTGGTGTGCGAAGGTTGCGGCGATTGCGGCGTGCAGTCGAACTGTGTGTCCATCGCACCGGTCGAAAGCGAGTTCGGCCGCAAGCGCACCATCGACCAGTCGTCATGCAACAAGGACTTCTCCTGCGTGAAGGGCTTCTGCCCGTCGTTCGTCACGGTCGAAGGCGGCCAGCTGCGCAAGCCCAGGAAAGCCGCGGCGGTCGACTTCTCCAACCTGCCGACACCGTCACTGCCGTCGAGCGCCGAGCCGTACAGCGTGCTGATCACCGGCATCGGCGGCACGGGTGTCGTCACCATCGGCGCACTGATGGGCATGGCCGCGCATCTGGAGGGCAAAGGCTGCAGCGTGCTCGACATGACCGGGCTGGCGCAGAAGAACGGCGCGGTCGTCTCGCACGTGCGCATCGGCGACAAGCCGGAGCAGATGTTCGCCACGCGCATTGCGGCTGGCGAAGCCAAGCTGGTGCTTGCCTGCGACATCCTGACCGGTGTCGGCTACGAGGCGCTGGCCAAGATGCAAAAAGGCGTCACCAAGGCGCTGGTCAACACGGCGCTGGTCATGCCCGCGCAGTTCACCCGCGAACCCGACCTGCATTTCCCGACGGGATCGATGGAACGGGAAATCAAGGACGCGGTGGCGCCCGGCGACGCCGAGTTCCTCGACGCGACCAAACTCGCGACAGGCCTCATGGGCGATTCGATCGCAACCAACCTGTTCATGGTCGGCTACGCGTTCCAGCGCGGCCTCCTTCCGCTCGGCGAAGCGTCCATCCTCCGCGCGATTGAGTTGAATGGGCAGGCTATCGAGTCCAACAAGCAAAGTTTCAACTGGGGCCGACTCGCGGCCATCGATCCTTCGCGTGTTGCCACGGCAGCGACTCCGGCGGAAGCCAGGCCCGATTCGCAACGGTTGTCGCAGTCGCTCGACGAAATGGTCGAGCGGCGCACGAAGTTCCTGACCGACTACCAGGACGCCGCCTACGCCAGGCGCTACACGGACCAGGTCGCACAGGTTCGCGCCGCGGAAGCCAAGGCCATGCCAGGGATCACGGAGTTGACGGAAGCCGTGGCGCGCTACTACTTCAAGCTGCTCGCGATCAAGGACGAATATGAAGTCGCGCGCCTCTATGCCGAGTCGGACTTCACGCAGCGCGTCGCCGCGCAGTTCGAGGGCGACTACAAGCTGACATACCACCTGGCCCCGCCCGTCTTCAACAAGCCCGATGCCCTCACCGGCGTGCCGAAGAAATCGGTGTACGGTCCGTGGATGCTGAAGGCGTTCGGCGTTCTGGCCAGGATGCGCCGCTTCCGCGGCACGGGTCTTGACTTCTTCGGCCGCACGGACGAGCGCAAGATGGAGCGCGCGCTGATCGGCGAATACGAAACCGTCGTTGCGGAGATCCTGGCCAGGCTCACGCCGCAGAACCATTCCACCGCGATCGAACTGGCGTCCGTACCGGAATACATCCGCGGCTACGGCCACGTCCGGCAGGCGCATGTGAAGACGGCCAAGACCCGCGAATCGGTCCTGCTCGCCCAGTTCCGCTCGCCGCTGCCCGCGCCGGCGCCTGTCGCAATCAAGATGGCCGTCTAGGGCCTGTTCACGCCATGCGCCGCCTCTCGCTTGCCATTGCCACCGCGCTGATGCTGTTCGCGCTGTCGACTTCCGCCGCGCTCGTCGACGTCGACACGCCGGCGACCGCGGCTGCCCGCAACGTGCTCGCCGTACAGCGCGATGCGTGGAACCGCGGCGATCTCGAAGCGTTCATGCAGGGCTACTGGAAGAGCGACGAGATCCGCTTTGCCGGCGGCGACAAGTTCAACTACGGCTGGCAGGCCACGCTGAAAAGCTACCAGAAGGGTTACCCCGACCAAGCCGCGATGGGCAAGCTCGACTTCGACCTGCTCGAAGTGCGCGAGATCAGTCCGGACGTCGTCTATGTATTTGGCAAGTGGCACCTGACGCGCGCCGGCGACGCGCCGGACAAGGCGCCGCACGGGCTGTTCACCCTGATCGTCGAACGCAAGGACGGCGCGTGGGTAGTCACGCGCGATCACACCTCGGCGGCGGGCGGCTGAGCGTAGTTCGCCTGCGTTACGCGGGCTGAGCGCGGGGCACTAAGCCCACATCACTTCGCTGGCGCTGCGGGCGGCACTTCGGCCGGGGAAGCCGGTGCCGCATTCTCGTCCATCGGGGGCGACGACCCGAATACCGGCCCGCCGTTGTGCGTGAAGTACATGCGCTGCTGGCTGTGCGCGACCAGTACGCGATGCGTGCGCAGAAAATCCACGCCGATCAGCATCTGCTGCAGCCCTTCCACCTTGGTCGGGACGAGGTGGCCGATGGTCGCGTAGTTGGCATCACGGAAGAGTTCCGAGAACCGGATCTGGACGTCCTTTGCTGATTCAGTGCCGATCGTGAACGACTGGAACTTTCCATTCCACACGGGAAGAACCTTGCCGCCCAATCCTGTTGTCTTGCCGGCGACCACCACACCCGGTGTTTCGGGCGTGACGCCCACGCGTGCCGCCGCCGGCTTGTCGATCACCGTATAGGACGCGCCGGAATCGAGCTCCGCGCTGATCTGCGTGTCATTGACCTTGACGTCCATCACGATCTGCGGCCGGGACAGCTGGATGGGGTCGATCGCCACCTCATTGATGCTCGTCGCGGTCGTCGCCCAGTAGGCGAGTTTCTTGCCGTCGCAGTCGTGTGCCTGGAACAACCGGATCGTGTTGTGCTCGAGGTCGAACTCGATGTCGACCAGCGTCAGGAAATCGGCACCCAGCAGCACGTCGGCGCCGAGATCACCGTCGCCGGAGATGGTCATCTTCCATGGTTTGCGGGTGAATTCGCCCACCCGGAATTCATCCAGCGAAGCGATCTCGACCTTCGATTCGCCGCCGACGCCGAACATCCGCGCGCGCTTGGCATCGCTGCGCACGACATTGAAGCGATTGGCCGCCTCGCGGAACAGCAGTGTACGCATGGCGCCGGTGTCGAGCATGATGCGCGCCGGCTGCCCGTTGATGGCACCCTCGACCAGGAGCTTGTTGCGCTCCAGCCGCACCGGCCATGTGGCCACCGTCTCCAGCTTGCAGCCCGCTGCGAAGGTCAACGACGCGTCCCCTCCAAACGCGAGGGCCATGCCGACCATTGCCACGAACCGCGCACGAAGCATGACCATTTGTCTGGTGTCCCAAGGATTGGCGAGATTGCGTCGTGGACGGTACGCCACCCCGGCTTGCGTTGCAAATGACGACCGGAAGCGGCGCGGCTGGACAATGTGCAGGGCCGATGCGATCATTTTCGTCCTGCCACTGACCTACGGGACCCGGCGATGCCGATATACACCTTGCAGGTCAATGGCCAAGCGCGCAGCGTCGACGTGCGCGATCCGCAGGAGCCCCTCCTCTACGTGTTGCGCAATGCGCTGTCGCTGACCGGCGCCAAGTACGGCTGCGGATTGGGGCAATGCGGCGCCTGCACCGTGATCATCGACAATGAGGCAGTGCGCTCGTGCATGCTGCCGGTGGCCAAGGCGACCGGCAGGAAAATCACGACGGTCGAGGGCCTCGGCACGCCGGCCAAGCCGCACCCGCTGCAGGCCGCGTTCATCAGCGCATCCGCCGCGCAATGTGGTTACTGCGTCGCCGGCATGGTGATGACGGGCGCCGCACTGCTTGCTCGCAAGCCGAACTTCACGCGCGAGGACGCGCAGGCGGCGCTCGCCGGCAACCTGTGCCGCTGCGGTACGCACTCGCGCATCCTGCAGGCGATGGAGAGCGCCGCGCGGAAGGTGCCCGCATGAGCGCGCCGGGCGCTGGCCGATTTCACGGCCCGTTCCAAGGCCCGTCGCACGGCCGGTTGCAGCCCGCGGCCTTCTCGTCGGCTCGCCGTGAATTCCTGCAGGCCGGTGGCGCGCTGGTCGTCGGCTTCACGCTGCCCACGACGGCATTGGCGCAACTGCAACCGAACAGTGATGTTGCGCTAGGCAAGACGCTCGACTTGAATCAGGTCGACGGCTTCATTGCCGTCAACGCCAACGGCACCGTGTCGATCTTTTCCGGCAAGGTCGACCTGGGACAGGGACTGCGCATTGCCATCCCGCAAATGGCGGCCGAGGAACTGGGCATCGGCATCGACCGCATCGCGATGATCGAAGGCGACACCGCGCTGACGCCGGACCAGGGCGCGACCGGCGGCAGCAGCGGCATCATGCGCGGCGGCGTGCAGATCCGGCAGGCGGCCGCCACGGCACGCGAGGCGCTGATCGGCATGGTCGCGACGCGCGCGAACCAGCCCGCCGACGAATTCGACACCGCCGATGGCGAGGTGCGACTGAAGACCGGCGGCGCGGGCATTCCTTTTCGCGACGTGATCACGAAAATGAGCGGCGACACGCACTTTCTGCTCAAGGTGGATCCGAAGGTCAAGCTGCGCAACCCGGCGTCGTATACCGTCGTCGGCAAGTCGATACCGCGCCCCGACATTCCGGGCAAGGTCACCGGCACGCACACCTATGTCCACGACTTCAAGCTGCCCGGCATGCTGCACGCCCGCGTCGTTCGGCCCCCCAGCGTGGGCGCAACGCTGGTCGCGGTCGATGAGAAGTCGATCAAGGGCATTCCCGGCGCGCGTGTCGTGCGCATCGGCAGCCTGTTGGGCGTTGTCGCTCCGAACGAATGGGATGCGATGTCCGCAGCCAGGATGTTGAAAGCGCAATGGACGGAAGCGGCGTCACTCATCGGTACCGCCGCCGTCCGCGACTGGCTGCGCGCCGGGCCCTTCGAAAAGGATGAAGTGCTGGTGTCCAAGGGCGATGCGAAAGCCGTGTTGACCGGCAGTACGAAAGTCAAAGCTGAGTTCTTCTGGCCGCTGCAATCGCATGGCTCGATGGGGCCGTCCTGCGCCGTTGCCGATGTGCGCAACGGCAAGGCGACGATCTGGTCGGCGTCGCAGGCCACGCACCGCTTTCGCGAAACCATCGCCAAGGCGTTGGGCATGCCGCGCGAAGATGTGCGCGTCATCTACCTCGACGGCTCGGGTTGTTACGGGATGAACGGACACGACGATGCGGCTGCCGATGCGGCGCTGTTGTCGAAGGCCACGGCCAGGCCGGTGCGCGTGCAGTGGTCGCGGCAGGACGAACTGGGCTGGGATCCCAAGGGTCCGCCGCAATTGCTGGCGCTCGAAGGCGCCGTCGGTGACGACGGCAAGATCAGCGCGTGGCGCACCGAGATGTGGCTGTCCAAGTCGACCGCGAGCCTGCCCAACATGCCGTTGCTGGCCCTCGATGCCGCCGGCATCGCGCAGGTGCCGGGCATCACTACCGGCCTCATCAGCCAGAATGGCGATCCGCCGTACGCGGTGCCGCATCAGGACGTGCTCGTGCACTGGCTGTCGACCTCCCCCTTGCGTCCGTCGAACATCCGCGCCCCGGGCAAGGTCGGCAATTGTTTCGCCGTCGAGAGCTTCACCGACATGCTCGCGGCCAGCGCGAAAAAAGATCCGGTGGACTTCCGGCTGCAGGGTTTGTCCGATCCGCGCGCCACTGAAGTAATCCGCCGCGCGGCAGCGCTGATCAGCTGGCAATCGCGTCCATCACCTTCACCTTCTGCGGCGACGGGAGCCACCGCCAGCGGACGCGGCTTTGCCTACATGCACTACAAGCACAACGAAAGTTACGTCGCCATGGCCATGGAGGTCGACGTCGACCGCGCCACCGGCGCCATCCGCGTCCGGCGCGTGGCCTGCGCGCACGACTGCGGCCTTGTCATCAATCCGGATGCGCTGAAGCAGCAGATCGAAGGACAGATACTGCAAACACTTTCGCGCACGCTGTATGAAGACGTGGCGTTCGACGCATCGCGCGTGACCAGCGTGGATTGGGCGAGCTACCCGATCATGCGCTTCCCTGAGGTGCCGGAAATCCTGATCGACCTCGTCGTCCGCCCGCACGAGCCGCCCCTGGGCGCCGGCGAGGCCGCGTCCACACCGGTGCCTGCCGCGCTGGCCAACGCCATTTACGATGCGACCGGCGGCCGGGTAACGACGGTGCCGTTCACGCGCGAGCGCGTGCGCGCCTCATTGGCCTGAGGTCAGGACTGCGAACGCAACCGGTCGTCAGCCTTGAAATGCTCGCGCGCAAATTTCAGTAGTTGGCCATCGGTCGGATGGTCGACCGTTTCCACGCTCACCACGCGGGCAGCGACGGTTGGCGCGTGCCCCTCCATGTGCTTCATCAACTGGTGCTTCGCGGTGGATGGCCCGACGATAAGAATTTCGCCGGCGTCCTTGACGGCAGCGGCGACCGCCTCATAGTACGCGTGGTCTTCCGGCGACCTGCCCGAGCCCACCGCCCCTTGCTTGTGGTGCAGGTGTTCGTGCCGGGACTTCGGGTGCACGACGCTTGCCTCGGCTTCATCGGGATTGAAATCGATGACATGCGCTTCGCGGTGATCGATCCACACGACACAGTGAAAGTGGCTCATGACGCTAGCGGACGCGACGACCGCTGAACAGGTTGACCAGCACCATGACCACTGCGATGACCAGCAGGATGTGGATGAAGCCGCCGACCGTATAGGAGGTGACGAGTCCGAGAAGCCAGAGAATCAGCAGGATCACAGCAATTGTATAAAGCACGGGCGCTCCTTTGGTTTGACCAGCTTCAAGTCTCAACGCCAACCCGCGCGTCGTCTGTTCGCCACCGCACACCGGGCGGACGCGCCATGTTGCGGGGCGCCCGGATGCGCTACGCTTGCATCCCGCCCTTCCTTGCACGGTTGCCGACCCGACGGCCCCTGACCCATGTCCACCGATCAACGAGCGGCCGCCATCGCCGCCAACCTCGACACGTGGGAAGCATGGACGCCGCAATCGACTGCGGTGTCCGCGGCTGCCCGCGACCACGATGCCTTCTCCGCCGCACGTGGATGGTTCGCCGCGCAGGGCTGGACGCCGTTTCCATTCCAGGAAGAAGTCTGGTCGGCGTTCGCGGAAGGTCAAAGCGGACTGCTGCACGCGCCCACTGGCATGGGCAAAACTCATGCGGCCTGGATCGCGCCGCTGATACTGGGTCCGTCCGGGGAAGCCGACGCGCCGCCGTCGTTGACCGTACTGTGGATCACACCGTTGCGCGCGCTGGCGGCCGACACGGGATTGGCGTTGGCCCGCGCGGCGCAAGCGTTGCGGCCGCACTGGACCGTCGACGTACGCACCGGAGACACGGCAGCCTCCGCGCGTGCGCGGCAGATGAAGCGGTTGCCGACCGCGCTGGTCACCACGCCCGAAAGTTTCACGCTGATGCTGTCGCGCGCCGACTGGCGCGAACGCATTGCGCATCTGTCGGCCGTCGTCGTCGACGAGTGGCATGAGCTGATGTCGAGCAAGCGCGGCGTGCAGGTCGAACTGGCGCTCGCGCGTGTCCGCGGCGCACGTCCCGCGCTGCAGGTGTGGGGATTGTCCGCCACCCTCGCCAATCTCGACGAAGCGCTGGCGTGCCTGACCGGCACCCGCGCCAACGCCGGCCGCATCGTCAGGGGCCTCGATGCGAAGGTGATCGAGATCGCCACCGCGCATCCGCCGACGATCGACCGCTTTCCGTGGGCCGGCCACATCGGATTGAAATTGTTGCCGGAAGTGATCCGCGCGATCGACGGCGCGCAATCCACATTGGTGTTCACCAACGTGCGCTCGGCCACGGAGATCTGGTACCAGGCCATCCTCGAAGCGCGTCCCAACTGGGCCGGGCGCATCGCGTTGCATCACGGTTCGCTCGAGCGCGACGTGCGTGACTGGGTCGAGGAAGGCCTGCGGCGCAACAAGTTGAAAGCCGTCGTGTGCACATCGAGCCTCGATCTCGGCGTCGACTTCACCCCGGTGGACCAGGTGCTGCAAATCGGCTCGCCGAAAGGTGTGGCGCGTCTCCTCCAGCGCGCCGGCCGCAGCGGACATCAACCCGGCGCCATCTCCAGGGTCACCATCGTTCCGGCACAGGCACTCGAACTGGTGGAAGCCGCGGCGGCGCGGGACGCGGCGCAGGAGCGCCAACTGGAACCCCGTACGCCCTTGCGCGCGCCCCTCGATGCGCTGGTCCAGCACCTGGTCACGTGCGCGCTGGGCGCCGGTTTCGTTCCCGCCGAGATGCTGGTGGAACTGCGCGGCACGCACGCGTACGCGAACCTGTCGGACGCGCAATGGCAGTGGGCGATGGACTTCGTCGTGCACGGCGGCGCCAGTCTCAACGCCTATCCGGAGTATCGGCGCATCGTGATCGGCGACGACGGCATCGCGCGCGTACCGGACGCCGCCATCGCGCGTCGCCACCGCGCATCGATCGGCACCATCGTGTCGGAGGCCAGCATCAGCGTGCAGTTCCGCAACGGGCACCGGCTGGGCCATGTCGAGGAGTCGTTCATCGCGCGGCTGGCCGCTGGCGATTGCTTTATCTTCGCCGGTCGCGTGCTCGAGTTCGTGCGCGTCAAGGAAATGACGGCCTGGGTGATGCCGGCCAAATCGCCCAAGGCCATCGTGCCGCGCTGGGCCGGCAGCAAGATGGCGTTGTCCTCGCTGCTCGCCGATCGCACGCGTGGCCTGATCGCGCAGGCACGCCATGGTGTCTACGCGTCGCCCGAATTGCGCCTGGTGCGGCCGCTGCTGGAATTGCAGCGCCGCTGGTCCGCGCTGCCCGACGAGCGCGAGTGGCTGGTGGAGCGCATCGCCACGCGCGACGGCCATTACCTCTTCTTCTATCCGTTCGAAGGACGCCTGGCGCACCTGGGGCTCGCCACGCTGTTCTCGTATCGGCTGTCGCGCGCCGTGCCGCGCACCTTCAGCCTGATGGTCAACGATTATGGCTTCGGGTTGCTGTCGCCCGAGCCGGTCGCACTGGCGCTGGGCGACCTGGGCCGGCTGCTGGCGGCGCCCAACGTCGAAGCGGACATCCTGGCGGGGCTCAACGCCGCGGAAATGGGTCGTCGCCAGTTCCGCGAACTGGCGCGCGTCGCGGGACTCGTATTCCAGGGTTATCCGGGGCGCTCGCCATCGATGCGGCAACTGCAGGCGTCGAGCGGCCTGCTCTACGACGTGTTCGCGCAATACGATCCTGACAACCTGCTGCTCGCGCAGTCGGTGCGCGAAGTGCTGGAGCGCCATCTCGACGCACCGCGCCTCACGCAGGCACTGGCGCGCCTGCGCGGAAGTCGCGCGCTGCTCGTCCAGCCCGCGCGTCCCACGCCGTTCGCCTTTCCGCTGATGGTGGAAATGTTCCGCGAGAAATTGACGACCGAGGCGCTGGAGGCCCGTGTTGCGCGCATGGTCGAAGCGCTCGAGCGTGCGGCGGAAACGGCGGACGCGGTGAAATGAGGAAGCGTTGCGCGCGGCAACAAGACAGGCGCGCTACATTCGCCTAAACTCCACCATCACAAATCACAAGACAAAAGGGACCCCATGAGCATGATCGACCGCGTCAAGAACATCCTGTTGAGCCCGAAAACGGAATGGCCGACGATTGCCGGTGAGTCCACGACCACGCAAGCGCTGTACACCGGCTACATCATGATCCTGGCGGCGATTGGCCCGGTCGCCATGCTGTTGCGCTGGGGAAGCGTGGCGGGCGCGATCACGACGTACGTCCTCACGCTGATCATGGCCTATCTCGTGGCGCTGGTCGCCGATGTGATGGCGCCGACTTTCGGCGGCGAAAAGAATATCCTGCAGTCGCTGAAGCTGGTGGCCTATTCCTGCACCGCGGTGTGGCTGGCCGGCATCTTCCAGATCCTCGGCATGCTCGCGGGCCTCATAGGTCTCATCGCACTGATCTATTCGCTGTACACGTTCTACCTGGGCGTGACGGTGATGAAGAAGGTGCCGGCGGAAAAGGCCGTGGGCTATACCGTCGTCGTCGTCATCGGCGCCATCGTGCTGGGCGTGCTGCTCGGCTCGCTGATGTCGTTGCTGGGGTACGGCCGGATGGGCATGTGAGCCGGAGCGCCAAACGATGAGCGGATTATTCGACTTGAGCGGGCGCGTCGCGCTCGTCACCGGCGCCTATCGCGGCCTGGGCTTCAGCATCGCGCGCGGCCTGGCCACGGCGGGCGCCACGGTGATCCTCAACGGCCGCAAGCCGGACGAACTCGCGCAAGCCGCCAAGGCGCTGACCGACGCCGGACTCTTGGCCGACGTTGCCGCCTTCGACATCACCGACCGCGCCGCGGTCAAGGCCGCGGTGGCGGCGGTCATCGCCAGGCACGGCGGCATCGACATCCTTGTCAACAACGCCGGCATCCAGCGGCGCGGGCCGCTCACCGACTTCAGCGAGAAGGATTGGGACGACATCATCGCCACCAACCTGACGGCGCCGTTCGTGGTGTCGCAAGCGGTGCTGCCCGGAATGATCGCGAAGAAGCGCGGCAAGATCATCCACATCGCGTCGCTGATGAGCGAACTCGCGCGCCCGACCGTCGTGCCCTACACGGCCGCCAAGGGCGGCGTGCGACAGTTGACGCGCGGCATGGCGGTGGAACTGGCGCCGCAGGGCATCCAGGTCAACGCGATTGCGCCCGGTTACTTCGCCACCGAAATGAACCGCGCGCTGATCGACAACGCCGAGTTCAATGCCTGGGTATGCAAGCGCACGCCCGCGGGGCGCTGGGGGCAGCCGGATGAGCTGGCGGGACTGGCGGTGTTCCTCGCATCGAACGCGTCGGATTACATGACGGGCCAGATGCTGGTGATGGACGGCGGGATGAGCGTGGCGCTGTAGATCTTTCCGTCATTCCCCCGGCTGCCGGCGGTCGATCAGCTTGTACATCCACGCCAATCCGGCCGCGGTGCTTTGTGCGGGCCGGTATTCGCAGCCGATCCAGCCGTCGTATTTCAGCTCGTCGAGCAGCTTGAACAGCCACGCGTAGTTGACTTCGCCCTGGTCGGGCTCGTTGCGGTCCGGTACGCCGGCGATCTGGAAGTGGCCGATATGCGGCAGCCAGCGGCGGATCTTCTCGGTCAGGTCGCCCTCGACGATCTGCGCGTGATACATATCCATTTGCACGCGCAGGTTGGGCATGCCGACCTCCTCGCGGATCGCATGCGCCTCACTTTGCGTCGACAGCAGGTAGTTCGGCATGTCGCGCGGATTGATCGGCTCGATCAGGATCGTGACGTTCTGTGCGGCGGCTTCCTCGCACGCGAACTTCAGGTTGCGCACATACAGGCGAACGCGCTTGGCACGCTCCACGGCGTCGACGTCCGGTGGCAGCATGCCGGCCATCACATGCAGTCGCGGGCACTTCAGCGCCTGGGCGAAGCGCAACGCCGTCACGACACTCGACGCAAAGTCGTGTTCGCGGCCGGGCAGCGAGGCCAAGCCGCGGTCGCCCGCTTCCCAGTTGCCTGGCGGCGTGTTGAACAGCGCGACCTCGAGCCGCTGCGCCGTGATGCGCGAAGCGAGCTCCTTGGCCTGGAATTCGTAGGGGAACGCGAACTCCACCGCGCGAAAACCGGCTTGCGCGGCCTCCGTGAACCGTTCCAGGAACGGCACTTCATTGAACAGGAACGAGAGATTCGCAGAAAAGCGAGGCATCAAGGCGAGAGGACCGAACGTCCTGGCGTTTAGAATTCGTTGGAGAACCATGATGCCACGATCCCCTGCCGAATTCGATCTTCGCGTGCCGCGCCCGGCCGACCCACCGACAGGCGTGCAGGCCACGGCGCTCGGCGGCGAGCAGGTCGAGTTGCATGCCACGCGGGCGCTGTACTGGCCGCGCGAGCGGACGGTGTTCGTGGCCGACGTGCACCTGGGCAAGGCCGCAGCCTTTCGCGCCGGCGGCATACCGTTGCCGCGCGGAAGCACCGCGGCCGATCTCGCGCGCTTGACGGCGGTGCTGCGTCAGACCGGCGCACGGCGACTGGTCGTCCTGGGCGACTTCCTGCACGCCGCGGCGGGTCGCGTCGCCGCCCTCGACGCCACATTCCGCGAATGGCGCGCGGCGCATGCGACCGTCGAGCTCATGCTGGTTCGCGGCAATCACGACGATCACGCCGGCGACCCACCACCCGCGTGGGGTATTTCGGTCGTCGCTGAGCCGCATCCGCTGGCGCCGTTCCTGGCGTGCCATCTGCCCGTGGCGCCGCGCTCCGGCTACGCGCTGTGCGGACATGTGCATCCCGGCGTCACGCTGCACGGGACGGTGGCGGAGCCCTCGGCCCGTCTGTCGTGCTTCGTACTCGGTCGCCGCCGCGCCATCCTCCCGGCGTTTGGCGGCTTCACCGGCTTGGGCGCCGCCGCGCCGCTCGCGGGAGACCGGCTGGTGGCGATTGCCGGGACCCGGCTGTTCGCTTTGCCGCCGCGCTGACCCGGTCCCTCGCGTTGCCCGGGACGACACGAGCGAGCTCCGTGTCGTAAAACTGCAACGTCCCCGTCACCGTTCGTCGGCAGACAATGTGGTGGACAAACCGGTGGATAGACGGTGGATCATCCCCGGATATGCCAGCGGAATCCCCGCAGGCGGCTGTTTTTCTTGTCGTTTTTGCGCACCCTTCCTGTGCACAAAAAAACCTTGCAGCGGCCGGCGCCAGCCACTATGCTTGGTGTTGAGTAGCCACTTGAACACAAGATATAGTAGATTCTGATTTACAAGCAGATTCCGATGGCGCCTACCGGACAAGCCCCACGCCACAGGGCAAGGCCGCAGCCGGCTTTCCAGCCACCCCTCGGAGTCGCGCGCCGGATACGGGTTTTTGCCAAATGAGGTTCAAACCCTTATCCCTCGCGAAAACGCTACCGAATACGACACAACGACAAGAAACGTACAGGAGAAACACCCCATGCAGACCGCCAGCGCTCCCTCGTCCAACCCGGCTTCGGCACCACCGCGGGACTTGATCGTGGGAGAACCTGGCAGTCCGGTCAGTAGCGGCGCAGACCCTCGCTTCTCGCAGTACAAGGTCATCCGCCGCAACGGCTCGGTGGTGGCCTTCGAACCGTCGAAAATCACCATCGCCATGACCAAGGCGTTCCTGGCCATCAACGGCGGCCAGGGCGCGGCTTCGGCACGCGTGCGCGAAGAGGTGACCAAGCTCACCGACGGCGTCGTTGCGGCGTTGGTCAAGCGCAAGCCGGAAGGCGGCGCGATCCACATCGAGGAAATCCAGGACCAGGTCGAGTCAATTGATGCGCGGCGGCGAACACGAAGTCGCGCGCGCCTACGTGCTCTACCGCGAGCGCCGTTCGCAGGAGCGCGCGCACGCCAAGACGCAGGCCAAGGGCAAGGTTGTCGAGGTCACGCTGCACGTCACCGACAACGGCGTCAAGAAGCCGCTCGACATGGAGCGGCTCACGCTGCTCATCAAGGAATCGTGCGAGGGCTTGGCGGGTGTCGAGCCCGACCGCATTCTCAAGGCCACGCTCAAGGATCTATACGACGGCGTCGCCGTCGAAGAGGTGCGCAAGGGGGTCGTGCTGTCGGCACGCGCGCTGATCGAGAAGGACCCTGCGTATTCGTACGTCACCGCGCGCCTGCTGCTCGACGCGCTGCGCTTCGAGGCGCTGGGCGAAGAAGCAACACAACATGACATGGCGGCCAAGTACCCGGAATACTTCCCGCGCTTCATAAAGCACGGCGTCAAGATCGGCCTGCTCAACGAAGCGCTGCTCCAGTTCGACATGAAAAAGCTCGGCGCGGCACTCAAACCCGAGCGCGACACGCAGTTCGGCTACCTGGGCCTGCAAACGCTGTACGACCGCTATTTCCTCGTCGACCAGTATGTCGGCGGGCGCCGCTTCGAACTGCCGCAATGCTTCTTCATGCGCGTGGCCATGGGCCTGTCGTTGAACGAAGTGCACCGCGAAGCCCGCGCCATCGAGTTCTACAACGTGCTGTCCACGTTCGACTTCATGTCCAGCACGCCCACGCTGTTCAACTCGGGCACGCA
>JANMCH010000004.1:0-14051 GCA_031361045.1 Betaproteobacteria bacterium | reverse complement strand
CGTCAGCGCCGCCGTCAGCGTCGTCTTGCCATGATCAACGTGCCCGATCGTCCCCACGTTCACGTGCGGCTTCGTACGGTTGAATTTGCCTTTTGCCATCGCTAAATCTCCGACCTATTCGTTGACGTCATTCATTCTGGTGCCCATGGAGCGGATCGAACGCTCGACCTCTCCCTTACCAAGGGAGTGCTCTGCCACTGAGCTACATGGGCGCGGTCTTGCAATCCGCCTTCTTGCAATCACAATCAATCAATTGCGCCGAGCGCGTCGCTCACTGCTGACTACCGTTTGCCTATTTCGAGTGCAGCCCAAACCTGGAGCGGGTGAAGGGAATCGAACCCTCGTCATAAGCTTGGAAGGCTTCTGCTCTACCATTGAGCTACACCCGCAATTCAGGAATGGTGGAGGGGGAAGGATTCGAACCTTCGAAGGCAGAGCCGACAGATTTACAGTCTGTTCCCTTTGACCGCTCGGGAACCCCTCCCAAGATTTCGACCGCCGAAACGCGCGATTGTAGCAGCTTTGAGGCTGACTGGTCAAACCCGGGGATGCCTATGCCGCACCGCAGCGCGTGGCATTAATAGTCTTTTATTACAATGACTTGGATGGCCAACCGCCGGCTCGCCCACGGTTTGCAATAATGACGGCTGGATGTCCGGCCAAACCTGAAGGATTCGCCATGAACTGCTGCCACGCCGATTTCGCCCTGGTCGAGGGTTCCGACCGGGGATTCACCGTCGGCATGCCGACGTTCACCTTCGGGTCCGGCGTGCTGCGCGAAGCCGGCCCTCAGGCGCAGGAACTGGGCCTCAAGCGGGTCGCGGTCTTCACCGACAAGTTCGTCCGGGCGAGCGAGGCTTTCGCGACGGTCATGGCGTCCCTGGCGGCAGCCAGCGTCGACGCCGTCGTGTTCGACGAAATCTCCATCGAGCCGACCGATGCCTCATTCCAGGCCGCAGCCAGATTTGCGCGCGAGGCCGGCGTCGATGGCTACATTTCCGTTGGCGGCGGCTCCGTCATGGATACGTGCAAGGCCGCGAACCTGTATGCATGCTATCCGGCGGACTTCATGACCTATGTGAATGCGCCCATCGGCGCGGGTCAGAAGGTACCCGGCCCGGTCAAGCCGCACATCGCCTGCCCGACCACGTCAGGCACCGGTTCCGAGACGACGGGCATCTCGATCTTCAACCTGCAGTCGATGAACGCGAAGACCGGGATCATTTCGCGGCGACTCATTCCGACCGTCGCGCTGATCGACCCCGATGTGACGAAGACGTTGCCGCCCCAGATGGTCGCGGCGACGGGCTTCGACTGCATGAGCCATGCGCTGGAGGCCATCACCGCGCGCTCCTATCCGCGGCGAGTCAATCCCGCGCAGGGTATCAACCGGCCGGTGTCGCAGGGCGCCAATCCATTTTCCGATCTGCTCGCGGGCGAGGCGCTCGCGCTCGTCGGCAAGTTCCTGACGCGCGCGGTCGCCGATGCATCGGATGCCGAGGCGCGCACCGAGATGATGTACGCCGCCATGCTGGCCGGCATCGCGTTCAACGCATCCGGGTGTCACCTGCCCCACGGACTGTCCTATGCGGTGTCCGGACTGGCCAAGGATTGGCACGTGACCGGCTACCCGGAAGGTAAATCGCTGGTGCCGCACGGCATGGCCGTGGTGCTCAACAATCCGTCGGTCTGGCGCTTCACCGCGCCGAAACACCCGGCGCGCCACATGCATTGCGCCGCCTGCCTGGGCGCCGACACCCGTGATGCAACGCCCGCCGACGCCGGCGAAGTGCTGTCGAACCAGGTCATCGCGATGATGAAGGACACCGGCATGCCCAACGGCCTGTCCGCGCTCGGATTCGGCGAGGGCCAGATCGAGGCGCTGGCCGATGGCGCCGAGCCGCAATACCGGGTGATCCGCAATGCGCCGATCGACGTCGGCCGCGACGAACTCAAGGAGCTGTTCCGCTCGGCGCTTCGCTACTGGTAAGCGGAGCGAGGACGTCCGCGGGGTCCGGCGCAGGCAAAACACGACGCGCAGGCAGACGCACGGCAAAGGTGCTGCCCTTGCCGGCGTCGCTCGCGATTTCGAGCGTCGCCTGGTGGCGCAGCAATACATGCTTGACGATGGCCAGGCCCAATCCGGTGCCGCCGGTGGCGCGCGAACGGCTGCGATCAATGCGATAGAAACGCTCCGTCAATCGCGGCAGGTGCTCGGGCGCGATGCCGATGCCGCTGTCGGTAACGGAAAAGACACCGATGCCATGGTCCTGGACGCGCCAGGTCAGCGTGATTCCGCCGCCGGTGGGTGTGTAGCGGATCGCATTCGAAACGAGGTTGCCGAACGCGCTGGCCAGTTCGTCGCGGCTGCCCAGTATCGTGGCGGCATCGCCGATGTCGACCGTCACCGTGTGCTGCCCTTGCGACAGGCCCTTGGCGTCCGATGACAACTGCAGCATCAGCGGCACGATGGCGAAACGTTCATCGACCAGCGGGTTCTGCTCGCTCTCCAGCGACGACAACGTCAACAGGTCCTCGACCAGCCGCTGCATGCTGCGCGCCTGCTCCTGCATCAGCTGGATGAAGCGCTCGCGCTGCTTGTCGTCGAGTTCCAGCTCCTGCAGTGTTTCAAGAAAGCCTGCAATGACGGTCAGCGGCGTCTTCAATTCATGCGACACGTTGGCGATGAAGTCGCGGCGCATCTTGGCCACCGCCTCCAGCCGCGTGATGTCGCGGCTGATCAGGAGCTTTTCAGCGACGCCAAAAGGAACGATCTGGACGGCCAGCGTGACCCCGGGTTCGCGCTGCGATTCGATCACCACGGGCTCGGCCAGGTCGCCCGCTTCCAGGAAGCGGACGAACTCCGGCTGGCGCACGATGTTCATCAGCGGCTTGCCGATGTCGTGGCGATCGTCGAGCCCGAGGTGCGCGCGCGCTCGGACGTTGGCCCACTTGATGCGGTTGGTGGTGTCGAGGACGACCATGCCGTCGGGAATGGCTTCCGCAGCACTTTGAAAGCGCTCGATCGTGTGCGCAAGATCACGCTGGTAGGCAACGCGCGTGCGCACGCGCCGATAGAGCGCCGAAAACGCTGGCCGCCACGGTCCGGTTCCCTCGGGGACCGGCGAATCGAGATTGGCGCCGGCCCAGCGCGTCAGGCGATCGAGATTGCGAACGTGGTAGATCAGCAGTGCGCCCCAGCCAACGCCAAGCACCACGACCGCACCGATGGCGCCCGCGAGCGCCCACGCGACGGCGGCCGCGAGCGCTACACCCAAGGAGGGGACAAGGGCTGCAAGGAGCGTCGGACTCATGTCGACGCCATTGTAAGCACGGCGTCGCTTATTGGGGGACGGCGAGGCGGTAGCCGCTCCCGCGGACGGTTTCGATCAATCCATCCTGCCCGAAGGGTTCGAGCGCCAGACGCAATCTGCGGATATGCACGTCGATCGTCCGCTCCTCGATGTAGACGTGATCTCCCCATACCTGGTCCAGCAACTGCGTGCGCGAATGCACGCGTTCGGGCCGCGCAAGGAAAAAGCGCAGCAACCGGAACTCGGTCGGGCCCAAGGGGACCGCCTGGCCATTGACCGTCACGCGATGGGTCACCGGATCCAGCATCAGCGGACCCGCCGCGAGCATCTCCTGAGCAGCCTCCGGCGCGCGCCGACGCAAGACGGACTTGATGCGGGCCTTGAGTTCGCGCGGCGAAAACGGCTTGGTCACATAGTCGTCCACCCACGCTTCGAGTCCGGCAATGCGGTCGGCTTCGTCGGTGCGCGCGGTGACCATGATCACCGGCAGCGCCTTGGTGCGCGCATCGGCACGCAGCTGCTTGGCGAACGCGAGGCCCGATTGCCCCGGCAGCATCCAGTCGAGCAGCAGCAGGTCCGGCAGCGACTCGCGGAGCAACGCGTGCGCGGTCTCCGCATCGGGCGCCGATTTCACGTCATAACCGGCGTCGACCAGGTTGACCTTCAGGAGCTCCATGATGGCCGGCTCATCCTCGACGACCAATATCGTTGGCATCAATGAAGGACCCCTGCGCTCATTCCTCGGCAACCTCGGCGCGAATCTGTTCGGCCGTCGCATGCCGCACATCCTTGCCCTTGACCACCTGCACGACCGCCTCGGCGATGTTCTTGGCGTGATCGCCGATGCGTTCGATGGACTTGGCGATGAAAACGATCTCCAGCGCCGGCGAAATGGTGCGCGGATCCTCCATCATGTAGCTGATCAACTGGCGCAGGACCGCGGAGAACGCCGCGTCGATCTCGTCGTCCATGTCGATAACTTCGGCGGCCGCGCTGACGTCGAGGCGCGCAAAGGAGTCGAGCGCCAGCTGCAGCATGTCCTTGGCCCGCCCGGCGGCGCGCGCGATGTCGAAGTAGCGCACTTGCGCAAGGCGACCGTTGCCGCGCGTCTGCACTGCCTTGTACGCAACTTTCTTGACCTCGTCGGCGACGCGCTCCAGGTCGTTGACGATCTTGGTGACCGTCAGGATCATCCGCAGGTCGATCGCCGCCGGTTGCCGCTTGGCGATGATCTGGCTGCATTGCTGGTCCATGTCGATCTGCATCTGGTTGATCTGCAGCTCGTCGGCACCGACCAGGTCGAGGATCGCGGAGTCCTCGTCCTTTTCCAGCACGATGATGGCTCGCGCCAGCTGCGTTTCAACCAGCCCGCCCATCGTCAGCACGCCGCTGCGAATGGCTTCCATCTCGGCATCGAACTGCTTGTGTGTGTGTTCAGTCATCGTTTTCTCCCGGCCCTTGGTCTGTGTGAACCTGGGCCGTTCAGCCGAAGCGGCCGGTGATGTAGTCCTCGGTTTCCTTGCGCTTGGGCTTCAGGAACAATTGGTCCGTCTCGCTGAACTCGATCAATTCCCCAAGGTACATGTAAGCGGTGAAGTCGGACACGCGCGCTGCCTGCTGCATATTGTGCGTCACGATCGCGATCGTGTAGTCCTCCTTGAGCTCCGTGATCAGCTCCTCGATCTTCGCCGTCGAGATCGGGTCCAGCGCGGACGTGGGCTCGTCCAGCAGCAGCACGTCCGGCTTGACCGACACTGCGCGGGCGATGCACAGCCGCTGCTGCTGCCCGCCGGACAGCGCCATGCCGCTCTGCTTCAGCTTGTCCTTGGCTTCGGTCCACATGGCCGCCTTGCTCAGCGCCCATTCGACACGTTCATCCATTTCGCGCTGGCTCAGGTTCTCGTACAGGCGCACGCCGAACGCGATGTTGTCGTAGATCGACATCGGAAACGGCGTCGGCTTCTGGAACACCATGCCGACCTTGGCGCGCAGCATGTTGAGGTCGACGCCCGACTCCAGGATGTTCTGGCCGTTGAAGCGGATCTCGCCGGTGGCCCGCTGGCCCGGATACAGCGAATACATCCGGTTCATCGTGCGCAACAGTGTCGATTTGCCGCAGCCCGACGGCCCGATGAACGCCGTGACGCGGCGCTCGGCGACTTCGAGGCTGACGTTCTTCAGCGCATGGAACTTGCCATAGTGGAAGTCGAGGTTCGCAATCGCCATCTTGGGATGGGTCGGCGGCAAATGCGACGCCGCGGCCTGGGGACGCGCGATGAGTGTGGTTGCCTGATTCATTGAATTTGCCCTAGCGGACCGACGCCTGCTTGAACACCGAGCGGGCGAGGATGTTGATGATGAGCACGGTGAGGGTGATGAGCAGCGCGCCCGCCCAGGCCAGTTGCTGCCACTCCTCGAACGGCGACAGCGCGAACTGGAAGATGACGACGGGCAGGTTGGCCATCGGCGCGTCCATGTTGGTGCTCCAGAACTGGTTGTTGAGCGCAGTGAACAAGAGCGGCGCGGTCTCGCCCGAGATGCGCGCCACCGCCAGCAATATGCCGGTGATCACGCCGCCGCGGACGGCCTTCAGCGTGACCATCAGGATCACCTTCCACATCGGCGCGCCCAGCGCGACGGCCGCCTCGCGCAGGCTGGATGGCACCAGTTGCAGCATGTTCTCCGTCGTGCGCACGACGACGGGAATCGCAATCAGCGCCAGCGCGAACGAACCTGCCCATCCCGAGAAATGCTGGAACTTGGCGACGTAGATCGTATAGATGAAGAGGCCGATGACGATCGACGGCGCCGACAGCAGGATGTCATTGATGAAGCGCGTGGCGCTCGCGATCCAGCCGTTCTTGCCATACTCCGCGAGGTAGATGCCCGCGAGGATGCCGATCGGCGTGCTGATGAACGTTGCGACGCCGACGATGACGACGCTGCCGAAAATGGCGTTCGCCAGTCCGCCCGCGGAGCCCGGCGGAGGCGTGCTCTGCGTGAACAGCGTCGGCGACAGCGCCTCGAAGCCGCGGAAGAACAGCACGCTCAGGATCCACAGCAGGAACACCATGCCGAACGCCATCGTGCCCATCGACGCGACGAGGTTGAAGCGGTTGATGAAAAGCCGCTTGCGATAGAGGTTGTTCATTGCGCCGCCACGCTATCGCTCATGTCTTCTTCCCCTCGCCCTTTGCCAGCTGCATCAGCAGCAAACGTGAGCAACCCAGGACGATGAACGTCAGCAGGAACAGCACAAGGCCCAGCAGGATCAGCGCCGCGCTGTGCACGGGATCGGCCGCCTCGTTGAATTCATTGGCCAGTGCCGAGGCGATGGAATTGCCCGGCGCGAACAGCGATGCGCTGATCTTGTACGCATTGCCGATCACGAACGTGACTGCCATCGTCTCGCCGAGCGCGCGGCCGAGGCCCAGCATGACGCCGCCGATCACGCCGACCCGCGTGTAAGGCAGCACGACGTTCCACACCACTTCCCACGTCGTGCAGCCAATGCCATAAGCCGATTCCTTCAGCACTGGTGGAACAATCTCGAACACGTCGCGCATGACCGACGCGATGAACGGGATCACCATGATCGCCAGGATGAATCCCGCGGACAGCACGCCAATGCCGTTGGGCGCGCCCTGGAACATCGGGCCCAGGATCCACAGGTCACCGAACACCTTGGTCAACGCGGGCTGCACGTAGTCGCCGAACAACGGGGCGAAGACGAACAATCCCCACATGCCGTAGATGATCGACGGAATGGCCGCGAGCAATTCGACCGCGGTCCCGAGCGGGCGCTTGAGCGACGCCGGACACATTTCCGTCAGGAAGATCGCGATGCCGAAACTGACCGGGACACCGATCAGCAACGCAATGGCGGAGGTAACCAGCGTGCCGTAGATGGGCGCCAGCGCACCGAAGTTCTTGGTGACCGGATTCCAGACGTTGGTGACGAAGAATCCCAGGCCGAATTTCTCGATGGCGGGCGCCGCCGAGATCGACAGTGCCACGAGTATGGCCAGCAGCGAACCCAGCACGAACAGCGCGAAGAAGAGCGTCGTCTTTTCGAACAACGCGTCCTGCCACTGCGGCGCGCCCTTGGCCCTTTGCGGCGGGCGGGGCTCGCGCTGGACGCGGGCGGGCGTGTCGGATGCCATGGGCAGGGATAGAGTAAGCGCAGTGCTGACCGCGGTGGAAACCGAGGTGGAAATTACCGTGGAAATCGCGTTCGTCATGGTAGCGCCTTCCCAACGCCAACGGCCGGGTTTGCTGCGTTCCCGGCCGCCTTGGCCAAGCCGATGATTGGACGTGCGGGCGTTCGCGCTGTCAGTTCCAGAGCGCCTTGCCCGCGGCGTCCTTCACTTGCGCCTTCCATGCGGCTTCAACCAACGACACGACCGGCGCGGGCATCGGCACGTAGTCCAGGTCCTCTGCCATCTTCTGGCCGTTCTTCATCGCCCAGGAGAAGAATTTCATGACTTCGGCCGTGTTGGCCGGCTTGTCCGGAGAGACGGGGATCATGATGAAGCTCGCACCGGTGATGGGCCAGCTGGTCTTGCCCGGTTGGTCGGTCAGGATCTGGTAGAAGCCCGGCGCGTTCTTCCAATCGGCAAATGACGCGGCGGCCTGGAACGTCAGGTCGTCCGGCTGCACGAACTCGCCATCCTTGTTGCGCACTGACGCGTGGATCATCTTGTTTTTCTTCGCGTACGCCCACTCCACGTAACCGATCGCGCCCTTGATCCGCTGCACATAGGACGCAACGCCTTCGTTGCCTTTGCCGCCTACGCCTTCGGGCCACGCTACCGCAGTGGCTGCGCCGACTTTGTCCTTCCACTCCGGGTTGACCTGGGACAGGTAGGTGGTCCACAGGAACGACGTACCCGAGCCATCGGAGCGGCGCACGACCGTGATGTTCTCGTCCGGCAGCTTCAAGCCCGGATTCAGGTCGGCAATGGACTTCTCGTTCCACTTCTTGATCTTGCCGAGGTAGATGTCGCCAAGCACGGGGCCGCTCAGCTTGAGCGCGCCCGGCGCGATGCCTTCGAGATTCACCACGGGAACCACGCCGCCGATGATCGCGGGAAATTGCATCAGTCCCGACTTCTGCAATTCGTCCTGCTTGAGCGGCGCGTCGGAGGCGCCGAAGTCCACGGTCTTGGCCTGAATTTGCTTGATCCCGGCGCCCGAACCGATTGACTGGTAGTTCATGCCCACGCCGGTCTTCTGCTTGTACGCCTCGGCCCACTTGGCGTAGATCGGAAACGGAAAGGTCGCGCCGGCACCGGTGATGTCTACGGCCTGCGCGCTGACACCGAACGCCAGCGCCGCGGCGGCCAGGAAAGTCTTGAGGAAACGTGCGTCGTTCATGTCTGCCCTTGGAGGAGTGCCTGGGGCAGATTGTCCGGTCCGCGTATTACGCGCAGATGACAATGGGGCGACTGTCGATGACAGTTGCAGACGGACCGTTTTATTGTTTCATTTTCATCCACTTACCCTACGGCCAGCGAAGCACCCCGCGCGTCGGCGACGATCATGTCGCTCGCCTTCTCCGCGATCATCACGACCGCCGCATTGGTGTTGCCGGAAACCAGCGTCGGCATGATCGAGCAGTCGACGACGCGCAACGACGCAATTCCGTGCACGCGCAAGCGGTCGTCGACCACCGCCATCGGGTCCGCGCCCATCCGGCACGTTCCGGAAGGATGAAAAATGGTGGCGCCGAAATTGCGCGCGAATTCCAGCAGGTCCGCGTCGCTCGTGGCCCTGGGTCCCGGTCGGTATTCTTCGAGGACATACGGCTGCATCACCGATGTCGCGGCCAGCGACCGCGCGAACTTGATGCTCGCCACGGCGCAGCTGCGATCGTGCTCGGTCGACAGGTAGTTGGGCTGCATCGCCGGTGCCGCCAGCGGATCCGCCGACTTGATCCTCACGTGTCCGCGCGACGTCGGCCGCAGCTGGCACACGCTCATCGTGAATCCGGAAAACGGATGCGGCTTGGCCCCGGCCAGTTCGGCGGTCAGCGTCGAGAAATGGAACTGGATGTCAGGCGTGGTCGACTCGGGCAGCACACGCGTGAAGAGGCCGCCCTGGTTGACGCCGATGGCGAGCGGTCCGGTACGCCGCAGCAGCCATTGCAACCCGATTTTCGCCTTGCGCCAGAGCGACCCCAGGTCGTCGTTGGTGGTAATCGGCTTGGTGCATTTGAACATCACGCGCAACTGCAGGTGGTCCTGCAGATTTTCGCCGACGCCGGGAAGCTCATGCACGACGGGAATGCCGAACTGCTGCAATAGCAGCGCCGCGCCAATTCCCGACAGCTGCAACAATTGCGGACTCTGCAGCGAACCTGCGCAGAGGATGACTTCACGGGTGGCCGCGACACGCTTGCTTTCGCCACCCCGCCTGTACTCGACGCCCGTCGCGCGCTTGCCTTCGAACAGGATGCGCGTCGCCTGCGCACCGGTCTCGACGGCGAGATTCGCACGATGTCGCACGGGCTTCAAGTAACCTACCGCCGCGCTGCATCGCCAACCGTTGTCGGTGAACAACTGGAAGTAACCCACGCCTTCCTGGTTGCCGCCGTTGAAATCGTCCGTGCGCGGGACACCAAGTTGACCGGCGCCGTCGATGATCGCTTCGATCAATTCGCTCTTGGCCGAGATATCCGAACACACGAGCGGACCGTCGGCGCCGTGCATGGCGCTGGCGCCGCGACGATTGCCTTCGCTGCGAATGAAATAGGGCAGCACGTCGCGCCAGCCCCAGCCGCGATTTCCGGCCGCGGCCCAGCCGTCGAAATCTTCAGGTTGTCCGCGGATGTAGATGAGGCCGTTGATCGACGACGATCCGCCCAAGCCCCGGCCTCGTGGCCAATAGATTTTGCGGCCGTTCATTTCCGCTTCCGGTTCCGTGTAGAAACCCCAGTTGTAGACCGGGTGGAACATCGTCTTGCCGTAGCCGATGGGTATGTGTATCCAGATGTAGTTGTCGCGCGGCCCGGCTTCCAGCATCAACACGCGCGCGCGGCCATCCGCGCTGAGCCTGTTAGCCAGCACGCAGCCGGCGGTGCCCCCGCCGACGATCACGTAGTCGAATGTAGCATCCGTCACGCGAAGGCCACCTTGGTCACCGTTGCTCGCCCCGAAATCCGCTCAACGCATCACCGACTCGGGCGCGACGTATTTGTATCCCAGCGCTTCCGCGACGGGCTGGCAGGTCACCTGCCCGGCCGCGACGTTGAGTCCGTTGCGCAAATGCGCGTCGTCGGACAGCGCAAGCTGCCATCCTTTGTCGGCGAGCGCCAGCGTGAACGGCAGCGTCGCGTTATTGAGCGCGAACGTGGAGGTGCGCGGCACGCCGCCCGGCATGTTCGCGACGCAGTAATGCACCACGCCGTCGACGACGTAGGTCGGCTCCGCATGCGTCGTGGCATGCGAAGTCTCGAAGCAGCCCCCCTGGTCGATGGCGACGTCGACGACGACCGAACCCGGCTGCATGTTGCGGATCATCGCAGCGGTCACCAGCTTCGGCGCCGACGCGCCCGGGATCAGCACGCCGCCGACCACGAGGTCCGCGCCGGTGACGTGATGCTCCACCGCCGCGCGCGTCGAGAACTCGGTCTTCAATGCCGATCCGAATTGCCGCCACAGCGCGCGCATCGCATCGGGACTGCGATCGAGCACTGTGACGTCGGCGCCCATGCCGATCGCAATCATCGCCGCATGCGTGCCGACGACGCCCCCGCCCAGGATCACGACCTTGCCGGGCGCGACCCCGGGCACGCCGCCCAACAGGATGCCCTTGCCACCGTGCGGCTTTTCGAGGAAGTGCGCGCCGGCCTGGATCGACATGCGCCCCGCCACCTCCGACATCGGTGCCAGCAGCGGCAGCCCGCCGTTCGCGCCGGTGACCGTTTCGTAGGCGATGCAGATGGCTCCGCTCGCCACCAGTGCCTTGGTCTGTTCCGGGTCCGGTGCGAGATGCAGGTAAGTAAACAGGATCTGGCCGGGACGAAGCCGACGGCACTCTTCCGGCTGCGGCTCCTTGACCTTGACGATCATGTCCGCCCCGGCGAACACTTCGTCGGGATCGGCCGCGATCGTTGCTCCGGCGGCGCGATAGGCCGCGTCGTCCATACCGATGCCTTGCCCTGCGTTGTGCTCGACCGCGACGACGTGGCCGCGCGCGACGAGCTCGTGCACGGACGCCGGCGTAAGACCGACGCGATTCTCCAGCACCTTGATTTCCTTCGGTACGCCGACCCGCATGGCTTTTCTCCGCTTCGAACGCGAGGGCGAAGATTACGCGGGAAAGCCGCTGCGGCGCCAGACCCTTGCGGGCCGGACTAGGTTTATCATTGGCGAATTCGCCGCACACCATGCGCATCGCGAACGCGCACCAGGAGGATCCCATGGGCCACGCCGAACTCACCATCCATAGTACCGGGCAAGACCAAGGCGCCACTCGCCAGATTTCGCTTGACGAGTACTGGATGCCGTTCACGCCAAACCGCGACTTCAAGGCGGACCCCAGGATGGTCGTGCGCGCGGAAGGCATGTACTACTGGAACGATCGCGGTGACAAAATCATCGATGCGTCGTCCGGACTCTTCTGCGTCGCCGCCGGCCACTGCCGCAAGGAGATTGCCGACGCGGTCAGCCGCCAACTGCGCGAACTCGACTTCAGCGCGCCATTCCTGCGCGGTCATCCGAAGCAATTCGAATTGGCGACGCGCGTGGCCGAGCTCACCCCGGGCGACCTGAACCGCATTTTCTTCGTGAACTCGGGCTCGGAAGCCATCGACACCGCAATGAAGGTGGCGCTTGCCTATCACCAGGCGCGCGGCCAGGGCGGGCGCAACATGTTCGTCTCCCGTGAGCGTGCGTATCACGGCGTCAATTTCGGCGGTGTCTCGCTGTCCGGTCTCGTCAACAATCGCCGCCGCTTCGGCCCCACGCTGCCGGGCATCGCGCACATGCGCCACACGCACCTGCCGCAGAACCTGATGACCCCCGGCGAAGGCGCGCACGGCGCGGAGCTTGCCGACGACCTGCAGCGCTTCGTCAACCTGTACGGCGCGGAGAACATCGCCGCCTGCTTCGTCGAACCCATTGCCGGCTCCACCGGCGTGCTCGTGCCGCCTATGGGCTACCTTAAGCGACTGCGCGAAATCTGCGACCAGCACGGCATCCTGCTGGTGTTCGACGAAGTGATCACGGGATTCGGCCGTACCGGCGAAGCCTTCGCCGCGCAGAGTTTCGGCGTCATCCCGGACATCATGACCATGGCCAAGGCGCTGACCAACGCGGCGCAGCCGATGGGCGCGGTGGCCATCTCCGAGCGCATCCACGACACGATCTTCGCCGCGGCCCAGGAAGGCGCGATCGAGTTCTTCCACGGCTATACCTATTCCGGTCATCCGGCCGCCTGCGCCGCCGGCTTGGCCACGCTCGACATCTACAGGGACGAGGCCCTGTTCGAGCGCGGGCGCGCGCTGTCGCCGTATTTCCTCGACGCCATGTTTTCGCTGAAGGACGTCGGCGTGCTCATGGACATCCGTGGCTACGGCATGCTGGCGGCGATCGAGTTGCAGTCCGACGGCGTACCGGGACGGCGTGGGCATGTGTTCCAGAAAAAGCTCTTCGACAACGGACTCAACCTGAAGACGACCGGCGACTCGGCCATCGTGGCGCCGCCACTGATCGCGGAAAGGGCGCACGTCGACACCATCGTCGAGATCCTGCGCTCGACGCTGGCCCAGTTTTAGCCCGCGACACGCCCGTCCTGCGATTGCCCCGGCTGGCTGCGTTGTTGCGGCGCCGGCAGCCGATCCTGCCACCGGCAGCACCTTTTGTCGGTGGCGTGTTGACAATGCCATAGCGCCTTGCCACGCTTGCCCGCATGGCTGTCCGACCGCACCTCCAGAAGCTGGCCGAAAGAACCCGGATGCAGCCGCCGCTGGCTGCTGCGGTAGTCTTTCCGCTCGACGCCGAGTCGCTGCAACTGGCGCTTTCGGGCGCCTTCGCCGACTATCTGGTGCCCACGCTGGTCGGCCCCGAAACCCGCATCCGCGACCTGGCGGGAAAGCTGGGCCTCGATATCTCCCGGCTGTCCGTTGTCGATACCCCTGACGATCCGCGCGCCGCGGGTATGCGCGCCGCCGAACTGGCACGGGAAGGCCGGGTTTCGGCGCTGATCAAGGGCAGCCTCGGCAACGAGGACCTGCTGGCGCCCGTGGCCGCCCAGGATTCCGGCCTGCGCACCGACCGGCGGCTGTCCCATGCGTTCTTCCTGGACCTGCCGGGCATGTCGCGCGGATTGCTGCTGGCCGACGCGCAACTGAACGTATCGCCCAATCTCGCCGCCAAGAAGGACATCGTCCTCAATACCATCCAGCTGGCTATTTCACTTGGCCTGGCCGCGCCGAACGTCGCGCTGCTCGCCGCGATGGACGGGCCGGCGACTGCGTTTCCATCAACAACCGATGCCGTCGCGCTGAAGTCGATGGCCGCGCAAGGCATGTTTCGCGGCGCCATCGTCGACGGGCCGTTGACGCCGGACAGCGCATTGTCCGGCGACGCTGCGCGCGCGAATGGCGTGACGTCGGAAGTGGCCGGACGCGTGGACGTGCTGATCGCGCCGTCGATGGAGTCGGCGCTGATGGTGCTGCGCACGTTGATGGCGTTCAATGCCGGCCTCGCCGCAGGCATCGTGCTGGGCGCACGC
>JANMCH010000138.1:0-11376 GCA_031361045.1 Betaproteobacteria bacterium | reverse complement strand
TTGATGTAGTGCTCCGCCACCTTCAGGTTGACTGCCTGCAATCCGCCCTGCGCCTCGATGGCTGCGGCAATTTGGCGGATGGCGGACGCGTTGGCCTCGGCGTTGATCAGCGTCGCCTGCGCCTCGCCCTGCGCGATGTTGATCTCCGCCTGCTTCTCGCCTTCCGACTTCGCGATGGCCGCCTCGCGCGCGCCGATGGCGACGTTGATCTGCTGCTGGCGATTGCCTTCGGACGTGGCGATGACCGCGCGCTTCTCGCGCTCGGCCGTTATCTGTGCCTGCATCGAACGCAGGATTTCCGCCGGCGGCGTCAGGTCCTTGATCTCGTAGCGGAGCAGCTTCACGCCCCAGCTCGCCGCCGCCTGGTCCAGCGAATTGACCACCTGCACGTTGATCTGCTCGCGCTCCTCGAACGTCTTGTCGAGTTCCATGCGCCCGATGATGCTGCGCAACGTCGTCTGCGCGAGCTGGGTAATCGCCAGCACATAGTTCGACGAGCCGTAGGATGCGAGCTTGGGGTCGGTCACCTGGAAGTACAGGATGCCGTCGACCTGCAGCTGCGTATTGTCGCGTGTGATGCAGATCTGCGACGGCACGTCGAGCGGAATTTCCCGCAGGTCATGGCGATACGCCACGCGGTCGATGAACGGAATGAGGAAGTTGAGGCCCGGCTGCAGCACCGCGAAGAACCGGCCCCAGCGCTCGACGACCCAGGCGTGCTGCTGCGGGACCACGCGAAACGCCTTGGCCACCACGATCATCACCACGACGAACACCACCAGCATTGCAAATGACGAGCCGAGCCACATGATCAAATCTCCGAGTTCCCGCATGAGAGAGTCCATATCGATGTCCGACGCGGACTGCGCTTAAGGCCGGCGGTCTGCGATGACGAGCGTCGAGCCGCGGGTGTCGACAATGAACATTGAACGCGTGCGCGGCGCGCCGGGCGTGGCGAGTTCGGCATCCCATTGCGTGCCGCGATAATTGACCCGCGCCTTGTCGTTGTCGAACCAGTCCAGCACTTCGACTTCCTGACCGACATCGAGCCCGGGTTGCGGCGCCGGCATGGCGTGCAGCTTGCGCCATTGATGCGCGACGATCGTTCCCGCAAGGGCAAAGACGCCGCCGATCAGCAACTGCACAGGGAGCGAACCGCCAAGCCATGCCGCGATTCCGCCCAGCACAAACGCCGCGCCGATCGCCAGCAGGTAGAACGTGCCGGTGAAGAGCTCCGCACCTACCAGAATGGCTGCGAGTCCCCACCAGATCCAGTATGCCGCCAAGTCCATTTCCACGTACCCCTCCTGCGTTGTTTCCGCTTGTGGCAATCAGCATAAGCCACTTTGTTTCCCGTGGCGTGGCACCCACGTACCCGGAGTCGCCGCTCGTCGCACGGCCGACCTCCCCGTCGACGCCAATTCGCGGTATAATCCCAAGTCATTTATCCGTTTTGAATCAAGCGCTTTCCGCGCAACTTACAAGCCAACTGAGCTGTCAACTGACATAGCCTGGACGCGCAATGCCGATCTACGAATACAAATGTTCCGCATGCAGCCACGAACTCGAGTCGCTGCAGAAATTCTCGGACGCCCCCTTGGTCACGTGCCCCGCATGCGGCAAGGACGCGCTGACCAAACTCGTCTCCGCCGCGGGGTTCCAGCTGAAGGGCAGCGGTTGGTACCAGACGGACTTCCGCAGCAGCGGTGCGAAACCCGCTGCCAAGACGGATACCGCCAAGACTGATACCGGTACGTCGGAGTCGTCCAAGGCCGGGACGCCTGCTGAAGGCAACAATGCGGGCGGCAATTCGGGGACCAAGCCCACCGAAACGAAACCTGCTGCGCCCGCAGCGACACCCGCGTCCACCGGCAGCACGCCGGCCGCGAGTACCTGAACGCGCTCGTGAAACGAAAATCGCGAGTATCGCCGCCATGAAACGCTACCTGATCGCCGGCCTTTTGGTCTGGGTACCGCTCGGCATCACGATCTGGGTCCTGCACTTCCTGGTGACCACACTCGACCAGACGCTGCTGCTTTTTCCGGCAGTGGCGCAGCCCGACAAATTGCTGGGTTTCCACATTCCCGGATTCGGCGTGGTGCTGAGCTTCGGGCTGCTGCTGCTCACCGGCGTGATTGCCGCCAATTTCTTCGGTGCGCGATTGATCCGGTTCTGGGAAAACATCCTGGGCCGCATCCCGGTCGTCAAATCGATCTACTCGTCGGTGAAACAAGTCAGCGATACGCTGCTGTCGGATTCGGGCAATGCGTTCCGCAAGGCGCTGCTGGTCGAATTCCCGTACCAGGGAAGCTGGACCATCGCATTCCTCACCGGCACGCCGGCGCCCGCGGTTGCGGCACACCTCAGTGAAGAGCACCTGAGTGTCTATGTGCCGACTACGCCCAACCCGACGTCCGGCTATTTCATCATCGTGCCGCGCTCGCGCGTGCGCGACCTCGACATGACCGTCGACGAAGCATTGAAATACGTCATCTCGATGGGCGTCGTCGCGCCGCGCGCGCACTCCGTGCCCGGAGGCGTCGCGCCGGCAATACTGGCGCCGTCCGCGGTTGCGTCGACGGTTGCGTCGGCGGTGCCATCCTCCGCGCCACCGCGCGAACCCGCCGCCACGCAATCCCGAAATTGACCGGGCAGCGCTACGCGTCGCGGGGAAAACTTTTAGTGGACCCGCGGTGAGGCGCTTCGCGCCCACCGCGACTTCGATATACGGAGAATTGTCGTGAAACGCACAGACTACTGCGGCCGCATCGACCGCCGCTTCCTTACCCAGACCGTCAAGCTGATGGGCTGGGTGCATCGCCGCCGCGACCATGGCGGCGTCATCTTCATCGACCTGCGCGACCGCGAAGGCCTCGTGCAGGTCGTCTGCGACCCGGATCGTGCCGATACCTTTGCCACCGCCGAGGCACTTCGCAACGAGTTCTGCATCGCCGTGACCGGCCTCGTGCGCCCGCGTCCCGAGGGCACCGTCAACTCCGGACTCGTCTCGGGCGAGATCGAAGTGCTCGCGCACACGATCGAAATCCTCAATGCATCGCTGACACCGCCGTTCCAGATGGACGACGAAGGCCTCTCGGAAACGGTGCGGCTTGAACAGCGGATGCTGGACCTGCGCCGCCCGCAGATGCAGAAGAACCTGATGCTGCGGCACCGGGCCGCCTCGTCCGCACGGCGGTTCCTGGACGGCCACGGTTTCGTCGACATCGAGACGCCGATCCTCTACAAGTCCACGCCGGAAGGCGCGCGCGAATTCCTGGTGCCGTCGCGCATTCATCACGGCCACTTCTACGCGCTGCCGCAGTCCCCGCAGCTGTTCAAGCAGATGCTGATGATGTCCGGATTCGATCGCTAATACCAGATCGTCAAGTGCTTCCGCGACGAGGACCTGCGCGCAGACCGCCAGCCGGAGTTCACGCAGATCGACATCGAGACATCGTTCCTGGACGAGTCCGACATCTGCGCGCTGATCGAGCCGCTGGTGCATACGATGTTCAAGGAAGCGCTGGGCGTCGACCTGCCGAACCCGTTCCCGGTGATGAAGTATGCGGAGGCGATGTCCCGCTACGGCTCGGACAAGCCCGACCTGCGCGTGTCGCTGGAACTGACCGAGCTGACCGATCTCATGCGCAGCGTCGACTTCAAGGTCTTCCGCGCCGCCGCCGACTTGCCCGGAGGGCGCGTGGCCGCGCTGCGCGTGCCGGGAGGCGCACTGGACAAGACCGGGTTGTCGCGCAAGGAAATCGACGATTACACGACGTTCGTCAGGATCTACGGCGCAGGCGGGCTCGCATACATCAAGGTCAACGACGTCACCAAGGTCAGCGAAGAAGGCCTGCAGTCGCCCATCGTCAAGTTCCTGGGCGAGGCCGCGTTGCGCGAAATACTGAAGCGCACCGGTGCGGCCGACGGCGACCTGATTTTCTTCGGCGCCGACCGCGAGAAAGTCGTCAACGACGCCTTGGGTGCTCTGCGCACGAAAGTCGGGCATGAGCGCGGTTTCGCGCAGGAAGGCTGGAAGCCGCTGTGGGTGGTTGACTTCCCGATGTTCGAATTCGATGACGAGAAGAAGACCTGGGCCGCCAAGCACCATCCGTTTACGGCGCCGAAAGATGGCCACGAAGAATTTCTGGCGACCGATCCTGGTAAGGCCGTGGCCAAGGCCTACGACGTCGTGCTGAACGGCTCCGAGATTGGCGGCGGCTCCATCCGTATCCATCGGCCGGAAGTACAGGCCAAGGTGTTCGCCGCACTCGGCATCTCGCCTGAAGACCAGCAGAAGAAGTTCGGCTTCCTGCTGAACGCGCTCCAATACGGCACGCCGCCGCACGGCGGCATCGCCTTCGGCTTCGACCGGATGGTCATGCTGATGTGCGGTGCCGAGTCCATTCGCGACGTGATCGCGTTTCCCAAGACGCAGCGCGGGCAGGACCTGCTGATCGACACGCCTACCACGGTGACCGAGCAGCAGTTGCGCGACCTGCACATCAAAGTGCGGCCAACGGACTCAGTCAAGCTGACGTAGGTTTTGGGATACTCAGTTGGGATAAACTGGGGCGCCATGCTTTCCCGCGCCCACCTGCGATTCGCCGCCGCCGGCATCATGCTGGCGACGGCGATTTTTTTCACCCTCCCCGCGTTTGCACGCGCGACACCTGGCGCATTGCCGGAAATCGCCGTTGCCGACCTGCCCAAGGAAGGCCGCGAAGTGCTGGCGTTGATCCACAACGGTGGTCCTTTCCACTATGACCGCGACGGCGTCGTGTTCGGCAACTACGAAAGGCTGTTGCCGGCGCAGCGGCGGGGCTACTATCACGAGTACACCGTGCGCACGCCCGGGGCCAAGAACCGCGGCGCGCGGCGTATCATCTGTGGCGGTCCGGTCAAGGCGCCGGAGGCCTGCTACTACACCAGCGACCATTACCGGTCGTTCTCGAGGATTCGCGAATGAAGCCGCCCGATCTCGCCGTCGTCGACGATGCCGGCGTCCATCCGTGGACCGGCGCCACCGATCCGCTCAAGGCGGCCGCGGCGCACGCGCAGCTCAAATTCACTGTGGCCGATCTTGGGCACGCCAAGGATCGCGCCACTCTGTTCGCCGAGTTGGACCGCGCGCTCAAGCTTCCCGAACACTTCGGCCACAACTTCGACGCACTGGCCGACGTACTCGAGGACCGCGACTGGCTGGGCAAGAGCGGCCGCGTGATCGCCTTTGCGCACGCCGCCGCCTACAAGAAGGAACATCCGAAAGACTGGGCGACGCTCGAGGACCTGCTGTCCGAAGCCGCGGAGTTCTGGAAGGAACGACACGTCGGGTTCTGGACCTTCGTCGCCTGACGGCCCAGCACAGGCGGGCTCAGTTGGGCTGTCCCCCTTGAAGTACAAGCAACCCGTTTCGGTACTCGTCCTCGTTTACACACCTGATCTCGATGTGCTGCTCATCGAGCGCGCCGACTATCCCGATCATTGGCAGTCCGTCACCGGCAGCCAGGAGCCGGGCGAGGCGCTGCTCGCGACCGCCCAACGCGAGCTGCACGAGGAGACGGGCATCACTGCGCATGCCTTCGGTAACCTTGTCGATTGGGACATGACCCACGAGTATGAAATTTTTCCGAAATGGCGACACCGCTATCCGCCGGGAATCACGCACAACACCGAGCATGTGTTCGCGCTCGAGGTGCCAGCGCCGGTCCCCGTGACGCTCAACGCGCGGGAACACCTGCGCTTCGCCTGGCTGCCGTGGCGTGACGCGGCGGCCCGGTGTTTTTCGTGGTCGAACCGCGCCGCCATCGAAGCCCTTTCGCAACGCACTTCATCCACAAGGACGTCTCCGTGAATCCTGAATTGCCCTCCGTCGCGCGCGCTTGCCGCGCCAACCTCTTCGCCATCGCGCTCGTTGCGGCGTCGCTGGCTTCCGCGCAGCCCGCCCCGCCCGACCGCATGGGACCTCGCCCGCCCACCGTCACGTTGTCCGCGTCGGCGACGGTCAGCGTGCCCAACGACCGCATGCAAGCCACCTTGCGCGCCGAAAGCGACAACGCCGATGCCGTGGCCGCTTCGAACGTCGTCAATACGCGGATGGGCAAGGCGCTCACGCGCGCGCGGGCCACGGCGGGCGTCGAGGCGTCGACCTCGGGCTATTCGTCGTTCCAGGTCGCCGACAAGACCGGCGTCACACGGTGGCGCGTGGCGCAAACATTGAAGCTCGAAGGCAGTGACTTCGCCGCGCTGTCCACGCTGATCTCGCAACTGCAGGCCGACGTCGGACTGGTGATCGACAACACGCAGTTCCACGTCAGCGACGCTTCGCGCCGGAAGGCCGAGGAAACGCTCACCCAGCAGGCAATCAAGTCATGGCAGGGGCGCGCCGCGGAAGCCGCGCGCGGCTTCGGCTTCGACGGCTGGCGCGTGGGCAATGTTTCCATCCAGAACGGCGAAGGCATGCGGCCCCAACCGATGATGCGCGCGATGTCCTTCGACGCCAAGGCAGCGCCGGTCGCGGTCGAGGCGGGCAACTCGGAGGTCACCGTCACCGTCTCCGGCGACGCCGTACTGGAAGGACCTCGTCCGCGGTAGACTGGTCGCCGCACCCAGGGAGGCCCAAGCGTGGAACTCGATCCGGTCCTGCTGTCGCGCCTGCAGTTCGCGTTCGTCATCGCGTTCCACATCCTGCTGCCGGCGTTCACCGTCGGACTCGCGTCGTACATCGTCGTCCTCGAGGGTTTGTACTTCTGGAAGCAGGACGCGACGTACCTGCGGCTCTCGCTGTTCTGGACCAGGATGTTCGCGGTCTCGTTCGGCATGGGCGTGGTCTCGGGGATCGTCATGCCGTTCCAGTTCGGCACCAACTGGAGCGGACTCTCCGACATCGCCGGCAACGTGCTGGCGCCGCTGCTCACCTACGAAGGTCTGATCGCATTCTTCCTGGAGGCCGGCTTTCTCGGCATCCTGCTGTTCGGCCGCAAACTGGTGCCGCCGTGGGTGCACCTCTTTGCAGCGGTGATGGTGGGTTCGGGAACGCTGTTCTCGTCGTTCTGGATCCTGTCGGCCAACAGCTGGATGCACACGCCCGCCGGGTACGAAGTCATCGATGGCCGCATCTTCGCGAAGGACTGGATCCAGATCATTTTCAATCCGTCATTCCCCTATCGCATCGCGCACACGGTAACGGGCTTCTACATCACGACCGCATTTGTGGTCGTCGCCGTCTCCGCGTGGCACCTGCGCCAAAAGCAGCATATGCCGGAATCGAAGCGCGCCATGTCGATGGGACTGGGGCTGTTGATCCTGTTGGTGCCGTTGCAGATCTTCATCGGTGACGCGCACGGCCTCAACACGCTCGCGCACCAGCCGGTCAAGGTGGCGGCGATGGAAGGACTGTGGACGACGCAGGCGCGCGCGCCGGCTGTTCTGTTCGCGTGGCCCAACACGACCACCGAATCGAACGACTACGAAATTGCGATTCCGGGCCTGGCGAGCGTCTACCTGACGCATGACATCGACGGCGTGGTGAAGGGACTCAAGGATTTTGCGCCGCAGGACCGGCCGCCGGTGGGCATCGTGTTCTGGGCATTCCGCGTCATGGTGGGCATGGGCGTGCTGATGCTCACGGTGGTGGTATGGGGTGCCTGGCTGCGCGTGCGCGGGCGTCTGTTCGCGTCACCCGCCTTCCTCTTCGTATGCAATTTCATGGCTCCCGCGGGCTTTATCGCGGTCATCGCCGGCTGGACGGTGACCGAGGTCGGACGGCAACCGTGGGTTGTTTATGGCTTGCTGCGCACGCGCGATGCCGTGTCGCCATCCATCACCGGTCTCGATGTCCTGCTGTCGCTGCTGATGTACATGGCGGTGTATGCGGTGATCTTCAGTGCGGGCGTCTACTATCTGTTCCGACTTGCGCGGGCGGGACCGCCGACCGAGTCGGACATCCACGACGCGAAACTGACCGAACGCCCGGCGCGACCGCTGTCCGCCGCGGACGTGTAAGGGGGGAAAGCCGCATGCACATCGACCTCGTTCCGGTCTGGACCGTCATCCTGGGTGTCGGCGTCTTCATGTACGTGCTGCTCGACGGCTTCGACCTGGGCGTCGGCATTCTCTTTCCGTTCGCGCACGACGACGCAGCACGCACGCTGATGATGAATTCCGTCGCGCCGGTGTGGGATGGCAACGAGACCTGGCTTGTGGTCGGCGGCTTGGGCCTGCTGGCCGCGTTTCCACTGGCCTTTGCGGTGATCATTCCAGCGCTCTACTTTCCAATCATGTTGATGCTGCTCGGCCTCATCTTTCGCGGCGTCGCGTTCGAGTTCCGCCTGAAAGCGAGTACGGGCAGACACTGGTGGGACCGTTCGTTTTTCGCAGGTTCCGTCGTCGCGACGTTTTTCCAGGGCGTGGTGCTCGGCGACTACGTGCAAGGCTTCGCGGTGACCGGCCGCCACTTTGCCGGCGGCAGCTTCGACTGGGTGAAGCCTTTTCCTTTGGCCACCGGTGTCGGGCTGCTGTTCGGCTACGGCCTCCTCGGCGCCACCTGGCTGGTGATGAAGACCGAAGGCCACGTGCAGGAAAAATCGCGCGCGCAGGCCAAGGCGTGTCTCTATGGAGTGCTTGCGTTCATCGCAATGGTGAGCATTTGGACGCCCTTTCTGCACCCGAAGATCTCCGAGCGCTGGTTCACGTGGCCCAACATGGCGTTCCTGGCGCCGGTGCCGCTGATGACTGCGGGCATTGCGTTCGCGCTGTGGCGCTCACTCAGGCGCGATGGAGAAGTGCTGCCCTTCATTTGCGCGATGGGCTTGTTCGCGATGTGTTACCTGGGCCTGGGGATAAGCGTGTTCCCGTACATCATCCCGTGGACGGTGACGCTGTGGGACGCAGCATCGGCTCCCAACTCGCAGGCGTTCCTGTTGGTCGGCACGCTGTTCATCCTGCCGATCGTGTTCATGTACACCGGGTGGTCGTATTACGTCTTTCGCGGCAAGGTAAGCGCGGAACTCGGCTACCACTGAGGCAGTTCCGCCGGATCAGCCACGACAAAAGGAGTTCCACATGAGTGGAGAAAACGACATCGTCATCGCCGCGTGGAACACGGTGCTGTACGACAAGTTCTGCCGGTTCAAGCACCTGCTCATCGACGGCCTGGCCGCCCACAGCAACGAGGTACTTGACCGGCGCGCCTATCCGGACGGGGCGCGCGTGCTGGATGTCGGCTGCGGCTTCGGCGACAGCACGCGACTCATCGCAACGCGGGTCGGGTCGCGCGGCGCGGCCGTCGGCGTCGACTGCGCGGAGAACTTCGTCAAATCCGCGCAGGAGGAAACTAAGACTGCGGGCATCGGCAATGCGTCGTACTTCGTCGCCGATGTGCAAACCGACGACCTGCGTGGCCCCTACGACTTCGCGTTCTCCCGCTTCGGCACGATGTTCTTCATGATGCCCGGCGCCGCCCTGCGCAACATCCGCAGGGCGCTCAAGCCGGGGTCCACGCTGACGATGATCGTGTGGCGGCGACGCGAAGAAAATCCCTGGCTGCACGAGGCGGAATTGCGCGTACGCGAGATCGTTCCCGTCGTATCGCACGAGGACACCGACCAGGTGCATTGCGGCCCGGGCCCGTTCTCGATGTCCGGCCCGGACATGGTCAGCTCGATGTTGCGCAGCGCGGGCTACGACAACATCACATTCGAACGCTTCGACGCCGATATCTGCATCGGGCGCGACGTCGACGAAGCGATTGAATTCGCGATGGCGCTGGGTCCGGCCGGCGAGATCATCCGCCTTGCCGGAGAAGAAGGCGTCAAGCGCAAGGGCGAAGTCGTCGCAGCACTGCGGGAGACGTTGACTCCTTATTCGCGCAACAACGGCGTGTGGGCGCCGTCGAGTACCTGGTTCGTCACCGCGCGCAATCCACTGCCCACGCCGCCCTGAGCGGCAGCGTGGTTGCCAGAGGACATCAGCGGCCCATCTTCGCGACGGCCTCCTGGATCTGCTGCGGCGTCAGGTCCTGCTTGTGCGTGGCCACCGACCACTGATGTCCGAACGGGTCCACCAGGATGCCATAGCGATCGCCCCAGAACATGTCGGCGATCGGCATCCTGACCGTAGCGCCCGCGGCAACGGCCTGCGCAAACACCGCGTCTGCATCTTCCACATAGAGATGGATCGTGACCGGCGTGCCCTTCAGCGACTTGGGGCCGAGCCCTCCCATTTCGGGAAATTCGTCGTTCAGCATCAGCGCCGAGTCGCCGATGCGCAACATCGCATGCATCAGCCTGCCGTTCGGGCCGGGCAACCGGGTCACTTCGACGGCGCTGAATGCCTTCTTGTAGAACTCGATGGCATCGGCCGCGCCGGCGATGCACAGGTGCGGCGTCAGTGAACGCATGCCGTCGGGAATGGGCTTGGCTGTTGACGTGGACATTGTTTTTCCTTCTCGACTGAGTTGAGAGCGACACCGCTCGGTGCTGGACGCCGGTATTCTAGTTTCCGCCATGCGCGCGCTGCAATACCGGAATATCGATCGGCTGATTGTCGCCGAGGTCAGGACCCTACAGGCGTCCGGTGGTCGCAACCGTCAAGCTTTCGTCTACATCGCAGTGGTCGGAGCCGCACATGCGGGCGCCCACCGCAAATCGGCAAAAGAAAGGGCGCCCGCGGGCGCCCTTCTCATTGCGGCGAACGCGGCGTCAGTCCGCCGGCGCCGCCGGGACCGTTTCCGCCGGAGCAGGTGCAGGCGCTGAACCGCCCGCATCTTCTTCTGCCGCCGCCTTCATCGACAGGCGAACGCGACCCTTTTCGTCGGCCTCGATCACCTTCACGCGCACGATCTGGCCTTCCTTCAGGTAGTCGGCCACCGCGTTGACGCGTTCCTTGGCGATCTGCGAGATGTGCAGCAGGCCGTCCTTGCCGGGCAGCAGCTGCACGATCGCGCCGAAGTCGAGCAGGCGCAGCACCGGGCCTTCGTAGATGCGGCCGACTTCAACTTCCGCCGTGATCTGCTCGATGCGCTTGCGCGCCGCGTTGCAGGCATCGGAATTGACCGACGCGATGGTGACCGTGCCGTCGTCCTTGATGTCGATGGTGCAACCGGTTTCTTCGGTCAGCGCGCGGATGACTGCGCCGCCCTTGCCGATCACATCGCGGATCTTTTCCGGGTTGATCTTGAATGTCATCATCCGCGGCGCGTGCGCGGAGATTTCCGTGCGCGCGTGCGGCAGCGATTCCTGCATGATCGCCAGGATATGCATGCGGCCTTCGCGCGCCTGCGACAACGCCACCGCCATGATTTCCTTGGTGATGCCCTGGATCTTGATGTCCATCTGCAGCGCAGTGATGCCGCGGTCGGTGCCGGCCACCTTGAA
>JANMCH010000050.1:0-4124 GCA_031361045.1 Betaproteobacteria bacterium | reverse complement strand
GACGTCTGGACGCCGACCGCCCCGCGGGCCGCTTGTGTCCGGGTAGTGCCCTCGGTCGTCTGACCAACGGCGTTAGCCGCTGCGGGCGACGCGATGTCGAAGCGCTCGGTCAGCCCGGCCGTCACCGGCGCCCAGGCGTCGGCCGAGGCGAACGAAAAGATCGCGACCACTATCGTGTTGCTGACGGTCGTCGTGATGTTCGGCGTCGAGTGATTAGTTGCGTTTGGCGTGGTCTGACCGTTCTCGACGTCGACCGGATTGGTGTTGTCCACCCCGGAGAAGGCCTGGATGCCACCCGTCGCGTGCGTCGCCCCGCCCGCGATCGTGAACGTGTAATTGGCAGCGGGCTCCAAAGCGAGATTCGTGATGACCTTGCGGTAGATCGCGAGCGAGTTGGCATTGGCAGCCGCATTGTCCGTGCGCCGTACCAGTGTCCAGCCCGCTTCAACCGGCGTGATCGTCGCTGCTATCGGTCGGACCGCCACCGCGACGATCAAGACGTCGTTGACCGCCATGCCCGCGGGCCGCGGAACGGTCAGCGCACCTGCACCCACCAGGAAGCCGGAGTTCGCCGACCGGAACGCCACGGTCGTCAGCGTGCCAGAGGTAGCGGACCGGAACTGGGACGCGAGCGCGGTGGAGGAAGCGGCGCTGCGGAACGCGATCTGCGCATGCCCGGTTCCGGCCATGGTCGCGCATGCGATCAACAGCGCGGCCAGTACAGTTTTTCGTAGGGCGTTCATCTCATCGACTCAACGACACGCAAGTGGAGGCCAACGCATTGGTTCTTGCAGGGTGTCGCCGTCGCCGGCCGTTCGACTCGACTCGCAGTGGCGGTTTGCGCCCCGTTTTCATCTCTATCCCTCACCACACCTACATGCAACCTCCCTGTCGACAGCCGAGCCGGAAACTGCGCAGTAACCAGCCCGCAGCATCCGGCAGAGCCGACAAGGTACCCGCTTGTATTTGCTCAGAGAATGCATTTATCGCGTTGTGCTCCAAAGCTTCGCATTTAAAATACCCCGCCGCCTGTCTGGAGATGTTCGATACCTACCGGCCAATAATCGCTTGCAATTGCCGTTCCACATATGCAGGGCCCGGATTGGTCGTATTCGGACAGGGCGGTTGGTTGCAGGCAGTGGCGGTGATGAGATAGAACTCCAGTGGATTGCCGCCGGCTGCCGTTCGATTGCCTTCGTCAGCGGTAGTGAGGACGCAGGCCACGTTCACCGTCAATCCAGTCAGATCCGTACCGCCAGGCATCGGAATCGTGGTAGAAGGCGGACAGACTCCCGCTCCCGGGAGGGCGGCCTGCTGCAACACCTTGTAAGCGCCCCATTCGATACCGGCTCGGGCAGCTTGATAGGCCTTCGAGCCCATTACATCGCGCGCAGACGAGGTATGTTGAAGCCCCGACACCGTGACGACAATCGCACCAAGTGCCGCCAGCACGACAATAAGAAAAATCGCGCTGGCCAGGGCGATGCCTGCCTGGTGGTCACGGCACATTGTTGACGTGAACCTGATAAATGAGACTGACCGTTTCCACGCTGTCGGTGAGATTCAGACTCAGGGTGATCAGCGCTTCGCGTTGGCTCGGACCCGTTAAATAAGCGAAGCTGCAACCACCGGCTGCAATTTTGTCGGCGATCAGGGCCCCCGAAACGGCCGGCGGGACGGGTTGCACCGTCAAGATTGCATAGCCTGAATAGCGCCGCATTTGAGTCCCAGAGCAGACGTAGCTCACCGGTGTATCGACGATCTGGAATCGTCTTGCCGGTGAAGCGAAGGGAAAGGCGGTGGCCGAGGTAATCGCCACGTTTGCAAGCGATGCGCCGAAAGGTGCCGCCGCAACACGCCGGCTGGTGCTCGTTCCCTCGTAGGCATCGGCCCCCGTCATACCGAGGTTGTAGACCACCACGGAATCGCCCGATTGCACGCTGACCGCCGGCCCGAGCACATCGAACGAAGTATCGGCGCTGTTGAAAACAAGTGGGTCACCCACACCCCCGGGAGCCACCTGTTCCCGGTAACGCCCGGCGGAACGCACATGCAGGAATTCCAGCGCGGTCCCGCTGACCCGCACGCTGTTTGGCAAAGCCTCGCGGAAATCGCGGCTGATTCGACGCAAAGCCGTATCAGCCGCGTCCACCAAGGCCGCGCGTCGGGCCGTGTCGAAGAAGCCTTGCACCGGCTTTTGGATGAATACTGCAACCATGCTGGCCAGAATCCCGGTAATCACGATGACCATGATGGCCTCGGTCAATGTGAATCCCCGCGCCCTGCGCCGGTTCGCAGTCGAAATGGCTTTGAATTTCGCGAAGTCGATCATGGCAGCGATCGGGGCGCATAACGGAGGCGGTAACCGCTGAGCGACAGCGAGTCGCCCGCGTGAGTCACGGTTACCGTAATTCTCAGCGATGCATCCAGAGGAATACTCGCCTCGATCTGTTGCTGGGTAACGCTAACCGTCGCCGAGTAGCCATTGATGAGGTTGCCGTTGATATCGGAGGCCGGCGAAAGGCTGAGGCCGTTGTAATCGCTCACGTTGTCGTAAAGCGCGCGTGTCGTGTCACTGGCTTCAGGCCCGAGCGGAAGTTTGCTTTCATCATTGGGGCCTCCGGGTCCGCCTGTGCAATCCGCGGAAGTTATGGCGGTGGCAGCGTTCGGATCATCGGGATCGCAAAGCGTGAAAGGCTTGGACTCGATTTCCTCCAGAAGCGCTTCCGCCACTGCAAGCATCTGCCGGCGAACCTGGGGATCGGCGCTTTTCTGCGTTGTCAGATTGAACACCGACAGGATGCCGGCAACGCCGACACTGACAATGATGATGAACATGATCAGTTCGACCAATGACAGTCCCGCTTGCGAACGTGAACACACGGGCACCCGATTCACCGCGCGGATTTCAATGCACATAGCCGGTGTCCGTCTCGACGACGAAACTTTGCGTGCCATCCCCGGTGATGCTGATCGTGCGCTGCGGGCTGGAGACGCCAGCCGCATCGAGTGGCCGGCCGAGGGGATCGAAGAAAAAACTGCCGGTCGCCGGGGCGCTGGATAGTACGACCCCGCTTGCGGCGGTCACGGTGAAAGGGCTGACACCGCGGGGACTGACCAGATCGGTGTCACAGGTCGAGGAACCCGCGATTTTCGCGAATTTTATGGTGACGGAACTAGCGCCCAGGGTGACGCATACCACGCGACGCTTGGCCACTGCCTCTTTCTGCGCATAGCGCACCGTCGACAGCACCTCCTGGTAGAAACCGACGGTGTCGAACGTGTGAGTATTGAGCCTCACTATCGCGATAACCGCGAGTATCGCCACGACGATTATGACGACCACCAGTTCGACCAGCGTAAAACCCGCAATCCCGTCGATCGATCGGTGACGCCGCGCAGACATACGCTGTAACAGCACGCCCAGGACGGCAGGAACGATCACTGGCGCAGCCGATACCGACTGCGCCAGTGATCGTTCAGGACACATTAATTACGGACTGACACACACGATAACGGCACTCGCGGTGCGATTGGGGGTCACGTTCGTGTTGGTAACAATGCAAGTGTCGGTGTTGCCGTCCGTGCAGCCGGCACCACCGGTGAGCGTGTAACCAGCAGCCAGGCCGCCGGACAATAGCGTAGCGATATTCGTATTGGCGTTGGCACAGCTAAGAATCGGCCCCGCGCCGGCGGTGGCACTCGCTTTGCGCGCAGCATAGTTGATGGCGGTCGCAGAGGAAACGGCACCCGCCACGCCTTGGGCGGCGGCTTGCGCAGCTTCGCCTGAAAGGTTGATAAATTTCGGCAGCGCCACGGCGGACAGAATGCCGAGAATCACGATAACTACCACTAGTTCGATCAAGGTGAATCCGTTTTGCTTGGCTTGCATTTTCTTTCTCCTAATTCAAGAAAACCACAGTCAAAAAATGGCCCGCTACTCTTGTCGCTCCGCCATCCAAGGCCTTAAGAGCAGTCCGGCAGGACGGGCAGCACGATGATCGGCGACGCATTGGCAAGTGCCGACGTATATGAAACGCTGCAGCTCGCCGCCGTGGTGGCGCCATTGATATCGATGGTGATGGTCGAACCGGCCGCCGCGCCGCCCGCGGAAAGGGTCACCT
>JANMCH010000130.1:0-15463 GCA_031361045.1 Betaproteobacteria bacterium | reverse complement strand
CACGCGAATCGAGCAGATTGATCAGCTCCGGGTCGATCTTCTCGATCTCGCCCACCAGCCCGATGTCGATGAATTCGCCGTGATTGCTCTCGCTTCTCAACAGCATCTTGCGCGCGTGGATGAACGCGCCGTCCTGGCCGGTGAGGCCCACGGCCTTGCCGCCATGCTGGTTGATGAGGCCGACGATTTCCTGGTTCAGCTCGCCCAGCACCATCTCCACCACATTCATCACCTTGTCGTCGGTGACGCGCATGCCCTGCCGGAATTCGCTCTGGATGCCCATCTTCTTCAGCAGGTCGCCGATCTGCGGCCCACCACCATGCACGATCACCGGATTCATGCCGACCAGCTTCAGCATCACGACATCGCGCGCAAAGCCGGCCTTCAACGTCGGCTCGGTCATCGCATTGCCGCCATATTTGACGATGATGGTCTTGTCGTGGAAGCGGCGGATGTAGGGCAGCGCTTCCGCGAGGATCTGCGCCTTCAGCGCGGTGTTGACGGCGTCGACGGACATGGGAGGCAAAGGTTCGGAGGCAAATGGCCCGGCAGGCAACAGGACGGGTGAATCGGGATCGGCGAAGTGATCGGGGGAGGACGGTCGTGGATTGTACGCCTATCCATGCCGGGCCATTCCGACCGCGGCTCGCGCAACAAGTGAGCGCTGACGTCGCGCATCGGGACAGCGCAGGCAGGGGGCCGCGGATTTTGGTATCGTTGTCTGCCATGGCAAGCCCGCTTCCGGACCCCGTCCCCTTGCCCGAAATCCATCGCGTGCTTGTGACCAAGCTGCGCCATCATGGCGACGTGCTGCTGAGTTCGCCGGTGTTCACCACCCTCGCCCGCGCCATTCCCGGCGCGCAAATCGATGCGCTCGTCTATCGCGGGACCGAAGCCCTGCTGGCCGGCCACCCCGCCATCGCGCAGGTGCACACCATCGACCGCGCGTGGAAGGAACAGGGCGTCGTGACGCAGGCCGGCGCCGAAGTGCGGCTGTTGCGCACGCTTCGCGCGCGGCGCTTCGACCTGCTGGTCCACCTGACGGAACACGCGCGCGGCTTGCATCTTGCGCGCCTGCTGCGTCCGCGCTGGTCCGTCACGCGCGAGCGGGCGTCGCGGGCACCGTTGTGGCAGCGGCATTTCACTCATTTCTACCGGCAGCCCGAAGCCGCGCGGCGACACACGGTCGAGGCCAATCTCGACGCGCTGCGGCGCATCGGCATCTATCCCGAGCCCGCCGACAAGCGCCTGGTGCTGGTTCCCGGCGCGGACGCGCAGGCTCGCGGGGACGCGCTGCTGGCAACGCACGGACTGGCCGCGCAGGGCTTCATCCACCTGCACCCGGGATCGCGCTGGCTCTTCAAATGCTGGCCGGCGGCGCGCACTGCGGAATTGCTCGATCGCATCGTTGCGGACGGCCTGCGCGTGGTGGTAACCGGCGCGCCCGACGAGCGCGAGCGCGAACTGGTCGCGACCATCCTCGCGGCAACGGCGCCGGCATCGCGGGAGCGCACCGTCGACCTCACCGGACAACTGACGCTGCCGGAACTGGCGTGCATCGCGCACCGCGCACGCGCGTTCGTCGGCGTGGACTCCGCGCCGATGCATATCGCGGCGGCGATGGGCACGCCGGTGGTCGCGCTGTTCGGGCCCTCCGGCGAGATGCAGTGGGGTCCCTGGGGCGTGGCAGCGCGCGTCATCGCCTCCACCGCGCACCCCTGCCGGCCCTGCGGCCTCGACGGCTGCGGCGGCGGCAAGGTTTCCGATTGCCTCACCACGCTGCCCGTTGATCGCGTGCACGAGGGCTTGCGGGAACTGCTCGCGCAAACCGGGCGAGGGACCGCCTGATGCGCCTCGCGCTGATCCGCCAGCGGTATACGCCCTACGGCGGCGCCGAGCGCTTCATCGAGGGCGCGCTGGAGGCGCTGCTCGAGCGCAACGTGGCGATCACGCTGTATACGCGCGAGTGGCCGCAGACCAACCTGCAACTGATCGAGCCACACATCTGCGACCCGTTCTACCTGGGCAACCTGTGGCGCGACTGGGGCTTTGCGCGCGCCGTCGGCCGTGCCGTCGGCACCACCAAGGCCAATCTCGTGCAGTCCCACGAGCGCCTGCTCTGCTGCGACATCTTTCGTGCCGGCGATGGCGTGCACGCGGTGTGGCTGGAGGAGCGCCTGCGCGGGGCTTCGGCGCTGGACCGGCTGCGCGTCAGGCTGAACCCGTGGCACCACTACACGCTGGGCATGGAGAAGAAACTCTTCGCCAGTCCGTGGCTGCGCGCCGTCATCTGCAATTCGAAGATGGTGCGCGACGAGATCAAGGCGCGCTTCGACCTGCCCGACGAGCGCCTGCCGGTGATCTACAACGCCGTCGACGCGGCCGCATTCCACCCCGGCCTGCGCGAACACAACGAGCGCCTTCGCACGCGCTACAAGATTCCCGCGGACGCCACGGTATTCCTGCTGGTCGGCTCCGGCTATGAACGCAAGGGCGTCGCGACCGCCATTGCCGCGCTGGCGGAACTGCCCGCGCCGGCGCATCTCATCGTCGTCGGCCGCGAAAAGCACCTCGACCGCTACAAGAACCAGGCGCGCGACCTGGGCGTGCGCGAGCGCATCCTGTTCGCCGGACCGCAGATGGACGTGAAGCCCTATCTCGGCACCGCGGACGTCTTCGTGCTGCCGACCATGTACGACCCGTTTCCCAACGCCGCGCTCGAGGCGATGGCCTGCGCGCTGCCGGTCATCACCAGCACCAAGTCCGGCGCAGCCGAACTCGTGGAGGAATACGACGCCGGACTGGTATGTGAATCCCGCAATGTATCCGCGTTGGCGGCACACATGCGCGCGCTGCTCGACCCGGAAACGCGCGCGCGCCATGGCGCCAATGCCCGCCGCGCGATCGAGCCGCTGACCTCCTCGGCCATGACGTTGAAGCTGGTGCTGTTGTACAAGCAGCTGCTGGAGGCCAGCATCGCGCACCGCGCACATCCGCGCGCGCCGCATGCGGCGCCGCCCACGACGACGGCGATTGCCACCACGCCGGCCAGGGAAGCGCCGCTGCTGCACGGTGACGATGGACTCGCCAATGAATCGCTGCCCGCGCCGCCGGCCGCGGACGGCAAGCCCCCTTTGTTATAATTTGTGCCCGTCCGATGTTCCGCCGAACGCGCCGCCTGAACTGACGCGCCGCGCCCCTCCCAAGCCTAGATGACCTCCGGAATGCACCTCTATTCGCGCCTGCTGGGCTATGTCCGCCCGTATTGGTGGGCGTTCGCGGCGGCGGTCTTCGGCATGGTGGTGGTCGCCGCGGGCGACACGATAATGACGTACATGGTCGTGCCGATCGTGCAGAGTTTCCAGAATCCCGATCCGGAAAAGACCAAGTGGCTGCCGCTCGCCATCGTCGGCGTGTTCGTGCTCCGCGGCATCGGGTCGTTCATCTCGGACTACGGCATGGCCTACACCGGCTTTCGCGTCGTGTTCGACCTTCGCCGCGCGCTGGTGGACAAGCTGCTCAAGCTCCCCACGCCCTATTACGACAAGACGCCCGGCGGCGTCGTGCAGTCCAAGCTCACCTTCGACGCGCACCAGCTCGCGCAGGCGGCATCGAACACGATAACCACCGCCCTTCGCAGCACGATGACGATCCTGGCCAGCTTCGGCCTGCTGATGTATTTCAACTGGCGGCTGACGCTCTGGACTTTCGTGATCCTGCCGGTGGTCGCGGTGGTGATCCGCTATTTCAGCCGGCGCCTGCGACGCATCGCGCGCGACGTGCAGACGCGCACGGCAGCGCTGACCCACGTGCTGGTGGAAATGATCGGCGGCCATCGCATCGTGCGCATCTTCGGCGGCGAGACCTACGAGCGCGACCGTGCGGTCAAGGCCGCCAATGCGCTGCGCAACTCGATGTCCAAGCAATCGTCGGCCAGTGCTGCGAGCTCGCCGATCACGCAGATCCTCGCGGTACTCGCGGTGGCGGTCATCATCTGGATCGCGATGGGGCAAAGCCAGGACGGCAAGCTCGACCTGCCGATTTTCCTGGCGTATACGGCGGCGCTGCTGACCCTGCTCGAGCGTCTGAAGGCGCTATCCGGCATCAACGCGTCAATCCAGCGCGGATTGGCCGCCGCCGAGTCCATCTTCGGCATGCTCGACCTGGACGACGAGCCGGACAACGGCACTGTAGTGCTCGATCGCGCACGCGGCGAATTGCGCTTCGATCGTGTTTCGCTCAAGTACGCAGGCTCGGAGCGCGACGCGCTGACGGATGTGTCGCTGACCATCCGTCCCGGCGAGACGGTGGCGCTGGTCGGCAGTTCCGGCAGCGGCAAGACGTCGCTCGTCAATGTCATTCCGCGCTTCTATGAGCCCTCGGCCGGGCGCCTGTTCGTCGACGGCCATGACATCACGACGCTTACGCTCGCCAGCCTGCGCGCACAGATCGCGCTGGTGTCGCAGGACGTGCTGCTGTTCGACGACACGATCGCCGCGAACATTGCCTACGGTGCGATGTCCGGCACGTCGCGCGCGGAAATCGAACGTGCGGCAGCCGCGGCGAACGCGCTGGAATTCATTCGCGCGACACCGCAAGGTTTCGACACGAGCGTCGGCGAGAACGGTCTGCGCATGTCCGGCGGCCAGAGGCAGCGGCTGGCGATCGCGCGGGCGATCCTCAAGGACGCGCCCATCCTGATCCTCGACGAGGCCACCTCGTCGCTCGATTCCGAGTCGGAACGGCTGGTCCAGGCCGCGCTCGACGTGCTGATGCAGGGACGCACGACCATCGTGATTGCCCATCGCCTCTCGACCATCGAGCACGCGGATCGCATCGTCGTCCTCGAGGCCGGCCGCATCGTGGAACAGGGTTCGCATGCCGCGCTGATCGCGCGCGACGGCGTCTATGCCCGCCTCCATTCGCTGCAGTTCGCCGCCGCCGTGCCTGCCCCGGCCACGGCGGCTCTCTAGACGCGCCATTGTGCTCACTGAACGGGACGGCGGGAGCGGAATCGAAGGCCGGCGCGACGCAGGCGCGCGGCGGCTCGTGATCGCCCACACCGAATCGTCGGATGGCTGGGGCGGGCAGGAGATCCGCATCCTCACCGAGGCCGCGGGAATGCAGTCGCGCGGACATCACGTCGTCGTGCACGGCGCGCACGGTTCGCGGATCGTCGCCGAGGCGCCACGCTTCGGCGTTCCGGCCGTGGCACTCGCCATCGGCCGCAAGCGTCCGGCCGGCGTCCTCGCCCTGCGTCGCGCGCTGCACGCGGCGCAATTCGACATCGTGAACACCCACAGTTCGACCGACACCTGGCTGACGGCCGTCGCGTTGCGCATCGCCGACCGCGCGCGGCCGGTGCTCGTGCGCACCCGTCATGTGTCGGTGCCCGTCCCCAACGACGCGGCTACGCGCTGGCTTTATCGCAAGGCGACGGCGCGGCTGATCACCACCGGCGAATCGCTGCGCGCTACATTGATCCGCGACAACGGCGTCGACCCATCGCGCATCGAGTCGATACCCACCGGCATCGATGGCACGCGCTTCGCGCCCGGCGACCGGCTGGCAGCGCGCGCCGCGATCGGCTTGGCCGCAGATGTCCCCCTGATCGGCATCGTTGCCACGCTGCGCAGCTGGAAGGGTCATCGCTATCTGCTCGACGCCTTCGCGCAACTGGCCGATCGCACCGCGGTGCTCGTTATCGTTGGCGACGGTCCGCAGCGGGTGGCTCTCGAGACGCAAGTCGACGCGCTGGCGCTGCGCTCGCGCGTCGTCTTCGCCGGCCAGCAGGACGACGTCGCGCCATGGCTGCGCGCGCTCGACGTGTTCGCGTTGCCGTCCTACGCGAACGAAGGCGTGCCGCAGGCGCTGCTGCAGGCGATGTTCACCGGCGCGGCGTGCGTCACGACCGACGCCGGAGCGATTCCCGAGATCGCGCGCGACGGCGAGACCGCGCTGATCGTCGCGAAGGAAGACGCGGCGGCCCTTGCCCGCGGCATCGACACGCTGCTCGCCGATCCGACGCTGCGCACGCGCCTTGCGGCCAACGCACGCACGCTGGTGACCGCGCGCTACGGGCTTCCCGCCATGCTCGACCGCATGGAAGCGGCGTTTCGACGCGCGCTCGACCTGGTGCCTTCGCCATGAGCACCACGACGATCCTGACCACGCGTTCGCGCTTCTACAACCAGGCCGAGGTTGTCGCAAGGGCGCTTGCCGCGCGCGCGAAGCGGCCGCGCACGCCCCCGGTCAAGATCCGGCGCGTGCTGCTCGCGCACCACCTGCTGCTGGGCGACACGCTGATGCTGACGCCGCTCATCAGCAAACTGCGCACACGCTATCCGGAAGCGGAGATCGCGATGACGGTGCCGCGCGCGATCGCTCCGCTGTATGCGACGCATCCGTACGGCGTCCGCGCGCTGCCCTGGGATCCGCGCCACGCCAACGAGGCGCTGTTCGCCGAGTCGCGCTTCGACCTGGCGTTCGTGCCGGGCGACAACCGGTATGCATGGCTGGCCGCGGCCATGCATGCGCGCTGGATCGTCGCGTTCCGCGGCGACCCCAACGAACGCAAGAACTGGCCGATCGACGAGTTGCGTCCCTATCCGGACCAGCCTGCCGCGTGGGGCGACATGGTGGCCACGCTTCTGGACGGCCCGTTGCCGCCCCGGTTCTCTTCGGCCGACTGGCCCGCGCCGGTAGCCAAGCCTTTCGATGCGCCGACGCAGCCCTACGCAGTCCTGCACGTGGGCGCCAGCACTCCGCTCAAGCAATGGCCCGCGGATCGGTGGGTGGCGCTCGCCGACTGGCTGGTCGCGCGCGGAATCACACCCGTGTGGTCCGCCGGTCGCGGCGAGGAAGACATCATCCACGCCTGCGATCCGGAGGGCCGCTTCGTGTCGTTCGCGGGCCGCCTCGACCTGTCGCAGATGTGGCGCCTCTTCGCCAACGCTCGGCTGAACGTCGCGCCCGATACCGGCGTCGCGCACTTGGCGCGCGTGACCGGCGCGCCGACGATCGCGCTGTTCGGCCCGGGGTCGGCCATCGTGACCGGCGCGGGCGATTTCTGGCGCGACGCCCCTTATCGCGCCGTGACCGTCGAACCCTTTCCCTGCCGCGACCAGCGCATCCTGTTCCGCCGCGAGATCGAATGGGTGCGCCGTTGTTCGCGCACGCCTTCGCAATGTCCGCTGCCCCTTTGCATGCATGCCATCACGCTCGACGCCGTGACCGCCGCTGCCGTTGAGTTGGGCGTGCCGGCGCGATGACCGCGCGCCCCGCGATAGTCCAGTTCAATCTCTCGCCGACGTTGGGCGGCGCCGAAGTCTTCACCGCGTTCATGGGCCGCGCGCTGGCCGCCCGCGGCTGGACTACGCGGACCCTCGTCGACGCGGGGGCCACCTACTGGAACGACCTCGACACCGGGGGCGTGGCGCCGATCCGCGCGGCGAATGCCGCCGCGGCCGCTGCGACGCTCGTGCCCGGCGAAATCGCGCTGGTGCATAGTCCGCTGCCCGCGCAGGTGTTGCAGGCGCTGTGCGCGCGCGGCCCGGTGATGGGGCTCGCACACCAGATCCTGCACGATGCTTCGCGACCGGCCTACTACGACCATGCCGACCTGCTGTTCGGCGTTTCGCAGCACGTCCTCGTCACCTTGCGCGAGCGCGGATTGACGAATGTCCACCCGGATCCGTTGCTGGGAATCGGCGAAATTCATCGCCAGCATGCGCAAGCCACACCCTCCCTCGGGCCGTTGTGCGAATGGGACGCGCGCAAGCTCCGCGATCGCGTGCTGTCCCTTGGTGAGCGGGCAGGCGGGCGCTTCGCCAGCCAGCCGTCCTATGCCCGCCGCACCGGCCTCACGCTCGGCATCGTTTCGCGGATCGCGCCGGCCAAGCAGTTTCCGGCACTGTTCGATATCCTTGCGCCCATCATCAGCGCGCAAAAGCACGTCAATCTGGAAGTCTTTGGTGTTGCGGTCGGCTACAAGGCATTGCGCGAGTTCCGCGAAGCGCTGCGACCGCTCGGTACCCGCGCCCGCCTGTGGGGATACCAGCGCGATGTCGCCGCCGCCTACCGGAGTATCGACTACCTGGTGACCGGATTGCCGGAACGCGAGGCGCTTGGCCTCAACGTCATCGAGGCGGGCCTGTGTGGAACGCCCGTCCTGGCGGTCGACGCATCACCGTTCATCGAAACCGTGCGCGACGGCGTCAACGGCTTCCTGTACACGGACCCACGCAAGGACCAAGGCCGCCATTTCGCGCGCCTGCTGGCCGAAATCGCCGACGGCACGCGCAAGCCCGACATGGCGCACGCGGCGGCGCATCTTGCGTCATTCTCGTTCGCGAACTTCGCCGACCGCGTCGATGCGGCAATGCGCGCCGCCGTGCAACACGGCGCCGGTGAACGAAAGCCGACGACTGCATGAACCGACACAGCCAGCGCTGGCTGGCCGGATTCAGCGCCGCCTACCTTTTCCTGCTGGCCACCAACCACGGCACATTCTTCCGCTCGATCGCATTCGGCGGAACGGTGCTGTTCGCGGCGTTGACGCTTGCCTCGTCCTTCCGCGAAAGCCCTCGCCAGTCCGACCTCCGGATCCCGCTGCCGCCATGGCCTCTCATGCTGACCGTCGCCGCGTGGTCCGCGTGGTCCGCGCTGTCGTACTTCTGGTCGGTGAAGCCGCGCTACACCGGGATGCAATTGTCGCGGGAAATCGGCGAGAACCTGTTCGTGATCGGCGCGTTTTACATTGCAACCTGCGACACCGCGGCCTTTCGCCGCTATGTGGCGGTCGCGCTGGCGAGCTTCGCCGTCATGGCCACACTTGCGCTCGCGATGGCGGCCACCGCGGCAGGCTGGGACCCGATGCAAAAACACAACGGCGTCGGCCCCTATTCGACATACATCGTGTTGACGGCTCCGTTGCTGCTAGCGCTGCTGGCCCCGGCGCCGATCGGCCTCGCGCGGCGCAAAACGGCGCTGGTGCTCGGCGCGCTGCTGCTCTTCCTGCTGGTCGCCACCGCGCGGCTCACCGACAACCGCATGGTATGGATAGCGCTGGCCGCCGTCTTCCTGACCGCTGCCCTCGCGTCGGCCCTGCGCTGGCCGATGAACTTCAGGCGTTCGCCATGGCGCTGGCTGGCGTTGGTCGCCGCACTGCTGGTCGTCTTCGTTTTCGCGTTCACACAGGTCGCCAGGGAACGCGCGGAAAACGACTTCCCTCCGCACACCTCGGTGGGGGCCACGCTCAAGGCTGATCCGCGGTTTCGCCTCTGGAACCAGTTGACGGAGAGGATTGGCGATCGCGTGTGGCAGGGCTACGGCTTCGGGCGCCGGATACAGGCCGAGGAAATTGCCAGCGATATGGCCGATTTGCAGCTGACCCATGCCCACAATCTCTTTGCCAGCCAATGGCTGCAGACCGGCGCGGTCGGTTTGGCGCTCTTCGTCGCGATGCTGGGCGCGATAATGCTGACCTTCGTCCGCTACATTCGCGACCGCAACGACACGGTCGCTTTCCTGGGACTCTTCGGACTGTCGCTGCTGGCCGGATTCGTAGTGAAGAACCTGACCGACGACTTCCTGTTCCGCAGCAATGCCAAGGAACTGTGGGCGATGCTCGCCATCGTGGTGGGACTCGGCACGAGGCTTTCCAACCACACACCGGAATCCTAGGGCCCGCTCCCATGTCGGCACGCAATGCCGAAGTCGTCATCATCAACTGCAGCACCCGCGAGCTCACAGCACTTGCGCTCGTGAGCGCGCTGCGCCACGGCGGCCTGCCGGTGACCGTCATCGATTGCGAGTCGACTGATGGCAGTGTGGAATTCCTGCAGCGGCTGCAGCAGCAATTGCCGTTCACGCTTGCGCACCTGCCGCTGCGCCGCCACGGAGTGACGCTCGACCACATCTTTCGCGAGACCACTCGCGACGCGTTGCTGCTGCTCGACTCGGATGCGGAGATCCTCGACCCTCGCCTGGTCCCGGCGATGCTCGACGCGCTTGCGCCCGGCACCTACGGCAGCGGTTTCCTGCACGCCGGCGAATGGCTGCCGGCCGCGCATGGCGGTGGCGATCACAAGGGCTGGTACGCCGAGCGGATGTGGATTCCCTGCGTGATGCTCGACGCTGCGCTGCTCGCGGAAGCGCTGGCCGCGGGCCAGTCATTCCAGCAGCGCGTGATCGGCAACGAGTTTGCGCAGTGGCCGTGGCTATCGAAGTTGATGAGCCGGCGGTTCGGCGTTCCGGGTCTGCGGCGCCTGGCGCTCGACCGATGGCGCGCGCAGCGGCACGACTATTCTGGCGCCAAGCCGCACTACATCTATTGCGACACCGGCGCCAAAGTGCACGACTACCTGACCCGCCGGCGGGGACAGGCATTTGCCGACCTGGGTGCTGCATGGTGGCCGACTGCGGTCGCGCACTACCACGGCGTGACGCGTCGAAAGCTGCGGTCGTGGATGCGCAATTCGGCCGATGTCGCCGCCAGCCGCGCGCAGGCGATCGCGCGCATCACGTCGCACTACGGGGTGCGACTGCCCGAAACCTGATCAGCGCTTGCGCGGAATGCGCAGCGGCAGGGGCAATGCGTTCTCGCGGCCGGCCGGCGCTTCGGTGGGAATGGGCATGACCGGCGCGCCCGCGGGCGGCATGTATTCCGGTATCCAGGACTTTAGCCGTGCGCGCACTTCCGCGTCGTCGGCGGCGCGGTCGCTCTCGCACCACGTGACCATCTGCCCGACGAGGTCGCGCTTGACCTCGCGCGCCTGCGCGATGCGCAGCTTCGGATGGGGCGTGGGCTTGGTCGCCTCCTCGGTCGTCAGCAATTCCTCGAACAGCTTTTCTCCGGGACGCAGGCCGGTGAAGACGACCGCAATCTTGTCCGGATCGGCGCCCGACAACTTGATCAGGTCGCGCGCCAGGTCGACGATGCGCACCGGCTCGCCCATGTCGAGCACGAGGATCTCGCCGCCCTTGCCCTGCAAGCCGGCCTGCAGCAGCAACTGCGTGGCCTCGGACAACGACATGAAGTAGCGCGTGATCTCCGGATGCGTGACCGTCACCGGCCCCCCGCGCGCGATCTGCTCGCGAAAACGCGGGATGACGCTGCCGGCGCTGCCGAACACATTGCCGAAGCGGACCAGCACGAATTGCGTGCCGCGTCCCTGCAGGCTCTCGCACACGATCTCCGCCAACCGCTTGGTGGCGCCCATCACATTGGTGGGATTGACCGCCTTGTCGGACGAGACCAGCACGAACTTCTCGACCTTGGCCGCAACCGCGGCGCGCGCCAGCACCCAGGTGCCCCAGGCATTGTTGCGCACGGCGGCCCACGCGTTGGTTTCCTCCATCAGCGGCACATGCTTGTACGCGCCCGCATGGAAGATGACGGAAGGCTGCTCGCGCGCGAGCACTTCCTCGACCATTGCCTCGTGCTTGACGTCGCCGACGATCGCCGCCAGCGGCAATTGCGGGAAGGCATCGCTCAACGCCGTCTGGATCTCGTAGAGCGCGGCCTCCGAAATATCGAACAGCACGATTCGCGCCGGATGGAAGCGCGCGATCTGGTGCGTCAATTCGGCGCCGATCGAACCGCCGGCGCCGGTGACCATCACGACACGGTTGCCCAGCCACTCCGCCAGCCCCGCGTTATCGAGCACCACCGGATCGCGGCCCAGCAGATCATCCAGTTCGACGTTGCGTATCGTGGTCAGCGCCGAGCGGCCGCTGATCAGGTCTTCGTACGAGGGTACCGTCAGCGCCTCCACGTCGGCCGCCGCGCACAAATCGGCAACGCGGCGGCGCACGACGTGATTGGCCGACGGCAGCGCGATGATGACCTTGCGCACGCCGAAGCGATCGGCCCAGGCCTTCAGTTCGGCGATCGGGCCCAGCACGCTGACGTTGCGCAGCAGGCGGCCCTGCTTGGCGCGGTCGTCGTCGAGCAACCCGACCACGCGCCATTGCCGGCTGCGCGCCAGGTCTTTCGTCAGCCGCGCGCCCGCCTCCCCCGCGCCGATGATGAGGACCGGCTCGCCCAGCGCTTCGAGCGGGCTGTAGAGCCGGTGCTCCTTCCAGATCCGGTACGCGAAGCGGCTGCCGGCCATCAGGAAGATCAGCACGACCGGATACAGGATGAGCACGCTGCGCGGAACGACGGTCTGCAGCTGCAGCATCACGAGCACCAGCGGCACCAGGATCGCGCCCAGGCCGGCGGCCAGCACGATGCGCTTCAGGTCGAGGATGGAGGCGAAGCGCCACAGGCCGCGATACAGCCCGAGGGCCAGGAAGATGCCCGCCTGCAACGGCAGGATCCAGGCCAGCGACCACACCATGTCGGCGAAGTACGACTCCCTGAAGTCCATGTTGTAGCGGAGCCAGTACAGCGCTGCCCACGCCAATGCGGCAGCGCATACATCGTGGGCAAAGGCGAGCGAGCCTCGCCAGTTGGATCGTTTCTTCATCGCGCGGCGCCGAATTTCGAACGCCAATGATAATCAATTGTCGTGAACAGTGCCGCGCTTGCGACGCACCAGCCCCCGAGCGCCAGCCATCCCAGCGCCGGTTTCCAGTGCAGGCAGGCCAGCGCGGTGAGCCCGCAGCCGGCCATCCAAGCGCCGTAGACGACGAGCGTCCCGCGATGCCCTTGCCCCAGGCGGTGCAGCCGCTGGTAGTAATGCGACCGATGCGCCACCCAGATCCTTTCCCTGCTCCAGGCGCGATAGGCCAGCGTGGTGGTCGCGTCCGCGATGAAGGGAAGGAAGACGAGTATCGGAAACCACGCGGGCCAGCTGCCGTCCACCACCTGCGCCACGCCAAAGGACGCCGCCAGGAAACCCAGCGGGACGGCTCCGACATCGCCCAGGAACATCCGCGACGGGGGGCGGTTGACGACGAAGAACGGAAGGGTCGCGGCGACAAGCGCAAAGTACGCGATGCCCGGCACGCCGACCAGGATGGCGCCCGCGCCATAAGCGGAAAAGCCGAGCATCGTCATGCCCGCCGCCAGCCCGTCACTGCCGTCCATGAAGTTGTAGAGGTTGAGTCCCCATGCCACGATGCCGCCGACGAACACGACGGCCAACAGCGTCGCCGGCAGCGACGCCCCGGGGCCGGCCTGTCCCCACAGCGCGACGGCGAACCACAGCGCGGCCAACGCATGAACCATGAGCCGCGTGCCGACGCCGACCGGAGCTACGTCGTCGCGCAGCGATACGGCCACCAGGATCAGCCAGGGGACCACCCACAGCACCAGCGCCCCCTGTGCCAGCGGCGGCATCCAAAGCGCGACGGGAAACCAGCCTATCCAGATCGCCAGGCCCCCACCGCGCGGCTGCGGAGAAACATGCAGCGAGCGCTCGCCCGGGTTGTCCTTGGGCAGGACCTCGTCACTACGCAGCAGCAACGCGATGGCGGCGGCGCTCAACGCCAGCGCCAACGCGATGCCGATTAGGAACAAAAACAGCCCGGGGGGAAGAATCAAGCTCCCCCCCTGGCGGGGCGATGACCGTCCAGCGTTCCGGGGAATTTGGCAAAAAGGCTACGAAACATGCACCTGAAACAGCGATCCGGGCCTGCAATGCCTGTTTGGGGGCCGGTAAAGTCCGGAAAACGCGCCAATTGGCAGGGATATGCAGGCGAATTCCGCAAGTGGGGATTTTTTCTCTTTTCGATCATGACTTTACGTGAATATCTCCAATGGGCCGCGAATGCAAGGATGCCGGTGCCCAACATGCATTGCAATCGGGTTCAGGCCAATTTTCTTGTTGCTCCGGCACAACATGGATGAGAGACAACTGACACCATTCCGCCTTCGGCTTGCCAATGGTTTGCACGCTTTGGCACAATAGGACGCAGCTTCTCGAGAGATTAGAGAAGGTTCCGATGGCAGGCGCAAAAGGCTTGATCCTTGCCAATTTTATCCGTTAGAGGAGAGACTCCATGAATAAGAAGCTCGTCGCTGTCGCTGTCGCGGGGATGCTTGCCGCCCCGATGGCCGCGCAAGCGCAAACTGCGAACGTCACACTGTACGGTCGCTTGAATCTGGATATGGAAGTCGTCAACGCCAAGCAGGATGCACCTGCGCAAGGCAGCCCGAAGTCGAACATGTTCTTCATCAAGTCGAACTCGTCCCGTTTGGGCGTGCGCGGCTCTGAAGCACTGGGCGGCGGCTTGAGCGCCATTTTCCAGATCGAATCGTCCGTTGGTGCGGCGAACGGCGGCGGCGGTGGCGCCACGCTGGGCACGCGCGAAACGTTCGTCGGACTGCAAGGCGGCTGGGGTACGGTCAAGATGGGTTACTTCCTGACGCCGTACGACGATATCCACCCGATCTTCGGCAACGTCCCGACTCTGGGCACGTCCATCCTGGGTACGCAGGCTCTGTGGTCCAACACGGGCTGGTCCGGCAACACGCAGACCGGCGGCGCGTTCGACGACCGTGCAGCCAATTCGATCCGTTACGACTCGCCGAACATCGCAGGCTTCACGGGCAGCGCGCAACTCTACGCTGGCGTGCAAGGCGGCGACGCGACGGGCAGCAACGCGGCCACCCCGGTCACGCTTGGCGCACAACGCCGGCATGCCTATGGCCTGTCGATCAACGGCCTGTACAACAACGGTCCGTTCCAGGGCGGTATTGCGTACGAAATGCGCAACAACTTCCGTGGCGACCCGACGTTCTCGACCAACCCCAAGCTGCAGGACCAGGGCTTCAGCGCTGCGGCGGCCTGGAACTTCGGCGTGGTCAAGGTCGGTGGCGTGTTCGAACGCCTGAAGTACGACATCACCAACACGACGACCATCCAGCGTAACTTCTGGGGCGGCAGCGTGACCTGGAACCTCGGACCCGGACAGTTGTACGCAATGTTCGGCCAAGCCCAGAACGGTTCGGGCTCGGCTCCTGATGGTTCGCAAGTCGGTGCAGTTCGCAAGGGTGCCAACACGGGCGCGCAACAGTGGGAAGTCAGCTACACCTACGCACTGTCGAAGCGCACGCTCACGTACGCTGGCTACAACCAGATCGCCAACAGGAGCAACGGCGCCTATAACTTCGGTGTGAACCAAGTTAGCGGCCTGTGCGGACTGTCGGCTTCAGGTCAAGTCGCTGGTGGCTGCGGCAATTCCGCCAAGCCCGCTGGCTTGATCATGGGTCTCGTCCACTTCTTCTAAGAGGACGGGCTGCGCATCCCGGAAGCTCGGGAACGCAACAGTATCAAGCAGCAAGAACGGGCACCTTCGGGTGCCCGTTTCTTTTGTTGCGTCATTAGCGCGGGGCAGGCCGTCCGCTCCGTGCGCAAGTCACTTCGGCAGTGCGGAGCAGGCCATCCGCTCCGTGCTCAGCTGTCGCCAGGCAGTTGGTCGGGTGCGTGATACGCCGCGCGGCGGGCAGTCAACACACGACTACCCACCACGCGGCGCACGCACTGCGCCGACGGCTCCAGATTCGCCCGTG
>JANMCH010000095.1:0-25633 GCA_031361045.1 Betaproteobacteria bacterium | reverse complement strand
GTGGCCGGCAATGCCGTTAGCCCGCGCGTCAACCAGGTCACCGTGTCGGGCGGTGGCCAGACCAACACCACCAATGACACGGCTAGCGATTCGACGACGATCCTGGGACCGGCGGACCTGATCGTCACCAAGACGCACTCGGGCACCTTCGTGCAGGGCCAGGTAGGCGCAACGTACCAGATCATCGTGTTCAACACGGCGGGTAACGGTCCGGTGTTTGCGGGCAACACGGTGACGGTGGTGGATACGCTGCCGGTGGGTCTTACCGCAACAGCGATCAGCGGTTCGGGTTGGACGTGTACGTTGGCCACGCTGACCTGCACCCGCAGCGACGGGCTGGGGGCGGGCGGCAACTATCAACAAATCACACTGACGGTCAATGTGGCCGCCAACGCAGTCGGTGCACTGGTCAACACGGTCACCGTATCCGGTGGCGGCCAAACCAATACCAGCAATGACACCGACACGGATACGGCTACGGTGGCCGGCCCGGCCGACCTGATCGTCACCAAGTCGCACGTGGGCAACTTCACCCAAGGCCAGATCGGCGCAACGTACTCGATCACGGCCGGCAATGCGGTGGGAGTGCAACCGGTGGCCGCCGGCAACCTGGTGACGGTGGTGGATACACTGCCGGTGGGACTGACCGCGACCGCGATGACCGGCAGCGGCTGGACATGTGTGCTGGCGTCATTGGCGTGCACACGCAGCGACGCGCTGGCGTCGGGCGCGAATTACCCGGCCATCACGCTGACGGTGAACGTCGCGCTCAATGCCACCGGACCGCTGGTCAATTCGGTGACTGTCTCGGGTGGAGGCCAGACCAATACCGCCAACGACACCGCAACCGATTCGACCACGATCGTCGTGGCGCCACATTTGCTGAGCGCCGTTTCGCGCAAGGTGCACGGCGGTGCGGGGACGTTCGACATCCCGGTGTCCGTGTCCACGCCGCCAACGATCGATCTCAACCCGACCACGGAGCCGCGCCGGGGTCCGGCACAGACGATCGTGTTTACCTTCGATGTGCCGATCATCAGCCTGACGGTCCTGGTCACTGAGGGAACCGCCGCTCCGTTCACGCCGGTTTTCAGCGGCAACGATGTGATCGTCGATCTCTCCGGCGTTTCCGATCAACAGTACGTCACCGTGTCCCTGACCAATGTCACATCGGCCACCAGCAGTGGCGGCACGGGCAGCGCGCGGGTCGGATACCTGATGGGGGACGTCAACCAGAACCGGGTGGTGACCGTGAGCGATCTCGGCTTGGTGAACGCGCAGCTGGCGCAGGCCGTGACTGCCACGAACTTCCTGAGGGACGTGAACGCGAGCGGGACACTGACGATTGCCGACAAGGGGTTGACCAACGGCAATCTGACGCGCGCGCTGGGGCCACCCTGATCGGCAAGTATCAGGCGCCCTGCGGCTGTCCGTAGGTCCGGAATTTTTCCAGGACGACGTCCATTTCCGCATCCGAGAGCAACGCGGGCTCTCCGATCTGCAGCGCGCGCCAGTACATCTCCGCGAGCGTTTCCACTTCGACGGCGAGCGCAAGCGCCTTTGCCAGTGACGTGTCCACCGCGATCATGCCGTGATGCGCGAGCAGGCACGCCTGGCGTCCGGCCAGCGCGGTGACGGCAAGATCGGAGAGTGCCTGCGTGCCGAAAGTCGCGTAGGGCGCACACCGGATGTCCCTGCCGCCGGCGACCGCGACCATGTAGTGAAACGGTGGAATGCCGCGCTCGAGGCACGCGAGCGACGTGGCGAACGGCGCATGCGTGTGCACGATGGCATCAACGTCCGCGCGGGCAGCGTAGATGTCGCGGTGAAAGCGCCACTCGGATGACGGCAGCCAACTTCCCAGCACCTCTCCGTCCAGGGTCATCGCAACGATTTGTTCTCGCGCGAGCCGAGGGTAGGGCACACCGGTCGGCGTGATCAGGAAGCCGTCGAAGTCCGCGTCGCGCCGGCGTGCGCTGACGTTGCCCGACTTGCCGCGATTGATTCCCGCCGTGTTCATGCCGAGCGCGGTGGCGATCACGTCCTCGCGGAGCGCGGAATCGTTGCTTGCCGGCGTTGCCGACGTGCCCGTCATCGTGTCATACCGCGGCGGCCTGCTCGGGGAACATCGCGGAGAGCCAGTCGCTTGATGCGCGCGTGACGCCGCGTTCGGTCACCAGCCCGCTCACCAGCCGCGCAGGGGTAACGTCGAATGCGTAGTTCACGGCCTTGGTTCCGTGTGGCGCGATCGCGACACGCACGGTCTGGCCGTAGTCGTCACGACCGGCGACGGTCAGCACTTCGTCGCTGTCGCGGGCCTCGATGGGAATGCCTTCGCCGGTGGCGAGCTTCCAGTCGATCGTCGGTGACGGCAGCGCCACGTAGAACGGCACGTTGTTGTCTCGCGCTGCGAGAGCCTTGTCGTAGGTGCCGATCTTGTTGCAGACGTCGCCATTGCGCGCGACGCGGTCGGCGCCGACGAACACCACATCGACATCGCCACGCTGCATCAGCAAGCCGCCTGCGCTGTCGGCAAACAAAGTGTGCGGAATGCCGCGCTGGTCAAGTTCCCACGCGGTGAGGTTGGCACCCTGCATGCGCGGACGCGTCTCGCTGACCCACACATGCAGCGCGAGTCCGTCGGCGTGCGCGCGAAACAGTGGCGCCATGGCGGTGCCCCAGCCGCATGTGGCCAACGCGCCGGCATTGCAGTGAGTCATCACCGCGATCGGACCCGGGCGACGTTGTGCGATGCCGCGCAGCAGTGCCAGGCCATGTTCGCCGATGGCGTAGTTGATGCCGATGTCCTCGGCTGCAATGGCGTCGGCTTCGGCCCACGCGGCGTCGGCGCGGGCGGAGACGGCGAGCGGGGCGACCTTGGCGCGCACGCGATCCAGCGCCCAGCGCAGGTTGATGGCGGTCGGGCGCGTAGCGTCGAGCGCCTGGTGCGCGCGGGCCAAAGCGCTGTCGCTGGCATCGCGGTCGAGCGCCAGCGCGAGACCGTAGGCGCCGACGGCACCGATCAGCGGCGCGCCGCGAATCCACATCCGCCGGATGGCGAGTGCTGCGGCGTCGGCATCGTTGATGGCGACCTTGACCAGCGCGTGCGGTAACGCGCGCTGATCGATCACCTCGATGTGCCGGGCTTTCGGCGGACGGATCAGCGCGCGATACGGCCCGGGATCGGCGTGGGACGGGAGTGCTTCGCGCGGCATGGGTGAATTCTAGCGCCGCCAACCGCTACCGGGGAGACCGGCGCGGTTACTTCAGCACTTGCACCAGGTTGTTGAAGTCATCGGTCCATACGCGCCAATCACGCCGCGTCGTGATCGCGATGGAGGGGTCCACCAGGCGCGGATCGTTGAGCCGGGACGGATCCCTGGACAGCAGCACCCAGCTCGATGCATTGCCGAGCGCATCCAGGCCCGGATCCTCGATCCATAGCGCGTGCAGGTCGAGCTCCTGCGCAATGCCTTCGACCACGGGAACCAGGTTGAGATACCGGTTGGTCACGTGGAATGCGATCACCCCGTCCGGCTTCATGTGCCGCAGGTAGACGTCGACCGCCTCTTTCGTGATGAGATGCACCGGGATGGCATCGCTGGAAAACGCATCGATGGCGAGGACATCGAATTGCTGCGGCGGTTCGCGTTCGAGTGACAGCCGCGCGTCGCCCAGCGAAAGCTCGATCGTCGCATCGCTGTTCTTAAGATAGGTGAAGTCGCGCTGCGCAATCTCGATGACGCCCGGGTTGATGTCGTAGAAACGATAGACGTCGCCCTTGCTGCCGTACGTGGCGAGCGTTCCCGTGCCCAGGCCGATGATGCCCACCTTGATGGAGGAAGTGCGCGGGTGCATCGCCTCGATCAGGCGGCCGATGCCCGAACTGCGCGTGTAGTAGCTCGAGGGCTCGGACTTGAGATCGGGGTGCAGGAACTGCTTGCCGTGCATGATGGTTCCGTGGATCAGCGTTCGCCGGCGGTCGATGTCCTGGGCGCCCGAATCCTGTACGCGCAAGCCGCCGTAGAAATTGCGCGAGCTGACCACCACATCCTTGTAGAACTCGACGACGCTGTAGATGCCTGATCCCACGGTGAAGAGCAGCGAAATCGCGGCCAGCGCGGGAAAGACGATCGCGAGCTTTCGCGTCTGCCACAGCAGCAGCAGCGCACAGGCGACGAGAACGATGGCGAGGTCGAAGTTGGCGGAAAAGAGCAGCGGCGCGACGACGCCAACGGCGATCGAGCCCAGCGCGCCGCCGAGCGAGATCATCAGGTAGAAACGCGTCAGATAGCGCGGCGATGGCTTGGACAGTACGAGTTCCCCGTGGCAGAACATGCAGGCCAGGAAAAATCCGACGCAGAATACGCCGAGCTGCATCACCAGGTCATGTGTCAGGCGGCTGTCGGCCAGCGTCCAGCCCATGACGCCCAAGCCTGCGGCGAGCATCGCGAGAAACGTTTCGCGGCGATACCAGCCCTTGCCGTCGAAGCAGAGAATGAAGCTCAGCAGATAGAGCGACAGCGGGACGATCCACAACAGCGGGACCGCGGCGATGTTCTGCTGGATGTGATTGGTCACGGCCAGCAGCAGCGCCGAACTCGTCGCTGCCAGCGCGCACCAGAGGAGTTGCTGCGCCAAGGTGGGCGGAAAATCAGGGTCAGACTCGAATTTCGTCGCGACAGCTTCGGAAGCGGGCTCGACGGATTCTGGAAATTCGAGTCTGACCCTAATTTTCCGGCTCTGCCATGCAGTGGCTGCACACAAGCCCACGAACACCAGGTAGCCCGCCGACCATCCCCACGCCTGCATTCGCGTGGCGATCCACGGCTCCAGCAGGAACGGATAGCCCACCAGCGCGAGCATCGAAGCGAGATTGGAAAGTGCGAACAGCCGGTAGGGACTGCGACCCGGAAAACCTCGCGCGAACCACGCCTGCAGCAGCGGACTGGTCGTGGAGAGAACGAAATACGGCAAGCCGATGGTGGCCATCAGCATGCCCAGGATCAGCCAGATCGGATTCTCGGCGCCGGTCGGCTTCCAGAATGAACCGGGAATGATCGGCAGCACGGCGATGCTGACCACCACCAGCACCAGGTGCACCTTGACCTGCATCCGCGGCGCCAGCCTGCGCACCGAAAGATCCGCGTACGCGTAACCCAACAGCAATGCGGACTGGAAGAACACGAGGCACGTCGTCCACACCGCCGCGGAGCCGCCGAACCACGGCAGGATCTGTTTCGCGACGATGGGCTGCAGCAGGAAGAGCAGGAATGCGCTAGCGAAAATCGTCAGGGCGTGGAGCAGCATTGTCGGGCAAGGTTGGGGTCAAAGGGACTGCGTAACATTGTACGTGCAGCGCGGAGGACTCACGAAAGCCTACGGGATGTGCATCGCGATTTCCGTACTGAAATTCGTGTAGTGGACGTAGCGGCCGCGCATCCAGATCACGTGGGAGCCGTTGCCGTCGAATCCGCGCGGAACCACCGGGCGCACATTGCCTTGACTGGAGGCAACGGTTATCGGCGTCGTCGACCAGGTGCCCCCGCCATCGCCGGTGACCCAGCGTTCGATCTCGAAATGGCCGGCGACCGGCCGCGAAACGTAGACCACTGACGGGTCGGCATGGTCGAGCGCCATTCCGCCGGAATAGTGTGGCTCGCGTTCGCGCCGGAGAGTCGGCGTTTGCGGAAACCACGAGCCGCCCGGCGTGATCTCCGTGTCGGTCCAGGCCGAGCCATCCCAGCGCGCGTAGTGATAGCGATGGTCGTCCGCCTCCGGAAGCCGCGTATAGGCGATGACCGGGAACCCGCGGCGGTCCTGAGCGACATCCCAGATCCACGCGCGCATGCCAAGTCGCTGGCCGTCGTAAACCTGGCATCGCTTTCGCGGCGCGAGGGGCAGTTCGTCCATGGCGCCCAGTTTTGTGCCGTCGGCCGCATGGAATGTGCCGCGTTCGTACCTGACGTAGTGAATGGAGTTGTGCGGCTCGTCGCGGGGGTGGCCGGCGGTGAACGCAAAGTGGATTGACGACCGACCGTCGCTTGCGATCTTGACGTAGGGCCGCACCGAGTCGTCCTTGCTGTTCTCGTCCCGCAGCAGCATCCGCGGCGCAGACCACGCCTTGCCGTCCCGGGATGTCGCGAACGCCGGCTTCCAGTCCGTGCCGCGCCAGAAGACATACATGAGTGCTTCGTCGCGCAGGTAGACCGGATTCGGATAGGTGATGCGCGTGGCGGTGCTTACCGTGACCTCCTCGTCCCATTCGCCGATGTCTTCGGATCGCGTCGTGGTCCGGCAATGGAGGCCCGTTCCATTGTGCTGCGAATAGAAGAGCATCAGCCGGCGATCGGGCAGCACCAGCAGCGATCCGCTGCCATGATCGTCGCGGCCCCAACCCGCCTTCACGTCGTGGGCCGACACCTGGCGCGTGTCGTGGTCCCACCCTCCGACTTGCAGCGTACCGCCGCGCGTGATCCATGTGGCATAGGTGCGCCGATGGCGATCCGCGATGAATACGGCGCGCGGGTCCTGGAACCAGCACCACGCGCCGTCGGCGGCGAGGACCTGCGTCACGCTACCTCCAATCGCGCTGGAAGTGCGGCAGCACGCGCAGGCACTCGGCACGGTCGAAATCCGCCTTCTTGCGCAGCACGACCATCTGGCCATGCGTGGCCACGCGATCGGCAAAGGCCTCGACGACGGCGTAGTCGTGCCGGTCGACGTAATCATCGACCAGCAGTTCGCAGGCGCTGCCGTCGTGCAGGCGGAGCAGGCTTTCCAGCACGCACGCCACGCGAAAGCGTCCATCAACCAGGATGGTATCGGGTTGGATGGCGTGGGCATCGAGGAAAACCCAGGGCGCCGCGGCATATCGCTGCCATCGCCGAATGCGTGCAGGCGAGAGCGACTTGAAAAGGGGAAATCCCCAACGCTTGGAAACGCCGGTATCGACGTGGATCAAACGGAACAGCGCGGGTTGCGTCGGCAACGTGGAAAGCGTGCGCTGCACGTTGCGCAGGAAGCGCCGGTCGTTGTCGACAGTAACGACGACCTTGGCGGCCTGCCACGCCAGCACTGTTGAACCGCCACTTCCGTATTCGAGATAGTTCGTGGTTCGCGCCAGGACTTCCAGGAAATGCGCGGCTGCCAGCGCATCCAGGTGCGGCTCGCCGGCAACTTGATGGCCGGTCACGAATTTTCGGAACAGGAAACCGCCGCGCGCGAGCCACTTGGCCACCGGTGTCTGCCGGGGCGCGGCCACCGCAGACTTCATCGGCGCGACATTCCGCCGAGCCGCAACCTGCCTCTCTCGAATAGTTTCAGGCATTGCACCAGGCCAATCACTGCGATCACCTGCGCCCTTCGCCCGAACGTTTGCAGCCGCGGATCCCGCCAGACACTTTTCACGGTGTCGGGGATGCTGGACAGCGTGACCTGGTCGCGTGGCGTGTGCAGGTCGCGTCGCTGCAAGTCGTGCAGACCGCCGGCGACGCGCAGGATTCTCCGGCAAAGCGCGGATAGGGTGTCTCGCGCCGGATGCGCGACCACCGCTGTGCTGGCATAGGCCAACTGGTAGCCGTGGTTCGCGACCCGACGGCCCCATTCGACATCGCCATAGGACTTCAGTTCGTCATCGAACATGCCGACCTTCTCGAACATCGAACGGAAAGTAAACATGTTGGCGGTGGCGCCATACCGATCCACCTCGATGTACTTTTCCTGGCGAAAGCCCCGCGATGCATCATAGAGTTCGACGGCGCTGGGGCACTGCGGATCCCTGTAGAAGACATCCACGCAACCGCCGACGAGTCCACGGCCGCGTATGGCCAGCAGCGCGGCGACGCCATTCTCCAGCCAGTCCGCCGCGGGAATGCAGTCGGCGTCGGTGAACGCGATGATTTCGCCCTTGGCGTGGGAAATCCCCTTGTTGCGGGCGGCGTAGGATCCGGGCTGCGGCTCGCGATAGACCCGCACATGCGCAAACCCGTTCACCTGTGGCTCGAGCGCCTCATCCGACCCGTTATCGACGACGATGACCTCGTAGTCGGACTTTGGATACGTTTGCGCTTCGAGCGCGCGCAGACAATTCAGCAATCTTCCGGAGTCGTTGAAAACGGGAATGATGACCGAGACGACCTTGGCAAATTCGGACGCCATCAATACGTCGTTCGCGGCCGGAAATATTCGACGCGATCGATCGACTTGACGCGCACTTCCCGCACGTCGACGCCCTGCAGCAGCTTGAGCGGAATCTCCGTGCCGGCGCCGCCCCGATTCCAGACTTTGCGGTAGAAATCGGCTTGCGTGCGCACGCTTTCGTCGCCGACGGCCAGGATGATGTCCCCGGCGGCCAGGCCGGCCGTGTCGGCCGGACCTTCCGGCGAAACGCGCGCCACGACCAGGCGACCCTGCGCCTCTTCGGTGGACACACCCATCCATGGCCGAGCGGGGCCGGCGCGGTGTCCGGCCTTGATGAGGTCGGCGAGGATGGGTTTCAGCAAGTCGATGGGAACGAACATGTTGCCGGGAATCTTCGGATCGTCGTCGTTGGCCTCGCGCAGCATCAGCGAGCCCACGCCGAGCAGCTTGCCGTCCTTGTCGAGCAGCGCGGCGCCGCTCCAGTTGAGCGTGGGGGGACTGGTGTAGATGGCCTGGTCGAGCGCGTATTCCCAGCTGCCCGAAAACGCGCGCTTCGACACGACGTAGGCGAAGGCGATGCCGTCGTCGCCCGCGCCCGCGATCATCACCGGCTCGCGGTTGGCGAGCTTCGCCGAATCGCCGAACGGCACCGGACGCGCGTCCATGGGGGCGATCGTGCGCACCAGCCCCAGGCCGGTGGCATGGTCATAGGCGACCACGCGCGCAGCAAAGGTGCGGCCGCGGTTGTCGGTGATGTTGACGTCGTCGGCCTCGACGATCAGGTAGCCGATGGTGAGTATGAGTCCGCGGTCGCCGATGACCACGCCGGAACCTTCGCGTTCGCGCCCGAGGGTTGCGGAGCTGCGGGCGTCAGGTACGGCCTGCACCGACAACTTGACGATCGCGCCGAAGAGTTTCTCCGGGTCGACGCCTTCCGCCACCTTGCCGGCAGCTTCGGGCTTCTTGCCCTTATTTTCCTTTTGCCCCTGCGCGTGCGCGGCGGGCGTGACGAAGACGCAGAGTGCCAGTGCCGCGATCAGCATCGCGGCGAGCCACCGGATCCGCGAAGGACTGAGCGAACGGTGCGAGTTCATGAGGCACTCCCGGGGGAGCGGAGAAGTCTCCGTGAGTTCGATTGTAGATCAAATAGCGTCGCGGCCCGATCCTCGGGCTTTCCGTATACCCGCGGGCTTTCCGTATAATCGGTCGAAAACAGAGCGCTCCTCAAGGTGGCTTGCTTCCCCTGGGGCCGCTTCCTTCCACCATCGGGGATGGACATGACTGCACGCAAGAAGCCGGAAGACCTGCGCTCGCACCGCTGGTTCGGCAACGACGACATGCGCTCGTTCGGCCACCATTCGCGCACGTCGCAGATGGGCTATTCGCGTGCCGATTACCAAGGCAAGCCGATCATCGCCATCATCAACACGTGGAGCGACATCAACGCGTGCCATTCACATTTTCGGCAGCGCGCCGAGGAGGTCAAGCGCGGCGTGCTGCAGGCCGGCGGCTTCCCGCTCGAAATGCCCGCCATCGCGCTGGCCGAGGTGTTCCAGAAGCCGACGACGATGCTCTACCGCAACCTGCTCGCGATGGAGACGGAGGAGTTGCTGCGTTCGTATCCGGTCGATGGCGCCGTGTTGATGGGCGGTTGCGACAAGACCACGCCCGCGATGCTGATGGGGGCGATCAGCATGAACCTGCCGGCGATCTTCCTGCCCGCGGGGCCGATGCTCTCCGGACATTGGCGCGACCAGAAGCTGGGCAGCGGCTCGGATGTCTGGAAATTCTGGGCCGAGAAGCGCGCCGGCAACATCACGGACGCGCAGTGGCGCGAGATCGAGGACGGTATTGCGCGTTCTCCGGGGCATTGCATGACGATGGGCACGGCGTCGACGATGACGTCCGCGGCGGAGGCGATGGGCTTCACGCTGCCGGGTGCCGCGTCGATTCCTGCCGCGGATTCGCGCCACGGCCGCATGGCCACGGAAACGGGACGGCGCATCGTCGAGATGGTCTGGGAAGATTTGAAGCCGCGCGATTTTCTTACCGCGGACTCGATCGACAATGCGGTGACGACGGCCTTGGCGCTCGGTGGCTCGACCAATTCGGTCGTGCACATGGTGGCCGTTGCGCGCCGCGCGGGCGTGCCGCTGACCATCGATCGCTTCGACGCCATCGCGCGCAAGACACCGCTGGTGGCCAACCTGCGCCCCGCCGGGAAATTCCTGATGGAGGATTTCTTCTATGCGGGTGGATTGCGTGCGCTGCTGAACGACATCGGCGACCTGCTTACTCTGTCCGCGCGCACCGTCAACGGCAAGACGCTCGGCGAGAACATCGCCGGCGCGGAAGTATTCAACCGCGACGTGATCCTTGCGCGCGACAAGGCGCTGGTCGCGTCCGACAGCCTTGCGGTATTGCGCGGCAATCTCGCTCCCGATGGCGCGGTGATCAAGCCGGCGGCGGCGGAGGCGCATCTGTTGCGGCACACGGGCGCTGCGATAGTCTTCAGGGACTACAACGACATGGCGGCGCGCATCGACGATCCCGCGTTGCCGGTGACCAGGGACTCGGTGCTGGTGTTGCAGAACGCCGGCCCGCTCGGCGCGCCCGGCATGCCCGAGTGGGGCCAGCTGCCGATCCCGAAAAAATTGCTGGCGCAGGGTGTGCGCGACATGGTGCGCATTTCCGATGCGCGGATGAGCGGCACCAGCTACGGCGCGTGCGTGCTGCATGTTGCGCCGGAGTCGTTCGCGGGCGGGCCGCTGGCTTTCGTGCGCGATGGCGACCTGATCGAGCTCGACGTTCCTGCGCGCAAACTGGAACTCAAGGTAAGCGCCGAAGAAATGACCCGGCGGCGCGCCGCGTGGACGCGACCGGCGCCGAAATTCGAGCGCGGCTTCGGTGCGCTATACCAACAGCACATCACGCAAGCCGACCAAGGTTGCGACTTCGACTTCCTCGAAGGCACGGCACCTACGACCGAACCGGAAATTCATTGATGAAAACGATTCCCGCAGCAAAGCTCACCGATTTCGTTGCCGTTGTGATGCAGGCGGGCGGCTCCAACGCTGCCGAGGCACGCACCGTGGCGCAGCGTCTGGTCGACTCCAACCTGGTCGGTCATGATTCGCATGGCGTGCTGCGCGTCGGCAAATACCTCGAGTGGGTCGGCGAAGGCTGGCTCAAGCCCAACACGGCGCCTACCGTTGTGTTCGACAGCGATGCGCTCGCCATCGTCGATGGCAATCGCGGCTTCGGGCAGGTGATTGGCGAGTTTGCGACGAATCTCGGCATCGCCAAGGCCGCCAAGTCGGGCATCGCCATGGTGGGCCTGCGCAACTGCGGCCACTTGGGGCGCCTTGGCGACTGGGCCGAGATGGCGGCGGCGAAGGGGCAGGTGTCGCTGCACTTTCTCAACACGTCGGGCGCGCAGCGCGTGGCGCCCTTCGGCGGCAGTGACCGGCGCCTCTCGACCAATCCGCTCGCGATTGGCGTGCCCGGTGGCGATGGTCCGCCGGTGATCCTCGACATCACGACATCGACGGTGGCTGAAGGCAAGTTGATGGTCGCGATGAACAAGGGCGACGAAGTACCTGCGGGCTGGATCGTCGACAAGCATGGCAAGCCGACCACGCACCCCGGCGATTTCTACGACGGCGGCGCGCTGCTGACGATCGGCGAGCACAAGGGTTCCGGCCTGTCGATCCTCACCGACCTCCTCGCCGGCGCCATCACGACCGGCCGCAGCTCCGATCCGGCGGACACCGTCCTGCGCAACAACATGCTGTCGATCTTCATCGCGCCCGCGGTATACGATGGCAACGGCAGCGTGCTTGCCGAGACCAAACGCTTCGTCGACTGGGTCAAGGCGTCGCCGCCGCTGGTCCCGGGCAGGCCGGTCCTGGGTCCGGGTGATGTGGAGCGGAATACGCGCGCTGCGCGTCTCGCCAACGGCATTCCGGTGGATGAAAAGACGCTCGACGACTTGATCGCCGCCGCGCAATCGGTGGGTATCGATGCCGCGCGCGCCCGCGCCATGCTTGATTGACGGAGGACGTGATGAGAAAACTTGTCGCAGTGTTTCTCGGTGTCGTGGCAATGGTCGTTGCGTCGCAGGTGTTGGCGCAGGCATGGCCGACCAAGCCGATCAAGTGGGTCGTGCCGTTCGCGCCGGGGGGCACGACGGACATCCTTGCGCGCACCATCGGCGACAAACTTTCCATCGCGCTCGGGCAACCGGTGATCGTCGAGAACAAGCCGGGGGCGGGCGGTGGACTCGGTGCCGACTTCGTTGCCAAGGCGGCGCCGGATGGCTACACGATCCTGGGTGGCACGATCAGCACCAACGCGATCAACGCGTCGTTGTACAAGGAACTTCCCTACGATCCCGTGAAGGACTTCATTCCGATCACGCTGATCGCCCGGGTACCGAACATGCTGGTCGTGAACAACGACGTGCCGGCAAAGACGGTGGCGGAACTCATCGCCTTGATGAAGAAGAATCCGGGCAAGTACACGTTTGCCTCCAGCGGCAACGGAACTTCGCAGCATCTATCCGGAGAATTGTTCAAGAGCATGGCGGGAGTCGACATGCAGCACATTCCGTACAAGGGCAGCCCGCCCGCGCTGCAGGACGTGATGGGCGGCAGCGTGACGATGACCTTCGACAACATCACCACCGCTTGGACATTGGCCAAGGCCGGCAAGCTGCGCGCGCTGGGCGTCACCACCGCCAAGCGTTCACCGGCCGCGCCCGACGTACCCACGATCGCCGAGGCCGGCGTCATCGGCTACGAAATCGGCTCCTGGCAAGGCGTGTTCGCACCGGCGGGAACGCCGCCCGCCATCGTCAAGCGGCTCAACACCGAAATCGTCAGGATCATCAACACGCCGGAAGTACAGGAAAAATTGCTGGCGCTTGGCGCAGAGCCGGTCGGCAATTCCACCGAGGAATTCACCGTGTTCGTGAAAGCAGAAGTGGTGAAGTGGGGCGATGTCGTGAAGAAGTCGGGCGCAAAGGTCGACTGAGGTGATGGACCCCCGCGCACATGTCGATTGACGAACTGTTTCCGGGCTTCGTAGCGCGGCGAATCCGCACCCGGGAAACGGAAATCCACTGTGTCGTCGGCGGCGCGGGACCGCCGCTTCTGCTGTTGCATGGCTATCCGCAGACGCACGCGATGTGGCACCGCGTGGCACCCGCGCTGGCGCGTGAGTTCACGATCGTGTGTCCGGACCTGCGCGGCTACGGCGACTCGGGCAAGCCGCCAAGCGACGCCGCGCACTTTCCCTATTCCAAGCGCGCCATGGCGCAGGATATGGTCGACGTGATGCGCGAGCTTGGTTTCGCGCGCTTCCGCCTGGCCGGGCATGATCGCGGCGGACGCGTGGCACACAGGCTCTGCATCGATCATCCGGACGCGGTCGAGCGCGTTGCCGTGCTCGACATTTCGCCCACGCGCACGATGTTCGCGGAGACCAGCCAGGCCTTCGCTACGGCGTACTACCACTGGTTCTTCCTGATCCAGCCGTTCGATCTTCCGGAACGGTTGATCGGTGCCGATCCGCTCTACTACCTGCACCGGAAGATCGGCGCGTGGTCGGGAGGCCTGTCGTTGTTCGATCCGCGCGCGCTCGCCGAATACGAGCGCTGCTTTGCCGACCCGGCGATGATCCACGCGTCCTGCGAGGACTATCGCGCGGCGGCGTCGATCGATCTCGAACACGACGATGCGGATTGCGCTGCCGCCCGCAAGGTGGCCTGCCCGCTGCTCGTGCTGTGGGGCGACAAGGGTGTGGTCAATCGGATGTTCGACCCTTTGCGCGATTGGGGCGCCGTCGCCGTTGATGTTCGCGGCTGCGCGGTACCGTCCGGGCACTTTTTGCCGGAAGAGGCGCCGGAGCAGACTCTGCGCGAGCTGCGCGCGTTCCTCACTTAGTCGCGATCACTCGTGCTGCGCTGAACTTCCTGCGTATCGGCGGGTCAGTTTTACTGGTGCCCACGAATTCCGTGCTTTCGAGCCCCCGGAATTGCCCGACACGACGCGCATTGCAAAGATCGCTTGCCAGCGTTCCCGGGTCAGCGCACTATGACATTGTCATAACGCGTCCCAATGGAGGATTTCATGCTCAATTTCAGTCGCGGCAACAGCAAGGCCGAGGACAAGTCCGCCATCAAGCCGGTACCCTATCCGTATGCGCCCGTGCCTCCCGCCACGGGTCCTGCCAGCAATGTTGCGAAGGCGCCTGCGCCCGCCCCCGCCCCGGCGGCCTCGCGTCCTGCCGCGCCCGGCGACGTGCCTGTGCTTTCGAGCGCAATGCCCGAACCGGCCACTCGAGCGATCGGACCGGATACTCCCGGCAGCCAGCTGTTCGTCGGGCCCAACATCAAGCTGCGCGGCGTGGAAATCTCCGATTGCGACGTGCTGATCGTCGAGGGGCACGTCGAAGCCACCGTCCACAGCAAGGCGATGCAGATCGCCCAGCCCGGCACGCTGAAGGGCGTTGCCGTGATCGATGTCGCGGAGATCGATGGTGAGTTCTCCGGCGAGTTGACGGCCCACACCAAGCTGATCGTGCGCGGCACCGGCCGCGTATCGGGAAAAATTCGCTACGGCCGCCTGATCGTCGCCGACGGCGGCGAAATCTCCGGCGATGTGCAGCGGATAGACCCGGAACCCAACGTCCAGGCCAAGATGGTGCCATCGACGGTGCGGCCGCAATTGTCGTCGCAGCCGCCGGGCTGATCGCCAATTGAGTTGACGAGTCGGTGTCCGACCGCCGACTTGGTGATCATGCCACCGCTCGCGTGGCGGCTCAGATCCACCCGCCGTCGACGACGAAGGTCTGCTTCGAACACATGCGGCTGTCGTCGGCGGCGAGCCACAGCGCCATCCGTGCGATGTCCGGCGCGTAGAGACGGCCCGCGAGCACCTGTCGCTCGTCGATCTGCGTGTCGCCGTCCGGCGTCAGCCAAAGTCGCTTCTGGCGCTCGGTCATGACCCAGCCCGGCGTGATGCTGTTCACACGGATCCCGTCCGGCCCCAGTTCCGATGCGAGTCCGCGGGTCAAGCCCGTGATCGCGGACTTCGCCGTGACGTAGCAGATGCAATCGCCGTCCGCCACGGTCCACGAAATCGAGTTGAAATTAATGATCGAGCCGCCGCCGGCGTCGCGCATTTGCGGCCGCACCGCCTGCGCCGCGAACAGCTGGTGCTTGAGATTGACAGCGATCCGGTCGTCGAAATATTCCGGCGTCACCTGGTCGAGCGTGTGCCGGTCGTCGTTGGCGGCATTGTTGACCAGCACGCGGATCGGCCCTTGCGCCTTGCCGGCGGCGGCGACCGCCGCACGAAGCGCATCGATGTCGCGCAGGTCGCACTCGCGGTACCACGGACGTGGCAATCCCCGGGCCACGATGTCCGAGGCCAGCGCTTCGGCCAGGTCACTGCGTACGTCGACGAACGCGACGCGGCTGCCCTGGTCGCAGAAGTGCTCGACGACGGACGCGCCAATGCCGGAGGCGCCGCCAGTGACGAACACGACGCGGCCCTCCAGGCTCGGGTACCGGGCGCGACCGGTCATCAGCGCGTTGTTCGGGTCAGTGTCCATGGGGTCTTCCGCTCATTTCAGTTATCCAGTCAGTGCGAATGGGTGGGGATGCCCGCGCCGCGACAGCCGACGAGAAAGTCGAGATCGCAGCCGCGGTCGGCCTGCAGCACGTGATCGACATAGAGCCCCGCATATCCGCCAGGGGCCCGCTCGCGCGCCCGCCACGCCGCGCGTCGCCGCGTGAGCTCCGCGTCGTCCACGTCGAGTTTGAGAAGACGCTTGTCGACATCGAGCTCGATCATGTCTCCGTTGCGCACCAGTGCGAGGTTGCCGCCTACCGCCGCCTCCGGCGCCGCATGCAGCACCACGGTGCCGTAAGCTGTGCCGCTCATGCGCGCGTCGGAAATGCGTACCATGTCGGTGACGCCCTGCTTCAGCAACTTGGGCGGCAGTCCCATGTTGCCGACCTCGGCCATGCCCGGAAAGCCGCGGGGGCCGCAGTTCTTGAGCACCATCACCGACTGCGCGTCGACGTCGAGGTCCGGATCGTTGATGCGCGCGTGGTAGTCGTCGAAGTCCTCGAACACGACGGCACGCCCGCGATGGCGCATCAGCGCGGGCGTTGCAGCGGACGGTTTGATGACGGCGCCGTCGGGTGCAAGGTTGCCGCGCAGCACCGCGATGCCGCCGCTGGCCACGAGCGGGTTCGACCAAGGGCGGATGACATCGGTGTTGACATTGTCCGCAGCCGCGATGTTCTCGGCCTGCGTGCGGCCACTGACGGTCATCGCGCTACCGTCGATGAGGCCGCGCTCGAGCAGCGCGCGCAAAACGACGGGCAGGCCACCGGCATAGTAGAAATCCTCCATGAGAAAGCGGCCGGAAGGCATCAGGTCGACAAGCGTGGGTACGTCGCGGCCCAAGCGGTCCCAGTCGTCGAGCGCCAGCGGCACGCCCAATCGTCCCGCAATCGCGATCAGGTGGATGACCGCATTGGTGGAGCCGCCGATCGCCGCATTGGTGCGTATGGCATTGGCGAATGCGGTGGGCGTGAGAATGTTCGACAGCCTGACGTCCCCGCGCACGAGGTCGACGACGCGCCGACCGGCCAGTTGGGCCAGCACCTGGCGGCGTGAGTCGACCGCGGGAATCGCGCCGTTGCCCGGCATGCCGACACCCAGGGCCTCCACGAGGCAGGCCATCGTCGACGCCGTACCCATCGTGTTGCACGTGCCGACCGAGCGACTCATCGCGGCTTCGGCATCGAGAAACTCCGCGACCTTCAGTCGCCCGGCCTGCAACTCCTCGTGAAGGCGCCAGACGGCGGTGCCGGAGCCGATGATCTCGCCCCGATGATGTCCAGACAGCATCGGACCGCCGGACACGACGATGGCGGGCACGTCGCAGCTCGCGGCGCCCATCAGCAATGCCGGCGTAGTCTTGTCGCAGCCGACGAGCAGCACAACGCCGTCGATCGGATTGGCGCGTATTGATTCCTCGACGTCCATGCTCGCCAGATTGCGGAACAGCATCGCGGTGGGCCGCAGGTTCGATTCGCCGAGCGACATCACCGGAAATTCGACAGGGAATCCGCCGGCCTCGTAGACGCCGCGCCGCACGCGTTCCGCCAGGTCGCGCAGGTGCGCATTGCACGGCGTCAGCTCCGACCAGGTGTTGCAGATGCCGATGACTGGCCGGCCCTCGAACAGGTCGCCGGGAAAGCCCTGGTTCTTCATCCAGCTCCGGTACATGAAGGCATTTTTGCCGGCACCTTCGAACCACGATTGCGAGCGCAATTTCCTGGCGGGCTTGCTCATGATTTCCCTTGTGTGCCGGAATGCAGATGCACTTCCATCCGGTGTTCGTAGATTGCGCCCGGCGCCAGCCGCGCATCCGGAAAGTGAGCGACGTTGGGAGTATCCGGAAAGCGCTGCGTCTCGAGCGCCAATCCCGAATATTGTCCATAGCGGCAGCCACGCTTGCCGATGACGGCATCACGGAAGTGTCCGCCGGTGTAGACCTGCATACCCGGGTCCGTGGTGAAGATTTCGATGGCGCGTCCCGACGTGGGGTCGACCAGGTCGGCACAGCGACGCAGCGCGCCTGCGGACTCGTTGAGGCACCAGTTGTGGTCGTATCCGCCATTCGCGGTGGGCACCGCGTCGAGATCGCGGCCGACCGCCTTCGCTTCACGAAAATCGAATGGCGTGCCGGCCACCGGACGCACTTCGCCGGTGGGCAGCAGATCGTCGTCGATGGGAAGATAGGCATCGGCATCGACGCGCAGGCGATGGGTGCGGATGTCGCCGGCATCATGCCCGGCCAGATTCCAGTACGTGTGGTGAACGAGGTTGACCACGGTCGTTCGATCGGATTGCGCACGCATGACGATGGCAAGCATGTTGTCGTCGGTGAGTTGGTACTCGGTCGTCGCGGTGACCGTGCCCGGGTAGCCTTCGTCGCCGTCGGGCGAGATGAGCGTGAACGTCACCCGGTTGCCCGCCGTGTCTGCGCTCGCGTCCCACAGCTTGCGGTCGAAGCCATGGCTTCCGCCGTGCGCGTGATGGCGGCCCTCATTGCAGGTGACGTGGTAGCGACGTCCATTCAGCGCAAACACCCCATCGCGGATGCGGCTGCCGTAGCGTCCGCACGTCGCGCCCATGTAGGCATCCGATGCGACGTATTGCTTGACCGTGTCGAAGCCCAGCACAACGTCGGCCAGGCGGCCCCGCGCGTCAGGCATGTGGAACTCCGTGAGTCGCGCCCCGTAGGCAACGACTCTCATCAATACACCATGGCGATTGCGCAACGCGAAGCCCGGCACGGGAACGCCTTCGATGTCGCCGAAGGTGAAGGATTCGATGGTCACAAATTATCGTACGCGACGCGGGTCGCCTGTCAAGCGCCGGGCGGGCGTCGCGCGCGCCGCCGCTGCCCCATCATCGAAGTTGCACGAACGGAATTCGGGTATCCTGCGCACGACTCCCGGCAACTTTCTTTCGCGACGCCAATTCGTGACTTCGCCCCAATACACCGCCCGGCTGCATGCCGCCGAAGCCGTCGCGCGCGATGCAGGTCGCCTCGCATCGAGTTTCCTGGCCGACCGCGGCGCGCTCGACGTCCGCTACAAGGGACCCCAGGACGTGCTGACCGCGGCGGATGGCGCCGTCGAGCGAATGATCGTCGCGACGTTGCGGTCTGCCTTTCCTGACGACGCGTTCCTGGGCGAGGAGGGCGGGCGTGTGGGCACCGATAACTCCGATGACGCGTGCTGGGTCATCGATCCCATCGACGGCACGGCCAATTTCGCGCGCGGCATTCCGCACTGGTGCGTCGCGATCGCCTATGTTGCGGATGGACGCGCGGAACTCGGCGTCATCTACGATGCCGGCGCCGATCTTCTCTACAAGGCAGCGCGCGGCGCGGGCGCATTCTGCAATGCGACGCGCCTGCATGTCAGCGCGACGACGGATGCGACCCGCGCAACGGTGGAGATCGGCTATTCGCGGCGTACCGCGCCGCCGCCGTTCGGCGCGTTGGTGAACAACCTGCTGCAGCGCGGCGCCAACATCGTGCAATGCGGCTCGGCGGCCCTCGGACTCGCGCGCGTCGCCGACGGCCGGCTTGACGGCTATGTCGAGCGCCATTTGTTCGCGTGGGATGCGTTGGCCGGACTGTTGCTGGTGGAGGAGGCGGGCGGTCGTGTCAATGCGTTCCTCGAAGGCGATGCGCTGACGGCGGGCAATGCGACGATCGCGGCCACGCCGGCGCTCTATCCGATGCTCGCGGCCCTTTTGGCGGAATGCTGACACGCGTCGGCGCTAACGGAAGAGATCGGCCATGTTCTTGCCGACCAGGCGGCTGGCCAGCAGGACGAGCGCCAGCGTGAGCAATGTCGTGATGGTGCCAATGGCGCTGGCCTCGGCCAGTTGGTCGCCCAGCACCAGTTCGTAGATCGCGATCGAGATCGTTTTCCACTGCGCCGAATACAGGAGCACGGTGGCACTGAGCTCGCCGATCAGCGTCGAGAAGACCAGGATCGCCCCCGAGAGGACGGCAGGCGCCACCAGCGGCACCAGCACGTGGCGCATCGTCATGCCCCAGGTGGCGCCGCAGATCGTCGATGCATCTTCCAGCTTCGGGTCGATCTGGGAAATGGCCGCGGTCACCGTGCGGAACACGAAGGCGACGCGGCGCGTGAAGTAGGCAAGCACCAGGATCAGCGCGGTCCCGGTCAATACGAGGGGCCCGCTGTTGAACGCGATCAGGTAAGCGACGCCGATGACGAGCCCCGGCAGCACGAACGGCAGCATGATCGTGATGTCCAGCGCCCAGCGCGCGCGCATTCGTCCCCGTGCGCTCGCATAACCCGTCACGGTCCCGAATGCGATGCACATCACCGTGGCGACTCCGGCCAGCACGACACTGTTCACGATCGGCTGCAGCAGCAGCGCGCCGACGCGGCGATAGTGCTCGAGCGTGTACGACTCCGGCAGCATCGTGCCGGGCCAACGGTCGGCAAATGATGCGAGCGCGATCACCAATTGCGGCAGGATCGCGATGAACAGCAGCGCCCAGCAATAGAGGATGCCCGCGGCGCGTGCGCCGGGACTGGCGAAGCGTACGGCCGCGCGTGATGTTCCGCCGACCGTGGCATGTGTGCGCTTGCGGTTCACCCAGCCCAGCAGCAACATCGCGAGCAGCGTCAGCAGCACGTTCACCGCGGCGATGGCGGCCGCAGCGTTGAGATTGAAGTAGCCGTGGATCTGGTAGTAAATAAGCGTGGGCAGCACCTGGAATTCGCCGCCCAGGATCGACGGCACGCCGAAGTCGCCGATCGCCTTGATGAATACGATCAGCATCGACGCGGCGATGGCCGGCCACGCGAGCGGCAGCGTGATCGTCCGGATGATGCGCGCGCGACTGGCGCCCGCCATCCGCGCCGCCTCCTCGATGTGCGGATCGGCGGCGGCCAGCGCGCCTTGCACGATCAGGAACACATACGGGAAATACGAAAGCGTCAGCGCGAGTATCACGCCCGGGGGGCCGTAGATGACAGGCAGCGTCACGCCGGTCCATTGGTGGACGAATTGGGTGATCGTGCCGTTGCGTCCCAGCAGGATGATCCACGCGTAGGCACCGATGAACGGCGGCGAGATCAGCGGTACCACGCTCATCGCGCTGAGCAGGCCGCGAAACGGCAACTCGACGCGCGCGACGGCGTAGGCCATCGGCAGCGCCAGTGCGGTCGCCAGCATGGTCGCCAACAGCCCCGAGTAGATCGAGTTCCACAACGCACGCTGGTAGCTCAGCGCGGTGAAGAAGCGCGCGAAATTGGCGAAGGTCAGCGTTGCCCATCCCGGTTCCTCGCCGTTTTTGACGAACGCTAGCAGCATCGCGTTGGTGAGCGGGTAGATGAGGAAGACGACAGCGATCAACACCACGGCACCGCCCAGCACCCACGGTCCCCAATCGCGACCGGTGCTTCGCAGCGCGAGGGCGTCCGACATCGCGTCAGCGGCGATACAGGATGGCGTCGGACGCCGGAATGGACAGCCGCGCCTCGCCGCCTTCGGCAACACCTGCGGGCGCCCGTGTCACTTCGACGAGGATCGGCGTGGCCGAGACCGGCGCTTCCACGGTGTACCGCAGCAGTCCACCGAGCAACTGGATACGCTGCACGCGGCACGGAATATCGCCTGCGGTTGCGTCGAGCAGCAGTTGCTCCGGGCGGATCATCACCACGCAATCGTCGGCGCTCGCCAGTGTGCGCGCCTCGTTGTCCGGCAGTGTCATCGTCTGCGCGGGTCGCAGCCGCGCGCCGTTGCCGAAAGTCGCGCCGGACGACGGCAACGCGCGGTCGTCCAGTCTTGCCGGCAGGAAGTTGGCGCGGCCGATGAAGTCGGCGACGAACAGCGTCTGCGGCTGCGAATAGATGGCCGCCGGCGTCCCGAGCTGGACCAGGCGTCCCAGATTGAACACCGCGATGCGGTCGGACACCGCGGTCGCCTCTTCCTGGTCATGCGTCACATACAGCGTCGTGATGCCGAGGCGGCGCTGGAGCGTGCGCAGCTCGTCGCGCATCATGACCCGCAGCTTGGCATCGAGGTTGGCCAGCGGCTCGTCCAGCAACAGCATCGTGGGTTCGTAGATCAGCGCGCGGGCGATCGACACGCGCTGCTGCTGTCCGCCCGACAGTTCGGCGGGATGGCGTTGGGCAAAGGACTCGAGCTGGAGCAACGCAAGTGTCGCCGCCACGCGTCGGTCGACCTCGGCGCGCGGCGTCGCGCGCGGGCGGAGGCCGTAGGCGACATTCTCGAAGATCGTCAGGTGCGGGAACAGCGCGTAGGACTGGAACACCATGCCGATATTTCGCTGCTGCGGCGGGATGGCCATGAAGTCGCGCCCGTCGACGGTGATTTCGCCTGACGTGGGGCTCTCGAGCCCGGCGATCATCCGCAGCGTCGTGGTCTTGCCGCAACCGGACGCGCCGACCATGGTGAAGAATTCGCCGCCGTTCACGGTGAACGACACGTCGTCCACTGCGGTGACCGTCGAGGCGCCCAGCGCGAACCGCTTGGTCAGGTTGCGCACACGAAGCGCCGCGGGAGGCATCGTGTTCCCCGGGGGAGTGTGCAGATTACGCCGGCGGACCGGGCCGCCGCGTCCCGGCCCTACTTGGTGGAGAACGTCTTGTCGAAGCGCTCAAGATTTGCCTTGCGCATCGTGGTCGCGCTCTTGTTATCGTAGGGGAACGTCTTGAGCGTCTTCGCATCCGGCAACCCGGCCGGCGGCGCCACGTCGCTGCGCGCGCTGCGCCGCTTGTCGATGTCGACGATCATCTGGTGCGCGGGTTTCGAGCTGACGAAGTCGAGGAACTTTCTCGCGTTGTCCGGATTGGGCCCACCCTTGACGATGCCGCTCGCGTCGTTGATCAACGCGGTACCGTCCTTCGGGTATATCGCCACGACCGGAAAGCCGTCGGCCTGGCTGGCGACGATGTTGAATTCACTGGTGAGCCCGACGGGAATCTCGCCCTTGGCGACGTTCTGGTAGGCCAGCCGCGAGCTGGTCACGAATGTCGCGTTGCCGATGACCTTGTCCATCACGTCCCAGTTGTAGAGCTGCAGGATCTGCTGCATCTGCGAGAAAGCCGAGCCTGATTGCGCCGGATTGGCCATGACCACCTTGCCCTTGTATTCGGGCTTGGTCAGGTCGCTCCAGGCTTGCGGTGCCTTGTCGACCGGCATCATCTTGGTATTGACGATGAAGGCCTGGAAGTTGGTCGAGAACCCGTAGTACTTGTTGTCGGGCCCGACTGCCGAGCGCGGAAATGCCGCGTCCTCCTTCGACTTGTAACTTTCGAAGAGATCGAGGTACGCGTCGAAATTGTCGGCATCCGGACCCACCAGCACGTCCGCCCGCGGCTTGGCCTTCTCGGCGTTGAGGCGCGTGAACATTTCACCGCTGCCGCCGCTGATGAGCTCGACCTTGATGCCGGGGTTCTGTTTCTGGAACTCCTCGACCATCGCCGTCATCACCTTGGGACTCACGGCGCTGTAGACGACCACCGATTGCGCGAGCACGCCGGTTGCCGTGGCCAGTGCCACGATCGCCAACGACGCCGCGGATGCGAGCCGGTTGAAGTTCATTGGATTCTCCTCGTCGACGTTCGATGTGTTCGTGCGCTGTCCGACCGGTGGGAACGGCAGCCAGCTTATCGAACTATCGTACCGGTTACCGACGCGGTGTCAAGCAAGCGGCCGCGCCAGCCCGGCAGGCCGGCGGCATTCAGGATGCGCTTGAACCCGGCGTCGTCGGCAAGCCATCCGTAGACCGGATCGACGCCGGCGTGGAGAAAGCTCGTGTCGTGACCGGCAAGCGAGTCAGCCAGAGGCACCAATCGCGTCGCGGTCGCGTAGCAGCGCCGCGTGGTACGGGCGGGAACAAGGTCCAGCTCCTGGGATTCACGGTGCCGAACTGAAGGAGTGCAGCGCGCGAGACTCGGTGACTGCGCGGAAGGCGACATCATCCGGTTGTGCAGGGCATCGATGTAGTCGAAGATGACGGCGCGATGAAGCTGCCTGTCACCTACCTGTTCGTCCCCGGCGACCGGCCCGAGCGATTCGACAAGGCGATCGCCTCAGGTGCCGATGCCGTGATCCTCGATCTCGAGGATGCCGTCGCGACGGGTCACAAGGATCGCGCGCGCGACGCGGTGGGCCACTGGATTGCATCGCGTCGGGACGTCGCGTCGCGTATCGTCGTCCGCATCAACGATGCCGGAGCAACGTGCTTCGCCGCCGACCTGGAATGGCTGGCGCGGGTGGGCATCCTGTTCGCGATGCTGCCCAAAGCCGAGTCTGCGCCGCAAGTCGCGCAGGTGATGGCCGCGCTGCCTTCCGATGGTCGCGTGTTGCCGCTGATCGAGTCCGCGCGTGGCGCAATGGATGTCGACGCCATCGCCGCCGCAAATGGTGTTGCGCGCCTGGCTTTCGGGACGCTCGACTACGCCGCTGACCTCGGCCTCTCCGGCGACGATCGCGGCTTGATCCATGCCGGTTCGCGCATCGCGCTGGCGTCGCGCTGCGCGGGCATCGCGACACCGATCGCCGGGGTCACTGCGGCGCTCGATGACGAGCAGAAGCTGCTGGCCGACCTGGCCTTTGCCCGTGCGCTGGGCTTTAGCGCCAAGCTGTGCATTCATCCGCGGCAGGTCGCCATCGTTCGCAATGCGCTGTTGCCTGCGCCCGCCGAAGTCGACTGGGCGCGGCGCGTGCAGGCCGCGACCGCAGGTACGCACGGCGCGGTGCAGGTCGATGGCAAGCTGGTCGACGGGGCAGTGCTGCGCCTTGCCCAAGCTATCATTGAGCGCGCCGGATAGTCCGACTCCGATCCCCTTCTTCAGGCAGAAGCGAGAACCGCCATGGCAGCCACCGTCATCGACTCCGGCATCTTCCGGAACATCTTCAGTACGGAGGGCATGCGCCAGATCTGGTCCGACGAGAACCGCACCGCCAAGTACATCGACGTGGAGCGTGCGCTGGCGATCGTCCAGGGCCGTTTGGGCGTCATCCCGCAGAAGGCCGCCGACGAAATCGTACGCAATTGCGACATCGGCAGCATCGACATGGAGAAATTGCGCCAGCACACCGAACGCGTCGGCTCGCCGGTCATGGGCGTCGTATCGCAGTTGAACGCGCTGTGCCGCGACAAGCTGGGCGAATATTGCCACTGGGGGGCCACCACACAGGACGTCACCGACACCGCGACGGTGCTGCAGATCCGCGAAGGCCTGGCGCTGATCGGCGCCGATCTCGATGCGATCGCCGACGCGCTGGCCGTGCTCGCGCGCAAATATCGCGACACTCCCGTTATCGGCCGCAGCAAGCTGCAACAGGCCATTCCCGTGACCTTCGGCTACAAGATGGCGACCATCCTGGCCGCTGTGGACCGGCACCGTGAACGGCTGGTGCAACTGTCATCGCGCGTGCTGGTCGGTGAATTCGGCGGTGCGTGCGGCACGCTGGCATCACTGGAAACGCATGCGATGGAAACGCAGGCCGGCCTCATGACGGAACTTGGCCTGGGGCAACCGGTCATTGCGTGGCATACGGTGCGCGACAATATCGCGGAGGTCGGTTGCTTCATCGGCCTCGTGGGCGGCACGCTTGGCAAGATCGCGCTGGACGTGAAGCTGATGATGCAGACCGAAGTGGCAGAGGCTTTCGAGCCCTTCGCTCCCGGTCGCGGTTCCAGCAGCACGATGCCGCAGAAGCGCAATCCGATTGCGTCTCCTGTCATTCTTGCGGCCGTGTCCGTCTGCCGCCAGCATGCGGCGGCGCTCATGGAAGCGATGATCGCCGACCATGAGCGCTCCGCGGGGCCGTGGGAAATCGAATGGATCAGCCTGCCCGAAACCTTCTGCCTGATC
>JANMCH010000073.1:0-20567 GCA_031361045.1 Betaproteobacteria bacterium | reverse complement strand
TCGCACCTGGGCGACTTCATCGAGGACCAGTCGACGGTGGCGCCCTCGGATGCCGCAGTGAATGCATCGTTGCGCGATGTCTGCAAGGACATCCTCGACACGCTGACGCCGCGCGAAGCCAAAGTGCTGCGCATGCGCTTCGGCATCGAGATGAACACCGACCACACGCTGGAAGAAGTCGGCAAGCAGTTCGACGTCACGCGCGAGCGCATCCGCCAGATCGAGGCGAAGGCGCTGCGCAAGCTGCGGCATCCGTCGCGGTCGGAGAAGCTGCGGAGCTTCCTCGAAGGCGAATAAGTCGGCGCAGGCCGGCGCCATTTGCCTGGCCGGTGTCATCCCGAGCGAAGCGAGGGATCTGCTTTTGCTCCGTTGAAACAAAACGCCCCGGAAACTCCCGGGGCGTTTTCACATGCGGAACCGCAATTATTTTGCGGCGAAGCAATACAGCAAGCCCGCGCCACCGGTCTTGATCAACGCAGCGTCGCTGCAGCCGACCGTCGGGTGGGACGAATTCCACGAGGGTCCTGCGGGAGGCGGACCGTTGCCCGCGCGATCGAAGTGCCCGACGATTGCAATGCCATCGCCACTCTTGGTCCAGTTGCCGCAGGTCTTGTCGTCGCCGGCAGCAAACGCCGTTCCATCGGGTTGCGTGCCGGTCAGGATGTCATGTTGGTTGGGTGTGTCGCCACGGCCACTCACCACCGTCCCCTTTTCGGTCAGCCCCGTCTGTTTCGTGAGGTTATTGTCGCCGTGCAGTTCGTTCACGTTGGTAGCAATCAACACACCCTTCACGTTGCGCCACGGTCCGGTGCCGATGCGGTCCTTGGCGTTGACTGCGGGCGTCGAGCCGGCGGCTTGCGTGCTGAGATAGGCGCGCCACGTCTTGTCGCCCATGCCGGCCGCTGCGGCCAAAGTCTGGCAATGCTTGTCGGCGCCGACCAAGCCGCCCAGGTCGGCGCCATTGCCGCCCCCCTTGCTGGTGATGAAAAAGCTGCCTCCGCTCTGTGGCGTGGTTGATGCGCAACCTGCCAATGCGGCGGCCAGCACCGCGGCGGTCGCCATGCTGCTCAAGATTCGTACCTTCATTGCACTCCTCCATGGACACGTCCTCCCCGTCAAGCCGCGGGTCGTGACGTCAAACTTACAACAGCGTTGGTGCCACGGCTATTCCCCCGGACCCCGGACGAATTACTTCAGCAGCAGCACCGGAATCGCCGATAGTGCCACGACCTTGGTGCTCACGGAACCAAGCACCAGGTTGGACAAGGCGCCATGACCCTGGGTGCCCAGCGCGATAAAGTCACAGCCCGTGGCACTGGCATGGGCGACGATGGTAGGCGCGACGTCGCCGACGAGCTTGGCATCGGTAAAGACGGCTTGGCGACTTGCGAGCAACGTGCGCGACGGAGCAAGCGCGGCCTCGCTCTCCTCATCGTAGTAACGCGCAATCGCATCCTTGCCCACCCACCCGGCCGCGCTTCGGTAGGGCAGCGGCGGATGGACATTCAGCAGCAGTATTTCCGTGGGTTCGCGAAACCGGTCGAGCCTGTCGACCAGCGTTGCGAGCGCGGCGAGCGCGTGGGGCGAACCGTCCGTGGCAAAGAGTATCTTCATGGCGCAGTGGGTTTCCCGTGGCTTGCTACATTAGTTTGCTACATCAGTTTGCTACATCAATTTGCTGCATCAGATTGCGACATCACGCCGACGTCGTCCTGCCGTATTTTACCGCCAGGCAACACGGACCCGGATTGATCGGCGTCAGGATAGCGCGAGAGACACCGTGACCTGCTCCGGCTCATCGGCATCGTCGTGTACCTCGAAGCCCAACTGTTCGGAGAATTTCAGCATGCCCGGATTGGCGCGCAGGACGACGCCCTCGAGGCGCTTGAAGCCCCGCTTTTTCGCGCACGCGATGATTTTTTCCATCAGCAGCCGCCCGATGCCGCGACCGTGCCATGCGTCGGCAACGACGATCGCGAACTCCGCGCTTTCGCCATCGTGGTTGGCGATGTAGCGCGAAATGCCGACGATCCGCTCCCCGGACGGCGACGCCGGATCGGGCTCCAGTGCGAGCAGCGCCACTTCCCGGTCGTAGTCCACCTGCGTGAAGCGCGCAAGCATCGCCGGCGTCAATTGGTGCAGGCGATAGAAGAAACGGAAATAGCGCGTCTGCTCCGACAGCGATGCTATGAACGCCCGCTCCAACTCCGCGTCCTCCGGCCGGATCGGCCGCAATTTGAGCCGGGTGCCGTCGGCCAGCGTGAGATCCGACTCCAGCGCAGTCGGATACGGATGGATGGCCATGTGCCGGTAACCCGGGCCCGACTTGCGTTGCGGGTTGACGACCAGCCGCGCGCCGATGATCGATGCGCGGTCGGGGCTGATCAAAATCGGATCAAGCGCCAGGTCGCACACCCACGGCAGCGCACAGACAAGTCCGGAAACGCGCAGCACCAGCTGGATCAACGACTCGGACGGCACGACGTTGCGCGTCGACGCCGAGGCGATGAGGTCGCGCGCGAGGCGGCCGTTGAGCGGCGGCAGCATGACGGCGTTCGCGGAGCGCGCGGACAACAAGTGATCGCTCGGACCGAACGCGATCACGGGCCCGAACACGGCATCCGTCGTGACCGATATCGCCGCCTGGCTTCCTTCGTGCATCGACCGGTCGTGCTGGACGATCATGCTGCCGCTCCAGGTAGCGCGCGGGTCCTCCCTCAGCGCCTGGCCCAGTTCGCCGTAGGCACGCGCCAACGCCCGCGCGTTGGCAATGCCACCGCGCCACGGCGACGGCCCGGGCCCCAGCGTGTCGAGCGCAAGGCGAACCGGGTAGCGAACATTGCGTGCAGCGACAAGCGCCTCGGCCAGCGTGTCGACGGGAAACATCGGTGGCAGTTCGATACCGAACGCCGCCAGGAGCGCCTGCGTCTCCACGAAGGGAAGCAACGCACGGCCGCGCGCTGCGTTGCGCTCGAGGATGCGCTCGACACTTGCCATGTCCGGCGGCCCGGGAAGCGCATAGGGTGGCGGCACTTCGAGCAGCCACTCCTGGTTCCTGCGATAGGCCGCGAGAAACGAAAACGCCTCCACCGCATTTTCCGGCGTGTAGAAATTGGCGATGCCGCCGGCATCCAGCGCATCGTGCACGCCCTGCCGGTCGAGCGCGCCGAGCCACGATGCCAACACAGGCTTGGCAGAACCGCGTGCCACGGCCGCTACTGCACGGGCAGCGTCAATGGCGGGCGTGACGGGACGCGCGACATGAAGTGCCAACACCGCGTCGACCTGCGGATCCGATAATGCAGCCGCGACCGCCGCGGCGAGTCGCGCCGGTGGCGCGTCGGCGCGCACGTCGACGGGATTGCCGCGCACGATCTCACGCGGCAACAACGCATCGAGTGCTTGTACGGTCGCCGGCTCGAGTACGGCCAGCGCGACGCCCGTGGCCAGCGCGCTGTCCGCCGCGAGCAGCCCCGGCCCGCGCCCATTGGAGACGACCGCGATGCGGTTGCCGCCGGGAATCTTGCCCATCGAAAGGATGCGCGCCGCCGCGAACAGTTGCGTGTAGTTCTTCACGCGCACGGTGCCCGCACGCATCAGCGCGGCGCTGAACACGCTGTCCGGCAGCGGCGCGTGTTCGTCAACTTCCGAACGCGCAGGTTCGAGCGAGCGGCCGGCTTTCAGTACCACGACTGGCTTGATGCGTGCCGCAGCGCGCAACGCGGACAGGAACGCGCGCGCATCTCCCACGGATTCGACGTAGAGAAGGATGCCATCGGTCACGGGGTCCTGCAGCAATGCGTCGAGCAATTCGCCGAAACTTACGTCGATGGCGCCACCCAGCGATATCACCGAAGAAAAACCGATGCGCAACGGCGCCGCGAAGTCGAGCATCGCGGTGCAGACGGCGCCGGACTGCGACACCAGCGCCAGCCGTCCGGCGAGCGTCGTCACCGAACCGAACGTCGCGTTGAGGCCGATGTCAGTGCGGATGACACCAAAAGCACCGGGGCCCACCAAGCGTATGCCGCGCTTGCCCGCTGCCGCGGAGACTTCCTTGCGCCATGCGCGCTCGCCTGCGGGGTCGGTCGCATCCGGCGTGGACATCACGACCGCCGCGCCGGCATGACCGCGCATGCCCTCGATGAGGTCGGGAACGGACGCAGCCGGCGCGGCGATCACGACCAGGTCGACCGGCTTGCCGATCGCCGCCACTGACGGATAGGCCTTCTGTCCGGACACCTTGCGGTGGCCGGGATTGACGGCGTGGATCTCGCCCGTGAATTTGCCGCCGCGCAGGTTCTCGAACACGCTTCGACCCAGCGAGCCGGCACGATCCGATGCGCCAACGAGCGCGACGGACTTGGGCATCAACAGCGGGCGGAGGTAGTGCTGCATGGATCGTCCAAAGTCTACTGGACAGCGCCCAATGCCGATAGCGTACGTCGCCGCGGCGGAACTCGCGGCTATAATCGCAGCGCACCCACGGGCCCGTAGCTCAGCTGGTTAGAGCAGAGGACTCATAATCCTTTGGTCCCTGGTTCAAGTCCAGGCGGGCCCACCAATTTTTTCGACGCTTTGGCATCTCATCCACTGCAGGCGAAACAATTGTGTTGTTCAGGGAGAATTCAAATGACACGACGCAGGCACGTGGGAAAAAGCGGCTAAAAGCAAACTACGCTTCGCTCCGAGATCAATGAAACTCCACCCGCCGTGCCGGGCGACGAAAGTTATATCGCGGCCAACGACCTGGTGATAGGCTCTTCGCATGGGGAGTGGGGGGCGTTCGAGGATTGGCCAGTCGCTTGACCGTGGATTGGTCAGCGTCGTGGCGTTCGCTTTTGTCGCGGCTATGGGCAGTCCCCTAGCGGCATATGGGCAGGCGAAGCCGAGCCCTTCAGGTAGCGAAACGTCAAACACGACGGAGTCGCCTGGCCGCCAGACGATTCCGCCCCCTTCAGCGGCCTCTATCGAGGCCCGGCGCGTACTCGATCGGGTGCGTCCCTCGATCATTCAGATCAAGGGGTTCTTCGGCAACAACAAGAGCGAGGCATTTCACGGGACGGGATTCGCTGTCGCGCCGGGCGGTGTATTCGTAACCAACTGGCATGTCGTCAGCAATGCGCTGCTGTTTCCCGAGAAATACAGACTTGAGTACAAGACACCTTCCGGGTCGTCCGGGCGCGTAGTAGTCCGGGCGATTGATGTGCGCCACGACTTGGCAATAGTTGAAGCCATAGGGTTCGCGCCCGCGCCGCTGGAGTTGTGGCCGGAAACTACCAAAGGCGAACACGCCTACTCCGTCGGGTATCCGCTCGATGTCGGCCTGACAATTACCGAGGGAGTAAGCAACGGTCAGGTCCAGGACACGTTTCAGCCACGCATTCACTACTCGGGAGCGTTGAATTCCGGGATGTCCGGGGGCCCAGGATTGGACACTTCCGGGCGCGTCATCGGCATCAATGTATCCGGACGCCTCGACTCCCAACTCGTTGCGTTCTTTGTGCCGGCGGCATACGCCATATCGCTTCTTGCAAAGACGGGAACCACGCCGCTTGATAGCAATACCGTTCACAAGCAAATCGCCCAGCAGCTTCGCGCGTACTCCGACGCGTTGTTGGCCTCCCTGGACACGCCACTCACAGTCCAGGATGACCAGGGGTATGAATTGCCTGGAAAGCTCGCCGAGTTTTTTGTTTGCCGCGCAAGGGGCGATCCCACGCCGGATCAGCCGGTCCAGAGTGCCAGCGTCTACTGCGATGCAAAGTCTTCGTTGTTTGTGGCGAGTGACGTGACCAGTGGAGGTCTTTGGTTCCGTCATCAAATTCTTACCACCACGCTCGATCCATGGCGGTTCGCGCGACGCTTGCAAGAACTCTCGGCAATCCCGGCGGGGAAGGCAAGCTCCGGACGGGATCGAACGCTCGCGCCGTTTGCATGCAAGCAAAGCGACGTGGCGTTAGATGGCTTGCAGGCGAACGTGATTGTTTGCCTTCGGGCCTATCGCAAGTTTGAGGGATTGTACGATCTGAGCGTGCATTTGGTGAGCAAGAATTCGTCGTCACGAGCCTTCATTTCCACACTCAACTTGAAAGGCACATCGGCTGAGGCCGCGTTGGCGTTCGCCAAGTCATATCTGTCTGCGATTCGATGGAAACCGTAATTCTCATCGACATACTGGACGCGAACGGCACGGTAAAGTCGCGCCATCGTTTCGAGCGTTCAGGCACGACGGCCAGTTGCACCATCGGGCGTGGGGCGGCGGCCGACGTCACGATCGACGATCCGCATGTGGCGCCGGTGCATGCACGGTTCACCACCGACGAAACCGGGGCGGTGACAGTGACCGATCTCGGCAGTGTCAATGGGGTGGAGATAGAAGGTCACCGTATTCGCGGCGCGCAGGAGGTGTTGCTGATCGATCGGGACCTGCGAATCGGTCGAACCCGGCTACGGGTACGGACAGCGGGCGAGAGTATTCCCGCGGAGGTTCCCGACAAGAGCAAGCTTTCCGTGGACTCCGGCATCAACTTCAAGAAATTACTCATTGTCGGATTCGTGGCCGCGATTCTTGTCTTGGGCTTTTCCACCTGGACAAAAACGATCCAGGCGCGCGAGTTGCCCACTGTGCTAATCACGATGGCAGTAGGCATTGTGATTCTCGCCGCCGCTTGGGTTTCCATCTGGGCCCTGATAAGTCGAATCGCAATCGGCGAGCCCCGTTGGATTCGACATGCGGCAATAATGTTTTGCTTCGTCGCGGCGGCCGAGGGTTTCGGCTTGATCAGCTACGCATTGAGCGGCGCATTGGGCCTCTACCTGTCCCCAATCGTCGAAAGCGTCATCGTCGGGGCACTCGTCATAGCCTGGCTCTCAACGCACCTTGCCAATGCAAGCACGATGCGATTGCGGCATGCCGTGGGTTTGGGGGCGGTTCTTCCAGTGATCGCCCTTTGCCTTACGCTGTGGACCACGGAACAGGGCCAGGCACGTAGCGCGACCTATATTCCCGATCGAAACAAGATTGTGCCGCCGACCATCATGCTGCGCAGCGGAATGCCACTCACAGAATTTGCAAATGACCTCGCTGCGCTTGGTACGGACGCCGAGCGCAAGCGCGCCTTCGTAGAGAAGGAAGATCCGTCTCCAAATGAAGACGCGGACGACTGACAATCCCCACTTCGCGGGTACGGAAGGAATTCACCCTGCGTTGCGCCTACATAGCGTCGAGCATCTGCGCGGCGATTTCGTACGAATGCAGCCGAGCATCGTGGTCGAAGATCTGCGAGGTGATCATCAATTCGTCCGCGCCGGTGCGTTCAATGAAGGCGCGCAACGCAGCGTGCACGACAGCCGGCGATCCGATCGCCGAGCAGGACAGGACGTCGTCGAGCAGCGCCCGCTCGTGCGGAGCGGCACTCTCCAGGTAGCCCGCGAGCGGCGGCGGCAGTTGCTGCGGACGGCCGCTGCGCAGGTTGATGAACGCCTGTTGCCATGACGTTGCGCGGAATCGGGCTTCGTCGTCGGTGTCGGCGGCAAACACGTTGAAGCCCAGCATAACGTAGGGCATGGCGAGCTGCGCCGACGGGCGGAATTGCGCGCGATAAATCGCGATGGCATCCAGCATCTGCGCCGGCGCGAAATGCGACGCGAAGGCAAAGGGCAGGCCGAATGCGGCCGCGAGCTGTGCGCCGAAGAGGCTCGACCCCAGGATCCAGATCGGAACCTGCAACCCCGCGCCCGGAATTGCGCGCACGGGCTGCCGTGGATTGGCGGAGAAGTAGTCGGCAAGCTCCTGCACATCCTGCGGGAATTCGCGCGCATCGGAAGCCAGGTCGCGCCGAAGCGCACGGGCAGTCATTTGGTCTGAACCAGGGGCGCGGCCCAGGCCCAGGTCGATCCGGCCCGGGAAGAGCGACTCCAGCGTACCGAACTGCTCGGCGATGACAAGCGGCGAATGATTGGGCAGCATGATGCCGCCCGCGCCGACACGGATGGTCGACGTGCCACCGGCGACATGGCAGATCAGCACCGACGTCGCCGCACTGGCGATGCCCGGCATGCCATGGTGCTCGGCCAGCCAATAGCGGCGATAGCCCCAGCGCTCGGCATGCTGCGCCAGGTCAAGTGTGTTGCGAAACGACTGCGCAGCGTTGCTGCCCTGCGCGATGGGGGCGAGGTCGAGAACCGAAAACGGGATCATTGGCGAATGCCTGCTGGAGCTGTCTGGGCAGTCTAACAAATGCGCCAACGCGCACGCCAGGGACCGCGGTGCGTCGGGTTAGTATTCGAACTGCGCGACGTTTCCGCGTTCGACGACGGACTTGGGCGAGATGCCTTCATTGATCCTCACCTATCACTCGCATCACATGGCCGGGCCGGACTACGCGTCCAACGACCATGTGGCGCTGCGCACTGACCTGCCCCTGATCGGCGAAGCGGGTTTCCATATCGTGTCGCTAGCGGAACTGGTGGAGCGCTTTCGCGCGGAACAGTCGGGCGGGCCGGCGGGTGCGCCCTGTGTTGCCATCTCCTTCGACGACGGTCCCGAGTACGACGCGGTGGATTATGTGCACCCAACGCTCGGCCTGCAACGCAGCTTTCTCGGTACGCTGCAGGACTTTGGTCAGTCGCCTTCCGGAAAATCGCAGACGGATGTTTGCGCGACCAGCTTCGTCATCGCCTGTCCGGCAGCGCGCAAGGTGATGGAGGAAGTCACGACGACAGGTCCCTACTACCTTCATCCAGGTGCCATGAACGACGACTGGTGGTCGCCGGCGGTCGATACAGGACTCATCGCCATCGCCAATCACAGCTGGGATCATCTGCATCCCGCACTCCAGCGCGTCGCGCATTCCCGCCAGGCGCGGGCGGACTTCACGCAGGTGGACAATGCGGCGGATGCCGATGCGCAGATTCGCGATGCCGCGCGCTTTATCAACGGGCGCACCCACGGCCGCGCGGCACCCTTTTTCGCGTATCCGTTCGGGCAGTACAACGACTATCTGGTCGACGACTACCTGCCGCAGGATCGATCCGGCGCCGGCATTCTGGCCGCAGTGACAGTGGACGGTCGGCCGTTGCACCCTTCCGACAGCGCCTGGAAATTGCCGCGATTCTCGTGCGGCTACAACTGGAACTCGCCCGACGAGTTGCGGAAAATATTACGAGCCTAGCGAGAAATCCGCGTCTGGTCACGAACGACACTGGGTCCCCGCCTGCGCGGGGACGACGGGTTGCAAACTCAGAACGACCCGATCGCGTTGACTTCATCCTCGATCTCGCGCTTCCTCGCTTCCGGAAGATCGCGCGCCCACTTCACCTTGAGATATTGATAGCGGGTGCGCTCGAAGCCCAGCTTCGAGGCGACCCGCCACGCGGGATTGCTGGACGTGTGCCCGAACCACGCGTCGCCGTCGCTCAGCTCGCGCATGGCCCGCTCCATCAGGATGTGCACCACGCCGCCGATTTCCTTGCACTGCTGCCAATGTTGCGGCGACAGCCGGCGATAGAAACTCTTGCGCGTGCACAGGCCGCCTTCAAGGTAGATATCGTTGAAGCGGATGTAGTTGACGAAGGCCACCGGTTCGACATTGGTTTCCGACCACTTGTAGAAGGCCACGAACTGATGCCAGGTGTCCATGGGTGTCGCGATGGACAGTCCCGTGGTGTCGCGCGGCTTGGGAAACGGCTGCCCGAAGGCCTGGAAAAAGAGGTCGGTCGCGAAGAACGACGCATCGCGCATCTGCAGGACGAAAATCGAATCAGCGAATGATCGTGGCGTGGACATGTGCCGCCGCATTCTAAGCCAGCGGTGGGCGTAGTCCAAATCGCGCATGCTGCGGTAGACTTCGCACCATGTCCACACCGATACAGCGCGCGTACCGGTTCTGCCTGGGCGACGGCAGCCTGTCGATTGCCGTCTGCATCCTGATCGTCTTCGTGTTCGTGCTTTATCCGATGGTCGAGGTCGGCGCGATCCGGCGCTTCTGGCTCGACGGCGTGTTTGCGGCTTTCCTGGCAATGGGCGCGGTGTTCGTGTTCGAACCCCGTCCCCTCGTGCGCCTGTTTCTGCTGTTCCTCGCCGGCGCGGTGGCGACCAGCCTGGTCGAGCATTTCCTGCCCAGTTTCTGGCTCGCCGCGTTGCGCTCGCTGTTGACGTTGCTGGCCTGCGGGTTGCTCGGAGCGTTGCTGATGGCGCGGGTTATGCGCGACGGCCGGATGAACGTGAACCGCATCATGGGCGCCATTGGCTCGTACCTGTTGATCGGCATCGTGTTCACGCAGGCGTATCGGCTGCTTGCCGGTGTGGTGCCCGGCGCGTTCGCCATCGCTGGAATGCCGGTGGACTACGACACCATCAGCCAGAAACTTTTCTATTTCAGCTTCATCACGCTGACCTCGACCGGATATGGCGACATCACGCCGGTGCATCCGTATGCGCGCTCGCTCGCCACGCTGGAGGCGCTGGCCGGCGGGCTGTTCCTCACCGTGCTGGTGGCGCGTCTGGTGGGGCAGGAGATCGACTGGCGGCACGAGCAGCGCGATTTACGCCGCGAGGAGGCGGCCAGAGGAGGCTCCCCGTCGCAAACTCGTGATGACACCGAAGGTGGTTCGGCGGCGGGACCCTACTAGACCGCGAGCCGCGCGCGCACGTTGTCGTCGTCCATCGTCGCGCCCCTGCCTTGCGCCACCACTTCGCCGCGCGACATCACGACATAGTGATCCGATAGTGACTTGGCGAAATCGTAGTACTGCTCGACCAGCAGGATCGCCATCTCGCCGCCTTGCGTCAGCTTGCGAATCGCGCGCTCGATGTCCTTGATGATCGACGGCTGGATGCCCTCGGTGGGTTCGTCCAGGATGAGCAGCTTGGGGCGCAGCGTCAGCGCACGGCCGATAGCCAATTGCTGCTGCTGGCCGCCGGACAAGTCGCCGCCGCGTCGGCCCAGCATGTCCTTCAGCACCGGGAACATTTCGTAGATGAAGCCGGGGATGCCGGCACCCTTTTTCTGCGTGGCCAGTCCCATCTGCAGATTCTCGAGCACGGTCAGGCGCGGAAAAATGTCGCGACCCTGCGGCACGTAGCCCAGCCCCAGGTTTGCGCGCGCGTACGGCGGCAACGACGTGATCGTCGTGGCATCGAACTGCACGCTGCCGGAGCGCACCGGCACCATGCCCATCAGGCAGCGCAGCAGCGTGGTCTTGCCCACACCATTGCGGCCGAGCAGCGTCGTGCACTTGCCGTCGGGGACCTCAAACGACACGTTGCGCAGGATGTGGCTGCCGCCGTAGTATTGGTTGATGTTCTCGACGCGAAGCATGGTCATCTTCCCAAAAACACTTCGATGACCTGCTCGTTCTGCTGGACATTGGCCATCGAACCCTCGGCCAGCACGTGACCCTCATGCAGCACCGTAACGCGATCGGCGATCCTGGCGACGAAATCCATGTCGTGCTCGACGACGACCAGTGTGTATTCGCCGGCAAGCGTCATGAACAGTTCAGCACTGCGCATCGTTTCGTCGTCGGTCATGCCGGCCACGGGCTCGTCCAGCAGCAGCACCTGCGGCTCCTGCATCAGCAGCATGCCGATTTCCAGCCACTGCTTCTGGCCGTGCGACAGCAGGCCCGCAAGCCGCCCGGCTTCCGGCGCCAGCTTGATCGTCTCGAGGATGGTCAGGATACGGTCGCGCGCCGTGGAGTCGAGCGTCGCGCGCAGTGTCGGCCACACACGCTTGTCGGCCTTGCGCGCGAGCTCAAGATTCTCGAATACCGAGTGCTGCTCGAACACCGTCGGCTTCTGGAATTTTCGGCCAATGCCTTGGCCGGCAATTTCCGGCTCGGTCAGCTTGGTCAGGTCGATCGTCTGGCCAAAGTAGGCCGTGCCGCTGTCGGGCCGCGTTTTGCCGGTGATGACGTCCATCATCGTGGTCTTGCCCGCGCCGTTGGGGCCGATCACGCAGCGCAGCTCGCCTGCATCGACGACGAGCGACAAGTCGTTGAGCGCCTTGAAGCCGTCGAAGCTCACGGAAATGGAATCGAGATACAGGATGCCGCCGTGACTTATGTCGACACCGGGCCGCAACAGGTGGCCGTCGCTGATGCCCGTGTCCTTGCTGCTGATCTGCGAGTCCGGAATGGGGCTGTTCTCGGGCAGGCCGGGGAAGACGTGCATGCTCATCCCTTCTTTCCCCACAAGCCGGCGATGCCGCGTGGCAGGTACAGCGTCACGAGGATGAACAGCAGGCCCAGCAGGTACAGCCAATATTCGGGGAACGCCTGCGTGAACCAGCTCTTGCCCAGGTTGACTGTCGCGGCGCCGATGACCGGACCGATCAGCGTGCCGCGCCCTCCTACCGCCGTCCAGATCGCGATCTCGATCGAATTGGCCGGCGACATTTCGCTCGGGTTGATGATGCCGACCTGCGGCACGTACAGCGCGCCCGCAATGCCGCAAATCACCGCCGACAGCGTCCAGATGAAGAGCTTGAAGTAGACGGGGTTGTAGCCCGAGAACATCACGCGCGTCTCGGCGTCGCGGATGGCGGTGAGCACGCGGCCCAGCTTCGACATCACGATGTAACGACCCAGCAGCAGGAAGCCGATCAACACCGCGCCGGTTAGCATGAACAGCGCCATGCGCGTCTCGGACGCGGTGATCGGATAGCCCAGGATGCGCTTGAAGTCGGTGAAGCCGTTGTTGCCGCCGAAGCCCGTGTCGTTGCGGAAGAACAGCAGCATGAACGCGTAGGTGAGCGCCTGCGTGATGATCGAGAAGTACACGCCCTTGATGCGCGAGCGGAACGCAAAGAAGCCGAACACCAGCGCCAGCAGGCCCGGCACCAGCACGACCAGCATCGCGCAGTACCAGAAGTTCTGCGTGAATTTCCAGTACCAGGGATAGGACTTCCAGTCGAGGAAGACCATGAAGTCCGGCAACGGACTCTTGTACACGCCGTCGAGGCCGATCGAGCGCATCAGGTACATGCCCATCGCGTAGCCGCCGAGGGCGAAGAACAAGCCGTGGCCGAGCGAAAGGATGCCGGTGTAACCCCAGATCAGGTCCATCGCCAGCGCGACGATCGCGTAGCACATGATCTTGCCGGCGAGCGTCACCGTGTATTCGGAAATGTGGAACGCGTTGCCGTCCGGCACCATGAGATTGCAAACCGGCACGAGGACAAAGATCACCAGCGCGGCAATGCCCAGAAAGCCCCACATGCGACCGGACCATAACCGGGCCAGCGCGAAATCGTCGATGGGAGCAGCGAGCGGCATGAAGGCGACGGTCATTCGTCAGCGGGTCTTAAGTGGGCCAAGTGGGCACTAAGCCGCGCGGCCCTTGAGCGCGAACAGCCCTTGCGGCCGCTTCTGGATGAACACGATGATGAACACGAGGATCATGATCTTGGCCAGCACCGCGCCCTGCCAGGCTTCGAGGAACTTGTTCATCACGCCAAGGCCAAGTGCCGCATATACGGTACCGGCCAGCTGCCCGACGCCGCCCAGTACGACGACCATGAACGAGTCGACAATGTAGCTCTGGCCCAGGTCGGGGCCCACGTTGCCGATCTGCGACAACGCGCAACCCGCAAGGCCGGCGATGCCCGAGCCCAGACCAAACGCCATCATGTCGATCTTGGGCGTGCGCACGCCCAGCGCGCTGGCCATCGACCGGTTCTGCGTCACCGCGCGCACATAGAGCCCGAGCCGCGTGCGCGTCAGCATCAGCCACACCGCGAGCAGCACGGACGCAGCGAACGCGATGATCACCACGCGACTCCACGGCAGCACGACATTGGTCATGATCTCGAAGCCGCCGGACATCCACGACGGGTTCTCGACCTGCACGTTCTGAGCGCCGAAGATCGTGCGCACGCCCTGGATCAGGATGAGGCTCAAGCCCCAGGTGGCGAGCAACGTTTCCAGTGGACGACCATAGAGGTGCCGGATGACCGTGCGTTCGAGAACCACGCCCACGCCCGCGCTGATCGCGAACGCCACCGGCACGGCCACCAGCGGATAGAAGTCGAACGCTGCCGGCGCATGCTGACGGAACAGGCTCTGCACGACGTAGGTCGCATACGCGCCGATCATGATCAGCTCGCCGTGCGCCATGTTGATGACGCCCATCAGGCCATAGGTGATGGCCAGTCCCAATGCGGCCAGCAGCAGGATCGTGCCGAGCGAAATGCCGGAGAAGATGCGCGCGGCAATGTCGCCGATGAAGAGCCGCTTGTCGACCGCGGCAAGCGATTTCTGCGCCTCGGCGCGCACCTGCGCATCCGGTTCGACGTAGACGCCGCCCTTGCGCTCGAGAACCAGCACCAGCAACGTCTTGGTGGCGCCGGTATCGGAGAGTCCGAGCGCACGTATGGCCGCGAGCTTCTTGTCCTTGTCGCCGCCGCGCAAGTCGATCGAGGCCTTGGTCAGCGCCAGCAGGCCCTTCACTTCCGGATCGGTTTCCTTGGCCAGCGCCGCGTCGATGGCCGGCAGCGCAGCGTCGCCCGAATTATTCTGCAAGTCACGGGCCGCAGCCAGGCGGACCGCGCGGTCCGGCGACGAGAGCTTCAGCGCGGCAATCGCAGTGGTGAGCTCGAGCCGCATCCGGTTGTTGACGACTACATCATCAAGCGCCTCAGGGAGCGGCGTGACCACCTTGCCTGTGTATGCGTCGACAGCGGTGTCGCCCTTGACGACCAGGACGATAGCCTCGCCCGACGTTTGCACCTCGCCATCCAGCAGCGATTGAAGAAACAGGAGAGCGGCGGGTTCGCCGCTGCCGACCAACGTGCCGATCGCGTGGATTTTCTCATCGCTTTCACCGAATGCCAGATCCTTGATGGCCGGCGCCGGCAGCGCCAACGCGGCAGATATGAAGTACGACACCGAGCACGCCACAGCGAGCAGGAGCGCCGATCTCATTTTGCAAACACGTTGCCGGCCGCCCTTGCCCATCGCATCAATCCCGTGTTTCGTCGAATCGCGTCCAAAAAAAACCGGCAGCGGGTGGCGGCAGCGGTAGCTTCACCGTGTCTGCCGCTCCCGCGCCGGCGGGCTGTCCAACCCATTTCATACTCTTGTGCTGCTGAGACTTCCTGCGATTACTTCTTCTCCGGTGCGTCCTTCTTGCCCTTGTTTTCCGCGATGAACGGGCTCCACGGTTGCGCGCGGATCGTGCCCTTGGTCTTCCACACCACCTTGAACTGGCCGTCGGCCTGGATTTCGCCGATGAACACCGGCTTCCACAGGTGGTGATTGGTTTCGTCCATCTTCATCGTGAAGCCGTTCGGCGACGGGAACTGCTGGCCCGCCATCGCAGCGATGACCTTGTCCGGATCGGTGGACTTGGCCTTCTCGACGGCCTGCTTCCACATCATCATGCCGACATACGTTGCTTCCATCGGGTCGTTGGTGATCGGCTTGTCCGCGCCAGGCAACTTCATCTTCTTGGCGTACGCAGCCCATTCCTTCTTCCACGCGGTGTTGACCGGGTTCTTGAGCGACATGAAGTAGTTCCACGCCGCGAGGTGACCGACCAGCGGCTTGGTGTCGACACCACGCAGCTCTTCTTCACCGACCGAGAACGCCACCACCGGAATGTCGGTGGCCTTGAGGCCCGCGTTGCCGAGTTCCTTGTAGAACGGGACGTTCGAGTCGCCGTTGATCGTCGACACCACGGCCGTCTTGCCGCCCGCAGCGAATTTCTTCACGTCGCCGACGATCGTCTGGTAGTCGCTGTGTCCGAACGGCGTGTACGTCTCCATGATGTCCTTGTCCTCGATTCCCTTCGTGTGCAGGAAAGCGCGCAGGATCTTGTTGGTCGTTCGCGGATAGACGTAGTCCGTGCCGAGCAGGACGAAGCGCATGGCACCGCCGCCTTCCTTGCTGAGCAGGTATTCCACCGCCGGAATGGCTTGCTGGTTCGGCGCGGCGCCGGTGTAGAACACATTCTTCGACAACTCTTCACCTTCGTACTGCACCGGGTAGAACAGCAGGCCGTTCAGTTCCTCGAACACCGGCAGCACCGATTTGCGCGACACCGACGTCCAGCAGCCGAACACCACGGCCACCTTGTCCTGGGTCAGCAGCTGGCGCGCCTTTTCCGCGAACAGCGGCCAGTTCGATGCGGGATCGACCACCACCGCCTCGAGCTGCTTGCCCATGACGCCGCCCTTGGCGTTGATCGACGCGATCGTCATCAGCGCCATGTCCTTCAGCGCGGTTTCGCTGATCGCCATCGTCCCGGACAGCGAATGCAGCACGCCGACCTTGATGGTGTCTGCCGCCAAAACCGGCGTGCCGAAGCTCAAGCCCGCGGCCGTGACCGCGGCAATCAGCGACAGGCGCTGGATGAATGTTCTGCGTTGCAGTGGCATATTGTGTTTCCCCGCGTTGATGAATTGAGAGATGCGATTCCGGCCCGATGGAACACGCCCGCCCAATCGCCGCAGCACGCGAATTCCACTGCCGTGTTGCATTGCACGACGCATGCCAAGCGTCATGCACATGCGGGATAGCGTTGATTTGACTTGCGAATCGGGAAGTTCGGCGCATCGATTACCGGTCCGATGCGCCAGCGAAGTGCACGCGATGCATCCCACATTGGTGCGCGGCCGAACGGCTCGCACCAAGATGGTGGCCTAGCGCTGGCGGCGGCGACGCGTGCGCAGGATGACGGTCACGATGAGCGCCACGATCACGGCGGCGATGAAGAACTCGCGCTCGACATGCATGACCCGGCCGAGCAGGCGTTGCGCGGCGGTGCCCAGGACATAGCCGGCACTTACCCAGCATGCACTCCAGACCAGCGCGCCAAGCGCATTGAGCAGCAGGAAACGCGGCCAGGAGACTTTGCTGGCACCGATGACCGCGGGACCCACCGTGCGCAGGCCGTACACGAAGCGGATTCCGAATACCGCGAGGTCGGGAAAGCGTTCGATCAGCGCGTGCACGCGTGTCGCCGCCGGTGCGAATTTCGGAAAGCGCCCGAGCAGCGCTGCGCCGTAGCGCCGGCCCAGCGCGAAATAGGCGATATCGCCCATTGCTCCGCCCAGCGCGCCCAACACGACCAGCAACGGATACTCGAGGATGCCACGATGCGCGAAGAGTCCCGCCAGCACGAGGACGGTTTCGCCTTCGAACAGCGCGCCGACCAGCGTGGCCGGATAGCCGTACTGCGCCACCAGCGGTGCGAATTCGATGGCCATCAACCGTTTCAGACGCCGAGCCGGGCCGCCAATTCGTCGGGTTGTTCCATCAGCGTGTCGGACAGGTTCTCGAGTACGACGCGTCCCTTTTCCAGGATGATCGCGCGATCGGTGTTGGCGAGCACCGTACGGAAATTGCGATCGACGATCAGCGATGCAATGCCGGTCGCGCGGATGTCGCCGATGATCCGCCAGATCTCGCGCACGATCAGCGGCGCCAGACCTTCGGTCGCCTCGTCCAGGATCAACAGGTCGGGATTGGTGGACAGCGCGCGGCCGATCGCGAGCATCTGCTGTTCGCCGCCCGAGAGCTGTTGCCCGCCATTGTCGAGTCGCTCCTTCAGTCGCGGAAAGGCGGCGAGGATGCGCTCGAGCGGCCAATCGTCGCGACCGGACACGCCGCGACGCGCGGCGACGACGAGATTCTCGCGCACGGAAAGATTCGGGAAGATCGCGCGGCCTTCGGGCACATAGGCCAACCCCAACCGCGCGACGCGGTCGGTCGGCGTGCCGGTCACGTCCTGCCCGCGAATGTCGATGCGACCGCGCGACGGACGCAGTAATCCCATCAGCGTGCGGATCAGCGTGGTCTTGCCCATGCCGTTGCGCCCGAGCAGGCCGATGGCCTCCCCTGCGCGCACGGACAGCGAAACACCGCGCAGCACGTGGCTCTCGCCGTAGTGGACATGCAGGTCGTGCGCGTCGACCAGCTTGGGTTCAGTGGACATGGGATTCCGTGGACCTCAGTGGATTTCACCCAGGTACGCCAGCTGCACATCGGGGTCCGCGCGCACCGCCGCCGGCACATCGCTGGCGATCACCGCGCCGTTGACCATCACCGTGATGCGATCGGACACCCGGAACACTGCATCCATATCGTGCTCGACCAGCAGGATCGCGTGTCCGCCCTTGAGCCCGGACAAAAGACCCAGCATCCTCTCCGTTTCCTCCGGACCCATGCCGGCAAGCGGTTCATCCAACAGCAGCACGCGCGGCCGCGTGGCCACGCACATCGCAATTTCCAGCTGCCGCTTTTCACCATGCGACAACAGCCCCGCCGTTCGCTCCGCCAGGCCGGCAAGACCCGTGCGCTGGAGTGCGTCGCGCGCCAGCATCGTGCTCTCCGGACATGCATCGGCCGCCGTCCACCAGTTCCACGGCAGTTGGCGCGTGGCCTGCGCGGCGAGGCGGCAATTCTCGAACACCGAGAAGCGCGGGAAGATCGTCGTGCGTTGATAGCTGCGGCCCAGGCCTGCATGGGCGCGTCGCGGTTGCGACCAGCGAGTGACGTCGTGGCCCAGCATTTCGACGGTGCCCTGGGTGATGGGGATTTCGCCGGAGAGGACGTTGATCAGTGTCGACTTGCCTGCCCCGTTGGTGCCGATCACCGCGTGGATTTCGCCTTCGGCCAGGTCGAGCGAGACTTCCGCCACGGCGGTCAGTCCGCCGAAGCGCCGCGTCACGCCGCGTGCGCGCAACAGGGGCGGGGCGGCATCAGGCATCGGTTGCGCCCTTCTTTCGGCGCGCGCGCAGTTGCCCCGGCAGGCCGATCAGCCCATTGGGCATGAACGCCACGCACAGGATGATGGTGGCGCCGAGCAACAACGGCCAGTGTTTTGCAAAGTTGCCGAAGATCACGTCCCACTGGAAGAACAGCTGCAGCAACGCGAACGCAAACGCACCCAGCACCGCGCCGGACAGGCGTCCCATGCCGCCGAGGATGAGCATCAGCAATACCGCGCCGGACTCGTGCCACGACAGCATCTCCGGATTGACGAAGCCATCCTTGACCGCGACCAAAAACCCGGCGATTCCGGCCAGCGCACCCGCGAGCGTGAACGCGGCCAGCTTGTACGGGAACGTGGCGAATCCTGCCGCGCGCATACGTTGTTCGTTGCTCTTGATGCCGGCGAGCACGCGGCCGAAGCGGCTCTTGAGCAGGACCGCGAGAAACAGGAACACCACGATCAAGCTCGCCAGCACAACATAGTAGAACACCGCGGGCTTGCCCAGGTCGAACAGCCGCGTGCCGAACAGTGCCACTTCCGGCTTGAAATTGAGATAGATTCCGTCGGTGCCGCCGCCCAACCTGGTGTCGTGGAACACGTAGTACGCCATCTGCGCGAACGCGAGCGTCACCATGATGAAGTAGACGCCCTTGGTGCGCAGCGACAAGGCGCCTACGAACAGTGCGTACAGCGCCGAGCAGGCCACCGCCGCCGGCAATAGCCAGAACACGTTGGCGGGGCCGATCTTCGGCGACAGCAGCACCGTCGCATACGCGGCAATGCCATAGAACGCGGCGTGACCCAGGCTCACCAGGCCCGTCGCGCCGACCAGCAGTTCCAGCGACAGCGCGAAGATGGCAAGGATCATCACCTTCGACGTGAACTCGAGATAGAAGCCCGTTGTGGCCAACGGAAACGCGAGCAGCAGCGCCACCACGATGAGCGGCACGATCCTCCGGCGGGCGGCGGCAGTCATATCCGGCATCAGCCCTGCTTGAACAGGCCTTCGGGTTTCCACAGCAGGATCGCCGCCATCAGCAGGTAGACGGCGATGCCCGCGGCCTGCGGAAAGAGCACCTTGCCGAAGGTGTCGACGATGCCGACCAGCATCGCCGCCAGGAACGCACCGCGCACGGAACCGATGCCGCCGATGACGACCACCACGAAGCAGACGATCAGCACCTGCGCGCCCATGCCCGGATACACCGACGATACCGGCGCGGCAATCATGCCCGCGAGCACCGCCAGCGCGACTCCGGCCGCGAACACCACGCGATACAGGAACTTGATGTTGATGCCGAGTGCCTGAACCATCTCGCGGTTCGAACTGCCGGCGCGCACCATCATCCCCAGGCGCGTGCGCGCAATGACGAAGTACAGCGCGCCCGCCACCACGAGGCACACCACGGAAATGGCCAGCCTGTACACCGGGTATTGCATCAGGTCGCCCAGCTGCACGCTGCCATTCAACCAGGCCGGCACCGGCACGCCATGCACGTCGTTGTCGACCAGGATGCTGCGCAGTTCTTCGAAGACCAGGATCAGCCCGTAGGTCATCAGCACCTGCTGCAGGTGGTCGCGCTCATACAGGTAGGAAACGAACAACCACTCGAGCAGGTAGCCAAAGATCACCGCCAGCACGAGACCGGCAAGCAGCGTGGCCGCGAAGTTGCCGCCGAACAGCGGCGCAAGCGAGAACGCGAGGTACGCGCCGATCATGTAGAAGCTGCCGTGCGCCAGGTTGATCACGCCCATGATGCCGAAGATGAGCGTGAGCCCGCTCGCGACCAGGAACAGCAGCAGGCCGTACTGCAGCGCGTTCAGGCACTGGACGAGAAAGGTGGCT
>JANMCH010000062.1:0-24892 GCA_031361045.1 Betaproteobacteria bacterium | reverse complement strand
TGCCAACTCGACCTTGGGCGGTGCCGCATCGCTGTGCTTGGCCCGGAAGGTGTTGACGCCGACGATCGGATAGCTGCCGTCGTGCTTCATGTGCTCGTAGTACATCGACTCTTCCTGGATCTTGCCGCGCTGGTAGCCTGTTTCCATCGCACCCAGCACGCCGCCGCGCTCGCTGATCGCCTCAAACTCCTTCAGCACGGCTTCCTCGACCAGGTCCGTCATCTCCTCGATGATGAAGCTGCCCTGGTTGGGGTTCTCGTTCTTGCCGATGCCCCATTCGCGATTGATGATCAGCTGGATGGCCATCGCGCGACGCACGCTTTCCTCGGTCGGCGTGGTGATCGCCTCATCGTACGCGTTGGTGTGCAGCGAGTTGGTGTTGTCGTAGGTCGAGATCAGCGCCTGCAGCGTGGTGCGGATGTCGTTGAACGCGATCTCCTGCGCGTGCAGGCTGCGGCCGGATGTCTGCGAGTGGAACTTGAGCTTCTGCGCGCGCTCGTTGGCACCGTAGCGTTCGCGCATGGCCACCGCCCAGATTCGCCGCGCGACGCGGCCGATCACCGCGTATTCGGGATCCATGCCATAGCTGAAGAAGAACGACAGGTTGGGCGCGAAGTCGTCGATGTGCATCCCGCGCGCCAGATAAGCCTCGACGAACGTGAAGCCATTGGACAGCGTGAACGCGAGCTGGCTGATCGGATTGGCGCCAGCCTCGGCGATGTGATAGCCGGAGATCGAAACCGAGTAGAAATTCCTGATGTCGTGCTGGACGAAGTACTCCTGGATGTCGCCCATCACTTTCAGGCTGAACTCGGTGGAGAAGATGCAGGTGTTCTGCCCCTGGTCTTCCTTGAGAATGTCGGCCTGCACGGTGCCGCGCACCGTCGACAGCGTCCACGCGCGGATCTTGGCGTCCTCGTCGTCCGTAGGCTCGCGGCCATTGTCGGTGCGGAACTTGTCGAGCTGCTGGTCGATCGCCGCATTCATGTACATCGCGAGGATCGTCGGCGCGGGGCCGTTGATCGTCATCGAGATCGACGTGGCCGGGTCGGTGAGGTCGAAGCCACCGTACAGCACCTTCAGGTCATCGAGTGTCGCGATCGATACGCCGGAATTGCCGACCTTGCCGTAGATGTCGGGGCGGATGGCGGGATCGTTGCCATACAGCGTCACGGAATCGAACGCGGTGGACAGCCGCTTGGCCGGCATGCCGTCGGCCAACAAGTGGAAGCGCTTGTTGGTGCGCGTCGCGTCGCCTTCCCCGGCGAACATCCGCGTGGGATCCTCGTTCTCACGCTTGAATGCGAACACGCCCGCGGTGAAGGGGAAACTGCCGGGGACGTTTTCCAGCATCTGCCAGCGCAGGATTTCCGAGGCATCGTCGAACCTGGGCAGTGCGACTTTCGGCACATGCGTTCCGGACAATGACGTAGTGGTCAGTGCACTGCGGATTTCCTTGCCGCGGATCTTCACCACGTATTCGTCGCCCGAATACGCAGCCTTGGTCTGCGGCCACATGTCGAGCAGCTTCTTCGCGCGCGGGTCTTGTTTTGCATCGCGGTCGGCAGCGAGTGCGTCGAGTTCCTTGACATCCAGTTTGCATTCCGCCGCGAGCATCGCCTTTGCGCCCGCCAACTGCTGCCGTTCGCGCGCGATGCGCGTTTCGCGTTCGGTCCACTGGTGATACTTGCGGACGGTCTCCGCAATTTCCGCCAGGTAGCGCACGCGCGCTGCCGGCATGATCGCGTGCTGCGCGGTCGACTGGCGTGTTGCAACCGCTGCCAGCGCGCCTTTATGCAGCTTGAGGCCCTTGTCGGCCAGTTTCGCGATCAGCGCCTGGTACAGAGCGGTGACGCCATCGTCGTTGAAGCGCGACGCCATCGTGCCGAACACGGGCATGGTGTCGGGCGCGTGCTTGAACAATTCGCGGTTGCGCTGGTATTGCTTGCGCACGTCGCGCAGCGCGTCCTGCGCGCCCTTGCGGTCGAACTTGTTGATGGCGACGAAGTCCGCGAAGTCGAGCATGTCGATTTTCTCGAGCTGGCTCGCCGCACCGAACTCGGGTGTCATCACGTACAGCGACGTGTCGACCATCGGCACGATGGCCGCATCGCCCTGCCCGATGCCGGACGTCTCGACGATGACCAGGTCGAAGCCCGCCACCCTGCACGCCGCGATGACGTCGGGCAGCGCTTTGGAAACTTCGCTGCCGGCCTCGCGCGTGGCCAGCGAACGCATGTAGATGTTCGGATGCTCGATCGCGTTCATCCGGATGCGATCACCAAGCAGCGCGCCGCCGGATTTGCGGCGCGACGGGTCGATGGAAATGATCGCGATCTTGAGCGCGTCGCGCTGGTCGATGCGGAAGCGCCGGACCAGTTCGTCGGTGAGCGAGCTCTTGCCCGCGCCGCCGGTGCCGGTGATGCCAAGCGCAGGCACTTTTGATTTCGCCGCCGCGGCGAGCAATTCCTCGCGCAACTTCGGCGCCACGACGCCGACTTCCAGTCCCGTGATGAGCCGTGCCAGCGCGCGAATGCGGGCAAAGCGGTCGCCCGCGCCTTCAACGAAACTGAGCGCCGAGAGCGATTCCGGCAGCGCGTGCGCAAGATCGACGTCGGCCGCCGAGACAATCTCGTTGATCATGCCCTGCAGGCCCAGCTTCTGCCCGTCCTCGGGCGAGAAGATGCGCGTGACGCCGTAGTCGTGCAGTTCCTTGATCTCGGATGCGACGATCACGCCGCCGCCGCCGCCGAACACCTTGATGTGGCCCGCGCCGCGTTCGCGCAGCAGGTCCAGCATGTACTTGAAGAATTCGACGTGGCCGCCCTGGTAGGACGAGATCGCGATGCCGTGCGCGTCTTCCTGGATCGCGCAGTTGACGATCTCCTCGACCGAGCGGTTGTGGCCCAGGTGGATCACCTCGCAGCCCGATGCCTGCAGGATGCGCCGCATGATGTTGATCGACGCATCGTGACCGTCGAACAGGCTCGCGGCCGTGACGAAGCGGACCTTGTTGACGGGCTTGAACACCAGTGGCTGGCGCGTGCTTTGGTCGTTCATGGCGATACCCTCGCGTTCTTCCGCCTCGGCGGACGGCAAGCTTACCGGAACCGGTTGCGCCCGCGACTATGCATGACGTTTACGTTAACGTCAATTGCGGCCGGGCGTTGGCCGCGGTCCGCCCAACCCGTTGCGGGGCACTTTCCCCCGTTCAGTTACTCTTAATCCTGCCGGGTTCAATATGACGCCCGACCAGCGCACTTTCGCGCCAATCCATCACGACACGGGCCTCATTCCATGGTTTTCCCTGCTCCGTTCCTGCGCCGCCTGGCGGTCTTACTTATCCCGATGTTCGCGCTGTTCGTCGCCGCAGGCGCCTGCGCAGTGCTGCCCGCGGGCGTGACGCAGAGTTCGATGATCGAGGGCATCACTGAATACAGATTGGCCAACGGCCTGACGGTGCTGCTGTTCCCGGACGCGTCAAAGCCAACGACGATCGTCAACGTCACCTACCAGGTCGGCTCCGCGCACGAGAACTACGGCGAGACCGGCATGGCGCACCTGCTCGAGCACATGGTGTTCAAGGGCACGCCGACCCGCGGCAATCTGATGACCGAGCTGGGCAAGCGCGGCATGCAATTCAACGGCACGACGGGCAACGATCGCACGAACTATTTCGAATCGTTCACGGCCAATCCGGAAAACCTCGACTGGGCGCTTTCGATGGAAGCGGACCGGATGGTCAATTCGCTGATCCGCAGAGTCGATCTCGATTCGGAAATGACCGTCGTGCGTAACGAATTCGAAAGCGGCGAGAACAATCCTCAGCTCGTGCTGCTGGGCAAGATGCTGGCCAGCTCCTACCAGTGGCACAACTACGGACACCTGCCGATCGGGGCGCGCTCGGACATCGAGAACGTCGACATCGAGCGTCTGCAGGCGTTCTACCGCATGTATTACCAACCGGACAATGCCGTGCTGATCGTCGCCGGCAAGTTCGACGTAGACACCACGCTCGCCGCAATTGCCAAGTACTTTGGTCCCGTTCCGAAGCCTTCGCGCAAGCTGCCCACCATCTACACCGTTGACCCGGTGCAGGACGGCGAACGCGCGGTCACGCTGCGTCGCGCCGGCAATTCCAAATTCCTCGGCATGATGTTCCACACGGTGCGCGGCGCGCATCCGGACTACGTCGCCACCGACGTGCTCGGCGATGTCCTCACCGTCGAGCCCGCGGGCCGGATGTACAAGTCGCTGGTCGAGACCAAGAAGGCGTCGGCCGTGGAAAGCTATGGCGAGGCGCAGCACGACCCTGGTTCGCTGACGCTGTTTGCGCAGATCCCGGACGGTGAGGATATCGCTCCCGCGCGCGACGCGATGTTCGCGACCATCGAGGACCTGAAGAAGAATCCGGTCACCGAAGCCGAAGTGGAGCGCATTCGCGTGCGCGCCGCCAAGTATTTCGACGAAGTCATGTCCAATCCGCAGCGCTTTGCGCTGGCCATTTCCGGTGCCGTCGCGCTGGGCGACTGGCGGCTCTTCTTCCTGCAGCGCGACGCGTACCGCAAGGTTACCGCGGCTGATGTGCAACGCGTGGCGCTCCAGTATCTGAAGCGCTCCAACGTGACCATCGGCGAATTCGTTCCGGATGCCGCACCCGACCGCGCGCCGGTGCCCCCGGCGATCGACGTTGCCGCCCTGGTGAAGGACTACAAGGGCGACGCCACCGCCACGCTGGGCGAGACCTTCGACACCAGCATTGCCAATCTTGACGCGCGTACGCAACGGTTCGTATTGCCCAACGGCATGAAGGTCGCGCTGCTGCCCAAGAAGACGCGCGGCGAAGGCGTCAATTTCTCGCTGGCGCTGCACTTCGCCGATGAAAAGTCGGCATTCGGCAGGCAGGCGGACGGCCAGTTCGCAGGCTCCATGCTGATGCGCGGAACGACGAAGCTGGACCGGCAGGCGTTGGAGGATGCGCTCGACAAGCTGCGTGCGCGCGTCAACATCGGCGGCAACGAAACCGGTGCGACGGCGTCGGGCAAGACGTTCCGCAAGGAACTGCCGGACACGCTGCGCCTGGTCGTCCAGGTGTTGCGCGAGCCTTCGTTCTCGGCCACGGAACTCGAGACGTTGAAACGCGAACGCGCCACCGGCCTCGAGGAAGGGCGCATGGACCCGCAGCAGGTCGCCGTGCGCGCGCTGCGCCGCGAAGGCAACCCCTACCCTGCCGGCGATCCGCGCTATTCGCCGACGCTGGACGAGGAACTTGCATGGGCCAAGGGCGTGACGTCGGACTCGATGCGCAAATTCCACAGCCAGTTCTACGGCGCGAGCAACGCGGAGCTGGCGATCGTCGGCGACTTCGACGCCGACGCCATGCGTGCACTGGTCACTGAATTGTTCGGCAGCTGGAAGAGCCCGAGCGCGTATGCGCGCGTGCCCGATCCCGTGGTGGACAAGAAGCCCGTTACGCTCAAGTTCGAACTCGCCGACAAGGCCAATGCATTCCTGATCGGCCGCGAAGCGGTATTGCTGAACGACCAGAGCCCCGACTATCCGGCGATGCTCGTGGCCAACTTCATCCTCGGCGATTCGCCGACGTCACGGATGTGGGAGCGGCTGCGGCAGAAGGACGGCCTCTCGTATGGCGTGGGCAGCTTCTTCCAGCCGAATTCGTTCGAGGCCAACAGCCGGCTGGGCATGTACGCGATCTTCGCACCCGAAAACCTGGATAAGGTTCGCCGCGGCCTGTCAGAGGAAATGGCGCTGGCGTTGAAGGATGGCTTCACCGACAGCGAGGTCGCTACCGCCAAGGAAGCGCTGATGCAGGAGCGGCGCCTGGGCCGCACCGAGGACGGCAGTGTGGCCGGCACGCTGGCCAACCAGTCGTACCTCGGACGCACGTGGTCAACGTCGGGGCGGATCGACGCCACGATCGAGAACCTGACCGCAGCCGATGTCAACGCGGTGCTGCGCAAGTACGTGAAGCCGGATGCCTTCAGCTACGCGTTCGCCGGGGAATTCGCCAAGAAGAAATAGAGTCTTCGAGCGTCGACTGAACTTCAACTGAGGTTCAGCGCGGCAGCGCGTAGACCTCGCGGTCCCACTTCTCGAGGATGCGCTTGCGCTCCGCCGCGCTGCCGTACTTGGCAAAGTCGTAGTTGATGAGCTTGATCTCACCCAACTTCGGCGCGCCCGGCGGGGCCGCTGTTGCCTTGTTCGATGGCGTCTGGAAGTTCTTCGTTTCGCCGCCCAACTTCTGCGCGGCCGGAGTCAGCGCCCATTCGTAGAATTTCTTGGCGCTCTCCATGTTCCTGGCTGCCTTGACGATGCTCATGGAGCCGACTTCGTAACCGGTGCCTTCGCATGGCACGACCAGCTTGATCGGAAAGCCGTTGGCGACCTCGGTCATGCCGTCGTGCAGGAAAGTCACCGCGATGCCTGTTTCTCCGCGAGCCGCCGCGCGTATCGAACCGACGCCGGAGCGCGGATAGTTGTTGGTGTTCTTGTGCATTGCCTTCATCAGTTCGAAGGCCTTGTCCTCGCCGAAGATCTGGATGAACGTGGCTATCGTCGCGTACGCCGTCCCCGATGCATTGGGATTGGCCATCTGCACTTCGTCGCGATAAATCGGGTTGGCCAGGTCGGCCCAGCATTTAGGCGGCGGCAGGTTTCGTTTCGCGAGAACTTCCGGGTTGTAGCCGATGCCCAATGCGCCCGTGTACACGCCGACGGTGCGGTATTTCGATTGCTCGGCCTGCCGGACCGCCCACTCGTGCAACTGCGACAGCGACGGGGACTTGTATTCCTCGGTCAGGCCCATTTCCGCCGCCTGCAGATGCGGGTCGCCGGTGCCGGTGTACCACAGGTCGATCTTGGGATTGGCGCGTTCGGCGGCGATCTGCGCCATCGCCTCACCCGCGCTCTTCTGCTGCAGTCCCACTGTGATGCCCGATTCCTTGGTGAACGCGGCGGCCGCAGCCTCGCACCAAGGGATGGGCACGCTGCACACGATGTTGACCTGGCCCTGTGCCGCGGCCAGGCCCGACAGTGTCGTAAACGTGATAGCTGCGAATGCGCGCCGCAGAGTCCGCATGGCTGCCTCCTGTTGGTATCATTGCCATTCTGCCCGCATTTCCGGAGCCATGTGCCATGGAAGCCGTCGCCAGCCCCAAGCCCAAGGACGCCTACCGCAACTACGATGCGCCGGCGCGCGACACCGTGCGCGAATTCTATCGGCTCAATCATGCGCACCAGACGCACGATTTTGTCATCGCCAAGAAGGCCGAGTACCTGCGCTTCGACCGCCGCGAGATGACCTGGTGGGAAGCGCTGGATTACCTGAACACGCTGGTCGACGACTCCGACCCGGACATAGCACTCCCGCAGGTCGACCACCTGCTGCAGACGGCGGAGGCGATGCGCCGTGACGGCCAGCCCGATTGGATGGTGCTGACCGGCTTCATCCACGACCTGGGCAAGGTGCTGTGCCTTTTCGGCGAGCCGCAGTGGGCCGTTGTCGGCGACACGTTTCCCACCGGCGCGCCGTATTCATCGAAGGTCGTGTTCAGCGAATTTTTCGCCGCCAATCCGGACATGCAGCGCACCGATTTCCAGACCGGCACCGGCATTTACAAGGAAGGCTGCGGCCTGAGCAACGTGCAGATGTCATGGGGCCACGACGAGTACCTGTATCACCTGACGAAGGCGTACCTGCCGCAGCCCGCGCAGTACATGATCCGCTTCCACTCGTTCTACGCGTGGCACCGCGAAGGCGCCTACGCGTACCTGCTGGACGACGACGACCGCGCGATGTTGCCGTGGGTACAGAAGTTCAATCCGTACGATTTGTATTCCAAGAACCCCGACCGGCCCAAGCTCGCGGACTTGAAACCGTACTACGAAGACCTGATGGCCAAGTACCTGCCGGCGACCTTACGGTTCTGAGCCATTCGGTTCTGAGTCATTCGGTCCCGAGACTCATCGGGCCCGCCCGCTGACGGACCATCGCATTGAAAGCCCACTTGTCTCCGCGCGATTTCGCGCTGACCCTCGCGATCGTCGCGCTGTGGGGCTTTTCGTTCGTTCCGATCAAGTGGGGCCTGCGCGAGATGCCACCGTTCGCGCTCGCCGCGCTGCGCTTTTTGTTTGCGGCCGTGCCGCTGGTATTTTTCATCCGGCGGCCGCAGATGCCGTGGCGCTTCGTGGTCGCCTACGGTTTCGCCATCGGTGTCTGCCAGTTCGGCCTGCTGTTCCTCGGCATGAAGCTCGGGATGTCCGCCGGCCTGTCCTCGCTCGTCATCCAGGTGCAAGTGTTCTTCACGATCGGGTTGGGCATTGCCTACCTGGGCGACCGTCTCGCGCCGCAGAATCTCATCGGGGCCATCATCGCGGCGACCGGCATCGCGCTGCTTGCCGCATACAAGCTGATGGGCGGCGCGACATCGACGCTGATCGGCTTCGTCCTGGTCTTGATTGCGGCGCTGGCATGGGGCATTGGCAACGTCGTGGCGAAGCGCGCGGCCGGCGAACACGAACCGGACATGTTCGCGCTCGTCGTATGGTCGAGCCTGGTACCGCCGTTGCCGCTGGCCGTGCTTTCGTACCTGTTTGAAGGCGGCAGCGCATCGTGGGCCGCGGTAGCGAACGCAAGCTGGGTTGCCTGGGGCAGCGTGCTGTTCCTGTCGTGGGTGGCGACGCTCTTCGGCTTTGCGTCATGGGCGGGCCTGATGCACCGTTACCCGACCGGATTGATCTCGCCGTTCGCGCTGCTGATCCCGGTGTCAGGGTTGGCGAGCGGCGCGCTGTTCCTCGGCGAATCGCTCGCCGCGATGCAGCTCTTCGGCGTGCTGCTGGTGTTCGCGGGCCTTGCGGTGAACGTCTACGGCGGGAAGTTGAAACGCTAGGGCAACGGCAGCGCGTGCGTCAGGTCGGCGTTGACGATGGCCTTGTCGGTCAGGGGTCGGATTGTCGCATGGCGCAACAACCACCAATCTATGCCGCTTTCAACATGAATTCGACCTTGACGGCATCGAAAGGGAATTCAATTGCACCCGTTTCGTTTCGGTTGAGCACGCCCGCATCGAGCAGTGCTGTAACGTCTCCATGCACCGCCTTGACGTCTCGACTGACACGCCGCGCCGCTTCGCGAATCGACATGGGTCCTGCACCACAGATTGCCTTGAGCAATTCCCAGCGCTTGGCTGTGAGCAGCTGCCAAAGCAGCTCGGGTGAAGCAAAGCCAATGCGCGCTTCGCGCTCCGCGCGACCCGACTTCATCGCCCGAGTCGCATCACCGAGCGTATCCTCGAGCGTACGCACTTCAAGAACGACTGTTTTCATGATTCCACCTCGCAATGTCCGCTGTGAAGTCCACCATCAATAGTTCGGGAGACACAAAACCATACGGTTGTTGCCTTGCGCCGAAATGACGATGATCGCCCTTGCCTCGCTCGTTGTCGTAACGGATGACGCACTTACCCGCTACCCCATTGGCAAGCCGATATTTGAATGGGTGTTCGGACGGCGAAACAGGCTGGCCGACACGCCAAATCACCACTTCAACAAACGCGTCGGTCGCAATCACCACGCGACGCCGAACAAGCGGCACGGCCTTCATGTTGGACATGATACCAACACCGGCCCATGTTGTCAATTACTCCAACAGTTGAATTTTCGGGAAGAGACGCCATGTGGAATGGCAATCGCGAGTGTCTGTTAGATTTGCAGTACGCAACGGAGAATGCCCATGCCCACCTATAGCAAAACCCCCGAGGCCGTCGCGCGGCTCTCGCCCGAGCAGTATCGCGTCACCCAGACGAGCGGCACCGAAGCGCCCTTTAGCGGCAAGCTCCTCGACAACCACGAGCCCGGCATCTATGTGGACATCGTATCGGGCGAGCCGCTGTTCGCATCAAGCGACAAATTCGAGTCGGGCTGCGGCTGGCCGAGCTTCACCAAGCCGATCACGCCCGCGACGGTCAACGAGTTGAAGGATGCGTCGCACGGCATGGTGCGCATCGAAGTGCGCTCGGCCGCCGGCGACAGTCACCTGGGACACGTGTTCAACGACGGCCCCAAGGACCGCGGCGGGCTGCGCTATTGCATCAACTCCGCGTCGCTGCGCTTTGTCCACCGCAACGACATGGACGCGCAAGGTTACGGCGCCTACATTGACCAGGTTGAGTTACCCAAATGAGGGACCGCAAATGACAACCGAGCGTTCCGTACTTGCCGGCGGCTGCTTCTGGGGCATACAGGATCTGATACGCAAGCTCGACGGCGTCGTCTCCACGCGCGTCGGCTATTCGGGTGGGGATGTTCCCAATGCCACCTATCGCCGCCATGGCACGCACGCCGAAGCCATCGAGATCGTCTTCGACCCGGCGCGTTTGAGTTTTCGCACACTGCTCGAATTTTTTTTCCAGGTGCACGACCCAACGACCAAGAATCGCCAGGGCAACGACATGGGTACGGCCTACCGGTCGGCGATCTTCACGACGAGCGACGAGCAGAGACGCGTCGCCGAGGACACCATCGCCGACGTGAATGCGTCGGGCCTGTGGCCGGGGAAAGTGGTGACCGAAGTGGCACCCGTCGGCGACTTCTGGGAAGCCGAGCCGGAACATCAGGACTACCTGGAGCGCATCCCCAACGGATACACGTGCCACTTCGTGCGTCCGGGCTGGAAATTGCCGGTGCGGGACACGGCGCGCGCAGGCGGGACCTCGACCCGCTGACGGCATTGCCGCGTCACCGCGGCAAACCGGCGCGTTGAACCAGGCTCTTGAATCGGGGATCGTCGCGCAGGCTGTCCAGCCGCGCGTCTGTCGGCAGATACACGACGAAGAGGTATGACCGTTCCGAGTGCGCGCGCTCGAGCCAGGAAAATGCCTGATCCTTGTCGCCCAGGCCCGCGTAAATGATGGCGATGTTGTAGGGCGCGATGTAGTTGGTCACCGCCATCTCTTTCAGATGCTCGATGACCTGTTTGGCCTCCGCCCGCTTTCCCGACAACGCGTACGCGTGTCCTAGCGCCGACCAGTTCTCGGCTTGATCCTTGTCCAGATCCACCGCTTTTTGAAAGGCGGCGATGGCTTCAGGCAGCTTCCCCTTTTGTTCAAGGGCGCGGCCGAGATAGAGGTAGTGAAACCAGTAGTCGGGGTCGAGCTCGATGGCCTTGTTCAATTGCGCGATCGCCTGATCCCATTGGTGGCTGAAGACCAATGCCGAACCCACGCCGAAATTGGCGAGCGACGAGTAAGGGTCGATCTGCAAGCCGAGTTTCGCCCTGGCCAGGGCTTCGCCATGCCGGCTCATGGGCGCCAAAAACCACGCGTAGTAGACGTTGGCTTCCAGGTTGTTGGGATTGAGCTCGATGGCGCGCTTGAACAATATTTCCGCGGCGACCCAATCCCATTCATACCACTGCGTGGTGATGGCCAGTGCCAGAAGCGCGTCGGCGTCGTTGTCGTCGATGGCCAGGGCCTTCCTGGCAGCATCCCTCGCTTTGGGCCCGGCTTCGTTCGGCGCGATATACCAATCGTCCTGGTTGATGTAGCTGTAGGCCAACCCGTTGTAGGCCAGTCCGAAGTTGGGGTCGAGAGCGATGGCCTGATTGAAATATTCCAGGCCTTTGCGAAAGCCCGCTTTGGTGAATTGATTGGTGTAGAACTTGCCTTTGAGATACAGCTCGTAGGCCTTTGCGTTGTTGGTCGGGTTCCTGGCCAGCTTGGCTTCGTCGGTGCGCGACAATTTGGCCCGCAGCTTGCCCACGACGTCGCGCGCAATTTCCGATTGCAGCGTGACAAGATCGGCCCGCCTGCGGTTGTAAGTCTCGCTCCACATGGCGTTTTCGGTTTGCGCGTTCACCAACTCCAGGCTCAAGGTCAGATCGTCACCACGTTGCACGATGCGGCCCGTCAGAATGGCCTGCACCTGCAATTCCTTCGCGATCTTCCGCAGGTCGAACTCCTTGCCTTTGAAGCGGAACACGGCGGAGCGCGCCTTTACGTTGAGCCTGGGCAACTGCGAAAGGCTGCCGATGAGTGTTTCGGTCATCCCATCCGACAAGTAGTCGGCGTCTTCGTTGCCGCTGGCGTTGACGAACGGCAGCACCGCGATGGATTCGATGGGGGCACCGGCTGAGCGGTAGTACAGGCCCACGCCAGCACCCGCGAGCAGCAGGACGCCGACGATTGCGCCGATGAGCCATCTGCGCTTCGGCGAAGTTTTGCGCACTTGAGCGGCGGGGGTAGCGCTTGCTTCAGGCAGCGCGCCGCCTGTCAGCAATCCAGACACGTGCTGGACAAACGATCGCGGCGTTTCTCCGCCAGGCAAACGCGTCCACTGGACGTCACGAAATTTGTCCGGAACTCGGGCAACGGCATCACCGGTTTCGTCGATGACGACCGGCAGCAGGAACGCCATGTCGTGCGCCATGTCCAGCGTGCGGTTCGCCGCCAGGTTCCATTCCCGCCGGAAGTAGCCTTCCTCGCGCGCCTGTGTGTTGGCGGAGATGATCGGCACAAACAGGGCACACTCCCTGATCTGCTTCTTGATCGACGCATCCCACGCATCGCCGCTGCGCAATTCGTCCTGGTCGAACCAGACCTCAAGGCCGGCGGCGCGCAAGGCCTCGCAAATGCTCCGCGCGGCTTCGGCGTCCTGCGACGCGTAGCTAAGAAATATGGCTTTGGCGGGTGGGCTCATGCAGGAGAGCTAGCGCGACACGCCCTGCTCTTTGGAGGAAATGGTGGGCCGTGAAGGACTTGAACCTTCGACCAACGGATTAAGAGTCCGCTGCTCTACCAACTGAGCTAACGACCCATTCCTGCAAGACGGGAATTGCTTCTCTGGCTGCGCACTCCGCCGAAGGGACTCGGAGATTGGTAGGCCGTGCGGGACTTGAACCCACGACCAACGGATTAAAAGTCCGCTGCTCTACCAACTGAGCTAACGACCCACAGCAAAAGAGGGCGGATTATAGCCGAGAACGCCCGTCGGGAGAAAGCCGAACCCTCAGTGCGTATCGCGAGTGAGGATCGGCGGCAGCTGCGAGAAATCGATGCCTTCCTCGGACAGCTCCTGCGCTTCCTCGTGCGTTGCCTTGCCGCGAATCGAGCGCGGCGGCGCTTCGTCATAGTGGATCCTGCGCGCCTCTTCCGGAAAGCGCTCGCCGACGTCCTCGGTGTTGCGCACCGCGTCGCGCAGCTTGGCCAGCAGTTCCGGCGGGAGGCCGGCAATGGCGTCCTGGGTGGGCGCTGGCGCCGTCGAAGCAGGCGCCGCCGCATGCGACCGGGTTACGCGAACCTTGGCTGACGGGCGGCGTTGGACGTCGACGCCGTCGCAAACCGGGCAGCCGACCTGTCCCGCGGCCTTCTGATGGTCGAAGTCGGCCCCGGACGCGAACCAGCCCTCGAAATCGTGCCCGTTGGAACAGCTCAAGTCATAGACGATCATCGGGTATTAACGCTTGGACCTTCGGCGCGGCTTACGCCATCCGTTCCAGCCGCCAGGACTGGTAGCGTACCGCCATCAGGCTGCCGACGATAATCGCGCCCAGCGCCAGGAACGACCCGACCGCCAGCGTGGACACCCCGGTGATGCCCTGGCCAATGGTGCAGCCCAGCGCAGTCACGCCACCGAAACCCATCAGCATGGCGCCGACCATGTGGTTGGCGACGTCTTCCACCGAGCCGAAGCCCTCCCAGCGGAACGTCCTCGACCCCAACGCATAGGCGAAGGATCCGGCCAGCATCCCCAGCACGCCTGCGATGCCGATAGTCACGATCCGCGAGGTGTCGCTCCAGAACATCAACAGTTCGAGCGTGTAGGCAACCGGCGCCACGAACGAGAACGACTCCATACGCCCGGAATTGGTCGCGATGAATTTCTCCTCGAGCGTCGCCGGATCCTCGGGCAGATAGCCCACGTGACCCGACACATACCAGCCGCCGACGATGACGAGGCCGACCACGATGCCGCCGACGATCATCTCGGGTGCTGCGCGAAAGTCGCGATCCTTGAGCACGAACACGGCCAGCGCGAGCGCCAGCGCGAACGGCAGCGCGAGCTTGACGATTGCCGGAAGTCCCAATGCCGCGGCCAGCGCGGGCAGGTCGGAAGTTGCCGCGCCAATCGCCGCGACATCGAAGCGCCACGGGTCGAGCGCGTTGACGCGCCACACGGCGAAGAGGCCCTTCAGCGTCATGTACGCCGAGATGCCGAGGACTAAAAAAACCACGACGGACTTGAGATTGCCGGCGCCGGCGCGGATCAGCGTCTTGCTGCCGCAACCGGACGCGAGCGTCATCCCAAAGCCGAACAGGAAGCCACCGACCAGGCAGGAAACCCAGCGAATTTCGCGGGCCGTGTAGATGGTCTTGGCGGTGTCAATGGCTCCAGTTGCGATCAGAAGCCCAGTCCCCACAATGGCTACCGCGATAGCGAGTACCCACATACGCATGCGTCGCCAGTCACCGAACACCGCGATGTCGACGATCGCGCCCATCGTGCAGAAGTTGGCGCGATTGGCGACGGCGCCAAAGATGAAGGCCAGCGCAAAGGCCAGCGAGGCGACGAGGGCGGGCAGTTGAGAAGACAGCGCTGAGGTTGCCTGCATTAGCTCATTTCAGGGGTTGTGAGACTTGTCGGGTCGCGCGGAATTGGCCTTCGCCGACGGTTTGGGCAGTTCCTCACGGATGACGCGGCGCAAGGTTGCCTCGGTGACCGGCTCACCTCGCCCCGCCTTCAGATAATGCCGCAATGCATCGTTGACCATCGTCTGATATCCGGTACCCGCCTTTTCCGCGCGCGAACGAAATTCGTCGAGAATTTCATTGTCCAGGTAGATCGTGATGCGCGACTTGCCCTTGGTCGCGATAAGCGCACCACGCGCCGCACCGTTGAAGTCATATTCCTTCCGCATAGTTCCTTGCCTCCTCGCGTGTTGCTCTCCGCGACGAAATCAGTCTCACTTCCTCGCCTCGCAGCGCATAGGAGACGACGAGTAGTTTACCGCCGCCCCCTTCTCCAACCGCGACATAGCGAAGTTCGCCAAGTGCGTGGAGACGCCGTGCTTGCGCCCGTTTGCCGCAGCCTTTGCCGGATCAAACTGGAAACGCATCGGCGATGATATGTATATTATACATATTTTATGGTCGGCTCGGGTCTAGGTTGGGCGATCTACCCATCTGAGCATTTGCCTCCGCAGGCCGCCATTGGCCGAATGTCCAACCCCTTTTCCGCGGCGCGTTCGTTTGCAGCAGTAACGCCCGGTCATCGGGACCGGCGACGACGGAGGACGACGCGATGGACGCAATCAATTCAACGTGGCGGCGCGCAGGCGCGGCGCTGTTGATGGCACTGGGATTGGCCGCCGGAAGCACGCACGCGGCCGCCTGGGAATCACCTTTCGTGAAGGCGCGGCTGGTGCAGGTCGATGTCTATGACCGCGCCAACGGCTCGGCACTGCCGGTCTACGCCAAGGACGGGCGCAATTTCATCATCGGCATTCCGGGCCACGAATATGCGGTGCGCATCCGCAACTGCACCAGCGGGCGCATCCTGGTCGCCACCAGTGTCGACGGCGTGAACGTGGTCTCGGGCGAAACGGCATCGCCGTCACAGACCGGTTATGTGCTCGAGCCATGGGGCTCGGTCGAAATCACCGGTTGGCGCAAGAGCCTCGAGCGCACGGCCGCGTTCTACTTCACCGACCTGGGCGACTCTTACGCTGCACGCACCGGGCGGCCGCTGAACGTCGGGGTGATCGGCGTCGCGGTCTTCCAGGAAAAGGCGCAGCCGCTCGTGTGGCGCGATTTCGGCAAGCGCTTTGGGTCAGCGCAACCCGTTGAACCCATGGCGGAGGCGGACCCGCGGCCCGCGCCGTCGCGTTCGATGGCGCGGCAGGAAAGCGCCGCGGACGAGCTGTCGCCGTCATCGCCTGCGGCCGCAGCACCGGCCGCGCGCTCCGACATGGCAGCCGGCGATTCACGTGCCGCCGCCAACGAATCCCGCGCGAAAGACTCCGGTGAGTATGCGCAGAAGTCGCTGGGCAAGATCGGTACCGGACACGGCCGCAGCGAGGAATCGCGCGTGACGACCGTTGCCTTCGAACGGGCCACGGAAACGCCTGCGGAAACCATCGCCGTGCAATACGATCGCCGCGAAAACCTGATCGCGATGGGCGTGTTGCCGCGGCCGCATTACGCGCAACGCCAGCAGCCGGACCCTTTTCCTGCCGCGCTGCGCTTTGCACCCGATCCCAGATGACGGCTGAAGTCGCCGGGCGATGAACTCGCCCGGCGCACCGGATGCGCCCGGCGTTGCAGCACGTCGGGCGCACCTCCATACTGGGCGGGCCATGGTCGCGCCGCCCGACTCAGTTTCCACCTCAGTTTCCACCTCAGTTTCCAAATCGGTTGCCGCCGGCGCCACTGACACGTTTGCCGAGGACTCCGACGAAGCGCTGATGCTGTCGTACGCGGCGGGCCGCGCGAGTGCTTTCGACGTTTTGTACGCGCGGCACAAGGGCGGGGTGTATCGCTACCTGCTGCGCCACTGCGGCAGCGCCGGGACCGCCGATGAACTGTTCCAGGATGTGTGGATGAGCGCGATCCGCGCCCGCGAACGCTACACGCCGACCGCGAAATTCTCGACATGGCTCTACACGCTCGCCCGCCACCGCCTCGTCGATCACTGGCGCGCGAACGGCCAGGCGAAATTCGTGTCGATCGACGACGACGGCGACCAGGGCACGCGCGCGACGGTGGAAGCGCTTCCCGCAGCGCGCCGCGAGGAACCGGATGCGCGCGCTGCCACGCGGCAACTGGGCGAACAACTGCGCGCCGCGCTGGATACGCTCCCCGCCGCGCAGCGCGATGCTTTCCTGCTGCAGCACGAAGGGGGCCTGTCGTTGGCGGAGATTGGCGAGCTGACTGGCGTGGGGATGGAAACCGTGAAGAGCCGGCTGCGCTATGCGGTCGCGAAGCTGCGCAGCGAACTCATTTCACTGAACCCTTCGCAGCGCGAGGAATGGCGATGAGCAACCTACCCGACAATCCCGAGCGCGATGCCAGGATCAATGCGCTTTGGCGCGAGCATTCGACGCAGCTGCCGTCGGCTGCGCTGGATGCGGCCATTCTCGCCGCCGCGCATCGCGCCGTGGACAGCCAACCGATGGGCAGCGTCCCGCAGGATGGGGACGGCAACGCGCGCAATATCGCAACGCCGGTACGCGCGGCGACGCGTCCACAGCGCTGGTGGATGCCGCTTGCCGCGGCCGCGACCATCGGCGCGATCGCGATCGGTGTCCTGCAGACCGTACCGCAGGAGCAGCCCGACATGGCGCCGGCGGCGACCATCACGCGCCCTGCGCCGACCCTCATTCCGCCGCAGGAAATGTCAGCATTCGTGCCTGCAGTGCCGGCGCCGGCGCTGCCGCACGCCGAGGCCGACACCGCGCCGCCAAAGACCCTGGGCAGGCTTGCCGCCACGACCCATGCCGCGCCGCAACCCTTCCCGGCGGAGAAGAAGAACGAAGCTGCCGATGCCATGACCGCGCAAGCGCCACGCGCGCCCGCGATGGACGACGCGCGTCAACGAAGCACTGTCGCCCAGGATTCGCCAGCGCGTGACGAAGTCGCGCGCGGCGCGCCCATGGCGTCCGGCGCCGCGGTGCTCGCCAAATCGCGCGCCAGCGCGGAATCGGCGCCGATGAAAGCGGTCGACGTCGACGCGACGATCATGCGCATCCGCAAATTGCACGACGACGGCAAGCTGGGCGAAGCCGCCAAGGAGTTGCTCGCGTTGCGCGCGGTGATTCCCGATGCCGACGCACGCCTGCCGCCGGAACTGCGCGCCTGGGCGGCGACGGTCAAGCCGTGAGCGGCAGCGACGACGCTGCGTTGCCGCCGCGACCCGAACCACCGCGACCCGAGGATTGCTGCGGTTCGGGATGCGTGCGCTGCATCTACACGATCTACGACGACGCGCTGCTGGAGTGGGAACGCGAAGTGGAGCGGATTCTCGATCAGGCGCGCAAATCGTGAACAGCGATCCCTCGTTTGGCGCGGGACGACATTCCAGTGCTAGATGCCTGCCTCCAGCGTCCGCATCAGCTTCTTGATCGGCGCGGGAAGTGCCGCGCCACGCGCGTCGGCGGGCGTGAGCCAGGTCGTTCCCGGCGCCTCGGCGCGCGACGGCCACACGCGGGCGGTCACGCGCTGCGGATGCAACGTCAGCGAGTAGTGCGTGAAACCATGCGCGATCGTGGGCAGGTTGTCGCGCACGATCACATCGGCGGCAAAGCGCGAGCGCACTGTTGCCTGCACATCCGCGTCCAGCGGAAGTTCCGGCAGGCTCCACAATCCGCCCCAGATGCCTGCGGACGGGCGCCGCTCGAACAGGATTTCGCCGCCGTGCTCGATCAGCAGCACGCGCAGTTCGCGGTGCGGCAGCACCTTGCGCGGCCGCGGCGACGGTAATTCCGCGACGCGATTTTCGTTGCGCGCGACGCAGTCGTTGGCCACCGGGCAGGCCGCGCAATCCGGCCGCGTGCGCGTGCATACCATGGCGCCCAAGTCCATCAGCGCTTGCGTATAGGTTTCGATATCCCGCGCGGGAAGCAGCGAGTCCGCGGCCTCCCATAGCTGCGCCTCGACGTGGGCCGCACTTGGAAAGCCGGCGATGCCGCGATGGCGCGCCAGCACGCGCTTGACGTTGCCATCGAGAATGGCCAAGCGCGCACCGGAGGCGAAGACCGCAATGGCCGCCGCGGTCGAGCGGCCGATGCCGGGCAATGACGCCAGCGATGGTGCGTCCACCGGAAACGTGCCCGCGAATTGGTCGACGACCTGTTTCGCCGCCGCGTGCAGGTGGTGCGCGCGCCGGTAGTAACCCAAGCCGCTCCAGTGTTCGAGCACGCGCTCGACCGGCGCGGCGGCAAGTGCGAGGACATCAGGGAATTCGTCGAGGAACCGCTGGTAGTACGGAATCACCGTCGCGACCTGCGTTTGCTGCAGCATGATTTCGGAGAGCCAGATGCGGTACGCGTCGCGCGTGTCCTGCCACGGCAGGCCGTGGCGGCCGTGCGTGCGTTGCCAGGTGACGAGTCGGGTCGCAAATGAGGTCAACGGCAGGTCCCTCGCGCTAACAGCTGATCCCTCGCGGCGCTCGGGATGACACTGAAACGCGAAGTGTCACCCGGGATGACGCTGAAACGCGAAGTGTCATTCAGGATGACACAGTGACGCCACGTGTCGCTCAGCGCTGGCCGAGACGCTGCCTGGCTTTGACGGCGGCATCGGACTGCGAGTACTTGCCGATCAGTTCCTCTAGCGTGCGCCGCGCCGCGGCGTTGTCGCCCAGTTCCGACTGCGCGGTGGCGATGTTGAGCAATGCGTCCGGCACCTTTGCGCTGTCGGGCCAGGCCAGCAGCAACTGGCGCTGCGAGGCGATGGCCGCCTTGTAATCCTTGCGCGCGAAGTGCGCGTTGCCGATCCAGTATTGCGCGGACGGTGCGAGCCCACTCTTTGGATTGGCCTTGACGAACGCGGTGAACGCCGTGATGGCGCCCGGATAATCGCCGCGCTTGAATTGATCGAGCGCGGCATCGTAGGAACGCTGCTCATTGGCCGATGATGTCGCGGCGCCGGCAGCGGAATTGCCACCTGGGGCGCCCGAGGCATCGGCTGCGGAATTGCCCGCGGAGGCGTCTGCCGAGCCGGTTCCCGGCGCGCCCTCCAGCTTGCGCATGCGCGCGTCGAGATCGACGTACAGGTCGCGTTGGCGCTTTTGCGACTGGTCGAGTTCGTAGGTCAGCACCTCGATCTGGCCGCGGATCCTGGCGACGTCGCTCTTCAGTCCTTCGACGTTATTGGCGAGATCGACCAGCGCACCGCTCTTGAGCTGGCGCTCCAGCGTGGCGAGGCGCTCGTCCAGGTCTCTTTGCAACCTGTCGATGCGCTCGTTGGTGAGGGTGATGCGCTTGCGCGCCTCGTCATCGTCGAAGACACCGGCCTGTGCAACATGCGGCGCGACGCAAATGCCAACAGACAGTGCCAGTGCAGCCAGCGCCGCAATTCGGCGCATGGGAAACGTCGCGCCCATCACTCGCCGAAATAGAGGATGTCGACGCGACGGTTCTCGGCCCACGACGCTTCGTCATGGCCTTCGCGCCTGGGCTTTTCCTTGCCGTAGCTGATCGTTTCGATCACCACTTCCTGCGCGCCCATCAGTACCAGCACGCGCTTGACCGCTTCAGCGCGCTTTTGCCCAAGCGCGATGTTGTACTCGCGCGAGCCGCGTTCGTCGGTGTGGCCCTGCAGCGTGATCCTGGCGGTCTTGTTGCCGGCGAGGTACCTGGCGTGCGCCTCGACCGTAGGCTTGAACTTGTCCTCGACCACGAAGCTGTCGTACTCGAAGTACACGCTGCGCTTGGACAGGATGTTGTTCGGATCCTTGAGCGGGTTGGCGCCCCCGGTGTTGGTCGCCGTGCCCGAAACACCGGCCGTGGTGGCGCCGCTGGTGGTGGTGCCGGGCGTGGTTCCCGTCGCCGTTGGGGCGGTGCCCGACTTGTCGTCGACCGGTGCCGACGGTTGCGTGGAGCAGCCAGCTATCAGAGTGGCCAATGACGCCGCCAGGGCTGCGGTGATCAGGAATTTTTTCATGGAGCCTCCTGCTTCAAGGTTGCTTGGCGCAACGAGAGTTGCGCGGCGCGAGAAAAGGGGAATGAGGGGAAATGAGGACAAATGAGGGGAAACAAACGTTGAGGGGATACGAACATTTCGATCATGGCCGCGGGAACGGCCCCCAAGCAGGTTCGCGCACGTCGGTTGCCGGAGAAACGAGCCGCTGCTTCACACGCCCGTCGCTGGACACTGCGGCCAATGTACCACGCCCACCCACTTCATTCGCATAGAGGATCAGCCGGCCGTTGGGCGCGATGCTCGGCGATTCGTCGAGCGGTCCGGCAGTCAGCACCTGTACCTGGCGCGATGCGAAATCCTGTACCGCGATCTGGAAGCGCCCGCCGTCGCGGCGCACGAACGCCATGCCCTTGCCGTCGGGAAACGGACGTGGCGAAACGTTGTAGCTGCCATCAAACGTGACGCGTTCCACGGCGCCGCCAGCGAGCGCGACACGATAGATCTGCGGACTGCCGCCGCGGTCGGACGTGAAGAGGATGGACTTGCCGTCGGGCATGAACATCGCTTCGGTATCGATGCCGGGCGAGCTCATCACGCGCTGCGGATTGCTGCCGTCCGCGTTCATCAGGAAGAGCTGCGAGCCACCATCCTTGGTGAGCGTCACCGCCAGCTGGCGGCCGTCGGGCGACCAGGCCGGTGAGCTGTTGCTGCCGCGGAAGTTGGCCACCGCCGTGCGCGAGCCGGTGGAAAGGTTCTGCACGTACACCACGGGCTTTTTGCTTTCGAACGAAACGTACGCGATGCGCGTGCCGTCCGGCGCCCAGCGCGGCGACAGCATCGGCTCATTCGACGTGACGATGGTTTGCGGCTCGAAGCCGTCGGCATCGGCCACCAGCAGCTGGAAGCGCGTGCCCTGCTTGGTGATGTACGCGATGCGCGTGGAGAACACGCCGGGGTCGCCGGTCATCTTCTCGTAGATGACATCGGCGATCTTGTGCGCGGTGGCGCGGAACTGTGCCGGCGTGACCGTATACACCATGGCCGTCAGCGGCGCCTGCTTCACCACGTCGACGAGTGCGAAGCGGACTTCGACGCGGCCGTCGGCCTGCGGTCGCGCGGAACCGACCACCACCGCATCCGCGCCTTTCGACCGCCAGGTGGCCGCCTGAACGTCCTCGATGCGTGCAGGACGCGGACTGACGCCGCTGGGGTCCACCAGCTTGAACAACCCCGAACGCGCGAGGTCCTGTCCGACGATGTACGAAATGCTCGTGGGACCCGCCGGCTCGCCGTCGAACGGCACGATGGCGATGGGAACCGCGGTGCCGGCGCCGCCGACGATCTCGATGGTGAGCTGCGCGCGAGCGGGCGAGAGGGCCAGCAGCGCGACGAACGCGAGTACAAGACGAAGCGAGCGGTGCGTGAACATTTGTTTGTTGGGTCCGTTCGCAGGGTAACCGATGATTATAGCGAAGCGAATGACGCGAAAGGGTTGACCACGGACAGTGTGCGCAAGTTCCGTGGCAGTGCAACGTTCATCACGGCACGCTCAATGCGGCGCGATGGCCGTGGCGACGCCGAACGCGTTGGTCAGGCGCTCCGCCACCCGCCGGGCTTCGTCGCGGTCCGGATACGGCCCGACGTAGACGCGATAGAGCCCGCCCACCTCGCGCACCCTGGGCTCCACCTGCGCGGAGGCCAGCTGCGCCTGCGCGTGGGCCAGGAAGGTCTGCGCGTTGTTGTAGTTCTGGAAGGCGCCCAACTGAACTGCAAAACCACCCGAGGGTTCCGCGCTGATCGGTGCCATGGCGGGCGGCTCCGCACCGCGTGCCGACGCGGCGGCCACGACGGGAGGCAACGGCGCGGCCGAGGCCACGCTGCCCCCTTCGCCGGGAAGGATGGCCTCGACGATGACTTCCCCGCTCCCCTTGGCCGCGATGCCAATGCGATGCGCCGCCGCATACGACAGGTCGATGATCCGGTCGTGCAGGAACGGCCCGCGATCGTTCACCCGCACCACCACGCTCCTGCCCGTCGCGACACTGGTCACGCGCACGTACGACGGCAGCGGCAGCGTCGGATGCGCTGCGGTCATTCCGTACATATCGTAGGTCTCGCCGTTGGACGTCTTTTGCCCGTTGAACTTGCGGCCGTACCACGAGGCAATGCCCCGCTCCTTGTAGGGTCGCAACGTCGTCGCGGGCACGTAGTCCTTGCCCAGCACCGTGTACGGTCGATTGGAGAAGCGGCTCAGCGCCTCGAGCCGCGGCGTGGCATCGGGAATCGAGTCGAGATTGGCCGGCGGATTGTCGCCGGGGCCATCGTCCTTGTAGTACTTGGAGGATGTGGACGGCGCCGATTGCGTCGAAGTCGGCGCCGTGGGCGGCGACTCCTTCCTAGGCGCACTGCTGCAGGCGGCGAGCAGTGCTACGAATGCGCAGAGTGCGGCGACGCGCGGGGATATGAGACAACCCGTAGGAAAACCCTTGGGAAACCCCGTGGGAGAACTTGGGAGAAGACTGAGCATTCTGGAGGACAATTTACCATCGTCCAGCATCGCGCTAACCTGCATGCCGACATGGCCACCTATCTTTTTGCCTGGAACCCGTCGCTCTGGAACTGGCCGGAACTCGCGCAGGACATCCGGCAGCTCAAGCGGCGCGGCCACTACGACACCGAGTGGAACTCGGGCCGCGTACGCAACATCGAGATCGGCAGCCGCGCGTTCCTGGTCCGCGTGGGCGTCCCGCCCAAGGGACTGTTCGGCGCGGGTTACACGCTGACCGCCCCGGTGCCGACCGTGCATTGGCGCCCGGAGAAGGCCGCCGTTGGCGCCGTCCAGCAACGGCTGATGCTGCGCCTGGAGACGCTGCACCTGTTGCCGCTCATCACCTACGACGACCTGGGCGTGCCGCCGTTTGCGCGCTTCCGGTGGGGCGTGCGTTCGTCCGGCGTGCGCGTGCCCTCAACGTTGGCCGAAAAGCTGGAGGATCTGTGGGAGGCGCGCGTTGCGGCGGCCGTTAAAGCCGATCCAAAGGGCTCACCACGCCGCGCCCGCCGCGGTTGAGGACGTGGGTGTAGATCATCGTTGTACTGACATTGGCGTGGCCGAGCAGCTCCTGCACCGTGCGGATGTCGTAGCCCGATTCGAGCAGATGCGTGGCGAACGAGTGCCGCAGCGTGTGCGGCGTGGCGGGCTTGGCAATGCCGGCATCCCGTACCGCCTGGCGCATGGCGCGCTGGAATGCCTGGTCGCCCACATGATGTCGACGCACGATGCCCGTACGCGGGTCCTTCGACCGTCGATCGGCCGGAAACACGTATTGCCACGCCCACTCCCTTGGCGCTCCCGGGTACTTGCGCGACAACGCGTGCGGCAGCCACACCGCGCCGAATCCGTCGCCCAGGTCCTGCCGATGGGTCGATGCCACGTCGTCGAGATGAGCTCGCAGAAGTTGCGTCAATCCGCGAGGCAACATGGTCACGCGATCCTTGGCGCCCTTGCCGTCCCGCACCAGGATTTCCCCTCGCTCGAACTCGACATCCTTCACGCGCAACCGCAATGCCTCGAGGATGCGCAGGCCGGCGCCATAGATAAGGCGGCCGATCAGGCGATGCGTACCTTTCAGGCGATCGAGAACGCGCGTGACCTCGTCGGCCGTGAGCACCACCGGAAGGCGCGTGGGCGCCCGCGCACGAGTAACCTGGTCCAGCCAAGGCAGCTCGACTCCGAGAACCTCCCGATAGAGGAACAGCAATCCCGATTGCGCCTGGTTTTGGGTGGCTGCGGAGACATTCCGGTCGACCGCCAGGTGCGTGAGAAACGCCTCCACCTCCGTCGCGCCAAGTTGCCTTGGGTGCCGCTTGTCGTGAAACAGAATGAAGCGTTTAATCCAGTCGACGTAGGCTTGTTCCGTGCGGATGCTGTAGTGCTTGAGGCGGATGATGTCGCGGACACGGTCGAGCAGGCGGGGAGGATCGGCGGTGTCCATGGCGCATGGCCCAATAGGTCCCCGAATTGGAGATCACTTCGTTGATTTTTAGATTCTTTCAACTTTCCAGCAATCAGCCTTTCGGCCGAACGACGTCTTGTTTTCCGTCGTGTAGGTCGGCTACTTTTGGTTAGGCGTCGCTTGCCAACGATTGAGGAGTAGGCGCTTTGCTCGTTGTTCGCGCATCGCCATCATCCAAACGGCCAGGTGTGCGAACCGGCGAAAACTGCTATTTTGCGAAGCGTC
>JANMCH010000102.1:0-89150 GCA_031361045.1 Betaproteobacteria bacterium | reverse complement strand
TTCGCGGACCGCGCGAGCGGTTCGCAAAATCCCGGCAAGGACTGAATTCCGCCCTTGGCCACCAGAATTCGCGGACCGCGCGAACGGTTCGCAAAGTAACACTCCCACCCATACTGCACGCTCAAGTCTCCGCAGCCGCGGGGACTGCGCGCGCCCTCGCGCCCTCGCCAGATTGCTGCATTGCGTCAACGGTTTACGTTGCCATGAATTTGCGAGTCTGTTAACTTCCTTGCGACTTCGCCAATTCCGGAATTTCCCAAGCATGCACGTTTCGTCGGCCCGTACGTCCGCCATGCGCAAGCCCCGTGCGCCGGAAGCCAATCGCGTCGGAATTCTCAAGGCGGCAGTTGCCGAGTTCGCCTCGCGCGGCTTCAAGGGCGCGAGCATGGACGACATCGCGGCGCGCACCGACACCACTCGCGCGCTGATCAATTATTACTTCGGCAGCAAGGAAAAGCTGTACCTCGCGGTCCTGGAGCGCGTGTACGCCGAAATTCGTGAAGCGGAGCGCTTGATTGACCTCGACCATCTGCCGCCCGTGGAGGCAATCCGCCGCATCGTCGAGTTCACCTACACCTACTACGTTGAACACGAGGACTTCGTTCGGCTCGTGGTCGCCGAGAACCAGGCCCGGGGTCGCCACATGAAGAAGTCCGAGGCGATGCGCACCCTCAATCGGCCGATCGTGGACACGCTGGGCGGCGTGATTGCGCGAGGCAAGGCCGACGGCACGTTCAATCCGAAGGTCGACCCGATCGACGTGCACATGACGATCGCGGCCCTCGGTATGTTCAACGTCACCAACCAGTACACCTTCGGCGCCATTTTCCAGCGAGAAATGGGAGCGAAGGGGGACGTGTCGCGTCGTCGTCAGATGGTGGTCGACATCGTCCTGAGCTGGCTTACCAGCGAATCGGAATCATAGACGGACAGTCGTTTTTTTCATCGAGGAGGAGTCATGGAAACAAAGTTCGATCGTCGTTCCGCACTTAAAGCTGGTGCTGCCATTGCAGCAGCCGGAATCATTCCCGCCTGGGCACAGGACAAGCCGAAGTTGCGCTTCGCCGCGGTGTTCTCCGACAAGGACATTCGCGCGGACATGATGAAGGCGTTCGCGAAGGACATCGAAGCCGATTACACGGTCGAGACATTCCTGGGGGGCTCGCTGTTCAAGCAGGGGACGGAACTGGTCGCCCTGCAGCGTGACAATCTTGAAATCGGCAACATCGCGCCGCAGGACATTTCGAAGCAGGTTCCGTCGTGGTCGATCCTGACGTCGGCTTATCTGTTCCGCGATGCCAATCACCTGAACGCGTTCTTTGCCAGCGACCTGGGCACGCAGATGAAGGCCGTGGTCGAGGACCAGGTCAAGGTCAAGATCCTGGGACCGGTTTTCTTCGGCACACGGCAAGTCGGGCTGAAGTCCAAAAAGAAGATCAGCAAGCCCGAGGACCTCGCGGGAATAAAGCTGCGCATGCCTCCGGGCGACGCATGGCAACTGCTCGGCCGCTCGATCGGCGCCAACCCGACGCCAATGGCCTATGCCGAGACCTACACCGGCTTGCAGACGGGCGCCATCGACGGCCAGGACAACCCGCTGCCCAATGTGCAGAACATGAAGTTCTACGAAGTGATGTCGCAAATCGTGCTGACGTCGCACCTCGTCGGGTTTGACCTGCTGACGGTCAACCTGAAGACGTGGAACGGCATGAGCGCTGCAAAACAGAAGGCTTTCCAGGCCGCCGCGGACAAGGCTATCGCGTGGAGCACTTCCGAGCACTTGAAGCGCGAAACGGAATTGGCCGAAGGCTTCAGGAAGCAGGGCCTCGACGTGTATGCGCCGGATGTGAATGCGTTCCGTGCCTATGCACAGAAGGTTTACCTGGCCTCTGACGAAGCCAAGGCGTGGCCGCCGGGATTGCTCGAGAAAATCAACGCGCTGAAGTCGTAGTTGTGCTGCGCGGGCCGCAGCGGCGGCCCGCTTGGTAAGCCGGTGACCAACAGGTCCCAAGGGAGGACCGGAGAACGCCATGTCCAACAATATTGTCACGGCCGTTGCCTGGATGAGGCGGCGCGCGGAAAACATCGTCGCCGGCCTGCTCGGCATGATGTTCGTCGCGTTCATCATCCAGATCGTCTTCCGGTATTTCTTCAACTTCCCGATCGGCTGGACATCGGAGCTCTCCGTCGTCACCTGGCTGTACATGGTGCTGCTCGGGTCCGCGTTCTGGCTCAAGGAAACCGAGGAAGTCCGGTTCGACCTCATTTCGGGCAGCTTGGGTCCGCTCGGAAAGCGCGCGATCGGACTCATTGTCGCGGCCGCGGCCATTGTCCTGTTCGGCATGGCGCTGCCAGCCACCGTCAAGTATGTCGCGTTCATGAAGGTCGAGAGCAGCTCCTATCTCAAGGTCCGCCTCGACGTCCTGTACTCGGTCTATGTAGTGTTCGCGGTCGCGATCATCGTCCGCTATATCTGGGCCATCGTCTGCCTGCTTCGTGGCGAAGCGCCGGAAGAAGCCGATATCACCAAAGCGACCTCCGGACTATGAACTTCACCAGCCCGTTTTCCCTGGCGCTGATCGCCATCGTCGGCTTGAGTCTGGTCGGCCTGCCTGTTGCTTACGCAATGATCGGCGGCTCCATTCTCTGGCTTTTCCTGTCGGGCCTCGACATGGGGACCGCTGCCGAGCAGTTGCTGAACGGCATGATGGCAAGCCAGCTACTGCTGGCCATCCCGTTGTTCATCCTTGCTGCTGAGTTCATGAACACCGGCAGCATCATGGACAGGCTGCTCACGTTCTGCAACGCGATCGTCGGACGCTTCCGTGGCGGCTTGGCCCAGGTGAACGTCGTGCAGAGCATCATCTTCGCGAGCATGTCGGGCTCGGCGCTCGCCGATGCCGCAGCCTCGGGCAAGATCATGCAGTCGATGATGACCAAGGACAACAAGTATCCGCCCGCGTTCGCCGCGGCGCTGACCTGCGTGTCGTCGGTCATCGGGCCGATCATCCCGCCGTCGATCCCGCTCGTACTCTATGCGCTGATTTCGGATACGTCGGTCGGCTACCTGTTCCTTGGCGGCGTGATTCCGGGCCTTCTGCTTGGCGCAGTCCAGAGCGGCCTGATCGCGGCCGTGGCCAAGCGCCGCAATTTCCCGGTTGAACTGCGCGTTCCGCTGCGCGACCTTCCGCGCATCACCTGGGAGGCCATGCCCGCGCTCCTGATGCCGGTGATCCTTCTGGGGTGCATGTGGACCGGAATCACGACCCCTACCGAGGCCGCGGCGGTGGCCGCTGCCTATGCGTTGCTGATCTCCGTGCTGTTGTATCGCAGCGTGGGCATGAAGGACGTGTACAACTCCCTCGTGTCCAGTGCGCGCGTCACGGTGTCCATCGGCATGCTGATCGCCGGTGCGATGGTGTTCAACTTCGTGATCACGGCGGAGAACATTCCAAGGACGTTGAGCGCGCTGCTGAAGGCCCACGAGATGTCGCCGCTCGTCTTCCTGCTGGCGGTCAACATCCTGTTGCTGATCCTCGGCTGCTTCCTCGAGGGAACGACGATCATCCTGGTGATCCTTCCGGTGCTCATTCCTACCGCACAGTCACTTGGGATCGACCTCGTGCACTTCGGCGTGGTCTGCGTGGTGAACATCATGATCGGGCTCGTCACGCCGCCGTATGGCCTGCTGCTCTTCATGATGAACAAGATCGCCGATGTGCCGCTGCGCGACATGGTGCGCGAGGTCATGCCGTTCCTGTATGTGATGATCGGCGCGCTCGCCATAATGACGCTCGTGCCCGACACCGTGTTGCTGTTGCCGCGACTTCTGGGGTACAAAGGCTGACCTTGCCCTGACGCCGGCCGAGTCCGGACGAGTTGAATCCTGAGCGACGCACTGTTAAACGATGGCGCGCAAAATTCCCGTGGGACGCTTCATGAAACCGCGCCTCGCGGTCGAACTTGCGTCAATTCGCATCGCTGACCGCAGCGAACCAAGGACATGGCAATGGCGAAAGTGATTTTTGTATTGAACGGGCCCAACCTCAATCTGCTGGGCGAGCGCGAGCCCGAGATCTATGGCCATACAACGCTGGCCGAGATCGAAGCCCTGTGCGCCAGTCGCACCAAGGCCCACGGACTCGGCCTGGATTTTCGGCAGACCAACTTCGAAGGCGAGTTGATCGAATCGGTTCACGAAGCCCGCAAGGCCGCCGCCGGCATCATCATCAACCCTGCGGGACTGACGTTCACATCCATCTCGCTGCTCGACTCGCTCAAGATGTTCGATGGTCCAAAGATCGAACTCCATATCTCGAACGTGCATCAGCGGGAAACGATCTATCACAACTCGCTGGTATCACGTACGGCCACGGCGGTCATGGCAGGCTTGGGTCCGGGCGGCTACGGAATTGCGGTAGACGCGATGGCCATGCTCCTGGAAAGCGTCCGCAAGAAGCGATGAAGCATCGGACATCAGGAAGTCCATTGCCACCGACCGCGGCTTGGGCGTGATACGGGATAGCTTCCATACGCTGATCCGCGCGGACGACGGGTCGTCACTCGCGGCACCCTGAGTCTCCTAGGCAACTCGTATTGCCGAGTGCTACATTGCAAGTGCCCGATTTCTGGGGCCGCTTATCCTCTGAACAACAGGTCATCAACATGCTCCTGCTGCGTGTCGTCTGCATCGCATGTTGGGCGTGGTTGCTCGCGATACCGCTTGTCGCTGTCGCGCAACCGGCGCGTGAGCCCTATCGCATCGGATGGCTGACGCCGACCAAGGCCATCGCCGAACACCCATTCATCACGGCGATGGGCAAATTGGGCTACGTCGAGGGCAAGTCCTTCGTCCTTGTCCGTCGTTCCGCGGACGACGATCTGCAAAGACTGCCGCAACTCGCCGTTGAACTGGCGAACGCCAAGGTTGACGTCATTGTTGCGATAAGTCCGCCGGCGATCCTTGCTGCCGCAAAGGCGACGGACAGGATTCCCATCATCATGGCTTTTTGGGGCGCGGGCGGGCTGCTCGAGTCCGGACTGGTCAAGAGCTTTGCCCGACCGGGTCGCAACGTGACCGGCGTCTACATGCTGGCCGACGAGCTTGAGGCAAAGCGCCTGGAACTCCTGCTGCAAGCGGTCCCCAAGGCCAAACGAGTCGGCGTGCTGGGTCCCGGGCTCGGCAACGCCATGGTCGAGCTCAAGCGGTTTGCGCAGACGGCCGGCGTGCAACTGCAGTTCTCGCCCGTTGGTGAAGGTGACGACGCCTTCCGGCGCGCGTTCGAGGCGGTGGCGGCCGCGCATGTCGATGCCCTGCTGGTCCCATCGTCCCCGCGATTCTTCCGGGAAACGCGCCAGATCGTCGACCAGGCCGCAAGCCATCGCCTGCCTGCAATGTACGAGTGGTCATCCATGGCTGCGGAAGGCGGGCTCATGGCGTATGGACCGGAGTTCGAACAGCTGGAGTCGAAGGTCGCTGCCTTTGTCGATCGCGTCCTGAAGGGCGCTGCGCCTTCAGACCTCCCTGTCGAACAGCCGACCAAGTTCGAGCTGGTCGTCAACATGAAGACTGCGAAGGCCCTGGGTATGACGATTGCACCATCGCTGTTGCTGCGCGCCGATCGAGTCATCGACTAGCCGTCGGCGCGCGGCGCGGGCGCCATTTGCAGCGCGCATGTCGCGTTGCACCATTCATCGTTCGCCTGCTGACACCGCCCGGTCATCGAATCGCGAGATAATAGTGGCCCGCCGTCGGCTGCATCGATCACCCACCGCCGACAGCCTGCCGGGAGACCAAAGGCACCATGAAAACGAATTCGGCCGAGTCCGACCGCCGGACGGAAAGCCTGAACGCGGTGATCGCGTTGGTGCGCGCCAAGGTCGCGCCCGAACAGCGCGCAACGCTGGAAGCCGTGGTCGAACGCTATTACGGCCAGGTCGATCCGGAGGACATCGCGGAACGGCAGCCGGCAGATCTTTACGGTGCCGCCCTGTCGCACTGGAACTTTGCGCGCAAGCGCGAGCCCGGTCGCGCGCGCGTGCGCGTTTTCAATCCGACGATCGAGGAGCACGGCTGGCAGTCGACGCACACGATCATCGAGATCGTCAACGACGACATGCCGTTCCTGGTCGATTCGGTGACCATGGAAGTCAACCGGCACGGCCTGACGCTGCACCTCATCATTCATCCGCTGCTCCTCGTGAACCGCGATGCCGACGGCACGCTGCAGGGTTTGGGCACCGAGGGAGCGCCAGGCGCGCAGCGCGAATCGTTCATTCACGTCGAAGTCGATCGCGTCACCCAACCTGCGCAAATGGAGGCGCTGGCGGCCGATGTGGTCCGCGTGCTGGCCGACGTGCGCCTCGCGGTGGCGGACTGGAAGGCGATGAACGACAAGGTCTTGAGCGTGGTCACGGAGCTCGAGAAGTCGCCGCCGCCCATTCCCGCCGAGCAGCTTGACGAAGGCCGCGCATTCCTGCGCTGGCTCGCGGACAATCACTTCACGTTCCTGGGTTACCGCCGACACGAGCTGGTCATCGTTGACGGTCAGGACGCGTTGAAGATCGTGCCGGGCTCAAGTCTGGGCATCCTGCGCGAAGGGACGAGCAAGGATGTCTCCGCAAGCTTCGCGGCGTTGCCCAAGGAAATCCGCGCCTACGCCCGTCGTCCCGAATTGCTGGTCATAACCAAGTCCACCGCGCGTTCGATGGTGCATCGACCCGGCTACCTGGATTACATCGCAGTCAAGCGCTTCGACGCCAAGGGCAACGTGTCCGGCGAGGACCGTTTCCTGGGACTCTTCACGTCGACGGCCTACAGCGCCAACCCGGCGGACATTCCGCTGCTGCGGCGAAAGACCGCGGAAGTCGTCGCGCGTGCAGGACTGGCGTCAGGCAGTCACGCCGGCAAGGCGCTGATCAACATCCTCTCGAATTATCCGCGCGACGAGCTCTTCCAGACCACCGAGGACGACCTGTTGCGCACGTCGATGGCCATCCTGCACCTGGGCGAGCGCCAGCGTTTTCGGCTCTTCGTGCGCCGGGATCCCTTCGAACGTTTCCTGTCGTGCCTCATCTACGCGCCGCGCGAAAACTTCACGACGGAACTGCGTCGCAGGTGGCAGGCGATCCTGACCGAGGCGTTCAACGGCACCAGTTCCGAGTTCAACGTGCAGTTGTCGGAATCCGTGCTGGCGCGCATCCAGATCACCGTGCGCACGACACCCGGCAAAATTCCGGAGTTCGACGTACGCGAGTTGGAAGCGAGACTGGTCGCCTCGGCGCGGCGCTGGGATGACGATTTGAAGGGTGCGCTGATCGAGGCGTCGGGCGAGGCGCGCGGCAACGAATTGCTGCGCCAGTTCGGCGACGCGTTCCCGGCCGGGTACCGCGAGGAAATCGCCGCGCGCTCCGCCGTGCCTGACATCGAGATGATGGCGAAGCTGCGCGATGAAAGCCCGCTCGGCATGACGCTCTATCGACCTCTGGAAGCGGGTCCGGGCGCGCTGCGCTTCAAGATCTTCCACCTGGGCGCGCCGGTCACGCTGTCGGACAGCCTGCCGATGCTGGAGCACATGGGGTTGAAGGTCCTCGACGAGCATCCCCATCGCGTTTCGCCCCGTGGCACGAGTCCGATCTGGATCCACGACTTCGGTATGGTGGCCGCGGGTTCCGACACCGAAGTCGAAGTGGATGCGTTGAACCAGGTGTTCGAGGATGCCTTCGGCCGCATCTTCCGGGGCGAGGTCGAGAGCGATGACTTCAACCGGCTCGTCGTCGCGGCGCGCATGCCGGCCGACGAGATCGTCGTGCTGCGCGCGTATGCGAAGTACCTGCGCCAGATCGGCTTTCCATTGTCGCAGTCGTTCATCGAGGCCACGCTGGCCGCGCGTGCGGATATCGCTGCCGCGCTGGTGGCGCTGTTCAAGACGCGTTTCGATCCCGCCCAGGGTGCCGGCGCCGGTTCGCGCGCGGCGGAGCAGCAGCGCGGCATCGAGGCGATGCTCGAGAACGTCGAGAATCTTTCCGAAGACCGCGTGCTGCGCCAATACCTGGCGCTGATCCTCGCCACCAACCGCACGAATTTCTGGCGCCGCGACGCCGAAGGCAATCGGCGCAGCTTCCTGGCGTTCAAGTTCGATCCGCGCGGCGTGCCCGGCTTGCCCGAGCCCAAGCCGATGTTCGAGATCTTCGTCTATTCGACGCGTTTCGAAGGCGTGCACCTGCGCGGCGGCAAGGTTGCGCGCGGTGGCCTGCGCTGGTCCGACCGGCCGGAGGATTTCCGCACGGAGGTGCTCGGTCTCGTCAAGGCGCAGATGGTGAAGAACACCGTGATCGTGCCGGTAGGATCGAAGGGCGGCTTCGTGCTGAAGCGCGCGCCGTCCTCAGTTGCCAACCCCGCCGATCGCGAAGCGTTCATGAAGGAAGGCATCGCCTGCTACAAGGACTATCTGCGCGGCCTGCTCGACCTCACCGACAACCGCGTCGGCGACAAGATCGTGCCGCCACCGCAGGTCAAGCGCCACGACCCGGATGATCCCTATCTCGTCGTCGCCGCGGACAAGGGCACGGCGACATTCTCTGATTTCGCCAATGGCATCAGCCAGGAGTATGGATTCTGGTTGGGCGACGCGTTTGCATCGGGTGGATCGGTGGGTTACGACCACAAGGCCATGGGCATCACGGCGCGCGGCGCGTGGGAATCGGTCAAGCGTCACTTCCGTGAAATGGGCGTCGACACGCAGACGACCGACTTCACGGTGGCCGGCATCGGCGACATGTCCGGCGACGTGTTCGGCAACGGCATGCTGCTGTCGCGGCACATCCGGCTGGTGGCCGCGTTCGACCATCGCCACATCGTGCTCGATCCCAATCCCGATGCGGCGACGAGCTTCAACGAGCGCGAACGGATGTTCAAGCTGCCCCGCTCGACGTGGGCCGACTACGACACCTCGCTGATCTCGAAGGGCGGTGGAATCCATGCGCGCAGCGCCAAGTCGATTCCGCTCACGGCGGAGGTCAAGGCGGTCCTCGGCATTACCGTCGACGCGCTGACGCCCACGGAACTGGTCAACGCCATTCTCAGGGCGCCCGTGGACCTGATCTACAACGGCGGCATCGGTACCTACGTCAAAGCCGCAAGCGAAACGCACGCGCAGGTCGGCGACCGCGCCAACGACGCGTTGCGGGTGAACGGTCGCGAATTGCGCTGCAAGGTTTTCGCGGAAGGCGGCAACCTCGGTTGCACGCAACTGGGGCGCATCGAGTACTCGATGGCGGGCGGGCGCATCTACACCGACGCCATCGACAATTCCGCCGGCGTGGACACTTCCGACCATGAAGTGAACATCAAGATCCTGCTGGGACTGCCCATCGCGGAGGGCGAGCTGACTGAAAAGCAGCGCAATGCGTTGCTCGCCGAAATGACCGACGACGTGGCGGGACTGGTGCTGCGCGACAACATCTTCCAGACGCAGGTGCTGTCGGTGACCGGGCGTATCGCGCCGTCGCTGCTCGATGCGCAGACGCGCTTCATGCATTTCCTGGAAAAGGGCGGGCGGCTCAACCGCGCCATCGAGTACTTGCCCACCGACGAGGATATCGCCGAGCGGCGCGCGAACGGCCTGGGGCTGGCGGCACCCGAACGCGCGGTGCTGCTGGCCTACAGCAAGATCTGGCTCTACGACGAACTGCTGGCGTCGTCGCTGCCTGACGATCCGTGGGTCGCAACGGCGCTGGTGCGCTACTTCCCCGGCGCGCTGGAAAAGACGTATGCCGGATATATGGCGCGGCATCCGCTGAAGCGCGAAATCATCGCCACGCACGTCATCAACAGCATGATCAATCGCGTGGGCAGCACGTTCGTGCACCGGCTGGCCGAGACCACCGGCGCACGGCCGCACGAGATTGTCCGGGCGTACCTGCTTAGCCGCGAGGTGTTCGGCCTGGTGCCGTTATGGATGGCGATCGAGGCGCTGGACAACAAGGTCGACGATGCCGTGCAGTCGACGATGCTGATCGACACCAGCGCACAGCTGGAGCGCGGCACCACCTGGTTCCTGCGCTCGCGTCGCCTGGCGGACGACATGGGCGCCACCATCGCCCATTTCGCGCCGGGCGTGGCGGAATTGTCCGAGCGCCTGCCCAGGTTGCTCGATACGGCCGAACGCGCGCGCATCGACGCCGCAGTTGCGCGCTATGTCGGGCAGGGCGTGCCCAAGGACCTCGCCGTACGCGTGGTGACCTTCGACACGCTCTATGCGTCGCTGGACATCGCCGAGGTCGCGGCCAACGCGAAACGTTCGGTCGACCCGGTTGCCGCGGTTTACTTTGACCTGGGCAACAAGCTGGGATTGGCGTGGCTGCGGGAAAAAATCGCGGCGTTGCCGGGCGACAAGCATTGGCAGATGCTCGCCAAAGGTGCCATGCAGGACGACCTGTCGGGACTGCAGCGCGTGCTCACCGGCACGGTGCTGGCGGTTGCTGGCGACAACGCGGCGCCAGCGAAAATGGTGGCCGCATGGCAGGACGCCAATCGCCGTGCGCTCGAACGTGCAGATCACCTGCTTTCCGAACTGCGCGCGGTGCCGGCGCCGGACGCGGCAATGTTGTCGGTGGCGCTGCGCGACTTGCGCAACCTGGGGTGACGCGCGGAAACCGCTGCCGTCACTTGCACGAGGAAATCATCGCCGTGACCACAAGCACGAAGCCCACGTTGTTCCACGCCCCCAACACGCGCTCGACCGGCGCGCTGACGCTGCTCTATGAACTTGGCGCCGACTTCGATCTTCACGTCCTGAATTTCAAGGCGTCGGAACAGCGCGCGCCGGCCTACCTGGCCGTCAATCCGATGGGCAAGGTCCCGGCCGTCATGCATGGTGGCGCACTGGTGACCGAACAGGTGGCGGTCTTCCTGTACCTCGCCGACCTCTATCCGGAGGCCGGAATCACGCCGGCGATCGGGGATCCTCTGCGCGGTCCCTACCTGCGCTGGATGGCCTACTACGGATCGTGCTTTGAACCGGCGTTGATCGACAGGGCGTTGAAGCGCGAGCCGGCGCCGAAGAGCACGGTGCCTTATGGCGACTACGACACGATGCTGGATACGCTCACCGACCAGCTCGGCAAAGGTCCCTGGCTTCTCGGCGAACGCTTCACCGCGGCCGACGTGCTGTGGGGTACCGCGTTGACCTGGACCACGGCGTTCAAGCTGGTGCCGCACCTGCCGGTGATTCAATCCTACCTCGAACGCTGGAATGCGCGCCCGTCGGCCGCGCGCGCGAAGGCTACCGACGCCGAGCTCGCCGGCGCGTTCGCCGTGGCACAGGATTGATCCGCAGCAGCTGATGGCGCCGCGCTTTTCGGTCGTCATTCCCGCGTACAACGAGGAGCAGTTGCTGGGGCGGCTGCTCGATTCGCTGCGCATTGCGCGAGCTGCCTACGGAGCCGACGACGCCATCGAGGTGATCGTCGCCGACAACATGTCTACCGATCGCACGGCGGCGATTGCGGCCGGGCACGGATGTACCGTGGTCATGGTCGAGAAGCGCGTGATCGCGGCAGCGCGCAACGGCGGTGCCCGCGTCGCGCGCGGCGAAATACTGGCCTTCGTCGACGCCGATTCGCAGGTGCATCCGCGGACCTTCATCGAAATCGATAAAGCACTCGCGACGGGCCGCGTGGTCGGTGGCGCGACGGGTGTCAGGCTTGAGCGGCGATCCCCGGGAATCGTCTTCGCGTACCTGACGATGCTGCCGCTCGTCCTGGTCACCGGCATGGACACCGGTGTCGTATTTGCGCGCAGGACGGACTTCGAGAATCTGGGTGGCTACGATGAAAACCGGCTGGTGGCCGAGGACGTCGCTTTCCTGATGGCATTGAAACGGCTGGGCAAGACGCGCGGCCAGGACCTCGAGCGCGTGACGAGCGCCAAGGTCATCGTCTCGACGCGCAAATTCGATGAATTCGGCGACTGGCACGTGTTTGCAATGATCGGCGAAGGCCTGCGACACCTGCTTGGCTGGAAGTCCACCGCATTCACCGACAGGTACTGGTACAAGCCGAAGCGCTGAGCCGGCGGCGATATTTCGGCGCCCGATATCCATTGTGTCATTCCGACCCCCGCGAAGGCGGGGGGAGGAATCCGCTGCTCACTTCGGCGGACGATGCTCCGCCAGTTCCAGTTTCGCGATCTGGTTGCGATGCACTTCATCCGGGCCGTCGGCAAAGCGCAGCGTGCGCGCCTGCGCATAGAAGAACGCCAGCGGAAAATCGTCGCTCACGCCGGCCGCGCCGTGCACCTGCATCGCCCAGTCGATCACCTGGCACGCCATGACCGGCGCCGCGACCTTGATCATCGCGATTTCTTTTTTCGCGGCCTTGTTGCCTGTGACGTCCATCTTCCACGCGGCGTGCAGCACCAGCAGCCGCGTCTGGTCGATGGCGATGCGCGCGTTGGCGATGCGCTCCTGCGTGACCGTCTGGTCGGCCACGGCGCGCCCGAACGCGACGCGGCTCACTCCGCGCTTGCACATGTAGTCGAGCGAACGCTCGGCTTGCCCGATCAGCCGCATGCAGTGGTGGATGCGCCCGGGGCCCAATCGACCCTGCGCGATCTCGAAACCGCGCCCTTCGCCCAGCAGGATGTTGGCTACCGGCACGCGTACATTGTCGAAGTCGAATTCGCCATGGCCATGCGGCGCATCGTCGTAGCCGAAGACGGGAAGCACGCGCAGCAGTTTCACGCCGGGCGTGTCGACGGGGATGAGGACCATCGACTGCTGCTGGTGGCGGTCCGGATTGGCGGCGTCCGTCTTGCCCATGAAGATCATGATCCTGCAGCGCGGATCGGGGCCGCCGGTGGTCCACCACTTGCGGCCGTTGATCACGTAGTGGTCGCCGTCGCGCTCAATCGACGCCTCGATGTTGGTTGCGTCGCTGCTCGCGACGTCCGGCTCGGTCATCGCAAACGCAGAGCGGATTTCGCCGGCAAGCAGCGGTTCCAGCCATTGCTTCTTCTGCGCCGCCGTGCCATAGCGGACCAGAACCTCCATGTTGCCGGTGTCCGGCGCATTGCAGTTGAACACCTCCGGCGCGATCCACGAGCGGCCCATGATCTCGCACAGCGGCGCGTATTCGAGGTTGGTCAGTCCCGCGCCAAGGTTTGATTCGGGCAACCACAGGTTCCAAAGTCCCGCCGCGCGCGCCTTGGCCTTCAGCGCTTCAATGACCCTGGTTGGAATCCAGGCGTTGCCAGCGTGCCGGTTCGCGAGAACTTCCGCGGCGAACACGGCTTCCGCGGGATAGACGTTCTCCTCCATGAAGCGCGTCAGCCGCGCCGCGAGGTCCCGCACCTTCTCGGAATGCTGAAAGTCCACCGTGCTACTCCTGTTTGAAGTCCTGCGCCATTGTCCATGCGACGTCGGCCACGGGCTGCGCGCGGCGGCCCATTTCCACCGCGTTGGCGCTGGCCGCGTTGCCCTGCATGGCGCGCGACAGCACGCCGTGCAGGATGGCACTGATACGGAACATGTTGAAGATCAGGTAGAACTCCCAGTTCGCTATGGCGTTGCGTCCGGTACGCCGGCAATAGGCAGCAACGTACTCCATCTCATCGGGAATGCCGAGTGACGCGAGATCGGCACCTTTGAGCCCTCGGAATTCCTGTGGCGCCAGCCGCCAAGCCATCACCTGGTAGGCGAAGTCCGACAGGGGGTGGCCAAGCGTGGACAACTCCCAGTCGAGCACCGCCAGTATCCGCGGTTGCGTCGGATGGAAGATCACATTGTCCAGGCGATAGTCGCCATGGACGATGCTCGTTTCGTCGCCAGGCGGAATGTGCGACGGCAGCCATTCGATCAGGCGGTCCATCGCGGCAATGCGCCCGGCGCCGGCCGCCTGATACTGCTTCGACCAGCGCGCGACCTGCCGCTCGATGTAGTTGCCGGTACGGCCAAAGTCGGCAAGGCCGACCACAGCGGGATCAACCTGATGCAGCGTGGCGATGACCCGGTTCAACTCGGCGTAGTGCGCGGCGCGCTCGCCTGGCGTCATGCCGGGCAGGGTCGGGTCCCACAGGATGCGGCCTTCGACATGCTCCATCACGTAGAAGGCGGTGCCGATCACGGCCTCGTCTTCGCACAACGCGTGCATTCTCGCGACGGGAACGCCGGTCTGCGCCAGCGCCGACATCACGCGGTATTCGCGGTCGATGGCGTGCGCGGACGGCAGCAGTGTACCCGGTGGCTTGCGGCGCAGCACATAGTTTCGACTGCCTGCGGTCAAGCGATACGTGGGATTGGATTGTCCGCCCTGGAATTGCTCGACGACGATATCGCGTACACCGTCGTCGACATGGGCGCGCAACCACCTCGCAAGCGCTGCGACATCAACCGGGTGCGCAGGAGCGATCAGATCCGCTCCCTGATTCGCCCCCTCATTTGCAACGCCTTTCACGTCAGACGATCGTGCAACCACCATCGACGGCGATGACCTGCCCGGTCACATGTCGCGACGCCTCCGACGCGAGATACACGACGCTTCCCTTCAGGTCTTCATCGCCACCGAGACGGCGCAGCGGCGTCAGGTCGAGGACGCTCTTCTCGATCCGGTCGAGCGTCACCTTGGTCATCTTCGACGGAAAGAATCCCGGGCAGATCGCGTTGACGTTGATGTTGTGCTCGCCCCACTCGGCGGCCAGTGCGCGCGTCATCTGCACCAGCGCTCCTTTGCTGGTGTTGTACGCAATCGTTTCCATGCCCCATTCAGGCGGATTGCCGAAGAGCCCGGCGATCGACGCGATGTTGACGATCTTGCCGCTGCGACGAGGGATCATCGATCGCCGTCCGACTTCACGCGAAAGATAGAACGCGGCGTCGATGTTGAGGTTCATCACCTTGCGCCAGCCGTCGTCCGGATAGTCCTCCGCCGGCGCGGCCCAGTTGCATCCTGCATTGTTGACGAGGATGTCGACCTGGCCCCACGGTGTCAGCACGGCGTCGACCATGTGCGGGATGGTCGCGAATTCGGCCAGGTCGCCGGCCACGCGCAGGCACTCCACGCCCAGGCTTTCGAGGTGCGCGCGGGCTTCGTCCAGTTCGTCCTGCTTGCGCGCGGTGATCGCCACGCGCGCGCCCATCTCGCCCAGCGCTTCGGCCATCTGCAGGCCGATGCCGCGCGACCCGCCGGTGACGACGGCAACTTTTCCGTTGAGGTCGAGCAGATCCTTGACGCCCATTGCCGCTCCCAAAAGTTCCGCGTTGGCCAGTCGTGAATTGAAACCACAATTCGCTTCAATTCTACGGCCAACCGGACGTGGGAGGGGATGCGCTAACTGTGCACTGGAGATTGGCTAGCGGCGCCGGCGCAACGGCACCTGACGCGACTGCCACCGGTACGCCAGCAGGATGAATCCTGCCAGCAAGGCCAGCGCCCAGCCGTTGTCGACCGGGATGGGCGTCGACGGCCCGCCCGAGAGGGTGTTGGTGTCGGAAGCCGATGCCACCGACACCGACGCAGGATCGGTCGCGGTCGCGGTGTTGGTCAGCGGATTGGTCGTCATGTTCGCCGCAAACAACACCGGCAACGTGAACACGATGCGATTGCCCGCACCTGCCGCGATGGTTGCGCCGGTCGTCTGGAACACCGTGCCGCCCGTAGTACCGGTGATGGTTCCGCACGTCGCCGTACCGCTGGCCACACAGGTGACCGGACCGGTGAGAGAAACGCCGGCCGGCAGGTTATCCGTCACGGTCACGCTGTTGGCGTTCGACGGTCCGTTATTGGTCACGCTGATCGTGTAGGTCCCCGGGAAGCCCGGCTTGTACGTTGAGCTGGCGTCCGTCTTGGTGATGGCGAGGCCTGCCTTCGACGCCGGCGTATCCGTGTCGGTTGCTGTGTTGTTGGACGGATTTGGATCGGTGGTGCCCGGCGGAGTGGCAACTGTCGCGGTGTTGACCAGGTTGCCGGTTGCGGTGGGCGCCACCGTGCCACTCAGCGTGAACGTGACGCTCGCACCCGCCGGCAGGTTGACGCTGGCAACGATGTTGCCCGCGCCGGACGCCGGGCAGGTGCCACCACTCGCGCCGACGCACGTCCAGGTCGCCCCGGTGATGACGGCGGGCACGATGTCCGTGACGCTCGCGCCCACCACGCCCATGGGTCCGGCGTTGGCGGCGACGATCGTGTAGGTGATCGGATTGCCCGGCGTGTACGTGGCGCTGCCGTCCGTCTTCGTGATGGACAGATCCGCCAGCGGAATCAACGTGATCGTATCGACGTCGGTGGCGCTGTTGTTGCCCGGATTGGTGTCGGTCACGCCACCCGGTGCCACCACCGTGGCGGTGTTTACCAGGTTGCCCACGGCGCTCGCGCTGATGTTGGCCACGACCGTATACGTGATCGTGCTGCCGACCGGCATGTTGACCGTGTCGTTGATATTGCCGCTGCCGCTGGCGGTGAAGCCGGACGCGCCGCCGCTGCCCACCGCGGAGAACGTGTCGCTGACAATCGCGGCAGGCATCGGGTCGCTGACGGTCGCACCGGTCACGGCACTCGGACCGTTGTTGGCGACGACGATCGCATACGTCGTGCTGCCGCCTTGCATCACACTGGTCACGCCGTCGGTCTTGCTGATGGCGAGGTCGGTCTGGGGGCTAAGCGTGTCGGTGTCGGTGGCCGTGTTGTTGCCCGGATTGGTGTCAGTCACGGTTGGCGGCGCGCTCACCGTCGCGGTGTTGACCAGCGTGCCGCTGGCCGATGCGCTGATGTTGGCGACGACCGAATAGGTGATCGTGCTTCCGGATGGCATGTTCACGGTGTCATTGATGTTGCCGCCGCCGCTGGCGATGAAGCCGGTGGCACCACCCGTGGCGACCGCGGTGTACGTGTCGCTGGCGATTGCCGCGGGCATGACATCGCTGACCGTCGCGCCCGTGACGTTGCTGGGACCGCTGTTGGTGACGACGATGGTGTAGGTCGTCGAGGTTCCCGGCACGACGCTGGTGACGCCGTCGGTCTTGCTGATCGAAAGGTCGGCTTGCGCCGTCAGCGTGTCGGTATCGGTCGCGGTGTTGTTGCCCGGCGTCGGATCGGTCATGCCAGGCGGCGTGGCCACCGTGGCCGTATTCACCACGGTGCCGGTGGCGCTGCCGCTGATGTTGGCGACGACGGTGTAAGTGATCGTGCTGCCGGCCGGCAAGTTGACGGTGTCATTGATGTTGCCGCCGCCGCTGGCGGTGAAGCCGGTGGCACCACCCGTGGCGACCGTGGTGAACGTGTCGCTGGCAACGGCCGCGGGCATGACGTCGCTGACCGTCGCGCCGGTGACATTGCTCGGGCCGTTGTTGGTGACCACGATCGTGTACGTGGTCGGCGTTCCCGGAACGACGCTGGTGACGCCATCGGTCTTGGTGACGACCAGGTCGGCTTGCGCGGCCAGTGTGTCGCTGTCGGTTGCCGTGCCTGTGGCACCGGAAGCAAGGTCGTTCGCGGTCACGGTGTTGACCAGCGGGTTGTCCGCGAGATTCGCGGCAAAAGCCACCGGCACCGTGAACGTGAGCATGTTGCCCGCGCCCGCGTTGATCCGTGCGCCGGTGGTGGCAAAGCTGGTCTGTGGCGCGATACCGGTGACGGCGCCGCAGTTCGCGCTGCCGGTGACCGCGCACGTGACCGTGCCGCTCAACGTGACGCCGGTTGGCAACGCATCGGCCACCGTGATGTTGAGCGCATCCGATACGCCGGTGTTGGTGACGGTGACGACGTAGGTCGCTCCGAGGCCTGGCGTATAAGTCGCGCTGCCGTCCGTCTTGGTGAGAGCAAGCGTGACCGCGGGCGCGCGCGTGTCGCTGTCGGTGGCCGTGCCGGTTGCGCCTGAAAGCACATCGGTGGCCGTCGCCGTGTTGTCGAGTGGATCGGTGGACAGGTTGGCCGCGAAGGCAACCGGTGCGGTGAACACAAGCGAATTGCCCGCGCCCGCTGCGATGGACGCGCCCGTCGCGCCGAAGATCGTCTGTCCCGTGGTGCCCGTAACTGTGCCGCAGCTTGCCGCGCCAATCGGGACGCAGGTCGCGTTGGCCGTCAGCGTCACACCCGCCGGCAGCGGATCGTTGACGGTGACATTGGTGGCATCCGACAAGCCGCCGTGCGTGATCGTCACGGTGTACGTGCCCGTGCCGCCCGGCGTATAGGTGGCACTGCCGTCGGTCTTGGCGACGGCAAGACTCACCTGCGGCGCGAGTACGTCGGAATCCGTGTCGGAGGCCGACGCGCCCGTCGCGATATCGGTGGCGGTTGCCGTGTTCTGCAACGGATTGGCGGTCATGCCGCCGGCAAACGCCACGGGTACCGTGAAGATCAGCGAATTACCTGCGCCTGCTCCCACCACGCCATGGGTCATGACGAAACTCGTGCCACCGATGCTGCCGGTGACCGGCGTGCACAGTGCGCTGCCGGTTGCGGTACAGGTGACGTTGGCCGTCAACGTCAGGCCGGCCGGCAACAGGTCGGCCACGGTGACGTCGTGGGCATCGCTTGCCCCGGTGTTGGTGACGGTCACTGTGTACGTCGCCGTGCCGCCCGGCGTGTAATTCAAGCTGCCATCGGTCTTGACGACGGCGAGCGTCACCTGCGGCACCAGCGTGTCGGTGTCGGTGGCGGAGTTGTTGCCGGGTGTCGGATCGGTCACGCCACCTGGTGCGGTGACGACGGCCGTGTTGACCAGCGTGCCCGTGGCGTTCGCGTTGATGCTCGCGACGACGGTGTAGGTGATCGTGCTGCCGACCGGCAGATTGACCGTGTCGTTGATGTTGCCGATGCCGGCGGCAGTGAAGCCCGTGGCGCCACCGGTGGCGACCGCGGTGAACGTGTCGCCAGTGAGGGCCGCGGGCATGACGTCAGTCACCGTTGCGCCGGTGACGTCGCTGGGGCCGGCGTTGGCGACGACGATCGTGTAGGTCGTCGTGGTTCCGGGCACGACCGTGGTCACGCCGTCGGTCTTGGTGATCGACAAATCAGCCGACAGCGTGATGGTGTCGATGTCGGTCGCCGTATTGTTGCCGGGTGTCGGGTCGACCACGCCGGCCGGTGCACTTACCGTCGTGACGTTGGAAATGCTGCCGGTTGCGCCCGACGGAATGGTGGCGGTGACGGTGAACGTGACGCTGCCGCCGGCAGGCAGAGTCGGAATGACGATGCCCGGGCCCTGCATCATCGGGACGGTGATGCCCGCCGGACAGACCGCTCCGCCGCTGGCGCTGCCGCAAATGACACCGGTGACGGTCAGGTTGGCAATTGCCGCATCCCTGAAGATTGCGCCGTCGGCGTTCGAGAGTCCGCCGTTGCTGACGACGATGGTGTACGTCGTGGCACCGCCGGCGGTCACGCTCGTGACGCCGTCCGTCTTGGTGATCGCAAGATCGGCCTGCGGTGTCAGCGTGTCGACGTCGGTCGCCGTGTTGTTGGCAGGCGTCGGATCGGTGACGCCTGCAGGCGCATTGACGAGCGCGGTGTTCGCGATGCTGCCTGTGGCGCCGGCGGCGACTGTCGCGGCGACCGTGAACCGGACGCTGCCTCCAGACGGCAACGTCGGCACGATGATGCCCGAACCTTGCATCAGTACGATAGTGGTGTTGGGGCCGGTCGGGCACACGGCGCCGCCGGTGGGCGCGCCGCAGATGACGCTGGTGACGCTCAGGTTGGCGACGGCCGGGTCCCGGAAGATCGCGCCATCGGCGTTCGACGGCCCGAAGTTGCTGACGATGATGGTGTACGTCGTCGCGGCGCCGGGAACGAGTGTGGTTACGCCGTCGGTCTTGGTGATCGCGAGATCGGCTTGCGGCGTGAGTGTGTCGGTGTCCGTGGCCGTGTTGTTGCCCGGCGTCGGATCCGTCACGGTGGGCGGCACAGCTACGGTAGCCGTGTTGACCAGCGTGCCGGTTGCGGACGCGCTGATGTTGGCGATGACCGTATACGTGATCGTACTGCCGACCGGCATGTTGACGACGTTGTTGATGTTGCCGCTGCCGCTCGCGGTGAACCCGGTGGCTCCGCCGGTGGCAACTGCGGTGAAGGTGTCGCTCACGATGGCCGCGGGTAACACATCAGAGATAGTCGCGCCGGTCACATTGCTCGGACCATTGTTGGTCACGACGATCGTGTACGTGGTCGGCGTTCCTGGAACGACACTGGTGACGCCGTCGTTCTTGGTAATCGACAGATCGGCCTGCGCCGACAGCGTATCGGTATCGGTTGCGGAGTTGTTGCCCGGTGTCGGATCGGTGACGCCGCCTGGCGGGGTCACCGTCGCGGTATTGACCAGCGTGCCGGTTGCCGCCGGACTGATGCTGGCGACGACGGTGTACGTGATCGTGCTGCCCACCGGCAGGTTGACCGTGTCGTTGATGTTGCCGCTGCCGCTGGCGCTGAAACCCGTGGCGCCACCCGTGGCAACTGCGGTGAACGTGTCGCTGGCGATTCCCGCCGGCATCGTGTCGGTAACCGTTGCGCCGGTAACGGCGCTCGGTCCGGCATTGGTCACGACGATGGTGTAGGTGGTGGAGGTGCCCGGCGTGACGGTGGCGACGCCGTCGGTCTTGGTGATCGAAAGATCGGCGGACGACGACAACGTGTCGGTGTCAGTCGCGCTGTTGTTCCCCGGTGTCGGGTCGGTGACGGTCGGCGGCGCGGCCACCGTCGCGGTATTGACGAGCGTTCCTGTTGCCGATGCGCTGATGGTGGCGACGACGACGTACGTAATCGTGCTTCCGGCCGGCATGTTGACCGTGTTGGTGATATTGCCGCTGCCTGCCGGGGTGAAGCCGGTCGCGCCGCCGGTGGCGGACGCCGTGAACGTGTCGCTGATGATGGCTGCGGGAAGAATGTCGGTGACCGTTGCGCCAATGACATTGCTCGGGCCTGCATTGGAGACGACGATCGTGTAGGTGGTCGTCGCGCCCGGCGTGGCGGTGGTCGTGCCGTCGGTCTTGGTGATCGAGAGATCGGCGGTTGCCGACAGTGTGTCGGTGTCGGTGGCGGAGTTGTTGCCTGGCGTCGGATCGTTCACGGTCGGCGGCGCGGTCACCGTCGCGGTATTGACGAGCGTGCCGGTTGCCGACGCGCTGATGTTGGCGACGACGGTGTACGTGATCCTGCTGCCGGCCGGCATGTTGACGATGTCGTTGATGTTGCCGGCGCCGCTCGCGGTGAAACCGGTGGCCCCACCCGTGGCAACCGCGGTGAACGTGTCGCTGGTGATGGCGCCCGGTAAGTTGTCAGTCACCGCCGCGCCGACAACGCTGCTCGGTCCGGCGTTGAAGGCGACGATCGTGTAGGTCGTCGACGCGCCCGGTACGGCCGTGGTCGTGCCGTCGGTCTTGGTGATCTGCAGATCCGCAGTCGGCGTCAGCGTGTCGGTGTCGGTGGCGGAATTGTTGCCCGGTGTCGGGTCGATCACGCCACCAGGCGTGGTTACCGTTGCCGTATTGGCGAGCGTGCCGACCGCATTCGCCGCGATGTTGGCGACGACCGTGTAGGTGATGGTGCTGCCGACCGGCATGTTGACCGTGTCGGCTATGTTGCCGCTGCCGGCTGCGGTGAAGCCGGTGGCCCCACCCGTGGCGGTCGCGGTGAACGCGGCACTCGTGATGCCTGCCGGAAACACGTCGGCGACGGTTGCGCCGGTGACGTTGCTCGGCCCCGCGTTGGAGACGACGATGGTGTAGGTGGTCGAGGTACCGGGAACAACAGTGGCCACGCCGTCGGTCTTGGTGATCGAGAGATCGGCCGTCGGCACCAGCGTGTCGGTATCCGACGCCGAGTTGTTGGCCAGGTTGGTATCGATCACCGTGCCAGGCACGATGACCGTTGCCGTGTTGGTGATCGAACCGGTCGCATTGGCGGCGATGGCCGCCGTGACCGTATATGTCGCGGTGCCGTTGACGAGCAACGTGACCAGCTCATTGATCGGGCCGCTGCCGCTCGCGTTGCCGCATGACGATCCCGCGGAGGCGACGCACGTCCAGCCGGTGAAGGTCATGCCCGCAGGCGGCGTGTCGGCGAAGCCTGCGCCCGCGACGTCCTGCGGACCGTTGTTCTGCGCGACGATCGTGTACGTCGTGGTCGTTCCTGGAACGACGGTGGTGACGCCATCGGTCTTGGTGACCTGCAGATCGGCGCTGCCGGTGGCCGCGAGCGTTGCCTGCGCGGCGAGCGGATTGGTCACGCCCTGCGCGGAAGTGAACGCGTTTGCGCCAAGGGTGTTGATGAGATTGCCGCTGGCGTTGGCGACGACGCGAACGGAGAAGCTGCAAGTTGCGTTGGCCGCGAGCGTTCCTGCGACAAGCGTGACCGAACCTGCTCCCGCCACGGGCGTGAACGTGCCACCGCAGCTGTTGGTCGGCGTTGGCGCGGGGGCGACCACCATGCCGAGCGGCAACGTGTCGACCAGGCCGGTGGTCGTCAGCGCCAGCGCGTTGGCGTTGGTGTTGAGGATGTTGATCGTCATCGTCGACACGCCACCCACCAGCACGGTTGCCGGGCTGAACGACTTGTTGAGAGTGACGTTGGTGACCACACGCGTGATCGTGGCGGTGGCCGCCGCCGGATTGGTGAAGGCTCCGGCCACGCTCGAGGCGCTCACCGCGTTGGCGGCGATGGTGTTGGTCGCCACGGCCGCACCGGCGGGCGTGGTGATGCTGACGCTGATCGTGCACGTGGTGGTCGCGCCGGTCAGCGCGCCGCCGGAGAGCGATACGCTCCCGGCGCCACCCGTCGCGGTGAGCGTTCCGCCGCAGGTATTGGTGGGCGCCGGTGCGCTACCCGACACCGAAACCACGTGCAATGCGGGAAGCGTGTCGGTGAACGTGATGTTGGTCAGGTCGACCGCGCCCGCCGCGCGCGTGAGCGTGATCGTCAGCCGCGTGTCGCCGCCTGCCGCTACGGTGGCGGGCGCGAAGGCCTTGGCAACCGAAAGCACGGGGTTCACCGTCACTGCGCCGGCGATCGTGGTTTGGGTTCGTCCCTGGCTCGTGACCAGCGCGCCTTGAGCGATCGTGTTGGTCCTGGCGCCTGTTGACGCATTCGCGGCGGCCTGCACCGGCACGGTAATCGTGCAGCTCCCGGTGGCCGGGATCGAATTGCCGGCGCCCAGCGAGACCGTCGTGGTGCCGGGTACCGCCGTGATGGCGCCGCCGCAAGTGGTGGTGGCCGCGGGCGCCGCCGCCACCGTGAATTGCGGGCTGGCGCCCATCGTCGTCAACGCGTCGGTGAACGACGTGATCGTGGCCGCGATAGCCGCGGAATTGTTCAGCGTTATCGTCGCCGTGCTGATTCCGCCTTGCAGGATCGGGTTCGGCGAGAAGCTCTTGGTGCCGCTCACGCTGGACACCGCATTGACGACGAGCGTACCGCCGGCGGATGAATAATTGACGCCGCCGAAATTGCTGACGGGCAGCGTGTTGGTGAGGCTGATCGGATTGACGCCCGCATTGACGGCGGTGACGAGTATCGAGACCGTGCAATTGGTGTTGGAGCTGACTGCGATGGTCGCGCCCGGCAGCGAGCCGCCGCTGACGCTGAAGTTCAAGGCACCGGCCGTGGGCACGGGGCTGAACACGAGCCCGGCACAGGTCGTCGCTGTCGTCACCGGCGCGGCGACCGTCATGCCGATAGGCAAGGTATCGGTGAACGCGATGCTGCCGGTGAGCGGCGACGTGTTGAAATTGCGCACCGTCACGGTAAGCGTTGACGTGCCGCCGGTGGTGATCGGTGTGGGGGCAAAGGACTTCTCTACGCGCGCGCCCGTTTGCAGCGTGACGTTGGCCGCAAACGCGGCAGTGTTGGTGGCGCCTTGCGCCGTGGTGAGCGCGCTGACCGGGATCGTGTTGGTGACGTTGCCGTTCGCGTACGCATTGGGATTGGCGGCGATGACGTCAAACGAGATGGTGCAGTTGCCGTTGGCTGGAATGGTGCCGCTGGCCAAGGTCGCGCTGTTCGCGGTGGTCGAGACCGTTCCCGCGCCGCAGGTTGTCGCAGGATTGGGCGTTGGCGCGACCGAGAGGCCGGCCGGAAGCGTGTCGGTGAGAGTCGCATTGGTGAGCGCGACGCCGTTGGGATTGGTCAGCGTCATCGTGATGCGCGACGTCGGCGCGGGCAGCGTCGTGCTGCCGTGCAGGACCGTCGGAAGGAACGCTTTGGCACCGGTCACCGCGCGTAATGCCGCAACGGTCAGTGTGGCCGATGCCGCCTGCGAATTGTTTCCCTGCGACGACGTGACCGCGTTCGCGGGAATGGTGTTGATGAACACGCCGGCCGTCGGCGAGACAACGTCGACCTGAACCGTGCATTGACCGGCAACCGGGCCGACGGCAGCCGGAATCGTCCCGCCGGAAAATGAAAAACTGGTGGCGCCGGGAGTAGCGACGGGTGTGCCGCCGCAAGTATTGGATGCGTTGGCCGGCGTGGCAATGACCACCGTGCCAGGCAGATTGTCGGTGAACGCCGTGGTGTTGGCCGTGGCCGGATTGTTGTTGATCAGGATGACCGTCAGCGTCGACACCTGGCCGACCGAGACATTGGTCGGGTTGAAGGTCTTGTTGACGCCGATCGCCGCGAACGCGACGGCCGGAACCATGAACGCCAGCGCGAGCAGCGCGTTCCGGGCAAGTTTTACGCAAAGGCGGACAGACCCTGAACGGCGGGCCGGGAGACGAAGTGCACTGTCCATGGCAGGGCTATCGCCGGCGGTCGGGTAAACGGGCGAATCGCGCAAAAGGACAAGCTCCTGAAATGGGTTTCCGGGCGCGCAATCGGACAGATTTGTCTCGTTGCGGCCTCGTTGGCGTTTTGTCGCCGTATTCATCGCGCATGATGCGGACGCACGATGCGTGTCGACCGGGTCGGAAGGCGGCGAGGATGTTAATAGTAACATCGTTGATTATCAATGATAAATTGTGGAAAAAACACGTAGCCCGGCAGTACACGGGCGTGCGCGCGCCGCGGCACCCCATTGCGGATTCGGGACAAGGCGGACGTCATGCGGACACCTCAGCAACTATCGCGCCAGACACAAAAAGAAAAAGGCCGGGCGAACCCGGCCTTTTTTTGATGCATGCAGCTAAGGACTAAGTGCTCGAGAGCTTAGGCAGCCTGGATATTGCTGGCTTGCTTGCCCTTCGGGCCTTGCGTCACCTCGAAGGAAACTTTTTGGCCTTCCTTCAGAGTCTTGAATCCCGGCATGTTGATCGCGGAGAAATGCGCGAAGAGATCTTCGCCACCGCCATCAGGAGTAATGAAGCCGAAACCCTTCGCGTCGTTGAACCACTTTACGGTACCTGTTGCCATTTCTGTAATTCCTTAAGATAAATAATCGGCGGGCGGATGCCCGCCCCATGTTTCATTCTCAAGGACAGAAAAGTACGAGTACCGAGACCGGGTCGGGTTACGACTTCGGATCGCGTAAAGACGTGCTTTAGTACTTGAAACAAAACACCTTTGGGAGTGTACGCCCATTTCGCCCGTTTGGAAATACCCCCGGCCATGGGGCGGCAATGGCCGGGGAAGGGTGCCTGCCGGGGGAATCAGCCCGCGAGTTCCGCCCGGACCTGCGCCGCGCCCGCTGCCAGCGCCCGCAGCTTGGCCCGAGCCACGTCCCGGGACAGAGGAACCATCCCGCAATTGGTACAGGCGTGGATTCGCTCGGCCGGAGCGTGCTTCATGGCGGACCGCAGCGTCGCGGCCACATCCTCGGCAGTCTCGATCCGGTCGCTGGCGACATCGATGGCGCCGACCAGCACGTCCTTTCCCGAAAGCAATGCGATCAGGTCGATGGGTACGTGCGAGTTCGCGCATTCGAGCGAGACCTGCTTGATGCTCGATTGCGCGAGCAATGGAAACGTCTGCTCGTACTGCCGCCATTCCGAGCCCAGCGTCTTCTTCCAGTCGTTGTTGGCCTTGATGCCGTAGCCGTAGCAGATGTGGACGGCGGTCGTGCAGGAGAGCCCCTTCGCGGCGCGCTCCAGCGCGGCCACGCCCCAATCGCGCACTTCGTCGAAGTAGACGTTGAACGCCGGCTCGTCGAACTGGATCACGTCGACGCCGGTGGCCTCGATGGCGAGTGCCTCCTCGTTCAGGATTTCCGCGAAAGCCCACGCCAGCTTGGCGCGACTCTTGTAGTGGCCGTCGTAGAGCGTGTCCACCATCGTCATCGGACCCGGCAGCGTGTACTTGACCTTGTGGTCAGTCTCGCCGCGCAGGAACCGCGCATCGTCGACGTAGATCGGATGCCGGCGCGACACCGGTCCGACCACCATCGGCACGTCGGCGTCGTAGCGGTTGCGGATGCGCACCGTCTTCTTGTTGGCGAAATCGACGCCCTCCAGGCCCTCGATGAACGTGGTGACGAAGTGGCGCCTGGTCTGCTCGCCGTCGGTCACGATGTCGATGCCCGCATGCTCCTGGTCGAAGAGCGCGAGGCGCACGGCATCACGTTTGCCCTGCGCCAGAGCGTCGCCGTCCAGTTTCCAGGGCGCCCACAGCGCGACGGGTTCGGCCAGCCATGCGGGTTTGGGGAGGCTGCCGGCAATCGTGGTCGGAATTAGTCGGGGCATCGGTGTTCCTCGGCAATCCTGCGGGACGGGCCGCAAGGGATGCCGATTATAGGCGGCGGACACCATCGCTCCGGTGTCATTCCGGGCGCGGCCAGGAATCTGCTGTCGAGTGACTCGGGTTCTCCTCAACGATTCCGAAGCGGTCAGGCCACTTGACCAGCCGGGGCGCCGCCCGTACTCTGGCGGGCGCCTCGGTTTCCACGTTCCCGTCCACGCCGTTCCCACTCAGTTCTCATTCCGATTCCACCTCGTTTCCACGCCAGATCCTCGCCCGCCCGACCACTCGCCCGCCCGCCCGAATTGCCGATGCCGAAGATCCTCTACGCCGACAACGACTATCCCGATGTCGCACTTGAGCGCGCGCTGTTCGACCCGGTCGGCATCGAGATCGTCACGGCGCAGTGCCGGACCGAGGACCAGGTCATCGCGGCGGGACAGGGCTGCCGCGGTATCCTGCTGCAATACGCGCCGATCGGCGCGAAAGTCGTGGCGGCGTTGCCGGAGCTGGGCATCATCAGCCGCATCGGCGCCGGCTTCGACACCATCGATACGGACGCCTGCGAAAACGCCGGCATCTGGGTGGCCAACTCGCCCGACTATGGCGTGGGCGAAGTGGCCACGCACGCGCTTGCGTTGGCGCTCGCGACGGTCCGCCACATCGTCGCCTATGACCGCGACATCCGCGCCGGGCAATGGAGCTTCATGTCGCCGGGAACGATGCGCCGTCCGTCCGAATTGACGCTGGGCATCGTCGGCCTGGGTCGCATCGGCAAACGCATGGCGCATGTTTCGCGCAATGTATTCAAGCGTGTCGTGGCCTTCGACCCGCATATCATCGACGGCGATTTTCCGGCCTACGTCGAGCGCGCGGCCACGCTGGCCGACCTGGCCCGGCAAGCCGATGTCGTGTCGCTGCACACGCCGCTCAATGGTGAGACGCGCGGCCTGATCGACGCCGGGTTCTTCGCTGCGGCCAAGCGTGGCACATCCCTGGTCAACACGTCGCGCGGCGCGGTGGTCAACCTTCCCGACCTCGTTGCGGCACTCGACGCCGGCACGCTGTCGGGCGCGGCGCTCGACGTCCTGCCGGAGGAGCCGGTGCCGCGGGACTCGCCATTGCTGGTGCACCCGCGTGTCATTCTCACACCGCACGCGGCGTTCTACTCGGTCGAGGCGGAAAAGGAGTTGCGGCGCAAGGCCGCACAGAACATCATCTCGTGGCTGGCGACGGGCAAGCCGGAATATGTCGTCGCGCGCGGAACGCGCATGCCCTGATCCGCCGCGCGATGAAGCACATCTGATTCGAAAACCAAGCTGTGCGCAACGTCCGGGCGCGCGGCAGATTCCAATAACGGGCGTTGGAGGAGTGCCATGGCCGCGGTGAAGATCGCCGGCGTCCAGAAGTGGTTCGGCTCGACCCACGTGATTCGTGGTGTCGACGTTGCGATCGCCGATGGCGAATTCTGCGTGCTCGTCGGCCCGTCCGGCTGCGGCAAGTCCACGCTGCTGCGGATGATCGCCGGCCTGGAGGAAATCACCCACGGCGAAGTCGCCATCGGCGGCAACGTGGTGAATCGCATGGCGCCCAAGGAACGCGACATCGCGATGGTGTTCCAGAACTACGCGCTGTACCCGCACATGACCGTGCGCGACAACATGTCGTTCGCGCTTTCCCTCGCGAAGCGGCCCAAAGCCGAAATCGAGGCTGCGGTTACCAAGGCGGCCGACATTCTCGGCCTGGTGCCTTATCTCGACCGCTACCCGCGCCAATTGTCCGGCGGCCAGCGGCAGCGCGTCGCCATGGGCCGCGCCATCGTCCGCGACCCGCAGGTGTTCCTGTTCGACGAGCCGCTGTCCAACCTCGACGCCAAGCTGCGCGTACAGATGCGTGCCGAGATCAAGGAACTGCACCAGCGCCTCAAGACCACTTCCATCTACGTCACGCACGACCAGATCGAGGCGATGACGATGGCCGACAATATCGTCGTCATGAAGGACGGGCTGGTCGAGCAAAGCGGTGGTCCGCTTGAACTTTACGACCGTCCCGCCAACCTGTTCGTCGCCGGCTTCATCGGCTCGCCTGCGATGAACATCATTCCCGGCATCGCGCGCACCGGCGCTGCGGAACCGCACGTGGCATTCGCCGATGGCGCGACGCTGCCCATACCTACCGGCGCGCGCGCCCTCGACGGCCAGCCGGTGATGTACGGCATCCGTCCCGAACATTGCGCGCTCGTGGGCATCGGCGGCTTGCCCGCGGACGTCGTCGTGGTCGAGCCGACCGGCGCCGACACGCAATTGTATTGCCGTTTCAACGGGCAGGAAGTCAACGCGATGGTGCGCGATCGCGTCGATTGCCGGCCCGGCGATCGCATCGCGCTTACGCCCGACCTCGGACGTGCGCACCTGTTCGACGCGGCGAGTGGAGTGCGCCTCACCGCATGAATTTCAAACCGGGCCATAAAAACGTTCAGCCCATTTACCACGGAGGCAATGATGAGCGATATCAAGCGTCGTGATTTCCTGAAAGCCACTGCCGGTGCTGCTGCCGGTGGCGTACTCGGTGCCGGTTCGGCGCTGTGGACGCCCGAAGCCATGGCGCAGACCTGGAATGTGAAGCCGGAGAAGGGCGCGACCCTGCGCGTGCTGCGCTGGAAGCGCTTTGTGCAAGGTGACGAGGACGTGTGGGCCGCCAACACGAAGAAGTTCACCGAGATGACGGGCATCCCGGTGCGCGTCGATGCCGAAGGCTGGGAAGACGTTCGCCCCAAGGCGGCGGTGGCGGCCAACGTGGGCAGTGGTCCCGACATCATCATCAGCACGATGGAAGACGCCCACCAGTATCCGGAAAAGCTGGTCGACGTCTCCGACCTCGCGAACTACCTCGGCAACAAGTACGGCGGCTGGTACCCGCTTGCCAAGGACTATGCGATGCACGGCAACAAGTGGGTCGCGATCATGATGGGTGCGGCCGGCAACGCGATCGTCTACCGCGAAAGCCACGTCAAGGCCGCCGGCTTCGACACCGTCCCGCGCGACCTCGCCGGCTTCCTGAAACTTTGCCAGGCGCTGAAAGCCAAGGGCACGCCTTCCGGCTTTGCGCTGGGCAACGCCACTGGCGACTCGAGCTGGTGCCACTGGCTCGTGTGGGCGCATGGCGGCAAGCTCGTCGATGCCAAGAACAACGTCGTCATCAACAGCCCGGAGACCATCGCCGCGCTGGAGTATTCAAAGCAGCTGTACGAGACGTTCATCCCGGGCACGCTGTCGTGGCTCGACCCCAACAACAACAAGGCGTTCCTCGACGGCCAGTTGTCGCTCACGGCCAACGGCATCTCGATATATTACGCGGCCAAGACGTCGAAGGACGAGAAGATGCAGGAACTGGCCAACGACATCCAGCACGCCTATTTCCCGGTAGGCGTCGACGGCAAGGCGCGCGAGCTGAACCTCGTGTTCCCGATGATGATCTTCAAGTACAGCAAGTATCCGAATGCGGCGAAGGAATACCTGCGCTTCATGATGGAGAAGGAGCAGTACGTGCCGTGGCAGGAAGCGTCGATCGGCTACGTGTGCCACCCGCTGGCGGCATACGAGAAGAGCGCATTCTGGACGGCCGATCCCAAGAAGACGCCGTATCGCGACTGCTTCAAGAACGGCACCCCGGGCGGCTATGCGGGCACGATGGGCTACGCGTCGGCAGCATGCGTTGCGGACTTCATCATCCCGAACATGGTGGCGGAAGCGGCGTCGGGGTCGAAGACACCGAAGGAAGCGGCGGAGCGGGCGCAGAAGCGGGCGGAGCGCTATTACAAGGTATGACGTCGCGGTGCGAACGTCTGTTCTTTTGAACGACTGTGCGCGGCGTCATACCTGTGAGAATTGGAGCGTCGCTGCGACGACGCTCAATTCTCGCTTAGCGGATTGGACCGTCACTTGAAGTGACGTTCAATCCGCTCTCCCCCGGCTAGTCCATGCTGCTGTCCAATTGCAAGGTTGTTGTAATGTTCTGTGGATCGGGTATCTGAGTTGGCCAACCAGCAATCCGCACTCTCGCGAGCGCTCGACAATCGCACGACGCTCGGGCTGCTGTTCATGCTGCCCGCGGCGGCGTTGCTGCTGGTGTTCCTCACCTATCCGCTGGGCCTGGGCACGTGGCTTGGCTTTACCGACGCCAGGGTCGGCCGCAGCGGCGAGTGGGTCGGCATCGAGAATTTCGTCTATATCTGGGGCGACGCCGTGGTTCGCCTGGCGGTGTTCAACACGATCTTCTACACGGTCGTGGCCAGCGTCTTCAAGTTTGCACTTGGCCTCTGGCTCGCGCTGTTGCTCAACAAGCATTTGCCGTTCAAGTCGTTCCTGCGCGCCATCGTGCTGCTGCCGTTCATCGTGCCGACGGCGCTGTCGGCCATCGCGTTCTGGTGGATCTACGATTCGCAGTTCTCGATCATCAGCTGGTCGCTGATGAAGATGGGCCTCATCAACCAGTACATCGACTTCCTGGGCGAGCCCTGGCACGCGCGTTTCGCGACCATCGCCGCCAACATCTGGCGTGGTGTTCCCTTTGTCGCCATCACGCTGCTGGCAGGCCTGCAGACGATTTCACCGTCGTACTACGAAGCCGCGAGCCTGGACGGCGCCTCCGACTGGCAGCAGTTCCGCTATGTGACGCTGCCGCTGCTCACGCCCATCATCGCCGTGGTGATGACGTTCTCGGTGCTGTTCACGTTCACCGACTTCCAGCTGATCTACGTCCTGACGCGCGGCGGGCCGCTCAACGCCACCCATCTGATGGCGACACTGTCGTTCCAGCGCGCGATCTCCGGGGGCAGCCTGGGCGAGGGCGCCGCGATCGCGACGGCCATGGTGCCGTTCCTGCTGGCCGCCATCATGGTCAGCTACTTCGGATTGCAGCGCCGCGCATGGCAGCAGGGCGGGAGCGACAAGTGAGTTCGGAAACCAAACCATCCGAAGGCGCGCCTGACGTCGCCGATTCGCAGGGGATGAACTACCTGGTCTCGCTGCCGCGGCGTGTGGTCACCGTCTACGCGCCGTTGACGGTGTTCGTGATCGTGCTGCTGTTCCCGTTCTACTGGATGGCCATCACGGCGTTCAAGCCTGACAACGAGTTGCTGTCGCGGGAGGGCAACCCTTTCTGGGTGAAGAATCCCACGCTCCAGCACATCAAGAAGCTGCTGTTCGAGACCGCCTACCCGGATTGGCTGTGGAACACGTTCCTGGTCACCGTGGTGGCAACGTTCATCTCCATCTTCGCCAGTGTCCTGGCGGCGTACGCCATCGAGCGCCTGCGCTTCCGCGGAGCGCGCTATGTCGGGATGAGCATCTTCCTCGCGTATCTCGTGCCGCCGTCGATCCTGTTCATCCCACTCGCCGCCATCGTCTACAAGCTGCAGCTCTTCGACACGCGCCTGGCGCTGATTCTCACGTATCCGACGTTCCTCATTCCGTTCTGCACGTGGCTGCTGATGGGCTATTTCAAGTCGATTCCGTACGAACTCGAGGAGTGCGCGCTGATCGACGGCGCCAGCCGCTTGCAGATCCTGGTGAAGATCATTCTTCCCCTTGCCGTGCCGGGGCTCATATCGGCGGGCATCTTCGCGTTCACGCTGTCGTGGAACGAGTTCATCTACGCACTGACGTTCATCTCGTCGTCGGAAGTCAAGACCGTGCCGGTGGGTGTGGTCACCGAGCTTGTCGAAGGTGACGTCTACCACTGGGGGTCGCTGATGGCCGGCGCGCTGTTCGGCTCACTGCCCGTCGCGATCCTGTATTCGTTCTTCGTCGAGTACTACGTCTCGGGACTCACCGGCGCGGTCAAGGAGTAGCTATCGACAAGTTCCGCGCGCCGTAGGAACATGTGCGGCAATGGGCAGGCCGCCTCATGGCCCCGTCCATCGATCCTTTGACAACAAGAGGGAGAACCCATGGCAGGAAAAAGCAAACGGACCGTGTTGCGCAGCTCAAAGGGCAAGAAGCTCTACGCTGTGCGCGACGCGTCAGGCAAATTTGAGGACATCCAGCAGTACTCGCGTGCGCACGCTATGGACATCAAGCGCAAGAGCAAGGCGGAAGTCGGGACAGCCAAGAAGAAGGCTGCGAAGGCGCCCGCGAAAAAGAAGCCCGCCGCGAAGAAGGCGGCCGCAAAGCGCCCGGTGGCAAAGAAGACCGCGACGAAGCGGCCGGTGGCAAAGAAGGCTCCCGCAAAGAGGCCCGCCGCGAAGAAGTCGGTCACCAAGACCTTGAAGTCGATGGTGAGGAAAGCGGTGGGAAAGGCGAAGAAGGCCGAAGGCGCCGTCGAGCGCGCCGTCAAGCGCACCGTGCGCAAGGTGACCGGCAAGTGACGCGTCGCGAGGGCCCGATCGGGCCTTCGCGCGACCTTCGCCCGGACTGGCGTAAAATGGTTACCCCATTGCGCGGCATTCAACCTTGAGCGAGACCACGATGAGCAACGTCCAGGAAACCCTGCGAGAACAGGTAGCGAAGAACCGGGTCGTCCTTTACATGAAGGGCACGCCCCAGTTTCCCCAATGCGGCTTTTCGGCGACAGTGGCCGAAATTCTCAAGCGTTCCGGCGTGGAGCAGTACTTTTCGGTCAACGTGCTGGCCGATCCGGAGATTCGGCAGGGAATCAAGGAATTCTCCGACTGGCCGACCATCCCGCAGTTGTATGTTGATGGCGAATTCGTCGGCGGTTGCGACATCATTCGCGAGATGTACGAGTCCGGCGAACTGCAGAAAGTCCTGGCGCCGCAGACGGCCTGAGGGCCTTCCGCCGCGGCAAGGACGAAGGGCCGCCTCGCGCGGCCCTTTTCTTGCCTGGAGCTACTGCGGCCGGGCCGGCTCGCCCTCCGGATCTTTAGGCAACGCGCAGCCTAGTTCGCCCAGGTCGGTCATCGGCACCTTGGCGTCGGGCACGACCAAGTCGAACCGGCAGCGCGTCCCGTTGCCGGCCAACTGGGACTTGTAGCGCCCTGCCTTCAAGTCTTCCACATAGAATTCGCCGCCGCGGCCCGTGACGAAGGTTACCGGCCGGCCGTCGACGTCGACGATGACGTTGAAGAACTCCGCTGGCCGTGCCTTCCCGTTCACCATAATCACGAGAGTACCGGTGAACGCCTGCAGGCGCTTCGCATGAAAGTTGACGACGGCACCCGCGCGATAGGTTGGCGACACGACGCGAACGGATTCCGGGAACGAGTAGTCGAGCGGAACATCGGCGACGTCGATCGAGATCTGGTTGTCGATGAACGAGGAAAGCGACGGCACGAAAAGCCGGCCGTTGGCGCCGGTCCTGCCGATTTCCTCATTGTTCACCAGCACGCGCACGCCTTCGAGTTCATCCACCTTGACCACGCCGAAGCTGTCGGTGACTGGCCTGCCTGCCGCGACCATGCCCCCTGCCCAAGCGATTCCGCCGGCGACGGACAGTGCGTAGTTGCTGGTCGCACCGGGTCCGTCGCCGTGCTGCGCGGAACCGCGCACGATTCCCCAGCGGCCGTTGTACTGGAACGACGGCGCGATTTGCCTGCTCGTTCCCTCCGGCGAACTCTGCTGCGATACGCCGACCACGTAGCCGATTCCTTCGCCGACCGGTTGCGCCTTCTGGAACTGGAGCGACTCGCTGTTTTCGCCGTGCAAACGCTGGTAGCTGCCGAGCACCGAGTAGTTCGCGTCGAAGTTGTACGAAAATCCCGCGAAGACGTTGGTCTGCCGCTCGTTCGCGCGCTCGTTGACAACGGTCACGAACACGCTTCCGCGACCGTCGAGCACCGACCGCGAGTAGCTCAGGCTCGCAAGTTTGCGGTCCTGCCCCTGGTAGGCCTTGAAGGTGGAATAGCCGGCGGAGATGGCGCCGAATACCGGCGCCGTGTACCCGACCGTTGCGGCAAGCTCGTAATTGCGCCGGTCGAGCGTGGTGTCGACGAGCGCCGTGTAGTTTGCGCTGTCCTTGCGCGCGAGCAGGCCGGCATTTAAGTGCTCGCCGAGATAGCTGTAGCTGAGGAGGCCCGCGCTGCCGGTGCGATCGCCGTCGCCGCTGACAGCCCCGGCGATGTTCAGGATGCCGGCCGAACCGAGGACGATCGTCGCGGAGGGGCCGGCGTTGAACAGTCCGCTCTTGCCTTCGGCGCGGACGCCGAGCGTGAGCGAATCGGTCACGCCGTACCGGTGGAAGCCCGCGAACGCGAGCGGACCGTAGTCGTTGCTCTCGACGCCGAAATTCTCGCGCAGCGCGCCGATGTTGTAGCTGTATTCGTGCAGTCCCTGTTTCAGCGAGCGTTCGCTTGAATAGAAGGAGGTGGCAATGCGCTGCTCGCGTCCGAACGCGTCCCGGATCACGAGGTCCACGCTGCGGTAGCCGGTGACCTGCGTGATGTTGCGCAGGTCGAAGTCGCCTGCGGGAAGCCGCATCGTCCGGACGCGCTGGCCGTCAATGTACAGGTCGACCTCGGAAGCGGTCCGGAGCTGCCCGGTCAGGCTTTGCTGTGGAAAGCGGATGAAATACGGATCGATGTCGTACAGCTTGGAATAGCTCAACCCGCCCATGCCGAACGCGGTGCCGAGCGAGCCGGTGGCGACGCCGAAGTCGCCGATGATCGTCCGCACAAGTGTGTCGCGGCGGTCGTTGATCAGGCTGGTGGTGAGCCGGACACAATGGTGGTCGGTCAGGCCGGTATTGCACGTCGAGTCGCTGAGGAACAGATAATCCCCGCTGCGCACGCCGATCTGGGTTGCGGCCAGGACGCGGTCGGCGAAGCCGGAGCCACCGCCCGCATAGCCGATGTCGTAGTTGAAGAACGCGCTGGCATTGTCGGGGTAGACGACGTTCTCATTCCGCCCCGACCACAGGTCCACCGTCGTCACCGGCAGAAGTTTCGCATCGGCCGTGAGGTCCAGTGAAAGCCGCGCCTCGTCGAATGTTGCATCGATGCCCGGAATCGAGTTCACCCACACGTGTTCGTCGCCGCCTGACACCCACGTCCGGCCCTGCGCCGCAACGAGACCGATCGCCTTCAGGTCCTTGGAGCGGGCGAGGAACGCGCCATTGACGACGGTGACGAAGAATTCGCCCTTGCGCTCCCCGTTGAGCGTGACCTGCACGACTATCACTTCGGGGGCGCTGCTTCCCAATGCCGCGAGCAGCGTGGAATCCGGGGCCACAGCGCCCTGCGCGAATGATGCGAGTGCAAGTGCTACGCAGAAGGCGGCGACCCTGCCCGCGAGGAGGCTGCGCGCTCCCGCAGCGCGGCCGTCCACGCGGCTCATCATTATTCGCAGCTCGAGCGGTCGACTTCGATGTTGCGGCGGACCGTCAACTGCTCCGCCTGGCCTGTGATAACGACCGTGGCCAGTCGCGCGCACGTCCCCTTGGGGAGGGGAAGCGCCAGCGGCTTCGCCGCTCCAGCCAGGATGTAGCGGATGTCGATTCGTTCGGTGAACACGTCGCGGCCCTGGGCGTCGCGTCCGGTAACCGAAACGCCTTCGTCCATCCGTAAATGCTCGTTCCCGGTGTTCCGGACCCTGAGTGACAGCACGCCTTTGCGAACGACGGCGTCGTCGATTTCGCCCGCAGCGGCATGCGTTGCCGGGTTGACGAAGATCGGCAGCGCGAAGCGGAAATTGATCGAGATTTGCGCGCCAGGTGCCGCAGGTTCCCGGGCGGGGGCCGGCAGCGGCTCGACGAACAGCCGGAACGTGCGCTCCGCCGAAACGGGGATGGCCTGAATCCCGACGCGCACGACCCGGCTGTCGCCTGGCTTAAGCGTCAGGATCCTGGGAAAGTAGACAACCTCGGCGGTCTGGGCGTAGTGGTCGTGCCCGTCGGCGTCCTGGGTCCACTCCATCGCCGTTACCTGGAACGTCATCGGCTCGGCGCCACTGTTGGTCAGCGTGACGGCGGCGCTCTTCGCCTCGCGATCGAGATGGATGCGCATCGGACTCACGGAATATTCGCCTGCCGCGGCCGGCGTCGGCGCCAGCACGCCCAGCATCAACAGAAGGAACGCAAACGCCCGCACCGTCACGGCAGCACCAGCACGCTGAGCGTGTCGGAATAGTTGCCGACGTACGCGTTCTGGTAGTTCGCGGCGACGAGCTGCCCGTTCAACGTGATCTTGGTTCCCGGAACGATGGCAGTGCTGACGTCATACGCCATGTATTGGGTCGGCTGGGCCAGGTTGCGGAGCCGATAGGCGCCAGGGCCCGTATCGTTGGCGCCGGTGATCGTGAACGCCGCGATCGCGCTGCCGGTGCATTTGTAGTTGAGCGTCACGCTGAAGGTCTTGGTCGTGATGAGCGTCGGGTCGATGACTCCGAAGCTCGCGGTATTGGGCTGGCCCGAATTGAAGCTGCACGTCTGCCCCAGCGCCGGACCGGCAATGCAAAGCGAGAGCGCAAGCACGGTGAACCAGGCCGCGAGTGATCGTATCCGCATGGCACCTTCGCGCACCCCTCTCATCGCATGCCCTTCCCTCATGTGACGAACCCCGCGGGCAGGTTGCGCCTGCCGGCGGGGTCCATCGCCAGCCTTCGTCGCCGATTTCAGGGACTGACGGTCAGCACCACCGTGTCCGCATAATTGCCGGCGGCCGCGTTCTGGTAGTCCGCGAGCGTGGTCTGCCCGTTGACGTTGAATGAAATGTTCGTCGTCATGCCCGCGCCCGTTCCGGCCGTTGCGCTGGTGAGCGTGTAACGGATGCAGTTGGTCGCCGAGGTGCAGTCGGTGGCGGAAGAGAGCTTCATGCGATTGTTGGCCCCGCCGGTCGCCGAGAACCAGAGTCCGTCATTCGACGAGACCGAGTAAGGAGTGCCGTTCGTGCAGCGAAATGTCGCGGCACTTCCTGCGACGTTGACCGTGCCGCCTGAGCCTGGGTTGAGCGCGCCGAACGCCAGGGTGGAGGTGGAGGTGTTGACCACGCAGGTGCCAGTCACGCTGGCGCTGACTGTGATCGTATTGGTACCGCCGGCGCTTGCCGCGCCGGAAATGGAGATGATGGCGGCGGCGATCGCCGCGTTCAGGAATGACGTACGGTTGTTCAAGACATTCTCCTTGGGGCCACTTGCAGGCGAGTGTGATTCAAGCCAGGATCCGCGGCGATGCGGGGGTGCGCGGCTCCGATGACGGATAACCACTGTTCAGTACAGTACGCATGAAGCGTGCCATTTCGTTGCCCAATGGGGAATCCATCGTATCTATATGTATATCAAAACTAAACCGGAAGGCTTGGCCCATGCGGGCGGAGCCCTTGGACTGGGACAAGCGGTCGATTCGCGTCGCCTATCCGGCGTAGCGGGGCAGGCGAACCCCGGTTTCGTCGCAGGGCGCCATGTCAGGTCCGCGTGCGCTGCACCCGCCTGACTTCGGGAATTCGCTTCAGCGAGCGCATCACCTGCGCCAAGTGCGCGCGGTTGCGTACCTGAACGGCGAAAAACATCGCCAGCACCTCGCCGCCGTCGGGCCGCTCCATCGATACCGTGTCGATGTTCGCGTCGGCGTCGGCGATGGCAGTGGCGAGATCGGCCAGCAGGCCACGCCGGTCGGACACCAGCAGGCGCATGCCTGTCTCGAACGCGCCCTGCACGTCGGGCGCCCATTCGACGTCGACCAATTCGGCGGCATCGACGCGCTGTTTTTTCAGCGTCACGCAATCACGGGAGTGCACGAGCAGTCCCTGGCCGCGGCGGAACTGGCCGACGATGGTGTCGCCGGGAACCGGACGGCAGCACTTCGCGTACTGGATGGCCACGCCCTCGACGCCGCGCAACGTGAGCGAGCCGAGCCGGGCGTTGGACGTCGCCGCGGACTCGTCCGCCTTCCCGGCGATCTTGGTCAATGCCTGCGCGACGACGAACGACAGCCGCTTGCCGAGCCCGATATCGGCGAGAATCTCGATGTGCGTCTTGGTGCCGTATTCCTTGGCCACCGCTTCCCAGCGGTCCCAGGTGATGGACTCGGGTTCGACCTTGAGTGTTGCCAGCGCCTGGTTGAGCAGGCGTTCGCCCAGCGCTGCAGACTCCTTCTGCTGCAGGCCCTTCAGATAGTGGCGGATGCGCGAGCGCGCCTTGCCGGACGAGACGAACGACAACCAGGACGGATTGGGACGCGCAGTGGGCGAGGTCAGGATTTCGACGTGGTCGCCGTTCTTCAGTTCGGTGCGCAGCGGCAAAAGCTCATAGTTGATGCGCGCAGCGGTGCAGTGATGGCCGATATCGGTGTGCACGCCGTACGCAAAATCGACCGCGGTGGCGCCGCGCGGCAGCGCCATGATCTTGCCCTTGGGCGTGAACACGTAGATCTCGTCGGGGAAAAGGTCGCCCTTGATGTGTTCCAGAAACTCCTTGGAGTCGCCGGACTCCGACTGGATCTCGAGCAGGCTTTGCAGCCAGCGTGACGTTTCCTTCTGCGCTTCGGCCAGGTCGAGTTCACCGCCGGCCTTGTACAGCCAGTGCGCCGCGACACCCGCTTCCGCGATCCGATGCATGTCGTGCGTGCGGATCTGCACTTCCAGCGGCGTACCGAACGGGCCGAACAGCGTCGAATGCAGCGACTGGTAGCCGTTGGCCTTGGGGATGGCGACGTAATCCTTGAACTTGCCCGGGATAGGCTTGTACAGCTCGTGCAGCACACCCAGCGCCGCGTAGCAGGTCGTCTTGTCCGGGACCAGCACACGCACGCCGTAGATGTCGAACACCTGCGAGAACGTGTAGTGCTTCTCGCGCATTTTCTTGTACACGGAGAAGATCGTCTTCTCACGACCGGTGACCACGGCGATGAGGTCGGACTTGGCGAAGCCTTCGCGAATCACGTCCAGCAGCCGGTTCATCACCTCGCGCCGGTTGCCGCGCGCGGCCTTGATGGCCTTGGCGAGGATCCGGTAACGCATCGGATAGAGGTGCTTGAAGCACAGGTCCTGCAATTCGAGATACAGCGCGTTCAAGCCCAGCCGATTGGCGATGGGCGCGTAGATGTCGAGCGTTTCCTTGGCGATGCGCCGCTTGTGCGATTGCGCCATCGCATCCAGCGTGCGCATGTTGTGCAGCCGGTCGGCCAGCTTGATCAGGATGACGCGCACGTCGCGCGCCATCGCGAGCAGCATCTTGCGGAAGCTTTCCGCCTGCGCTTCCTCGCGCGAGTCGAATTCGATCTGGTCCAGCTTGGACACGCCGTCGACCATGTCGGCCACCGGCTTGCCGAATTTCTTTTCGAGCTCGCCCTTGGTGACCTGCGTGTCTTCCATCACGTCGTGCAGCAGCGCGGCGGCGAGTCCCTGCGCATCCAGTCGCCACTGCGACAGGATGCTGGCGACCGCCAACGGATGCGTTATGTACGGCTCGCCCGATTTGCGGAACTGGCCGCGGTGGGCGGATTCGGAGAATTCGAATGCGCGAGAAACGAGGGCGACATCCGGCGCCGGCAGGTAGTGCCCGAGATGCTTGGTGAATTCCGCGATCTCGGACATGGCTACGCGCGCAGAACCCCGGGGAGCGGATCGCGCGGCGCCACGGTCGCGACGACCTAGAGCTGCGGCGGGATGATCGGCGCCGTCTTGGTCAGCATTTCGATGCCGATCTTGCCGGCCGCCATTTCACGCAGCGCGATGACGGTGGGCTTGTCGCGATCGGCCTCGACCATCGGCGGGGAGCCGGCGGTGATCTGGCGCGCGCGGTTGGTGGCCGCGAGCGTCAACTCGAAACGATTGGGAATGCGGGCAAGGCAGTCTTCGATGGTAATCCGGGCCATGGTGTGCTTCTTTCGCTGTCGTTTGGTTGTCTCAACGGTTCAAGAGCTGGGCAATGAGTGCCGAATGCCGCACTTGCTGCCGGGAAGAAGTCAGGCGCGCCGCGCGCACGATCGCGGAAAGATCGTCGACGGCTCTCGCAAAGTCCTGATTCATAATAACATAATCGAATTCGCCGCAGTGCCGCATCTCTTCGCGCGCCGCTTCCAGCCGCCGCGCAATGACGTCGGGCGCATCCTGGCCCCGCTTTTCCAGCCGTTCCTTGAGCGAAGCGAGCGATGGCGGCAGGATGAAGATGTGGACGGCATCGGGCATCAGGATGCGGACCTGCTGCGCGCCCTGCCAGTCGATTTCCAGCAGCACGTCGTGGCCGTGTTGCACTTCGGAACGAAGCCAAGTCGCCGACGTTGCGTACCAGTGACCGTGCACATGCGCGTGCTCGAGGAATTCGCCGCCACTTTTCAGCGCCATGAACTTCGCCTCGTCGACGAAGTGATAGTGGACGCCGTCCTGTTCGCCCGGTCGCGGCGCACGTGTCGTATAGGACACCGACAGGCGAATGCCGGGCTCGCGTTCCATCAGCGCGCGCACCAGGCTGGTCTTGCCGCCGCCGGAGGGCGCGGCCAAGACGAACAGGCAGCCGGAAGCCGGCGGCGCTTTGGTAATGGCCCCCACGCTTGCGGCCTCTTTTTTCAATGCGGCCGCTGCGCTGTCCCCCGAGGGGGAGCGATTCGCGCCCTGGGACGGCCCGGCGGCGCTCAATCGACGCTCCGATGGTCATTCGACATTTTGGACCTGTTCGCGCATCTGCTCGATCAGCACCTTGAGTTCCAGCGATGCCTGCGAAACCTCCGCGTCGACCGACTTGCTGCCCAGCGTGTTGGCCTCGCGATGCAATTCCTGCGCGAGAAAATCAAGTCGCTTGCCCGCGCTGCCGCCGGCACCGAGCACCCGCCGCACTTCGGCCACGTGCGTGGTCAGGCGCGACAATTCCTCGGCCACGTCGATCCGCGTGGCGAAGAGCGCGAATTCCTGCTTGAGGCGATCCTCATTGGGGTCGAGGCCGGCGTCGCGCAACCGCTGCGCCAGTTTTTCGTTGAACGCGGCGTGGATGGCGGGAATGCGCGGCGTCACGCGCGTCACCTGCGCCTCGATGCCGGCACAACTCGCCTCGAGGACGGCCTGCACCTTGGCACCCTCGCGCCGCCGCGATGCGGCCAGGTCCGCGATGGCTTTGTCGACGAGTTTCGCAACGGTTCCCGCGAGTTCGTCAGCGGCAACGGTTGGCTCGGCCATGACGCCGGGCCAGCGCAGGATTTCGTTGATCGTGAGCGGTGTCGCTTTGGGAATCGTTTTCAGGACTTCGTCGGCCGCGTTGGCAATTTGCCTGACCCTCGTCGCGTCCACCGCCAGCGTCGAGGCGCCGAGGGTAGTTCGGTTCAGCGAGACCCGGCACTCGACCTTGCCGCGCTTCAACTCCCCCGCGAGCTTTTCACGCAATTGAGGTTCGAGCTGCCGCAATTCGTCCGGCACCTTGACGGTGACATCGAGGAATCGGTGGTTGACCGAGCGCAGCTCGACCGAAAGTGACAGGCCGGGCAATTCGGCGGCCTCCGCTGCAAAGCCGGTCATGCTGAGAATCATCGGAGACTTTCCATACCGCCGTCCAACGTCAGGTTCCGGCGACGTTTTGGCACTTTTTCGGGCTTTGGATGCGCATTTGCAAGCATTACCTGGGCTCGCGAACGCGTTTCCTTTACTTTGGCTGCCGGGTTGCCGAGAATGTAAGCGCTAACCGTCCACCGCGCAAGCCGGGGCAACGATCGCTGGCATGCGATTTGCGCCTGTTTGCCGTTGAACGGGCGTTGGCCGTGCCGAAATCCGGCCTTCGCTTGCGAACGAATACCCCAGCAATCCACGAAAAAGCGCACAGATGGCCGTCACCAACCAAGCCTTAGTCGGAGGCTACCAGCTGCTGAACTACCGGGTCGACCGGCAGATCAGCCGGGGCGGCTTTTCGATCGTCTATCGCGCGTTCGATGAGACCGGCGCGCCGGTCGCCATCAAGGAATACCTGCCGTCGTCGCTGGTACTGCGCACTGAAGGCGACATCGTGCGCGCAAGCTCGGCCGAGAACCTCACGTCGTTCCGTTATGGGATGAAGTGCTTCTTCGAGGAAGGCCGCGCGCTGGCCAAGATCAACCATCCCAACGTGGTGCGCGTGCTGAATTTCTTCCGCGCCAACGAGACCGTTTACATGGTGATGCGCTACGAGCGCGGGCGCACGCTGCAGCAGCAGATCCAGATGCGCCAGGACCAGATGTCCGAGCGCCTCGTGCGGCACGTGTTCATGCATTTGCTGAACGGGCTGCGCGAAGTGCACACGCACAAGCTGCTGCATCTCGACATCAAGCCCGCCAACATCTACCTGCGCACCGACGGCACGCCGGTGCTGCTCGACTTCGGCGCTGCGCGGCAGACGCTGACCAGCGCCCGCCCGAAGCTGGCGCCGATGTACACGCCGGGCTTTGCCGCGCCGGAACAATATCGCGAGCCCGATCGCCTCGGTCCCTGGACCGACGTGTACGGCGTTGGCGCGTCGATGTTCGCCTGCCTGGCGGCCTTCGCGCCGCAGGCCGCCGACGCGCGCGTGCAGGAGGATCACCTCGTGTCCGCCAAGAAGATCTGGGCGGGCCAGTACTCCGAGAACATCCTGGAAGTCATCGACTGGTGCCTGCGCCTCGACCCGCTCGAGCGGCCGCAAAGTGTCTTCGCGTTGCAGAAGGCCATCCGCGACATCCCGCAGACGAAGCGCAAGCTCACGTTCATGGGCAATCTCAAGAAGATGCTTTTCTCGCAAATCGGCGCTTAAGTCGTACACTTCGCCGGATGCGCTTCACGATTTTCCAGGAGTCCCGCAAGGGTTCGCGCAAGGTCAACCAGGACCGGCTCGCGTATACCTACAGCCGCGACACGCTGATGCTCGTCGTCGCCGACGGCATGGGCGGGCACGCCGGGGGCGAGATTGCGGCGCAGATCGCGGTGCGCCTTTTCATCGAGCGCTTCCAGCAGGAAGCCAAGCCGGTACTTAAGAATCCGCTCAAGTTCCTGCAGGACACCATGCTCCGCGCCCACGCGGCGCTGGGCTCCTACGCCAACCAGTTCTCGATGCTCGAGACGCCGCGCACGACCTGCGTGTGCACGATCGTCCAGGCCGGGCACGCTTATTGGGCGCACGTCGGCGACTCCCGGCTCTACCTGTTCCGGCAGGGCGGGCTGATCGGCGCCACCAAGGATCACTCCAAGGTGCAGTACCTGGTGGACCAGGGCATCATCGGCGTCGACGAGGTCATCGACCATCCGGACCGCAACAAGATCTTCAGTTGCTTAGGGGGCCTGGTCGATCCGGTCATCGATCTCTCGCGGCGCACGCCGCTGCGCAACGGCGACATCATCGTCATGTGCACCGACGGCCTGTGGGCGGTGATCGACCAGAAGGAAATGTCGACGTGGCTCACGTCCACGCCCATCCTCAAGACCGCGCCGCAGATGATGAAGGAAGGCGAGAAGCGCGGCGGACCTGACGGCGACAACCTGTCCGCGATCGTCGTGCGCTGGGGACCAGAAACACTCACCGACGAGCCATCGACGACGATCACCGAGACGCTGGGCCTGGGTGAGTTCGAAACCCAGATCGACCGCACGCTGACGCTGACCGACCGCAAGGGCAACCAGCGCGACCTGACGGACGACGAGATCGAGCACGCGATCCAGGAAATTCAATCCACGATCCAGAAGTACCGCAAATAAGGCGGGCGGTCGGTACTGGCTCGTTGGAGCGTCGTCGGGCAAATGCAAACCCGCTGACGCTCAACTTTCGCGGGAAGACAGCCCGACCTTTAGTTGCAATGCAGCAATTTATGGAGAATTCCTTGCGCGAAAGTTGAGCGTAAGCGGGCACGCCCTATCCCCGATGACGCTCCAACGAGCCATCGTGGCGCCCCAATCACCGCGGGTAGAATGGGGGATGCGCCAGATCGTCCTCGACACCGAAACCACAGGCCTTGACCCCAAGCTTGGCCACCGGATCATCGAGGTCGCCGCGGTGGAGCTGGTCGACCGCCGGCTGACCGGCCGCACGCTGCAGGTCTTCATCGACCCGGAACGGGAAATCGATGCCGCCGCAACCGAGGTGCACGGCAAGACTTGGGAAGACCTGAAGGGCCAGCCCAAATTCGCCGACCGGGCGGCCGAAATCGCCGAGTTCGTGCGCGGCGCGACCTGGATCATCCACAACGCGCCGTTCGACATCGGGTTCCTGGACATGGAACTCGCCAAGGCCGACCTTCCGCTGTGCGCCGATCTCCATGGCGGGCTGATCGACACGCTCGCGCTGGCGCGCGAGGCCTTTCCCGGCAAGCGCAATAACCTCAATGCGCTGTGCGAGCGCTTCGGTGTCTCCAACGCCCACCGCACACTGCACGGTGCGCTGCTCGACGCGCAGCTGCTGACCGAGGTTTACCTTGCCATGACGCGCGGGCAGGACTCACTCACTATCGACATGGGCGCCGGTCCTTCACTGAACGCTGCGGCCCATACCGGTCAGGTGGCCGTCGTGCGTCCGGTTCTGGTGGTCGTGCAACCGGCACCGGATGAGCTCGCGGCGCACGAGGCCTACCTGGCCGCGCTTGACCGGGACGCGAAGGGCCAGTGCCTGTGGCTGGCCGCTGCGCCGGTTCCGGGTTGATGGCCGTCGCGCTGGTCACGCAAACGTAACGTTCACCTGCGAAACTGATGGAACACTCCGCCTCGCCGCCGCTGCAACTACCCGACCCGGTCGGCGTCGTCATGCCGGCGGCCGGCACCGATGCCGTGAACCCGCCCGTCCCGCCACCGATCAACCGCGAATTGTCGCTGCTCGAATTCAACCGGCGCGTGCTGGCGCTCGCGGAGGACCCGGCGGTGCCGTTGCTGGAGCGCCTGCGCTACCTGTGCATCGTCGGCAGCAACCTGGACGAATTCTTCGAGATCCGCATTGCCGGCGTGAAGGAGCAGTTGCGCGCCAAGGTCGCGCCCTCGGGGATGACGTTGCAGGAGGCGCGTGAGTTGTTCGCGCAATTGGGGCAGGAGGCACGCGCGCTGATGGCCGACCAGTACCGGGTGCTGAACGACCAAGTGCTGCCGGCGCTCGACAGCGCGGGCGTGCGCCTGGTTCGGCGAACGGAATTCACCGCGGCCGAAGCGGCGTGGGCCGCGAAGTATTTCGAGCGCGAAGTGCGGCCGCTGCTCACGCCCATCGGGCTCGACCCCGCGCATCCGTTCCCGCAGGTCGTCAACAAGAGCTTGAACTTCGTGATCCAGTTGTCCGGCAAGGATGCGTTCGGCCGCGACACCGGCATCGCGATCGTCAAGGCGCCACGCGTGCTGCCGCGGATCATCAAGATGCCGCGCGAAGTGAGCGGGGGCGACAACGACTTCGTGATGCTGTCATCGATCATTCATGCGCATCTGCACGAGCTCTTTCCGGGGCGCGACGTCGTCGACTACTCGCAGTTCCGGGTGACACGTGACGCCGACCTGTGGATCGACGAAGAGGAAGTGAAGAATTTGCGCCAGGCATTGAAAGGCGAGTTGCCGGAACGGCAGTTCGGCTCCGCGGTGCGCCTCGAGGTCGCCGAGGCGTGTCCCGCGTCGATCGCGCAGTTCCTGCTGCAGCAGTTCGACTTGAGCGAAGTCGACCTGTACCGCTGCGACGGGCCCGTCAATGTGGCGCGGTTGTCGTCGCTGATCGACCAGGTCGACATCGACGAACTCAAGTTCGCGCCGTTCGTGCCGGGCCTGCCGGAGCGCCTGCGCGACGCGCCGGATATCCTCGCGGCGATCCGGCAGAACGACATCCTGCTCCACCACCCGTACCAGTCGTTCGAGCCGGTGGTGGACTTCATTCGTTGCGCTGCCGACGACCCGAATGTGGTGGCGATCAAGCAGACGGTCTATCGCACGGGTGTCAACTCGATGCTGATGGAAGCGCTGATCGAAGCGGCCAAGCGCGGCAAGGAAGTGACCGTTGTCGTCGAACTGATGGCGCGCTTCGACGAAGAGGCCAACATCAACTGGGCGGAGCGGCTGGAGCGCGCCGGCGCGCAGGTCGTCTACGGCGTGTTCGGACTCAAGACCCACGCCAAGCTCTGCCTGCTGCTCCGCCGCGAGAACGACGCGCGCGGCGAGTCGCGGTTGGTTTCCTACGCGCACCTGGGCACCGGCAACTACCATCCGCGCACGACGCGCCTGTATACCGACTTCGGCCTGCTCACGGCAGACCCCGAGATCTGCGCCGACGTGAACGAGGTCTTCCTGCACATCACCAGTCTCGCCCGCGCGGCGCGCATGAAGCGACTGCTGCTGGCGCCGTTCACGATGCACCGTCGCGTGCTGGAGATGATCCGGCGCGAAACGCGGCACGCAAAGGAAGGCAAGCCCGCGCAGATTGTCGCCAAGATGAACGCGCTGGTCGAGGAGGGCGTCATCCGCGCGCTGTACACGGCGTCCAATGCCGGCGTGAAAATAGACCTGATCGTGCGCGGCGCCTGCGCGCTGCGGCCGGGCGTGCCCGGAATGTCGGAGAACATCCGCGTGCGCTCGATCCTCGGGCGCTTTCTCGAACACCATCGCGTGTGGTTCTTCGGCAATGCGGGCGACCCCGATGTCTGGCTCGCGTCCGCCGACTGGATGGGGCGCAACCTCTTTCGCCGCGTCGAAGTCGCCTTCCCGGTACGCGATCCGGTGCTGCGCAAGCGCGTGGTGGACGAGGGCCTGCGTGCTTACCTGTCCGACAACGCCGACGCGTGGGAACTGCATGCGGATGGCCACTGGGCGAAGGTTTCGCGCCGCCGTGGCGCGCGTGCGCGATCCGCGCAGGATGCGCTGCTGGCGCGAATGTGCGAGCCGGATGGAGAAGCCTGATGGACCTGATCCTGTGGCGTCATGCAGAAGCCGAACCCGGGGAGCCCGACCTGGGGCGCCGGCTGACCTCCAAAGGCCTGAAGCAGGCCGAGCGCATGGCCGCCTGGCTCGACTCGCACCTGCCCGACACCTGCCGCGTGCTGGTGTCTCCGGCCGATCGCGCGCAGCAGACCGCGCTCGCGCTGAAGAGAAAATTCAGGACAGTGCCCGAACTGGCACCCGGCGCTTCCGTGGGCGCAGTGCTTGCTGCCGCGAACTGGCCTGATTCGCGCGAGCCCGTGCTGATCGTCGGTCATCAACCCACCATCGGCTACGTCGCGTCGTTCCTGCTCTCGGGCGAAGAGGCCTACTGGTCCGTGCGCAAGGGCGCAGTGTGGTGGTTGTCCAACCGCGCGCGCGAAGACGGCGCGGCGGTGGTGCTCAAAGTCGCCGTCGCGCCCGATTTCGTCTGATTCCCCGGGCGCAGCCGCGCAGGCGCACGCTCAGGGTGCGCGCCACCGAACACCCAGCGCCGCCCACTCCTCGCGCTCCTTGATGAGCAGGTGCAGCGTCAGCGGATGGCGCTTCAACCACGTCGCCGATACGCCGAAGTGAATGGTGCGGCCGGCCTTCAGCCGGATGCGCGGCGCGTCGATGGCGCGGCGCGCGTGGTGGAAAATCACGGCCAGTCTCAGCGCCAGCACCTGCGCGATCGACTGCGCGTCCTGCAGCACCGGCTCCATCTTGGACAGACCTCCGCGGCAGCCTTGCACCAGCACCGCGAGTTGCCGCTGTTCCTGAGCGGAGAAGCCCGGCATGTCGGCGTTTTCGAGGATATACGCGCCGTGCCGGTGATAGCCGATGTGCGAGACCGTGTAGCCGATCTCGTGCAGCAACCCGGCCCACTCGACGCGCTGCGCGATGGCCGGGTCGGGGTGCGGTGCCGCCTTGAGATAGAGGGCCTTCGCCATCGCCGCGACGCGCAGCGCATGCGCGCGGTCGACGTGATAGCGCTCGATGAAGCGGTCGACCGTCGCCACCCGACTGTCGCGCTGGCCGGCGCGTCCCAACAGGTCGTACAGCACGCCAAGGCGCAGCGCGCCGCCGACCGGGTTGAGCCGCGTGACCGACAACTCTGCCATTGCCGCGGCCATGATGGCGAAGCCGCCGGGCAGCACCGGAGTGCGTTCGGGCTTGACGCCCTCCAGCGACAACCGCGCCATGTTGCCGGCGCCGACCATCCGCTTGCGTAGGCGCGCGAGTCCCTCCGGCGTGATGCCGCCGGCGGAAAGGCCGTTTTCCTCGAGGATGGCCGCCAGCGCCAGCGCAGTGCCGGACGACGCGTAGGCGTCTTGCCAGTGTTCGCGCCCGAATTCCTGCGCGATCGCCTCGATCTCCGCGCGCGCATGGGTCTCGGCCGCCGTGAACGCGTCGGCACGCAGCACGCCGCCGGGGAAGAATCGCTGCGAGATGTTGACGCAGCCCAGCTTCAGCGACTCCAGCCGCTCCGGAACGAGTCCGCGGCCGATGATGAATTCGGTCGAGCCGCCGCCGATGTCGATCACCAGCCGGGGTGCTGCCGAGGGCGACAGCACATGCGCGACGCCCAGGTAGATGAGTCGCGCCTCCTCGTGGCCGGCGATGACGTCAATCGGAAAGCCGAGTGCCGCTTCCGCCTGCGGCAGGAAAGTCGCCGCGTTCTTAGCCACGCGAAACGTGTTCGTTGCCACGGCGCGAACTGCGGACGGATGCAGGCCGGAGAGCCGCTCGCGAAAGCGCGTGAGGCAGGCCAGGGCCGTGCGCCGCGCCGCGGAAGTGAGGCGGCCCTTGTCGTCCATGCCCGCGCCGAAGCGGATCGTCTCGCGCCACGTGTCGAGGCGGAAAATCTGGTCACCTTCGACGCGGCCGATCTCCAGCCGGAAACTGTTCGACCCCAGGTCGACCACCGCCAGGGTCGCGGGCGCGGCGGGTGCCTTGCGCTTGGTGGCGATGGTCGAGGACATGGGCCGGTGCGTGGCTTCGGATAAGGCTCGCGAAGCCTAGCAGACTCCCGCCGCGTGCGAGAATCCCTTTCCCACGTTCTCGCAGACTCACGCCATCCGGAAGTCCGCTGCCCCGCCATGCCCATCGACTACCTGCAGAAAATCCTGACCGCGCGTGTCTACGACGTGGCGATCGAATCCGCGCTCGATCCGGCACCGACGCTGTCGCAGCGTCTGCACAATCGCGTGCTGCTGAAGCGCGAGGACCAGCAGCCGGTGTTCTCGTTCAAGCTGCGCGGTGCCTACAACAAGATGGCGCAGCTGACGCCGGCGCAGCGCGCGAGGGGAGTCATCGCGGCATCCGCGGGCAATCACGCGCAGGGTGTCGCGCTGGCCGCACAGAAATTCGGCTGCCGCGCGACCATTGTGATGCCGGTGACGACACCGCACATCAAGATCGCCGCCGTGGCAGCACGCGGTGCCACAGTCGTGCTGCACGGTGACTCCTACTCCGACGCGTACACGAAGGCGCTGGCGCTGCAGAAGACCTCGGGCGCGGCCTTCGTGCACCCCTACGATGATCCGGACGTGATCGCCGGCCAGGGGACGGTCGGCATGGAGATCCTGCGCCAGTGCCCGGGACCGATCGACGCCATTTTCGTCGCGGTCGGTGGCGGCGGGCTGATCGCGGGCATCGCGGCCTACGTCAAGCGCGTGCGCCCGGAGGTCAAGGTCATCGGCGTCGAGCCGGTGGACTCCGATGCCATGACGCGCTCGCTCGCCGCGGGGCGCCGCGTGACGCTGTCGCACGTGGGTCTCTTTGCCGACGGCGTGGCGGTCAAGCAGGTGGGCAAGGAGACGTTCCGCCTGGCCAGGCAGTACGTCGATGACATGATCTGCGTGGACACCGATGCCACCTGCGCGGCGATCAAGGATGCCTTCGAGGACACACGCTCGATCCTGGAGCCCGCCGGCGCGCTGGCTGTCGCCGGCATGAAGGCGTGGTGCGAGCGGCAACGCGTGCGCGACCGCACACTGGTCGCGATTGCGGGCGGGGCGAACATGAATTTCGACCGGCTGCGCTTCGTCGCCGAGCGCGCGGAATTGGGTGAGGCGCGCGAGGCGATCTTCGCGGTCACGATCCCTGAGCGACCGGGAAGCTTTCGCGAATTCTGCGCGTTGCTGGGCAAACGCAGCGTGACCGAATTCAACTATCGCTTCTCTGATACGACGTCGGCGCACCTGTTCGTGGGCATCGAAGTCGCCAACCGGCAGGAGGCGCGCGACCTCCTGGCGCTGTTCCACAAGCATCGCATCGAGGCCTTCGACCTCACCGACAACGAAATGGCCAAGCTGCACGTCCGCCACCTGGTGGGCGGCCACGCGCCGACGGCCACCGACGAAATCCTCTACCGGTTCGAATTTCCGGAACGGCCCGGCGCGCTGATGCGCTTCCTGGACAGCATGAGCGCCAGTTGGAACATAAGCCTCTTCCACTACCGCAACCACGGTGCGGACTACGGCAGGGTGCTGGTGGCAATGCAGGTCCCGCCGCGCGACAAGGCCGATTTTCGGCGGTTTTTGGACCGATTAGGCTATACCTGCGTGGACGAGACCGATAATCCGGCCTATCGAATGTTCCTCGGGTCCTGAATTGCCCCGGGAAAGGCGCCCCAAGACGGCAAACCCTGCCGCGCCACGGCAGGACAGTGTCGTAGAAATTTGCCACGATGTTGCAATTTGAACGATTTCGGCGCTGCGCGTCGATTCCGGCAAGCTTTATGCTCTAGTCAGTTCGCTTGGACCGTGGCAAACTTGAACACGACAAGTGCGGGCGCCGGTGGGCGTCTTCGCAACCGTCGCCGTATGGACCAAGGTGAAATAATTGGCGGAGCCCAATCCATTGCAAGGCGTAAAGGTGATGGTGATCGACGATTCGAACACCATCCGCCGTAGCGCGGAGATTTTCCTGCTGCAGGCTGGCTGCACGGTCATCCTGGCCGAGGACGGCTTCGACGCGCTGGCCAAGATCGCCGACCATCAGCCGGACCTGGTCTTTGTCGACATCATGATGCCGCGCCTGGACGGGTACCAGACCTGCGCGCTGATCAAGAAAAACGGCAAGTTCCAGCGCACGCCGGTGATCATGCTGTCTTCCAAGGACGGGCTGTTCGACCGGGCGCGCGGGCGCATGGTCGGCTCGGACCAGTACCTGACCAAGCCATTCACAAAAGAAAGCCTCCTCAAGGCAGTCGCCGCGCACGTCAATCGCGCGGCTGCATGATGGTGGCCATCGATGTACGCGCGTCGGATTCGGCGCGCGAAGTTGTCGGGGCGAGAAAACAGGGTAGAGCCATGTCCATCAGGAAAATCCTCATCGTCGACGATTCGCCGACGGAGCGGCATGTGCTGAACGACATGCTGACCAAGTCCGGTTACGAGGTCGTCGCGAGCGACAACGGCGAGGATGCCATCCTCAAGGCCAAGTCCGTCAAGCCGGACCTGATCCTCATGGATGTCGTCATGCCCGGACTCAACGGCTTCCAGGCCACGCGCGCGATCAGCCGCGACCCGGACACCCGCGCCATTCCGATCATCCTCTGTACGTCCAAGAGCCAGGAAACCGACAAGATCTGGGGCATGCGCCAGGGCGCACGCGACTACATCGTCAAGCCCGTCAACCGCGACGAACTGCTGGAAAAGATCGCCGCGATCGGCTGATATGAAAACGACGCGCATCCCGCAATCCCGCAGGGCCGCCCCAAGGGATTGCTCCGCCCCCTCGGGGGGCAGCGAGCGGCGCCGTTGTGGTTGCCGCGAGCGCGGGGATCCATAAATGGCGCGCGCAGCAAAACTTGACCTCCGCACGTTCCAGAGGGAACTCGCGTCCCGCCTGGCGACCAAGACCGCCGCGCAGGTGGAGTCGTCGCGGCTGGGGCTGGCCAGCGGCGGCGAGCGCTGGCTGGTCAAGCTGGCCGACGCGGGCGAGGTCACCACGCTGCCGAACATCGTTCCGGTACCGCTTACCCGGCCCTGGTACCTGGGCATTGCGAACATCCGCGGCAACCTCTTCTCGGTCGTCGACTTTTCTGCGTTCCTGGGACGCGACTCGGGTGTCGGCGGCGGGCAGAGCCGCCTGGTGCTGTTTGGTGCGCGCGCGGGCGAGATGAACGCCGGCATCGTCGTCCAGCACGTGCTGGGCTTGCGCAACATCGTCGAGTTGGCTCCCGCGGCGCCGCCGCACGATGCGCCCGCCTGGTATGCGCAGCGCTGGATGGACGGTGACGGCAACGCGTGGCAGGAAATCGATCTCGCAAAACTCGCCAACGATCCTGCATTTTTGCAGGTAGGCATTTAAGGGACACGCCAAGTCGTGTTCCTCAGGAGAAAGCAATGGCGCTGAAACTGCCCAATCTATTTGGCGGTGACCGTAAAAAACCGGCGGACATGGAATTCGACATGCCCACCACGCAGGTCAAGATGAACCAGGCCGCGCAACAGGGCTACGACCCGCTCGCGTCCGTGTCGATCATGGACCAGCTGCGCACGGCAACCTCCGGGTCCGCCGTTCCCAGGAAACTGGTGTTCATCGGCGACCTTCCCGTCACCAAGCAGTTCCAGATCCTCGGCGTGATGATGGTGATGTTCCTGGTGTTTGCGGCGCTGATGCTGTTCATCGACGGCCGGCAGTCCGGACAAAATTCGGTGGCGTCCGCGACCGCGACGGAAATGCAGATGCTTTCGCAGCGGCTTGCACGCGGCAGCGCGCTGGCGGCGCAAGGCCAGTCGTCGGCGTTCGCCGCGGTCAAGGACAGCCGCGAGCGCTTCAAGGCCGATCTCGACGCGCTGCTGAACGGAGGCACGGTCCGCGGAGTCAGCCTCGACGTGTCGCAGGACGACGCGACGATCAAGATCATGAACGACGTCAAGGCGCGCTGGGAACGCGCGGACGTGGCCGCCGATCGCCTGCTCGCCAACGAGACGAGCCTGACCACGCTGGCCAAGGGTCTCGAGACGCTCAATGCCGGCAATACCGCGGTGCTGGAACTCGCGCAGCAGGCGGCCCAGCAGATCGGGCAGGGCGGCGGAAGCCTGCGCGAGATCGAATACGCGAACCAGCTGGCGGTACTGTCGCAACGGATTGCCAAGAATGCCAACTCGCTCGCATCGTCGGACGAAATCGACCCCGAAGTCGCGTTCCTTCTCGGCAAGGATTCCGGAACGTTCCGCGACATCCTGAGCGGCCTGCTCAAGGGCAGCGAGCCGCTGCGGTTGACCGCAGTGCGCGGCGACGACGCGCGCGCGACGCTGACGGAACTGGCCAAGCGGTTCACGTCCTACGAAAGCGGCGTGAATGCCATCCTGTCCAACATGCCGCGCCTGGTCGTTGCCAAGCAGGCGGCGCGCAGCATCAATACCGAGGCCGAGCCGCTGCTGATCGACAGCACCCGACTGGCCAACGAATTCGAAGGTGGCGTCGCGCGCAAGTGGACGCTGGGTGCCGCAATCGCCTTTGCGCTGCTCGCGCTGCTCATGCTGGTGCTGCTGGGCAAGGTGTTCCTGGACGATGCCCGCGTGCGCGCGTACGACAGCGAAGGCGAGAACAAGCGCAACCAGGAGGCCATTCTCCGGCTGCTGAACGAGATGGGCAACCTGGCCGACGGCGATCTCACCGTGCAGGCATCGGTGACCGAGGACGTCACGGGTGCCATCGCCGACTCCATCAACTTCACGATCGAGGAGTTGCGCACGCTGGTGCGCGGCATCAACTCGGCAACGGACCAGGTGACCAAGGCGACGCAGGAAACGCAGGCGATCTCGAATCGCCTGTACGAAGCTTCGCAGCGGCAGAACAAGGAAATCCAGGTCGCGTCGGCGTCCGTGCTGCAGATGGCGGAATCGATCAACGAGGTGTCGCAGACCGCCACGCAATCCGCGCGCGTCGCCCAGCAATCGCTGGCGGCTGCCGAAAAAGGCGGGCAGGTGGTGCAGAACCAGATCGCGGGCATGAACGAAATTCGCACGCAGATCCAGGATACGTCCAAGCGCATCAAGCGTCTTGGTGAGTCGTCGATGGAAATCGGCGAAATCGTCGAACTGATTTCCGACATTACCGAACAGACGAACGTGCTGGCGCTCAATGCCGCCATCCAGGCCGCGTCGGCCGGTGAAGCGGGCCGAGGCTTCACCGTGGTTGCGGAAGAAGTACAGCGGCTGGCCGAGCGCTCCGGCGAGGCGACCAAGCAGATCGAAGCCATCGTGAAGACCATTCAGGCCGACACTCAGGATGCGGTGGCGGCCATGGAAAAGTCGACGGTGGGCGTGGTTGAAGGAACGAAGTTGTCCGATGCGGCAGGCCAGGCCTTGACCGAAATCCAGAAGGTGTCGCGCGATCTCGCGGACCTCATTTCGCGGATCTCGGCGCAGACGCAGATGCAGTCGGCGTCCGTCACCGACGTGACGCGCGGCATGCAGGGCATTCTCAAGATCACGGAAGAGACGACCGAGGGCACCAAGCAAACCAACGTGTCCATCGGACAGCTGACCAAGCTGGCCGCGGAACTGCGCTCGTCAGTGGCGGGTTTCAAGGTCTGAGCCGTTAGTCGCCGCCTGGGAACGGACCCCGGCCCGGTTCTTGCTCAACTGTAGCCCATTGCTAACCCGCGCTGAAAGCGACAAAGCCAAGTGGCAACCGATCCGACTCCGGTATTCGATGTAGGCCCGCTGTCCTGGGTGCAGGGTGAAATTGACCAGGCACTCACGCGCGGGCTGGAGACGATTGCCGCGTTCAAGGCCAATCCCGCCGATCCCACGGCACTCAAGCATGCGCGCGCGCACGTTCACCAGGCGGCGGGCGCCATCCAGATGGTCGGGCTCGACGCGGTCGTCGCGTTCACCGACGAACTCGAACGGCAGCTGACCCGGATGGAGGAGCTGCCGGCCGCCGAAGCGCAGGCCGCCTGCGCCGTCGTCGATCGCGCGTGCCGCAAGTTGCGGATATTCCTGGATGAGCTGGTCAATGGCGCGCCACCGATCCCGCTCAAGCTCTACCCCGAATACGAGTCGATGCAGCTGGCGCGCGGCGTCAAGGCCGCAGCGCCCACCGATCTCTTCTATCCCGATTTGTCGCCACGGGCGCCGCGCATCGCGCCGCGGGAGTCCATCGCCCCCAACCGTTTGCCGTCGCACATGGTCAAGCAGCGCCGCCTTTACCAGCGCGGCATGCTGGCCTGGCTGCGCGGCGAGGATACCGGTGCTGCGGTGATGCGCGATGCCGTCGCCGGCATCGAGGACATCACGGCGCAGGGCAGCCTGCGCGCGTTCTGGTGGACCGTGGGCGCGTTGCTGGAGGGCATCGTCGAAAACGGGCTTGATCGCGGTTTCGGCGTCAAGCAGTTGTGCGCCCGCATCGACCTTCAGATTCGCCGCGTGGCGGAAGGCAGCGGCAAGGTCGCCGATCGTTTGCGCCGCGAAGTGCTCTACTTCGTGGCCATCTGCGCGCCGGTGGCGCCGCAGGTGCAGGCCGTACAGCGCGCATTCAGGTTGTCGGGCCTCATACCTTCCGCGGAAGTGCTGTCCGCCGACGTCGTGCGCCTGCAGCCACTGCTGCGCGAAGCGCGCGAACAACTGGCGGGCGCCAAGGATTCCTGGCTCAAAGCGGCGTCCGGTCGCGCAGAGAACCTGCCGAAACTGAAGCAGACGCTGGTGTCGGTGCACGCCAAGGCCGCGGAGATCCACAACGGCGCGCTGATGAAGCTCACGGCGGCGCTGGTCGAGCGCATCGACAAGATGCCCTCGGGCGGCGTGTCGGAATCGGTGGCGATGGAATACGCAACCGCGCTCCTGCTGGCCGAGTCCGCCTTCGAAAACTACTCGAACCTGTCGCCCGACTTCCCGAAGCAGGTCGACGCGATGCTGTCGCGCCTGGACGCCGCGCGCGCCGGTCGTCCGACGGCCGCGTCCGGCGCGCCGATGCTGGACGAAATGAGCAAGCGCGCGCAGGAGCGCGTGCTGCTGGCGCAGGTCGGCCGCGAAATCCAGGCCAACCTGCGGCACATGGAGCAGGTGCTGGACGCGTTCTTCCGCGACAACGGCAAGCGTGCAGATTTGGCGACACTGGGCAAGGACAGCCAGCAGATCCGCGGTGCGTTGCGCATCCTGGGACTGGACGATGCCGATCGCCTGCTTGAGTTGTGCCAGCAGCAGATCGAAACCTACGCGAATCCAGATACACCGGTAAGCAACGAGGACCTCGAACTGCTCGCCGAATCACTGTCGGGCCTGGGCTTCTATATCGAGGCCGTGGAGCAGCAGCGTCCCGACCGCGACCGCCTGATCGCCCCGTTCATCGCCAAGCGGCTGGGTGAGGCGCCTGCGCCCGTGCAGGAGACGGCCGATTCGGTGGAAGCCGCGGTGGCAGAACTGCGCGCCGCACTCCCGGACCTGGTCGCGGAGGTACATCGCGCGCCAGCGCACTCCGCCGCACGCGAGGGCCTGAAACAGAAGTTGACCGGATTGCGCGACGATGCCGAATTGATCGGCGACAGCGTGCTCGCCGCGCAGGCGGACGCCGTGCTGCAGGAACTCGCCAGTGGCGAGACGGCCAATCTCGCCGCTGCGGTGGGCGCAATGGCCGAAACGTCGGCGCCGGCGCCGGAAATTTCCGAGGAAACGCAGCGCCTGCTGGCCACCGACGCCAATGAACTCGATCGCGAGCTGCTGGAAATCTACCTATTCGAAGCCGCTGAAGTGCTGGACTCGATCGCGCGGAACCATGGGGCGCTGAGCACGAATACCGGTGACCGCGAAGCGCTGCAGACGGTGCGTCGTGGCTTCCATACGCTGAAGGGCAGCGGCCGCATGGTCGGCTTGACCCAGCTCGGCGAGTACGCATACGAAGCCGAGCGCGTTTGCAACCGCATCATCGAGGAAGAGCGTCCGGTAACGCCCGCGGTGCTGGCGATGATTGATGTTTCCGAGCGCAGCTTCCGCGTCTGGGTCGATGCGCTGACGCAGACCGGACGCGTTACCGCGGACGCAGGCGAGTTGCACGCCGCCATTGCCGCCGTCGATGCCGAGTTTCCCGGCGCGACGCCGACACCGGCGTTCCCGAATGAGCTGGCGACAGCGCTGGCCACCGCGAACCCGGACGAGCGGACGGTGGGGCGTCCCAATGTGCACGCCAAGGAGCGCGCTCCCGGTGCGGCGGACGCGCATTCCAACGTGTTCGAATTGGCCAAGCACTCGGCGCCGGTCGCGCCCGCGCCACCGCCAGCCGACCTGATCGAACTTCCAGAATTGGGGGCGGGCGACGAACAGCCAGCCACCTTTCCCGCCGGTGACGACGCAATAGCCGAAACCATCGAGCTGACCGGGTTGCCGCACGCGGGAATGCCCGTTGCGGACCTGCCCCCGCTGGACCTGCCGCAGGTTGATGTGCCCGCGCCGACGGCAACGGTGCTGAAACTGGTCGCCGATGCGCCCGCGGCGCAGGTGGTGGAACTGGCGCCGCCGCCGGTGGATGAACCTGACGAAATAGTGATTGGCGGCGTCACCGTCTCGAAGTCGCTGTGGACCATTCTCGTTGACGAGGCAAGGCAGCATCTCGCCACGCTCGACAACGAACTGTCGGTGCTGCAGTTCGATCCGCGCACCGTACCTTCCGCGGAAATGATTCGCGCCAGTCATACATTGTGCGGAATCCACCGCACGGGCGGCTTTCCGCTGGTGGCCGCCGCGGCGCGATCGCTCGAGCAGACGTTGCTGGCGTTGGCGGAACGCGGCGCGCCGCTGCCGAGCAATGCCCAACCCGTGCTGGCGCGAACGGTCGCCGCACTTGCGCAGTTCGTGCATCGCGTCGAGGCGCGCGAAGGATTCACGTCGGGCGACAACACCGAGGCGGCGCTGATCCAGGCGGACCTGGACGAACTGCGGCAGGAGAATTCGAGCCAGACACAGGACGCCGATGGCGCGGCCGCCGCTGCGGCACGCCGCGAGGAAGACACGCCGGTCGTCGCGGTTGCGCCTACGGACGTGGACGCGGGCGACGCCCATTCCGAGCCGATGGGCGAGCACTTCGAAGACATCCACCTGCCGCTGGCGCAGGAAGATCCGCTGGCCACGATCCGCGACGACGTGGACGAGCAGGTGCTGCCCATTTTCCTGGACGAGGCCGCGGAACTCTTTCCGCAGGCGGGCGAGGAATTGCGTGCATGGCGACGCAATCCGCACGATGGCAAGGCGGTCGCCGAATTGCGGCGGACATTGCACACATTCAAGGGCAGCGCGCGCATGGCCGGCGCGATGCGGCTGGGCGAACTCACGCACATCATGGAGTCGCACCTCGCTGTGAATGACGTGACGACGACTGCCACTCCCGAGCTTTTCGAGGCGCTCGAAACCGAACTCGATCGCATCGCGTTCGTGCTCGATCGCCTGCGCGCCGGCGAAGCCAATACCAAGCTCCCGTGGGTGGCCGAATCGGCGGATGACGCGGCCGTCGAAACGGTCCCGGTCGCAACTGCCGATGCGGTGGTCGCGCCCCCCGTGGCGGAGCGCCCGGTGGTTGTGCCGCTCGTACCCGCCGCCTTCGCGGCGCCGGTCGTGGCAGCTTCGCAAGGCGAGGCAACGCCGGAGCTCGAAATGGGCGCGCGTGCGCAACTGCGCGTCCGCGCCGATGTGATCGACCGCCTCGTGAACGAGGCCGGCGAAGTGGCCATCGCGCGCGCCCGCGTCGAAGGCGAGTTGCGTTCGCTGAAGGCCAACCTGCTGGAACTGACCAACAGCGTGATCCGGCTGCGCACGCAGATGCGCGAAATCGAAATCCAGGCGGAGTCGCAGATCCAGTCGCAGATGTCGCTGATGCAGGAGCAGCCCGGCGACTTCGATCCGCTTGAATTCGACCGGTATACGCGGTTCCAGGAACTGACGCGTTCGCTGGCCGAAGGCATCAACGACGTCTCCACGGTTCAGCATTCGCTGCTGAAGAACCTCGACGATGCCGACGCCGCGCTGCTTGCGCAGGCGAGGTTGTCGCGTGAGGTGCAGCAGCGCCTGTTCTCGATCCGCACGGTGCCTTTCGGCAGCCTGTCCGAGCGCCTGTACCGCATCCTGCGCTCGACCGCCAAGGAACTGGACAAGCGCGCCAACCTGGAAATTCACGGCGCGAAAGTGGAACTCGACCGCTCGGTGCTGGAAAAGCTGGTCGGCCCGCTGGAGCACCTGCTGCGCAACGCGCTGGACCACGGCATCGAATCGCGCGCAGCGCGCGTCGCGGCCGGCAAGCTCGAAACGGGTGAGATTTCCCTGACCGTGCGCCAGGTCGGCAATGAGGTCGTGATCGATCTTGCCGACGACGGCTCGGGCGTCGATTACGAGCGCGTGCGCGAACGCGCCCGTTCGCTGGGACTGTTCACCGCGGATACCGAACCCACCGACGCGCAACTGGTCGAGTTCCTGTTCCAGCCGGGCTTCTCGACGGCGTCGAAAGTAACGCAAATATCCGGGCGCGGCATCGGCATGGACGTCGTGCGCGCCGAAGTGGCCACGCTGGGCGGCCGGGTTGAGGTCGGAACCACGCCGGGCAAGGGAACGAAATTCACGCTGACGATGCCGCTCACATTGGCGGTTGCGCAAGCCGTGCTCATTCGCGCCGGCGGACGGCTGTGGGCGCTGCCCGCGCCGATGGTCGAGCAGGTGCAGCAGATCAAGAGTCAGGGCCTGCTCGAACTCTACATCCAGCGCAAGGTGGAATGGCAGGGTCGCACCTATCCGTTCCACTACCTGCCGCGGCTGCTGGGCGACACCACGCACAACCCGGAAACGCTTCGCTACAACTCGGTGCTGCTGCTGCGCAGCGGCCAGACCTACGCGGCCGTCCATGTCGACGAGATGATCGGGACGCAGGAAGTGGTCGTGAAGAACATCGGCCCGCAGTTGGCGCGCGTGTCGGGTATCTCGGGCGCAACCGTGCTGGGTTCCGGGGAAATCGTGCTCATCATCAATCCGGTGCAGCTGGCTGGACGCAGCGACGTACCGCGCTTCGAACCGGACCGCGAGGACCGCGCGATTGGCGACCGGCCGCGTCCGCCGCAGGCGGTGGTGTCGGGCCAGCCTATGGTGATGATCGTCGATGACTCGCTGACGGTGCGCAAGATCACCAGCCGCCTCTTGCAGCGCGAAGGCTTCGCGGTCACGACGGCCAAGGATGGCGTCGACGCGCTGCAGCTCCTTGGCGAACAGGTGCCCGACGTCATCCTGCTCGACATCGAGATGCCGCGCATGGATGGCTTCGAATTCGCAAAGACGATCAAGGGCGACCCCAAGTTCGTCAACATTCCGATCATCATGATCACGTCGCGCACGGCGGAAAAGCATCGCAACCGGGCCGCAGAACTGGGTGTGGATCTCTACCTGGGCAAACCCTACCAGGAAGAAGAGTTGCTGAAGCACCTGCGTGAAATGACCGGCATAGCCGCGAACTATTAGGGGAAATGGGGTCGGGTTACATTTCCCACCATTTCCCATCCCTCGCATGTCGACCCGGCAACAAACCATCGCGACCGCGCAAGCGTGGTTCGATGGCGGCCACCTGCAGGAAGAACTGCGCCGGCGCGTGGCCCATCGCACCGAAAGCCAGCGCCCCGATGCGCTCCCCGACCTGCGTCGCTATCTCACGGATGAGATCGGCCCTTCGCTCGGTGCGATGGGATTCACGCAGCGCATCGTCGAAAACCCCAGCGCAGGCGCAGGCCCGTTTCTGATTGCCACGCGGCAGGAGGACGCGGCGCTGCCCACGATCCTCATGTACGGTCACGGCGACGTCGTACTGGGCTATGACGCGCAGTGGCGCGAGGGGCTCTCGCCGTGGTCGCTGACGGTCGACGGCGACCGCTGGTACGGCCGCGGCACGGCGGACAACAAGGGTCAGCACTCCATCAACATCGCCGCACTGGGCCAGGTGCTGGCCGCACGCGGACAACTGGGTTTCAACGTGAAATGGCTGATCGAAACCGGGGAGGAGACCGGATCGCCGGGACTGCGCGCGTTATGCGAGCGCGAGCGCGTGGCGCTTGCTGCCGATTTTTTTCTGGCCTCCGACGGCCCGCGGCTGAATGCGGTGCGGCCGACGATCTTCCTGGGCTCACGCGGCGCGTTCAATTTCGATTTGAACGTCGACCTGCGCGAAGGCGCGCATCACTCCGGAAATTGGGGCGGACTCATAGCCAACCCCGGCACGATCCTCGCGAGCGCGATCGCCTCGCTCGTCGATGCGCGCGGACGCATTCTGGTCGAGGGCTTGCGGCCGCCACCGATTCCGGATTCCGTGCGCCGGGCACTCGCCGATATCGAACCCGGCGAACCGGCCGGACCGCCGGTCGAGCGTGACTGGGGAGAGCCCGGACTCACGCCTGCCGAACGCGTCTTTGGTTGGAACAGCCTTGAGGTGTTGGCGTTCAAGACGGGCAATCCGGAACATCCGGTCAATGCCATACCGCCGCGAGCGACGGCCACGCTGCAGGTGCGTTTCGTGGTGGGCAGCGATCCAGCGCAGTTCGTGCGGTCGTTGCGCGCGCATCTCGACCGTGGCGGCTTCGAACGCGTCGGCCTGACGGCATCGCGAATGGAAACGATGCACGCGACGCGCCTCGATCCCGAGCATCCGTGGGTGAAGCGCGTGGCAGCCTCGATCGCGGCCACCACGGGTGCGCCGCCCGCCATTCTTCCGAACCTCGGCGGGTCGCTCCCCAACGATTGCTTTGCCGATGTGCTCGGCTTGCCTACTGTATGGGTTCCCCATTCCTATCCGGCCTGTTCGCAACACGCGCCGAACGAACACATGCTGGCGTCCGTTGCGCGCGAAGGGCTCGCCATGATGACGGGCCTGTTCTGGGACATGAAAGATATGGGGTCAGGTTAAGAAAATGGGGTCAGGTTACATTTCCGATTGACGAAGCAAATCGAAAATGTAACCTGGCCCCATTTTCTGCAATCGAAAATGTAACCTGTCCCCATTTTCTGTTGCGCCGCATTAACCGCACCTGCCAATTACGCGGTAGATTGTTCGTACAGACCGGGGAGGGCGCATGGCGAACTACGCCACTGAAAGCTTACGGACGGTAGCGTTGGTGGGACACGGCGCAGCGGGCAAGACCACGCTCGCCGAGGCGTTGCTGGTTAAATCGGGCGCGCTTGCCGCCGGCGGCACTGTGGAGCGCGGCACCTCGGCCAGTGACTTTGACCCGCTGGAAAAAACCTACCAGCATTCATTGCGCTCGTCGTTGCTTCACTTCGAGACGAACGGCACACGCATCCACTTGATCGACACGCCCGGGTTTCCGGATTTCATCGGCCAGTCGATCGGCGCGCTGGATGCGGTGGAAACCGCGGCGGTGGTGATCAGCGCGCAATCCGGCATCGAGATGATCACCTCGAGGATGATGGACTGGACCGCGAAACGGCAATTGTGCCGGCTGGTCATCGTCAACAAGATCGACGCGGAAAACGTGGACCTGCCGGGACTGCTGGCCGGCATCCAGGCCGCGTTCGGCAAGGAATGCCTGCCGATCAATTTGCCGGCGGGTGGCGGCAGGCGCGTCGTCGACTGTTTCTTCAATCCCTCGGGCGATGCGGACTTCTCTTCCGTAGCGGACGCGCATCGCGCGCTGGTCGACCAGGTGGTCGAGGTCGACGAGGAACTGATGTCGCTCTATCTCGAGCAGGGGGAAATCGCGCCCGACCAGCTGCATGCACCGTTCGAAAAGGCGCTGCGCGAAGGTCACCTCGTGCCGGTGTGCTTCGTGTCGGCGCGCACCGGCGCCGGCATTGCCGAACTGATCGAAATCTTTGCCAAGCTGCTGCCGAATCCCAGCGAAGGCAATCCGCCGCTGTTCACCAAGGGCGAAGGCGCTGCGGCGACCGAGTTCCATTCGGTCCCCGACCCGAAGCAACATGTGCTGGCGCACGTGTTCAAGGTCGTGATGGACCCGTTCGTGGGCAAGCTCGGCATCTTCCGCGTGCACCAGGGCACTGTCACGCGCGATACGCAGCTCTTCGTCGGCGATGCGCGCAAGCCGTTCAAGGCCGGCCACCTGTTCATGTTGCAGGGAGGCAGGAACGTGGAGGTCGATCGCGTCGTTCCCGGGGACATCGCGGCGGTGGCCAAGGTCGACGAAATCGAATTCGACTGCGTGCTGCACGATTCGCACGACGAGGATCACATCCACATGAAGCCGCTCGAATTCCCGACGCCGATGCACGGCGTTGCCATCGAGCCCAAACGCCGCGGCGACGAGCAGCGCATCTCGGAAGTGTTGCACCGGATGACGGCCGAAGACCCGACGCTGACCGTGGCGCACGACACCATACTCAATGAAACGGTGCTGTGGGGTTTGGGGGAACTGCACCTGCGCTCGGTGCTCGAGCGCATGGCGAGCCAGTTCAAGCTCGAAGTCACCACGCGCCCGCCGCGCATTCCCTATCGCGAGACGATCACCGCGCCGGCCGAAGGCCATGCCCGGCACAAGAAGCAGACCGGTGGCGCCGGCCAGTTCGGCGAAGTCCATCTGCGCATCGAGCCGCTGCCGCGAGGCTCAGGCTTCGAGTTCGTCAACACAGTGAAGGGCGGCGCGATTCCGACGTCGCTGATCCCCGCCGTGCAAAAAGGCGTGGAACAGGTGCTCGCGTCCGGGCCGCTTGCAGGCTTTCCGCTGCATGACGTGCGGGTGAACGTGTACGACGGCAAGTTCCACCCGGTCGACTCGAAGGAAGTGGCGTTCATTTCCGCGGGCCGCAAGGCGTTTCTCGACGCCATCGCCAAGGCGCGGCCGATCGTGCTCGAGCCGATTGTCGGCGTCGATATCAGCTGCCCGGCCGGCAACATCGGCGACGTGACGGGGGACCTGTCGCAGCGGCGCGGCCAGGTGACAGGAACCCGGACGATGCAGGCAGGGGCGCTCGCGGTCGACGGGCAAGTACCCTTGGCCGAACTCGAAGGCTACGCCGCGCGCCTCAAGTCGATGACGGGTGGACAGGGCGCGTGGTCGATGGCGCTGTCGCACTACGAGCCCGCGCCGCCGCTGCTGCAGCAGCAGCTCGCCAGCGAATACGCGAAGCACCGCCGGCACGAGGAGGATTAAGTTCCGTTCCGTGCGCGGCCGTAGAATTCAAGGGTCTTTGCGCGCGCGGCCGCGTGATCGACGATGGGCGCCGGGTAATCGCGGCCGACCACCACGCCCTTCGCCTGTTGCATCGCGGGCGGCACCAGCCACGGTGAATGGATGTCCTTTGTCTCCAGCGCAGCCAATTCCGGCACGTAGCGGCGGATGAACTGGCCGTCCGCGTCGAATTTTTCCGACTGCGTGACGGGATTGAATATCCGGAAATAGGGCTGCGCATCGCAGCCCGTCGACGCCGCCCATTGCCAGCCTCCGTTGTTGGACGAGACGTCGAAGTCGAGCAGCTTGTCCGCGAAATACTTCTCGCCGGCACGCCAATCGACGAGCAGGTCCTTGACCAGGAACGATGCCGCGATCATTCGCAGACGGTTGTGCATGTAGCCGGTCGTGTTGAGCTGGCGCATCGCGGCGTCGACGATCGGATACCCGGTTCGGCCTTCACACCACGCGGCGAACAGCCCCGTTCCCCCAGGAAATTGCAGGCCCGCGTACTCGGCCTTGAACGCCGTCGTGGTCACGCGCGGATGGTGCGCGAGGATCTGCGCATAGAAGTCGCGCCAGATAAGCTCCGACAGCCACGTCGCGGCGCCGTCGCCCCCTTGCTCCAGCGAACGCGCATGTGCAAACGCCGCCAGTTCGCGGATCGACACGGTGCCGAAGCGCAAGTGCACCGACAGATACGAGGGCCCCTTGCGCGCCGGGAAGTCGCGCGTCTCGCGATAGCGGTCGATCCGTTTGCGGAAGTCGGCGAACAGTTTCGCGCCGCCCGCCATGCCGGGAACGATGCGCAGTGCGGCGAGATTGGTACGGCGGAAACCCAGCGCCTCCAGTGACGGCATGTCGGTGGCAACGGCTGGCGGCGGTCGGCGGAGCACGTCGGCATGGCGGTCCACCGGATACGACTTGACGTGGAACGGCGTCAGCGCCTTCAACCATGCATTCTTGTAGGGCGTGAACACCGAAAAGGGCTTGCCCGCCTGCGACAGGATTTCGTCGCGCTCGAAGATGACGTGGTCCTTGAAGGTGTTGAAGGCAATATCGCGTGCGGCCAGTGCCGACGCCACCGAAGCATCGCGAATGATTGCCGCGGGCTCGTAGTCATGGTTTGCGAATACCGCATCGACGCCCAGCTCGGTCGCGAGTTGTGGAATCGCGTCGCGGGCAGCGGCATGCCGGACGATGAGCGCGCCGCCGCGCGCCTCGAGGCTCGTTGCCAGTTCGGCCACGGAGTCGCGGATGAATTCGACGCGCCGGTCGTCCGCGCTCGGCAATGCGTCCAGGATCTCGCGGTCGAAGATGAACGCGCAGTGGACGCGCCGCGCGCTCTTCAGCGCGTGGTGGAGCGCGGCGTGGTCGAAGTCGCGCAGGTCGCGCCGGAACCACACCAGCGCGCTGTCGAGAGGCCGGTCGGTCACGGACGTTCCGGCGTCGGCCGGGACTGCAGGTCGCGCACGTTGATTTCATGGCGCCACAGAAGCCCGCCGACGGTGTCGTAGCTCTCCAGCGCGATGCGGCGATCGTTGCCGGGACCCGTGACGCGGATCATGCCGAATTGGCGCTGGCCCAGCAGCGTGCCAGGCACGAGGTCGGGATTGCGGCGCTCCGCGGCATCCGGATTGGCATAGGCCCGCGACGTGAGCGGGCTCGACGTGAATTCGTACAATGGATAGGTGCCGGCGCGGTCCACTTTCAGCAATTCGCCGAAATGGCGATCGCCGGAGAGAAAGATCACCCCGTCGATATTCTGCGCGGACAGCCAGGTGCCGAACGCCTTCTGCTCGGTGGGAAACTGGTGCCACCCTTCGAAGCGGCTGGTGCGATTCCACATCTGGCTGCCGTTGACCACGAGCTTGATGCGCGCCCGGGACTGGATCAGCGCGTTGCGCAGCCACGTCAGCTGCAGTGCGCCGAACATCGTCTTGTCGGGACCGTCGTGCGCGTCGTTGGCCGAGCGGTACCAGCGACCATCCAGCAGGAACACATCGACATCTCCCCAGCGTGCGCGGCCGAAGATGCCGGGTACGTCGGGCAGGCCGTAACTCGGGTTGGCCCAGAAGCGGCGGAAGAGCTGCAGCGACTCGCCCTTCATCACATAGGACATGTCGGCGTCGTTGGGACCGTAGTCGTGGTCGTCCCAGATCGCGATGTGCGACGCGGTGGTCAGCAATTTCTGCAGCGGGGCATGCGTGCGCTGCCGCTGGTGGCGCATCGCCATCGATGAGGGATCGAGCTCGTCGGATTTCTGGAAGTAGAGATTGTCGCCCGCCCAGATCATGAGGTCGGGTTGCTTCGCGGCAATGGCGTCGAAGATCTCGTAACCTCCGCCGTAGTCCTGTCCGCCCCAGACTGGATTGGCGTCAGACAGGAAGTGGCACGAGCCGAACGCGATGGTGAGATCGCGCGCGTCCGCCGCTCGTGACCAGTACGGTTGCGCGGTCAGCGTGCCACTGCGGGCGTCGGCAGCGCCGGCGACACGGTAGGTTACGGGCTTGCCTGGCGACAATCCCGTCAGTCGGGCGAGGACCACATTGCCCGACACGGCGGTCGCGTCCAGCGTGAGCCTGCGGTCCGCGCTTTCGCCCCCGCTTTCTCCCTCCGCCCGCCAGCTGACATCGATGGGTCCTGGTGCGTCGGCCATCACCCACAACAATGCGCTGGTGTAGTCGGCATAGCCGTGCATGACGGTCAGCTTCGCGGACGCAGGCAGTGCGGCGACGCAGAGCGCCGCCAGCACGATCCGTGCGGCCCTGACGGAAAGCAGTGAAGGCATGGACTTTGGGCTCAATCGAGTGAAAAAACGCGCCAATCGACGGGAAATACCTGGTACCGGGTCCCTTTTCCGGCGCGTTTCGATTGTCGCCCACCCCCCTTCGGATTACAATTCGACGTTGATGACCGAGCCGATCAACCTCACGCGCCACTTCCTCATCGCCATGCCGGCCATGGCGGATCCCAATTTTGCACACACGCTCACTTATGTGTGCGAACACAACAAGGATGGCGCGCTCGGCATCGTCGTGAACAAGCCGATCGACATGACGCTGTCGGCGCTGTTCGAACAAATCAACGTTCCGCTTGCCAATCGCGCATTGCGCGAGGCACCCGTGCACTTCGGTGGTCCGGTGCAGCTCGACCGCGGCTTCGTCCTGCACCGCCCGCTGGGCAACTGGGAATCCACGCTTGCCATCGGCGACGACATGGGGCTCACCACGTCGAAGGATGTGCTTGAGGCCGTCGGACGCGGCGACGGTCCTGCGGATGTCTTTGTCTCGCTGGGCTATGCGGGATGGGAAGCCGGCCAGCTCGAGTCGGAAATGGCGCAGAACGCGTGGCTCACGGTGCCCGCCGATGCCGGCGTGCTGTTCGATGTCCCTCCCGAACGGCGGCTGCCGGCGGCGATGCAGCTTCTGGGCATCGACATGGCGCAGCTGTCCGAGGACGTCGGGCACGCGTGACGCGTGGCCTCTACCTTCCCCTCCCCCGACGCGACCGTGCTCGCGTTCGATTTCGGTACCCGGCGCATTGGCGTCGCAGTGGGCAACACGTTGCTGCGGATCGCGCAACCGCTGGTTACGATCGACGACGAGCGGACCGACGAGCGCTTTGCGGCGATCGCCGCGCTGCTCGAGGAATGGCAACCGAGAACGCTGGTGGTCGGCCTGCCTACGTTCGCGGATGGCAACGAGCACGAAATGACGTCGCGCGCGCAGCGCTTCGCGCGGCAGCTCGAGGGACGCTTCGGATTGCCCGTCGCGCGGGTGGACGAGCGGTGGACGACGCAGGACGCGCAGGCCATGCTCGATGCCACCGGCACGAAAGGACGCAGCGGCCGCGCGGTGCGCGATCAGGTTGCCGCTCAATTGATCCTGCAGTGCTGGTTCGACAACAAGAATGCCATCGACGCAAATGACCGCGACGCAAACGCACGTGACGCCAATGACGGCGACGCAAATCCCTGACGCCGAATCCGCGCTGGCGGCGCTCGCGGAGCGCATGCGCGCCGCGGTTGCATTCGACGCCGCGTTCGTCGGCATCTATTCCGGCGGCGCGTGGGTTGCCGACCGGCTCGCCGCGATGATCCCCGGGGATCATCCGGTCGGCTACATAGACGTCTCGTTCTATCGCGACGATTTCGCGCGCGCAGGGTTGAAGGCGGGCGCCAAGCGCAGCGAACTGCCGTTCGACGTCGCGAACCGGTCCATCGTCCTGGTCGACGACGTCCTCTACACCGGCCGCAGCGTGCGCGCCGCGATCAACGAACTGTTCGACTATGGCCGACCGGCGCGCATCGAACTTGCGGTCCTGGCGGACCGTGGCGGACGCGAGTTGCCGGTCGAGGCCACCTACTGCGGTGTACGCGTCGCGATCGCCCGCAGCCTTTCGCTTGCGCTGGCCAGGGATGGCGACAAGCTGCGCTTCGACATCGAGACGGCGGCGGACGCCTGACCATGCGCAATCCCCAGCTCAACGCACAAGGTGAACTGACGCACCTCCTCACGCTTGAGGGGTTGCCCGCGCCGGTCATCACGCACATCCTCGACACGGCGACGCCATTCGTGGGCATCGCCGAGCGCGAAGTGAAGAAGGTCCCGCTGTTGCGCGGCAAGGCAGTGTTCAACCTGTTCTTCGAGAACTCGACGCGCACGCGCACGACGTTCGAGATCGCCGCCAAGCGCCTGTCCGCCGACGTCATCAACCTGAACATCGGCGCGTCGTCCACGACCAAGGGCGAGACGCTCCTCGACACCGTCGACAACCTGGTCGCAATGGACGCCGACATCTTCGTCGTGCGGCACGCGCAATCCGGCGCGCCGCACCTCATCGCTTCACACCTCAATGCCCACGGCCGCAGCCACATCCACGTCGTCAATGCGGGCGACGGCCGCCATTCGCATCCGACGCAGGGACTGCTCGACCTCTACACGATCCGCCACTACAAGAAGGAATTCCATGATCTCACCGTGGCGGTTGTCGGCGACGTGCTGCATTCGCGCGTCGCGCGGTCGCTGATCCATGGCCTGACCACGCTCGGCACGCCGGAGGTGCGCGTGGTCGGCCCGAAGACGCTGCTGCCGAGCAAGGTGGACGCGCTGGGCGTGCGCGTATTCCACGACATGCGCGAAGGGCTCAAGGGCGTCGACGTGGTGGTGATGCTGAGGCTGCAGAGCGAGCGGATGAAGGGCGCGCTGCTGCCTTCCGCCGGCGAATATTTCAAGCACTATGGCCTTACGCCCGACAAATTGGCACTGGCCAAGCCGGACGTCATCGTCATGCATCCGGGCCCGATGAACCGCGGCGTGGAAATCGACTCGGCGGTGGCCGATGGCGACCACTCCGTCATCCTGCCGCAGGTCACCTTCGGCATCGCGGTACGGATGGCCGTCATGAGCATCATCGCGGGCAATTGACGACGAAGCGATGACGAACAATCGGATGAACATCGAGATCAAAGGCGGCCGCTTGGTCGACCCTGCGCAAGGCGTCGACCGCGTTGCGTCGCTCTACATCGCCGAAGGAAAGATCGCGGCTGCAGGCAAGGCGCCCGACGGTTGGACGCCGGGCCGCGTCATCGACGCCAAGGGTCTGGTCGTGGCACCCGGCCTCATCGATATTTCGGCACGCCTGCGCGAGCCCGGACTCGAATACAAGGCCACGCTCGAATCCGAAATGCTGGCCGCCGTTGCAGGCGGCGTGACCAGCCTTGCCTGTCCACCCGACACCGATCCGCCGTTGGACGAACCTGGCCTCGTGGAAATGCTCAAGCACCGCGCGCGGATGCTCAACCAGGCTCATGTCTATCCGATCGGCGCGCTCACGGTGCAGTTGCAGGGCACCACGCTTACGGAAATGGGCGAGCTCGCCGAAGCCGGTTGCGTTGCGTTTTCACAGGCCGACATGCCGCTGGTGGACACGCAGGTGCTGCTGCGCGCGATGCAATACGCGTCGACCTTTGGATACCGGGTCTGGCTGCGCCCGCACGATCCGCATCTGGGCAAGGGGGGCGTGGCGCACGACGGCGAAGTCGCCACGCGGCTCGGTCTGCCTGGCATTCCGGCGGCGGCGGAAACGATCGCGATCATGACCATCCTGGCGCTGCTGCGCGAGACCGGCGTGCGCGTCCACCTGTGCCGGCTGTCGACGGCCGAGGGCGTCGCGCTGGTGCGCGCCGCAAAGAAGGAAGGCCTCGCTGTTTCCTGCGATGTTTCCATACACCATCTGCACCTGTGTGAAATCGACATCGGCTGGTTCAATGCCAACGCACATCTGGTGCCGCCGCTGCGCAACGTTCGCGACCGCGCCGCACTGCGCGCCGGCGTGGCCGATGGCACCATCGACCTCATCTGTTCCGACCATGCGCCCGTCGACGACGACGGCAAGCAGGTTCCGTTCGGCGAAGCGGAGGCCGGTGCCACTGGACTGGAACTCCTGCTGCCGCTGACGCTCAAATGGGCTGCCGAAGACAGGATTCCGCTGCCCGCCGCGCTCGCGCGCATCACCAGCGAGCCGGCAAAGTTGCTGGGGGCTGCGTCCGGCGAAATAGCCGTTGGATGCGCCGCCGACATCTGCGTGTTTGATCCGGAAAGCCTTTGGACGGTCGATCACGGTACGTTGCGCAGCCTGGGCAGGAATACGCCGTTCCTGGGAATGGAAGTGCAGGGCAGGGTGCGCTACACGCTGGTCGGCGGGCATGTGGCCTATGAGGGCCTATGAAGGCCCATGAAGGCAGATGAGGGCATGACACCATGGCAGGTACCAATGAGGAGCGTGCGTTGAAAGTGGATCTCGAGCAGGACATGAAGGGCTTGCTGCCGGAGAAGGACTTCAAGCGTCGCGACTTCATCTGGACCGCGCTGGGTGCCAGCGCAGCACTCGCGCTGTCGCAATCGGCGTCGGCGCAGGAAATCACCACGGACACCGAAGGCATCGTCGCCGACGAGGTGTCCATTCCCACCGCTACGGGCAATATTCGTGGCTTTCGTGCGATGCCGGTCAAAGGCGGTCCGTTCCCGGTGGTGCTGGTCGCGGCCGAAATCTTCGGCCTCAACCATTACATGAAGGACGTTTGCCGGCGACTCGCCAAGTCCGGGTACTACGCGATCGTGCCCGACCTCTATTCGCGCAAAGCGGATCTGACCAAGTTGAGCACGATGGCCGAGATCCGCCCGATCGTGAACTCCAAGTACGACACCGAACTCGTCTCCGACTACGACGCAACGGTCGAGTTCGTGCGCGCGAGCTTCAATGGCGACCTCAATCGCATGGGCATCACCGGCTTCTGTCGCGGCGGGCGCACGCCACTGGTTTATGCGTCGACCAACCCGAAGCTCAAGGCCGTCGTCTCCTGGTATGGCCCGGTCACGGGGACAACCAACGAATTGACGCCGCGCAATCCGCTGGATCGTGTCGGCGAAATCAAGTCGCCGGTGCTGGGACTCTATGGCGCCAAGGACGCCGGCGTTCCGGTGGCCGACGTCGAGAAATTCTTCGCCGCGCTGAAGGCCGCAGGTACGCCGGCGGAATTGGTCATGTACCCGGAGGCTGGCCACGGCTTCCATGCCGATTTCCGCGCGGACAATTACCGCAAGGCGGATGCCGAGGACGGCTGGAGGCGCATGCTCGCATGGTTCGCGAAGTGGGGTGTGGTCTAGCGATAATTAGGGTCAGACTCGAATTTCCGTTGCAGCTAATTTAGGTCACAGCTAATTAGGGTCAGACTCGATTTTCCGCTTACTCCGCGAATTTGCCGACTCGGTCGAGGAAATTCGAGTCTGACCCTAATTAGCTGACCCTAATTATCTGACCCTACTTGACCTTGGGCACGCGGCCCATCATGAAGAACTCGTCGTTTGGCCGCATGCTGATCAGGTTGGCCATGCGATTCGACAACGCGAAAAACGCCGCGATCGCGCCGATGTCCCAGATGTCCTCGTCGCCGAAGCCGTGCGCGCGTAACGCCGCGAAGTCGTCGTCAACCATGCTGGCGCTGTGCAGCGCGACCTTGAGCGCGAACTTCAGCATCGCCTTCTGCCGGTCGCTGATATCCGCCTTGAGATAATTGTTCGCGACCTGATCCGCGACCAGCGGGTTCTTCGCGTAGATTCGCAGAATGGCGCCATGCGCCACGATGCAGTAGAGGCAGTCGTTCGCGCCCGACGTCGCGACGACGATCATCTCCCGCTCGGCCTTGGACAGCCCGCTTTCGCGTTCCATCAGTGCGTCGTGGTACGCGAAGAACGCGCGGAATTCCTCCGGCCGATGCGAAAGCGTCAGGAAAACGTTGGGAATGAATCCCGCCTTCCCGTGCACCTCGAGAATGCGCGCACGGATGTCCTCGGGCAGGTCCTCGAGTTTCGGGACGGGGTAGCGACTGATCGGAGGCGTGGCCATGCGAACGAGTCTACCAGCCCGCAACCGACCGCTCCAGGTGCCCGCGGTTGGCTAGGCTTGTGCGAAAATTGCCCCTTGGAGAGGGTCCGGGTCGGAATTGGCTGAACCTGGATACTGCGGCAATTTTGTCGCACGAGGAGACGATCCGTGGAAATGAAGTTGCTGCGATGCCGCGTGAACGCATCGATGCTGGTGCTCGCGGCGGGTCTCATGCTGTCCGCAGAGGTTGCGGCACAGGCGCCCACACCGGCGACGGCAGCGCCGCAGGCCAAGGCGATGCCTGCGAAGCCCGCGAAGAAACCTGCCGCACAACCGCTCAAGATGGTGCTCGAGCCCAGGGCGATGGAATTGCTGAAGGCGACGAGCGCAAGGCTCGCCGCGGCAAAGACGATGTCGTTCACCGCGACCGTCGGCTACGAATTCCCGAGCAAGCTCGGCCCGCCGATCGTGTACTCGTCGCGCTACGACGTCACGCTGCAGCGGCCGGACAAGCTGAAGATCGTCATGCTGGGCGACGGACCGGCGGCTGAGTACTACTACGACGGCAAGACGATCATGGCGTACGCGCCGGCGGAAGACCTGGTCGCGATCGCCGATGCGCCGCCGACCATCGACGGGGCGCTGAAGCTGGCGTACACCACTGCCGCGACCTATTTCCCCTTCACCGATCTCATCGTCGCCGATCCCTATGCGGCATTGACCGACGGCGCCAAGCTGGCGTTCTACATCGGCCCGTCCAGTGTCGTCGGCGGCGTGAAGACGGACATGGTGGCGTGGGCCAGCGACAGCGTGTTCCTGCAGATCTGGATCGGCACGGAAGACAAGTTGCCGCGCCGAGTCCGCGCCGTGTTCCGCGACGATCCGCGGCAGTTGCGGCACGAACTGGAACTGTCCACCTGGAAGATCGACTCCGTGCTGATGCCGGAGATTTTCACGTCGGCGAAGGCGAAGGCCGGCAAGCGCATGGCTTTCGCCAATCCCGCCAAGCCATCGCGGATGGCAGTGAATGCATTGGGCAAGGCGGCACCGGCCAAGGCTGCGCCGAATGCCGCACCCAAGCCTGCAACGAAGCCGCAGTGATCGGAGACCTACGATGAAAAACCGTGCGATGCAAACGACCGTCAACGCTGCCGTGGCAGTGCTCGCCGCCGCGGTGGCCCTGTGGACCTTGCCTGCGGCCGGATGGTCATCCGCCAATCGTGCAGGCGGCAGCACGAGCCACTCTGCGGGTTCCACCAGCCACACCAACGCCTATGGCGGCAGTTCGACCCATGACGCCGGGGAAGGCACCGAACATACGAACATGTATGGCGGCAGCTCGGCGCATGCCGAAGGCGGCGGCACCGAACATACCAATGTCTACGGCGGAACCACCGCCGGCGCGGTTGGCTATGGCGCCGTACATACCACGCCCTATGGCGCGACGGCCTATCATCCGCCGGTGCCGGCCTATCCCTATCCGTATCACCCGCCGGTTGCGGTGGCGACATACGGGTGCTACGGATGCGCGGCCGCGGCGGGAGCGGTCGTCGGCGTCGCGGTAGCGAGTGCCTCGGTGGCGTCGGCCAACTCCGCCGCGGTGGCGTCAGCCAATGCGCAGGCTGCGACGGCCAACGCCTACGCTGCGGGTGTTGCGACCGGCAGCGCCAATACGGCCGCGGCGACCAGTGCGGCGTACGGTTCCGGCGTGGCGGCCGGTGCGGCCGCCGCGAGTTCGGCGCCGGCAGGTTCGTTCGCGATGGGCGTCAATTACGCGGCAATGCCCGCCGGTTCGATGGCGATCAACAAGAACGGCACGACGTACTACCTGAACGGCAACACGTGGTTCCAGCCGTCGTTCGGCGCCAACGGTGTCTTTTACACTGTGGTCCCGGCACCCTGAGCTCAAGCGGTTTTCGCCTGCGCCGGATCAAGTTCAATCCAACCGCACGACAAGGTCAATGATGACAATTCTCCGTCCTTTCCGCAGTGCCGTGGCAACGCTGTCCTTCGCGGCCGGTGTGCTGCTGCCGTTATCGGCAACCGCCCAGTCAGCGCCTTCCGGCAGCATGGGCGAGAAGTGGCTTCTCACAGCGACGATCTACGGCTGGATTCCTGCCATCGACGCCACGGCGAATTTTCCCGGCGACAGGGGCAGTACCTCCGTCCACGCCAGCATGAGCGACGTCATCAGCCACCTCCGGATGACGTTCCAGGGAACGCTCGATGTCCATAATGGACGTTGGGGACTGTACACCGACATCTTTTATGCCGATGTCGGCGGCGTCAAATCGCATGATCGCGATTTTTCCGTAGGCAATGTCGGCATACCTGCCACGGCTACGGTAGATCTGGACCTCGTTATCAAGGCCACGATCTGGACGATCGCCGGCGAGTACCGAGTTGCCTCCGACCCGGCGTGGACGGTCGACCTGCTCGGCGGCGCGCGGATGCTGCAGATAAAGCCGACGCTGAACTACTCGATCAACGGTGCGCTTGGCCCGATCGCCATTCCTGGCGGTCCCAGCGGAAGCAAGCAGGTTGACGAGAGCATGTGGGACGGCATCGTCGGCGTGAAGGGTCGCTACACATTCGGTGACAATCGCCAATGGTTCGCGCCGTTCTACGCCGATATCGGTACCGGACAGTCGGACCTCACGTGGCAACTGGCCGGCGGAATCGGCTATCGTTTCAGCTGGGGCGAGGCCTTCGGCATCTGGCGCTACCTCGACTACAATTTCAAATCCGGAAAGGGCCTCGCCGACACCACCTTCAACGGCCCGATGTTCGGCGTGGCGTTCCAGTGGTAAGCAGGCCGTGACGATTCGAAGATTGCTGCAGGAAGTTCGATCATGAACCTGTTGGGCGTCGCTTCGCTCTCGATACTTTCGCTGTTGCTCGGTCTTGGCGGCTGCGCGACGCGTCCGGTCAATCCGCCCATCGCGAAGGCGGACCTGGAAACAGGCTATACGTACCAGTCGCGGCTGAAGAATTCCAGGGCGCAGGAAAATCTCGTCATCCTCGCGTTTTCGGGAGGCGGCACCCGGGCGGCGGCATTTTCGTATGGCGTACTTGAATTCCTGAAGCGCACCGAGGTCGTCGGAGCCAAGGGCAACCGCGTTCGCCTGCTCGATGGCGTCGACGTCATCACGGGCGTGTCCGGTGGCAGTTTCACCGCGCTGGCGTTTGGGCTCTATGGCGACAAGCTCTTCACCGACTACGAGCAACGCTTCCTCAAGCGAAACGTCCAGGGCGAGCTCCTTTCCCGCTCGTTCAGTCCGGCCAATTGGGGCAACCTGTCATCGACGGGCTGGGGCCGCTCGGAATTGGCGGCCGCGTACTACGACGAGATCCTGTTCAATGGTGCGACCTTCGGCGACCTCAACCGCGGCGACGGTCCGTTCATCATTGCGTCGGCCACCGACATTTCGAGCGGTGGCCGGATGCCGTTCAGTCAGAACCTGTGGAACGTGATGTGCTCGGATTTGGGCGCGGTGAAGTTGTCCCGCGCGGCGGCCGCATCCTCGGCGGTCCCGGTGGTGCTGTCCCCGGTCACCATCAACAACTATGGCGGGACCTGTGACTATCAGGCGCCGGCCTGGGTCAAGTTGTTCACCGGCGCGGAGATTCCGCCGCGTCCCGCGGCGCGCGCGATACGCGAGTTGAAGGACGCCGAGGAATATGCCGATGGGATCAATCGCCCCTACATCCATCTGGTTGACGGCGGCGTGTCCGACAACCTGGGCATGCGTGGCGTGCTCGATGTGCTTGAGCTGCTCGAGGCGTTGCACGCCAAGGGAATACCGACGCCACTCGACCGCGTGAAGAGGATCATTGTCCTGGTGGTCAATTCACTGTCTTCGCCACCCACCAACTGGGATGAATCGGAGCGCCCGCCCGGCACGATCGACATCCTGCTCAAGGCCACCGGCGTTCCGATCGACCACTATTCCTACGAGGCGGTCGAGCAGTTGAAGGACATCGCGGCACGGTGGAAAAACATGCAGGAAGTGCGTCGCCTGGCCGGGTGCGGTACCGACAAGAATTCGCCGGTGTGCGCCGCAGTTGAATCGCCGCAGGCGGAAATCTTTGCCGTCGATGTATCGTTTGCTACGCTGCCGGACCTGAAGGAGCGCGCATTCCTCAACCAGCAACCCACGTCCTTCTACCTGCCGGACGAAGCTGTAGACAGGCTGCGCACCGCGGCCGGCACCATCATCATGGCGTCTCCGGAATTCCAGCGGCTGCTGAAGGATCTGGGCGCGACAATCGTCGACCCACCGCCGCCTGCACCGCGCTAGTCTCAACACGCGACGGCACGCCAAGGGTTGTGCGGTTCACAGCCGAGGCGGCCGCTCGATCAATTCCTCGTAGTGCGGATCGCCTTTCAGCAACAGCAATATCGGATCCGGTTCTTCAAAGTATTGCAAGGGCGCGCCGAAGGGGACGCGGAGCAGCCGGACCGCCTCCGCATGGCCTTCTTCCCTGCGCCCGGCGCGCACCAGGATGACGCTGCGCGCAAAGGAAACGTACGGGCCATTGACCGGATCGCGGGCTTCCGGCGACCGCAATCGCGCCAACTCGATCGTCGCCAGCGCCTCGGTGTGTTTCCCCAGCATCGACTGCACGATGGCAAGTTGCCTCAAGTCGATGTTGGCCGACTTGCGCAGGCGCTCGAGGGCGTATCGTTCGGCGTCGCGGAAAATGCGCTCGGCGCGTACCTTGTCCCCGGCAGCGAAATAAAGGAACCCGATCCGCTCGCCACGGGCCAGCGGATCCTGGGGCGGTACGGCGTCCCACAGTTTCACGGCGTCGAGATACCTCCCCTCCCTGCGTGCGATCTCGGCCTCGACCACCTTGTGGACCATCGGGGGCAGCAGGTGGCCCTGTTCGCGCAATGCCGAGCGTATGGGCGCGGCGCTTTGCTGCAGTTGCGATTCGATGTGCGCGCGGATCAAGTACGGCTCGGGGTTGCTCGGGAATCGATCCACGTAGGCCTGCGCCTGCGCGAGCGCCTCCGGAAAGCGACGCAGTCCCAACAGCGTCGTGATCGGCGGCGTGGAATAAACCTCATTCAGTGGATCCAGGTCCAGCGCGCGCAACTGGGCCGCCAGCGCCTGCTCGAATTGTCCGCGGCGCCGCAGCGCGAAACCCAGAGCCACATATGCCTCCGCTGAATTGGGGCGCGCCTCCACCACCGATTTGAGGTCATTCACCGCGCGTTCCGGATCCTTCGCGACATACAGCGTGTAGAGGCCGCGCGCCAGTCTTGCCTCGGCCAAGTCCGGCTGCAGCTCGTTCGCGCGCTCGAACGCCTTCCTGGCCGCGGTGCCGTCCTCGGGCTTCGCATTCACGAAGAACGTCCACGTATGGACCTGCGACAACAGCGCGAAAGCGTCCGCGTAGTCGGGGTCGATCTGGAGCGCCTCCTCGAGCAGTCGTTTGGGCGCAATCAGGCCGTCCTCATCTCCCGGAACGGGTTTACGGAACGCCGCGATGGCGCGCAGATAGCGGTCATAGGCATCGCCGCTGTTCGTGGCTACCCGGTCCAGTTCGCCGCGTTCGTTCCGGGACAGCGTGGCCGCCAGCGCGTTGGCGACCAGTCGCGCCACCGTGCTCTGCAGATCGAATACGTGCGTCAGGTCGCGATCGTAGTTGCTGGCCAGCAGGTGACGGTCGTCACGCGCATCGATCAACTGCACCGTGAGCCGCAACTTGTTGCCGTCGCGTCGGATCGACCCCTCCAGGATCATCCCGACCCCGAGTCGCTCGCCGATTTCGCGCACGTTGTCGGTCTTGCCGCGATACTCCATCACCGATGTGCGCGAGATCACCTTGAGCGCGTGCAACCGCGCCAGCGCATTGAGTACCTCCTCATGCAGTCCGTCGGCCAGGTAGGCATCCTCGGGGCGACCACCAAGATTCGCAAACGGCAGCACGGCGATGGATTTGCCGTCGCGGACCGGAGCAGCGACGGGGACGGCGGTGGTCGCCGCGGGTGCGGCCACGATTGCGGCGGGCGACGTACGGTCGTACCAGGTTGCCCACGCAATGATGCCGGCCACCGCGACCGCTGCAGTCGCAGCACCTGCGATGAGCCGGTTGCGCTTGCGCGTCGCATCCATTGACCGGCGAGGTGCGTTCCCGGGCACGCTCCACGGGAGAAGCACGCGGTACAGCGGGGTGTCGCCGGTCACGCCCTTGAACTGCGCGATGCCCTGCGCCTCGATCGTCTGCTCGAGCCGGTTGCGGACCTGCTCGTACACGGCCTGCGTCATCGCGATGCCATCGGCGTCGGCCAGCGGCTCGACGCGCGCCGCGATGTTCACGGTGTCGCCGAGCAGGTCGTCGCCCGAGCGCATGACGTCACCCATGTGGACGCCGATCCGGATATGCAATTGGCGTTCGGCAGGGACCGCAACGTTGTGGTCGTGGAGCGCCTGCTGCAAGCCAATGGCGCAGCGCACGGCATCAATGGCGCTGCGGAACTCGACCATGAACGCGTCACCGATCGTCTTGATCAGGCGGCCGCGGTATTTTTCGAGCAGTGGGTCGGCGAGTCGGCGCTGCAGGTCGAGCAGCTGCAGCGTGAGTTCCTCGTCCGACTGCATGAGCGCCGTGAAGCCGCGCATGTCTGTGAACATCACCGCTGCGATGTCGCGCTGGGTATCTACCATGCCGCGCTCCGCATCTTGCGTACGCTGGATGCAATGGCGATCTTCACCAGCTGGATCCCTTCAAGGCGATCATCGCCCACAGGTCCGGCTCATTCTACGCCCGGGAGTGTGCCCTCGGTGGAACGGTCCGGACCTCAGGTCGGCGGCACGTAACCTTGCGGCATGTCCGCGCCGCCGCCGAAGAAGTGTTTCTCCATCTGTTCGGCAAGCCATTTCCGCGCGCGGATGTCGGCCAGGCTCAGCCGATTCTCGTTGACCAGCATCGTCTGGTGCTTGAGCCACGCGGCCCAGGCCTCCTTCGACACGTTCTCGTAAATGCGCTTGCCGAGTTCGCCGGGATAAGGAGGAAAATCCAGGCCCTCGGCTTCGTGGCCGAGCTTGACGCAGTTGACGGTTCTTGCCATGGCTTGAATCCTAGAGGGACTTGCGATAGACCAGCGACTTGCGCTGGTAATTGTAGAGCGCCTGTTTCTGCCGCGGCAGGTCGGCGACTTCGGCCACACGAAAGCCGCGTTCCAGAAACCAATGCGCGGTCTTGGTCGTGAGCACAAACAGCTCGGCCAGCTTCAGCTTGCGCGCGCGTGCCTCGATCTCGTGCATCAGCGCTTCGCCGTAGCCTTCGCGGCGGAAATCCGGCTGCACGGCCAGCGCCGCAAGCTCGCCCAATTTGTCCTCCGGGAACGCGTAGAGCGCCGCGCAGCCGACGATGTGGCCATCGTACTCGGCAACCAGGAAGCGTTCGATCTCGCTTTCCAGCCGCTCGCGCGAACGCCGCACCAGCACGCCTTGTTCCTCCAGCGGTTCGATGACGCCCAAAATGCCGCCGACGTCGTCGATCGTCGCGCTGCGGATATTGGCCAACGCCGTGGCGGCGATCATGGTGCCCACGCCGTCGCGGGTGAAAAGTTCGAGCAGCAAGGCGCCGTCGTGATGCCGGCTGACGAGATGCGCGCGTTTCACGCCGTTGTCGCAGGCACGCACCGCGGCCGGGAGGTAGTAGCGCACGTCGGCGGTCAGCTTGTCGCCTTTTTCGAGCAGTGCCAGCGCGTCGGTCGTCGAAAGATCGGTGAGCAATTGCCGGCGCCCGTTGCGCACGCCGTCGGAGTCCATCAGGAAGATGAGCTTGGTTGCCTCCAGCCGCACGGCGACCTGCGTCGCGACTTCCTCGACGGTCAGGTTGAAGATTTCCCCGGTGGGCGAATAGCCGATCGGTGAGATCAGCACGATGTCGCCGTCGTCCAGGCGCTGCTGGATGGCCTCGGTGTCGATGCGGCGGACCTCGCCGGTCAATTGCATGTCCACGCCATCGACGATACCCATCGGCTTCGCGGTCAGGTAGTTGCCGCTCGACACGCGGTTGCGCGCGCCGGCCATCGGCGAATTGGCGAGGCCGAGCGAAAGCAGGGCTTCGATGCGTGCGCGCACCTGCCCGGCGGCCTCGAGCACGCAATCCATCGACTCCGGATCGGTGACGCGCACGCCACGCGCATAACGGCTCTCGATGTCCTGCTGCTGGAGGATCGCCTCGACCTGCGGGCGGCAGCCATGCGCAACGACCAGGCGGATGCCAAGGCTGTGCAGCAAATTGAGATCGTGCACGACGCCCAGGAACTCCTCGTCCGCGACCACTTCGCCGCCGAACGCGATGACGAACGTCTTGCCGCGAAACGCGTGGACGTAAGGCGCGGCGGCGCGCATCCAGTGCACGAAGGCGCGCGTGGTGGCCGAATTGGCGGCGGGTGTGAGGCCGGGGGCGCGGGGCATGGTCGTCGCTGGAGTCGAGAGCGTGGATGAGGCGGTTGTCGGGTGCGCGCGATTATAGCGCGCGATGACGGGAATCCGCGCCCGCATGCGCGGAGCGGAACCTCGCGTCGGCTATCATTCGGCGCATGGCATCGCCACTCCTCGAGAATCTCAACCCGGAACAATTGGCCGCCGTCACTTTGCCGCACGCATCCGCGCTGATCCTACGGGTGCCGGCAGTGGCAAGACGCGTGTGCTGACGACGCGCATCGCATGGCTGCTCGCCACGGGCCAGGCGGGACCATTGTCGATCCTCGCCGTCACCTTCACCAACAAGGCGGCCAAGCAGATGATGGTGCGCCTGTCGGCATTGACGCCGGTGAATACACGCGGCATGTGGGTGGGGACGTTCCACGGCCTGTGCAACCGGATGCTGCGCGCGCATCATCGCGATGCCGACCTGCCGCAACTCTTCACGATCCTCGACACGCAGGACCAGCTGTCGCTGATCAAGAGGATGTATCGCGCGCACAATCTCGACGACGACCGCTATCCGCCCAGGCAGCTGCAATGGTTCATCGCCAACGCCAAGGAGGAGGGCCTGCGCCCCAACATGGTCGAGGCCACCGATGAGTTGTCGCGCCATCAGGTCGAGCACTACGCGCTGTACGACGCGATGTGCCGGCGCGAAGGCGTGGTCGACTTCGCCGAGCTCCTGTTGCGCAGCTACGAACTGCTGGCCGGCCACGAAGGCTTGCGCGAGCACTATCGCCGGCGCTTTTCGCACCTGCTCGTCGACGAGTTCCAGGACACGAACACGCTGCAGTACAAGTGGCTGCGCATGCTCTCGGGTCCGCACACGGCGGTGTTCGCAGTCGGCGACGACGATCAGTCGATCTACGCATTTCGCGGCGCCAAGGTCGCCAACATGCAGCAGTTCGAGCGCGACTTCGCAACACCCGAGCAGCCGGTCAAGCTGATCAAGCTGGAGCAGAACTACCGCTCGCACGGACACATCCTCGATGCCGCCAACGCGCTGATCAAGCACAACCACGCGCGGCTGGGCAAGAACCTGTGGACCCGCGAAGGCAAGGGCGAGCCGCTGCGCGCATTCTCGGCGGCCACGGACCAGGACGAGGCGGCGTTCATCGTCGACGTGGTGAAGGGCATCAGTGACGACGGCGTGCCGCATGACGAGGTGGCGCTGCTGTATCGCTCCAATGCGCAGTCGCGGGTGCTCGAACATGCGCTGTTCGGCGCCGGCATTCCGTACCGTGTCTACGGCGGCATGCGCTTTTTTGAACGCGCCGAGGTGAAGCATGCACTCGCGTACCTGCGCCTCATCGCCGCGCCCGCCGACGACGGCGCGTTCCTGCGCATCGTAAACTTTCCGCCGCGTGGCATCGGCGCGCGCACGCTGGAAAACCTGCAGGATGCGGCGCGCGGCACGGAACCATCCCGCGAGGCGGCGACGCTGTGGCAGGTCGCGTCATCGGGCTTGACGACGGGCAAGGCGGGTACCTCGCTCACCGCCTTCGTGCGGCTGATCAATGCCTTGCGCGAGGGAACGCACTCGCTGCCGTTGCCTGAAGCGGTCGAGCACGTGATCGAGAAGTCCGGATTGCTGGCGCACTACAAGGCGGAAAAGGATGGCCAGGACCGCGTCGAGAACCTGCTGGAACTGGTCACCGCCGCCACCGGTTTCGTACGCGAAGCGGAAATCGCCGACGCGCCCATGTTCAGCGACCGCGTCGACGTCGATGCGTCCTCACCGGTAGGGGGAGCGATCGACGGCCCCAATGAGGAAGGCGCCAGCGATGCGTTGACCGCGTTTCTCACGCACGCCGCACTCGAAGCCGGCGACACGCAGGCCGCCGAGGGCCGGCCGGCGCTGCAATTGATGACCGTGCACGCGGCCAAGGGCCTCGAATTCCACACGGTGTTCGTGACGGGCCTTGAGGAAGGACTGTTTCCACACGAGAACAGCCTGTCCGAAGTCGATGGCCTGGAAGAGGAGCGCCGGCTCATGTACGTCGCGATCACGCGTGCGCGGCGGCGACTCTATGTCACGCAGGCGCAGAGCCGCATGCTGCACGGCCAGACGCGCTACAACATCCCGTCGCGGTTCCTGACCGAATTGCCGCCCGATCTCGTGCAGTGGCTGTCGCCGTACCGCCGCCGCGCAATCGACGTCGACGATGCCGAATGGGGCCGCGTGACCAAGGCGCCGCAAGCCACGCCCGCCGGGCCGGTGTGGCGTATCGGGCAAAGCGTCAAGCACGCGAAGTTCGGACTGGGCGTCATCATCGACTCCGAAGGTCGAGGTCCGGACGCGCGCGTACAGGTCAACTTCCGCGATACCGGCGTGAAGTGGCTGGCGCTCGAATACGCGAAGCTCGAGCCGGCTTAGCGAACCCAATGCCGCTCAGCCCCAGAAACCTCGTCCACCTCATCGCCCTGGCCGAAGAAGGACGCATTTCGCGTGCAGCGATACGCGTTCATCTCAGCCCGTCGGCCTTCAGCCGGAGCATACAATCGGTCGAGGACGACCTGGGTCTGCAGCTGTTCAACCGCAATGCCAATGGCGCGACGCTGACCGCTGCCGGTGAGGCCGTGCTGACACACGCGAAGGCGCTCGATTTCGAGAACAAGCGCTTCGAACTCAATCTCGACCTGCTGAGGCGAGGGGACTTCGACCGGGTGTCCATTGGTGCCGGGCCGATTCCGGCGTCGATCATCATTCCCGGACTCATCCGCGCGATCCACGAGCACACGCCGCATCTGCGGATCCACGTCGAGTTCGGAAACATGCCGACACTGATCGAGCGGCTGGACAACAATGAAATCGATATCTGCCTTGGCGACATTCGCTACGCGGCAGGCAGCGAAGAGAACTACGCGACCAAGAAACTGGCCACCATCAAAGCCATCGTATGTTGCCGCAGCGGCCATCCGCTGGCGTCCGCGGGCAGGGTGACCGCGAGGGACTTGCTGCGGTATCGGCTGGCGCTGTCACGGGTCAATCCGGCCATCGACCGCGAACTGCACGCGTGCTTCGGGCTGGAGGTGTCGGAGCCCATTCCTACGGTAGTCGAGTGCGATGACCTGAGCGTGCTCGCCAATCTGGTGGCGACGACCGACCTGATCGGCCTCCTGCCGCCACAGGTCTTCGCCAGGTATGCCGGGTCACTGGCGGCCCTCGATCCGGAAGACCCGTCAAGCCTTTATGGCTACCTGCACGCGATCTGGCCCAAGAATCGTGTCCTGGCGCCGTCTGCACTCAAGGTACTGGAACTGGCGAGGAAGATTGCGCAGGGATGAGCTGCGCGACGTGCGTCCTGTTCCCGCCGAATTTCTTCGCACGCTCGAGCGCCTGGTCTGCGGCCGCCAGGGTGGCCTCGAAATTCTTTTCCGATGAGCGATTGCAGATTCCGATGCTGACTGTGACTTTTGCTTCCGGATGCGACGGCAGCCACTGTCCGTGTTCGATGGCCGTCCGGATCTGCTCGCAGGTCGCGAATGTCGCATCCGGTAGCGAGTCGAGCAGCAGCAGCTGGAATTCTGCGCCCTCAGCACGGCCGAACTGGTCCGCATTCCGCAAATGAGACGCGATGATCGAGGCAACCCGCCTGAGCAGAATGTCGCCTGTCGGTCGGCCGTAGGAGTCATTGATCGACGAGAAATTGTCGATGTCGATGACGACGGTCGCCAGTTCCCGGAACGGCGCGAAGATATGGCCCGCTACGCGTGCCAATCCCTTGCGATTGAAGGTGTCCGTCAGCGCATCGCGCAAGCGTTCATCGTCCCAGTCGCGGCTCCTGGAGATCAACGACTCCGCTTCTTTCTGATAGCGCGACGCATTCAGGCTGACCGAGTCCGCCTGCGTGGCGAGTTCGGTGCTGCGCGCCAGCAACTGCAGGCGCTGCTTGTAGTGCTTCTCCAAAAAATTGCAGCGACGATGGGTCCAGTCCAGCGCGGCCTTTAGATCACCGGCGGCGTTCTCGAGAATTGCTCCCTCGGCCATCACGCGATCCAGCACCAGGCCGAGTTGTCGGGAGGTTGCGACCTCGTGTGCGGTACGCAGGTGGACACGCGCATCGTCGAACTCTTCGCTCATCCGAAGGGCCATCGCCATCCCCAAGTGCGCCTCGACACTTTCGCCTGGATTGGCAAGGCCCGACTGCAAGGCCTGGGCGAACATGGTCCTGGCGCGAGCGACATCGCCCGCGTGCAGCATGGCCTGCCCCAGCAGGCTGTCTATTCCACCCGGATCCAGTCCCAGTGCCTCGCCGGAACAAAGTTCCTTCGCACGTTCTGCGTACTTCAGCGCCTGGATTGCCAACGACCGCTTCTGCGCCGCGGAGAGCAACTCGCTCTCCTGCAGCTTGATCAGCAACCCATACGAAATGTTGGACAGCGCGATGTGCTGGCTTCCCAGGTTTCCCGTGGCGATCGCAAAGTCGAGGGCGCGTTCCAGCATTTCCTTCGAGGCATCATGCTCGCCGACCATGCCCAACAGGCATCCCTGATTGCTGTAGGCAGTGAAGTTGTCAACTGATGCCGGCACCAGCTCGAGTTCAGCAACCGCGCGCGACGTCCATTCGAGACCGCGCTCCGGATTGCCCATCATGCCGACGGCGAAGCCCACCATGGCATGTAACCAACCCAGGCGCTTGTTGAACGCACTGCGTTCGAGCTCTTCCAGCGCCGGAATCATCACGTTCAGTGCTTCTTCGTAGCGACCCTCGTTGATGCTTTGGGAGCCGCGCGCGATGGCGCCGAAGGCGCGGTGAAGCGGTGTTGCCACTTCGCCATGCTTTGTGACGAACGCTCCGAGAGTGCGCGCCACGGAGCCCCGGCCACCGCGCGTGACCTGGTCCAGAACCGGGGAAAAGTCCTCCATCCCTGCATTGATCATGAAATTTCTTGGCGCCTTCGAACTGAGAAATCCTGCAGATGCGAAGTATAGGGCTGAAATGAACCGGTGAATTGCAATGTTTGCAACGAAAGGCTACATACTTTGCAATTGACACAATTCGGTAATTCTCTACACTTCGCGCCGGAAGTCGCACCCCGACAGTGTGCGCATCTCATCGAGACGACCCATGAATCGACCCATTCAATCTCTGTTGGCCGTGGCCTTCATTCTGGCAACCACCGCAGTGACGCCGTTGCACGCATCGCAGCTGGTCCCCCAGAACCTGAAACAGATGATCGACGTCGCGGACGTGATCCTCACCGGCAAGATCACCCAGGTCACCGATGGCATCGAGAACGGCCTCCCGTTCACCGAGATCACGATGAAAGTCGACAGCAGCATCAAGCGCGACATGCCCGCAAACAGCATCTACAGGTTCCGCCAATACGGTTTGCTGAAGGCACGCAAGTTGGCCGACGGCCGCTACCTTCTGCCGACCAAGATCGAAGGCATGGCCACGTGGACCGTGGGCGAGAAGGTGACCATGTTCATGAACAAGCCAGCCAGCCGCACCCGGATGACGACGACGGTCGGCATGGCGCAGGGCAAGTTCACGTACAGCGGAAGCCAGGCGGCCAACAGCTTCGACAACCGGAACCTGTTCAAGGGAATGTCCGTGACGCCGGGCAAGTTGAGCACCAAGGAAACCGCGATGCTGGCAAAGCCCGCGGGTGCGGTCGAAGGCGAAGTGCTAATCAGCTTCGTCAAGCGCGCCGTCAAGGAAGGCTGGATCGAGAAGGGTGTGATGCGATGATTACTACACTGAAGTTTTCTCTGGCCGTTGCCCTGGCAGCGGTTGTCTCGGTCGCCCAAGCCGCCGGCCCGCTGCTCACCACCGATCAGCCGGGCAATCCGCAGCCGCTGCGCTGGGATACGGGCAAGGGTCCGGTCAAGGTCTATACCGACATCGGCGACTATGCCTACAAACTCGATGGCACGGTGTTCCTGAACAACGTGCAGGCCGACAACATCACGGCGTTTGCGCTCAAGCAGTGGAGCGATGTGGTGACGTCGACGTGGAGGGCCGTCACCAGTCCGAAGGATTTCACGAAGTTCAGCAACGTGAAGAGCATCGGAGTGGACGTGGTCGACGGCGCCACGGCGTCGAAGATCTATGGTCAGTACAACGAAGGTGGCCTGTATGTCATCTACGACCAGTACGGCATGGTGATCGAGGAAATCTTCGGCGTGCCGCGGGACCAGGTCCTGGGCATTGCGTTCGCCGAGTTTGCCGAAGACCGCGATGGTGACGGCTATCCCGAGACCATCGTCAAGGCGACGGCGGTGATGAATGGCTGGATCGTCTCCACCGAAGCGGTCGACCCGGACATGGGTGTTCCGCCGCCCGACATTGATGGCAAACGCATCGCCGGTGTGTTCACGCACGAGTTCGGCCATGCGATCAACCTGTCGCATTCGCAGGTCAACGGCCAAATGGGCTACTTCAGTTCACCGGGCTGGGGCCAGGATATGTATCCGGGCGTTCCCGGTTGCGTGAAACCTGTGCACTCCTGGCGCAACCCGGATCCTACGGCGAACAGGCTGGATCCGAAGTACATCGAGACGATGTTCCCGTTCATAAATCCGACGACACCCGATGAGACCGGTCGCAATGCTGGCCAGGAGCAGAGCACCGTCGATCGCGCCGACGACATCGCGTCGATCTCGGACCTGTATCCCACGCCGGCCTACGCGAAAACTCGCGGTTCCATCGCGGGCACGCTTTTCCTCAAGGATGGCCACACGCCGTACGGCGGCATCAACATCATCGCGCGCAACGTCGTCGATCCGCTGGGTGATGCGATCTCCGCAATGTCCGGCGACAAGACGCAGGGCAAGGTCGGCCCGGACGGGCGCTTCCGCATCAACAATCTGACGCCGGGCCAGAAGTACGTGCTCTATACCGAGGAGATCGTGGCTGGCGGCTATCCGACGGCACCGACAACACTTGTGTCGGAAGCCGAATACTGGGATGTCAACGAACATGCTTTCTCGGGCAAGGAAGACCCGTGCATGTCCAGCGCCATCACGGCGGTAGCGGGCGTCACCATGACGGCCAACTTCTACTTCAATGGCTACGCCGACGGCGTGCAATACACGCCGGTGACCTACGGCTACCTGGGCGCCATGTCCAAGGACGGACTGCGCGCCGCGGGAATCAGGGACAACGTTCCGTTCGTGTGGGATATCAGGACGGGCGTGCAGAACGCACCGCCGGGATTGCTCGGAACCAACGCCAGCATTTCGCGCGACGGACGGCAATTGATTGTGCAGACCGACCAGAATGGCATCCCTTATGGCAACGACCCTTTCACCGGGCTGCCCATCACCACCAACTCGGCCGGCATCTGGGATACGCGCACCGGCATCGTGACGGATCTTGGCAGCCTCAATGGCAACTCCTGTTTTGGTGGCAGCCAGATTGGATTCTCGAGCAGCTACGGTTGGTCGATCGATACACGAGCCAGGAAAGCGGTTGGGACAGCCTACATCGACATCAACGGTGATGGCACTTGCGAAGGTGCCGGAGATGGCGACGGAAACGCCGGCGGCGGCGAGATCGTCCCGTTCATCTGGTCGGTCGACAAGGGGATGCGCAAACTTAGTTTGCAAGGCATCGACCTGACGATGGAACCGTGGCATCGCGCACAGGCGATCTCCGGCAACGGCAAGGTCGTGCTCGGTAACAGCAATTTCCAGAAAGCCTACGCCTGGATCGACGAAGGCAAGCCGATCGACCTGTATGCCGCGATCGGCGCCAGGGACGGCGGCTATGCAATGACGCCCGATGCCAGCCGCATTGCGCTGGAAACGGAACACGACGGGGTGGTGTTCTGGAACGCGAACATGGGCACGCAGGCAGGTGCATTCTCCAGGATCAAGGTCCTGCAATGGTGCACCGACTTGCCGTTCTATGACTTCGGCTTC
>JANMCH010000047.1:0-19074 GCA_031361045.1 Betaproteobacteria bacterium | reverse complement strand
CCATGGGACGCGCTATCGTGCGCGATCCCAAGGTGTTCCTGTTCGATGAGCCATTGTCGAACCTCGACGCCAAGCTGAGGGTCGCGATGCGCGCTGAAATCAAGGCGTTGCACCAGCGGTTGAAAACGACGACGGTATACGTGACGCATGATCAGGTGGAAGCCATGACGATGGCCGATCGCATCGTCGTCATGCACGACGGTGTCGTCGAACAGATCGGTGCCCCACTCGAGCTCTACGACCATCCGCGAAACCTGTTCGTCGCCCAGTTCATCGGGTCTCCCTCCATGAACGTCATCAATGGCAAGCTGCGCCGGGCCGGCGCCAATACAGTTGTGGAGACGCATGAGGGGATTCGATGGCCCGTATTACGCGAGCCTGCCGCAGGCCAATGGCTTGACGTCAGCTACGGCGTTCGACCGGAGCATCTCGCGGTCGTGCAAAGTGGCAGCGCCGGCAGCGTGCCCGGCGAAGTCGTTGTAGTTGAGCCGACCGGGGCCGCAACGGAACTGCTGGTCCGCAGTGGGACCGCACAAATTAGCGTCATCAGTCACGGCCGAGCTAGCATCGGGCCAGGTGATCAGATCGCGCTCAGCGTCGCCCCCGGTTCAGTGCACCTATTCGATCAGAAATCCGGTTTGAGGATTCCCGACGCGGAGGGAATGTGATGGAACAGAAGCCGCTGCGCCGGAAATTTATCGACTCCTTCGAGCTGTGGGACCTATGTGGAACGGGTTGCTCTCCAGTTTGCGGTGGCTATGTTGAAACAGACCACCGCTGCTTCGGCATGGCGCTTTTCGTGGTCGCCAAAGTCGACGATATCCCGTTCAAGGACCTGGCATGGGCGAAATGGCCGTTCGTGCCACCGTTGCTGGTGGTGCTCGCCATATGCACGTATTGGCCCCAGATCGTGCTCGTGTTGCCAAACCTAGTTCTCGGACCGTGATCATCGTCGGAGTTCTCGCTGGTGAGGAACCCGAAGCGGCAACTTCGGATGAAGCGGAGACGGCGCCACGGCAATTGGCATGGATTGAGCACGGGATGGACGTCACAATGGAACAAGAGGCGAACCATGGTAGATGAAAGCTTGGACTTCCGGTGCAGCCAACACACATTCACGCCGTTTGATTGCGTGGATCTCCCATCAACGGGACTGCGAAGGAGTACACAGCAGGCTCTGCGCATCAGTGGCCGAATGGCCCCGTCAAATGACATCGTATTCTTGCCCGGTTTGGGCGGTGGCATGGCTGTAAACACCATGCCGGCCGAACTCGAATTGCCGAAGTGTTGGGACTTCCAGAAAACCTGCGCGGTGTTGTATTTGGTTCGCGTACTCGGAATCAAAAGGTAACTGCTTTCGGACGCATCAGAACCCTGGCGCCGGGCGGCAATGAGTCGAATTGGCTCTACACGCCGGAAGACTAGGACTGGTTCCCCTGGTTCCCATTTTATGGGCCGGAGAAGGCAGCCCTGGACAAGAACTTGAAGATGCCGGACATCGCGTTGGTGAAGTAATAGTGGATGGACCGATGCCGGCGGTTTCGGCTCGCGGGCAGTCGGATGCTTCAAAGATCGTTAACGACCGATGTGGATTGCCCTCGCTGTCAACTGAGAGTCGGTTGGGGTCATTCGCCAACCAGTGCGCTCCGCAGACTTGCGACCTGCCGGAGTAGCGCAGAACTTCCCGAAGGCAGCCACCGGCCAGCGGCAAGGTGGCGTCGCTGGCAGCTCCAACATGAGCCTGGTGCCGCTGGCGACCCTGCGCCGCACGCGCTGTCAGTTCAATGTTGTCCGCCACCAAAGCGCTTTTGTGACCAACCCAGTTTGACTGTGCCTAAAGTGTGACTGGGCTAGACTGGATTCGATGTTGGCAAGCGTTGCAAGTTATTGAATTACAAGGTAGTTATATGGGCTAATTCCGCCTACGAACCAGGGGGTCGTGGGTTCGAATCCTGCCGGGCGCACCAGTAATATCAAGGAGTTAGGATGAAAATCCTGGCTCCTTTTTGTTTGGATTCTGTTTTTCGGCGCCATTTTGGGTGCCACCTTGACGCGGCTGAGCGAGATGCGGGGTGTCGATAGCGAGCACGGCTGCATGGTCGTCGTCCGGCCGGACCCGTACGTCGCGCAGGTGCTGCCCTTGCACGGCTTCGACGCACTCGCCGCGTTCTTCGCAAAGTTCATGATCGACGCCTGCTGAGGCGTCGTCGCACCTTCACGACCCCAGCGCGATGCGCGGAATCCACGTCGTGATCTGCGGCACATAGGTGATGAGCAACAGCGTGATGCCGAGCGGTATGTAGTAGGGCGCCATTTCCCTCAGCACGTCCTTCATCGTCACCTTGGCGATGTCCGCGACAAGGAACAGCGCCAGCCCCATAGGTGGCGTGAGCAGGCCGATCATCAGGTTGAAGACCACGACCATGCCGAGGTGCACTGGATCGACACCTGCGGCAACGAGCGGCTTGGCGATGATCGGCGCGATGACCAGGATGGCGGTCGTGCTGTCGAGAAACATGCCGACGACGATCAGCAGAACGTTGACCAGCATCAGCAGTACGTAAGGATTGGTCGAGATCGACAGCATGATGCCGGTCAACATCTGCGGTACCGATTCGACCGACAGGATCCAGCCGAAAAGCGCCGCAACCGCAACGATCAGCAGGATGCCGGCGGACGCGCGAATTGTTTCGTAGGCGGCGTCGAGCACGCCCTTCCAGGTGAGCTCGCGATAGAAAAGGCTGCTGATCAGCATTGCGTAGAGGACCGTCACCGACGCGATTTCGGTCGGCGTGAACCACCCGAGCAGCATGCCTGCGATGAGGATCACCGGCGCGACGATGGCCGGAAATGCCGGCTTGAAATCGCGCCACAATTCAGCACGAGTCGGCCAGCGCGCAGCGCGCGGATACTTGCGCCGATGCGCGAGCCACCACGTCATCAGCATCAGCATGGCGACGCACAGCAGGCCCGGCACGATGCCGCCGAGCAGCAGCTGGATCACCGATACGCCCGTCACCGTGCCGTAGATGATCAGCGGAATGGAGGGCGGGAAGATCGGGCCGACGATGGCCGACGAGCTGGTCACCGCCGCCGCGAACGGACCGGAAAAGCCCTTCTTGCGCATCGCGTCGATTTCGATGCGTCCGAGGCCGCCGATGTCCGCCAGCGCCGAACCGGACATGCCCGCGAAGATCAGGCTGCCGAAGATGTTGACCTGCGCGAGCCCGCCCGGCATGCGCCCCACCGCGGTGTCCGCGAACTGGTAGATGTAGCGCGAGATACCCGCGCTGTTCATCAGGCTGCCGACGAACAGGAACACCGGCACCGCGACGAGCGGGAACGAATCGAGGGCGTACAGCGTGCGTTGCGCGACGAGGTCGATCGGCAGGCCGTTGGCAAAGATATAGACCACACACGGAATTCCGATGGCGAGCACGACCGGGAAACCGAGCATGAACAGGCCCAGGAACGCGAGTACGACGAGGAAACCTTCCATCTGGACCTCAGGTAAGTACGGTCTGCTTCTCTTCAGGACGCCGGCGCCGCCACGTATGCACCAGCATGACCAGCGTCTCGACCATCAACAGCAGCGAGCCCAGGGCGAGCGGCCCCATGAACAGCCAGAACGGCAACTCCATCACGGCGGTCTGATTCTGCAGGTTCTTGCCGATCGTCACGAACGCGGCGATGCACATCACCGCGAAGAACACTGCGCCGGACAGCTCGATCAGCAGTTGGAGCAGCCAGCGCGGCTGCGGCGGAATGAGTCCCTGGAATTCCTCCATCCGGATCTGCCCGCCTTGCTCGGTCACGTAGGACGCGGCGATGAACGTCAGGCCGATCAGGAAGTAGCGCGCGAGTTCCTCGGCCCCGGCCATCGGCACGTTGAAGATGCCGCGCATCGTGATCTGCGCCAGAGGCGTGATCACGAGCGCGGCAAGCAGCGCGAGGCTGAGCCAGCGAACTGCGGTGCGGATGACGCGGAGCAGGGCCATTGCGGGAAAGCCCGGCCTTACTTCACCGCCCGGATCTGCTCGATGTACGGGCCCCAATCCGGGAAGTCCTTGTTCACCTGCGCGAGCACGGAAGTGCGGAAGGCGTTGACATCGAGGCCGTCTTTCTCCTCGACGAAGATCATGCCCTTGCCCTCGAGATCCTTGCGGAATTTGGCCGCGGTGTCCTTATCCCACTCCAGCGTCTTGAGGCCCACCTCCACCATCGTGTCCTCCATGATCTTGCGGTCAGCCGCCGGAATGCCCTGGTACGCCTTCTCGTTGATGAACACCGCCAGCACCGACTGCATGTGGTTGGTCATCATCACGTATTTCTGCACTTCGTAGAGTTTGAGCGTGTAGATGTTGGGCAGGGGATTCTCCTGGCCCACCACCAGTCCGGTCGCCAGTGCGGTTGCCAGCTCCGACACCTCGACGGGTGTCGCGACCGCACCCATGCCCGTCAGCATCGACGACCACAGTTTGATCGGAACGCCGCGGTATTTCTTGCCCTGCATGTCCTTGGGCGAGAGCACCTTCTCCTTCGACGTCAGTTCGCGCGTGCCCTGGAAGAGGCTCGCGATAATCCGCATGTTGCCTTTCTCGATCAATTCCTGGTTGATCTTTTGCAGCGCAGGCGACTGGCTGGCACTCGTGGCATGCATCGCGTGCACCGGGTCGCGATACATGAACGGTGTATTGAACACCGCCGTCGTCGACACGATCTTGCCCAGCGACCCGAAGTCGTGGTGGCCCATGGAGATGGCGCCTGATTTGACGCCATCGACCATTTCGCCGACACCGCCCAACTGCGAGTTGGGGAATACCTGGATCTCGATGCGGCCGTTCGTGCGCTCCTTGACCAGACGCGCCACTTCGTCGGCATAGCGCGTCTGGGGCGCGTCGGCCACGCCGACGTGCGCATAGCGGAGCTTGATCTGGGCCACGGCCGGCGACGTGATCAATACGGCAGCCAGCGCGGCCAGTGCCAGGCTTGCTTGAGCGATTCGCTTCATTGTGGTTCCTCCTTGGGTGAAATCTTGTCGTAGAGCTTGAACACCGCGCCGGTGTCGAGTTCGGCGTAACCGCGGTGGACCAGCATGCGGTAGAGCGAAAGCGCCTCGCCGGCCATCGGTACCGGCGCCTTCAGTCCACCGGCGAACGCGTTGACCATCTCGAGGTCCTTGAGCAACTGCCTTGCATAGCCCTGTGGCGCGAAGTCGCGCTTTGCCATGCGCGGATAAAGCTTTTGCAGCAGCGTACCATCCGCGTGGCCGCCGGCCAGGCATTCGGGAATGCGCGCCGCATCGATGCCCGCCGATTCTGCGAGCAGCAGCGCTTCCGCCATCACGGCGTGACCGCAGCCCACGATGAGCTGGTTGATCATCTTGGCCACCAGTCCGCTGCCGACGGGTCCCATGTGCGTGAAGCGTGCCGCGATGTCGGCCATCAGGCGCGCCACGCGCGCGACGTCCTCTGCCGCGCCGCCGGCCATGACCGTCAGCGTGCCGGTACCCGACGCCGGAGGACCGCCGGAGACTGGTGCGTCGATCCAGCCGCAGCCGGTTTGCTCGCGCAATCGCTTCGCCAGATCCTTGCCCCGCGCGACTTCGTTCGTCGAGAAATCGAGGACCAGCTGCGGCGGCTTGATCGTGCTCGCTACGCCGCCGGGGCCGAACACCGCCTGTTCGACGGCATCCGTCGTCGGAAGATTCAGAAGGATGAATTCGGCACCGTCAACCACCTGGGATGCCGACGATGCGGCGTGCGCACCGGCGGCAACCGCCAACCGGACCTGTGCGTCCACGACGTCGTGGGCCGCGATCCCGTAGCCGAGTGATGCGAGCCGCTTGACCATCGGCAGTCCCATCAGTCCGACGCCGACGTAGCCCAGGCGGGTGGACGCTTGGGTCACTGTTCCATTCCGTAGATGTCAAGCGCGTTGTCGCGGAAGAGTGCACGCTGTTCATCGACGGAAAAATTCCGCACGATTTCCAGGAAGCCTCCAAAAATGGTCTGGAAGCTTGCGCACAGACTGTCGACTGGAAAATTGCTCGCGAACATGCAACGCGACGGACCGAAGAGGTCGATCGTCGTGAGCACGATGTCCCGATTCGCGGCAACGGTCCACGGCTGACCCTGCTGCCCCAGGCCCGAGATCTTCACCGCGACGTTAAGACACGACGCCAGCGTTTTCATCGCCGCCTTCCAGCCGGCGATGCCGTCAGCGCTGCGGTCGGACGGCAGGCCGGTGTGATTGAGGATGATCGGGATGTGCGGGAAGTCGCTGGCGAGCCGCGCTGCCTCGGCCAGATGCCACCAGGGAGTCTGCAGATCGAAGCGCAGGCCAAGACGGCCGAGCTCAGCGTAGCCGCTGCGCCACTGCGCATCCGCCATGCCTCCGGGCGACGATTCGGCGGGCGAGCGATTGGCGCGCGGCTTGTGGCGCACGCTGCGCACGAACGCGAACGCCGCTTGCTGCGCGAGAATTTCCGCGGCGTCCGACTTGTCGAGCCACGCTTGCGCGACCGCGACGGTAGGCAAGCCAAAATCGCGGCGCAACGCTTCAACGTAGCGCATTTCGCCGATGGGGTCGGCGGGATCCCATTCCGTCTCGACGTACACCGTATGGTCGACGCGGATGGGCGCGGCATCGGCACGGTAGTCGGGCGGCAGGTAACGGCGGCAGATCGCGCGATAGTCTCCATAGCGAAACGGGAGGGGCGGCTCGTCCCGCAGCCACGGGTGGTAATTGGCCACGGGATCCCAGAAGTGCTGGTGGGCATCGACGATGGCCAAGCCGGCCACGCCTCCACTCACCGATGCCGGTCCCCCTGCCGGGCGCTGGTCCAACGTTCCTCCGCTGCGTGTTGCGATCGAGCCGGTATGTCCAGCCTCTTCGATGTCATGAGTATGCATGGAAACAACCAACTCGCAAACTTCGAAACCGCGCGCAGCGTCGCGCACCGCAGTTCAAATGCTGCCTATCCCGGTTCCATGCCGTGGCTTCGTTTCACGGAGTCCCCTATCGGAGATGCCAGGTGCGCCAGCAACTCACGAGCGGCCTCGGGTCGCGACGATGGGGTGCACACCGCGCCGGAAAATATCGTGACCACTTGAATTTCCGGCGGCAGCGGCCCGATGACGTGGATGCCCGGCAGGTTCAGCAATTCGCTCAACTGCTGGAACCCAAGCGCGACATCGCCACGGGCCACGAGCGTGCCGACCGGAATGCCGGGTGGCGCCTGCACGATGCGCGAAGCCATTGCGTCGGCGATGCCCCAGCGCTCGAACAAGCGCAGGAGGTGCGTGCCGCTGGGACCCGTGGAGTAGCCGATGCTGCGCGCATGCAGAACGGCATTGCGTACAGTCAATTCGGTGGACACGTCGGGTGGCGGTGTGCCCGCGGCGACGGCCATGGCCACGCCGGAACGCGCAAGATCGACTCGGCTGTCGGCAAGAACGCGGCCCGCAGATGCCAATTTTGCAATCGCGTCGGAGGCGAGCACGACCAGGTCGAACGCTTCGCCGTCGCCAACGCGTCGGGCTGCATCGACGCCGCCCACCGCAACGAACTCGATCATTTGTCCCGTTTGCCGCCCGTACGCTTCGGTCAGCTCAGCCAGGACATGGCGCATCGCCATCGAGCAGATGCCCGTGATGCGGTTGGCCGTGCCTGATGCGTCGGTCATGACATTCGTCGGCGCGGTCAGCCGATGTACTTCAATCCGGCCTTGGTCAGCGGCTCGCGCATGCTGTACATGTCCAGTCCGAGCGCACCGGTGGCGAGCTTGGCGCGTTTTTCACCTTCGTTGGCCTCGCGCGCTGCCGCAGCCTCCAATGTCTTCTGCGCGAGCGCTGCGGGCACCACCACCACGCCGTCGTCGTCGGCGACGATGATATCGCCCGGCGTGACCAGCGCGCCGCCACACACGACCGGGATGTTGACCGAGCCCAGCGTGGCCTTGACCGTGCCTTTGGCCGATATGGCCTTGCTCCAGACAGGAAATTTCATTTCGGTCAGCACGCGGACGTCGCGCACACCCGCATCGATGACGAGCCCGTGCGCGCCGCGCGCCTTGAAGCTGGTCGCCAGCAGGTCGCCGAAATAGCCATCGGTGCAATCGGCCGTAATCGCGGCCACCACCATATCGCCGGGTCGGATCTGCTCGGCCGCAACGTGCAGCATCCAGTTGTCGCCGGGATGCAGCAAGACCGTCACGGCCGTGCCGGACGCCTGCGCACCTGCATAGATGGGACGCATGTACGGTTTCATCAGGCCGACGCGTCCCATGGCTTCGTGCACGGTGGCGGTGCCCAGGGCGCCAAGCTTGACCGCCACGGCGCTGTCCGCGCGCCGGATGTTGCGATAGACGACGCCGAGTTCGTTCATGGTCAGTGTCCCTTGGCCTTGAGTGCGGCATCGAGGCGTGGATAGACGCGCCGCGCATTGGTCTCGAAAATCCGACGCCGGTGATCCGGCGCGATGTCCGCGGCGTCGATGTAGCGCCGCGTGTCGTCGAAGTAGTGCCCGGTTTCGGGGTCGATGCCGCGTACCGCGCCGATCATCTCGCTGGCGAACAGGATGTTGTCGACCGGAATCACGCGCGTAAGGAGATCGATGCCGGGCTGGTGGTAGACACAGGTGTCGAAGAAAATGTTGTGCAGCAGATGGTCCTTGAGCAGCGGCTTCTTCATTTCCTGTGCCAGCCCCCGGAAGCGGCCCCAGTGGTAAGGCACTGCGCCACCGCCGTGCGGGAGGACGAAGCGCAGCGTCGGGAAATCCTTGAACAGGTCTGACGTTAGGCACTGCATGAAAGCCGTGGTGTCCGCATTCAGGTAGTGCGCGCCGGTGGTGTGGAAGCACGCATTGCAGCTGGTGCTGACATGGATCATTGCCGGGATGTCGTACTCGACCATCTTCTCGTAGATCGGGTACCAGTGGCGATCGGACAGCGGCGGCGAGGTCCAGTGCCCGCCGGACGGGTCGGGGTTGAGGTTGATGGCGACATTGCCGTATTGCTCGACGCATTTCACGAGTTCCGGAATGCAGGTCGCCGGGTTGACGCCAGGGCTTTGCGGAAGCATCGCAGCCGGGATGAAATGATCGGGAAACAGGCGGCTCACCCGGAAGCACAGTTCGTTGCAGATCGCGGCCCACGTGCTCGAGACCTGGAAGTCGCCGATGTGATGCGCCATGAAGCTCGCGCGCGGGCTGAAGACGGTCAGGTCGAGGCCGCGTTCGCGCATCAACCGCAACTGATTGGCCTCGATCGATTCGCGCAACTCGTCGTCGCTGATGACAAGGTCGGCGACCCTGGGCCTTTCCGCGGGGTTGGCGATGCCGGCAATCTGTCGGTTACGCCACGACTCAAGCGCTTTCGGCGCCGTGGTGTAGTGGCCGTGGATGTCGATGATCATGGGTTCAGTCTTGGTTCAGGTCGATTGCTTGCCGGAAAGGCAGGCCAGATGATAAACGCCCGCAACCGTTCCTGGTGACGCCCCATGCGCTTCGAACGCGTCCGCCGAAAGTTCCGTCGCGGCCAGTTCATTCATGAGGTCCGCGGAATAACCGGTCGCCAGCAACACGGCTTCGACGCTCGCGTCGCGGCCGCGAATCTTCTGTTCCGCGGTCATTTCCGGCGCGCGATCGGTTCGAAACGTAAATGCACTCGCGAAGCCGCGCCGCTGCAGCAGCGACGGAATCAGGTCCACCTTGAGCCAGTTTTCCAATCGGGCATCCTGACCGGGCGCGGCGGCAAAGCGCACCGATACGCTGCGAGTGCCAAGAACGGTGCCCGCGATGCATTCGGTTCGGCAAAACCCGCGGACCATGCCCCTGTAGTGCGGCATCATCCGGCTTGTCCAGGGTGTCGGATTGTTGAGCCGTTCCAGGTACGGCGCGGAGGAAAGGATGCCGACGTCGGCCACCTCATACAGGACGTGGTAGCGCGGACCCGACGAAGCGCAGACCCACCGCTGTGCCCGGAGGAACCCGGGAATGCCGACCCGTTCGGGGAAATGTTCGCGCGTATGCCAGTCGTCGTGTTCGGGAATGTGCTCCTTAACGATGTCGAACCAGAGCAGCATCGCGGCAGTGCCGGACAGGGCCATCAGTTATTTTAACCTCCGGGTGGCGGCGGCATGACAACGGATGTGGCCCTATCCAGCCGATACACTTTACGACTTGCGGGACAGTTCGATGCCCGCGTCCCGCGGCAATGTCGCCAACCACGCCACCGCGATGGCCATCAGCGCCGCAGCCGCAAACAGCCCGCGCTGGAAGTCTGTGAGTGACAGTGGCGCACCGCCGCCGAGTGTTTGCGAAACGCCCAGCGCAAACGCCGCGATGGCGACCCCGAACACCGTCGCGAATTGCTGCGACATCGCGAACAATGCCGACGCACCAGGTCGATCGTTGTCGGCGACATCGGCGAACGCCAGCGTGGCGGTCGACGTGAAGTGCATCGACCGGGTCATGCCGCTGACGAACAGGACAAGGTAGGTGATCACCGCAGGAGTGAGCGGCGACAGCGTGCCGCAGGCGATCAGCGAAATGACGCACAGCGTGCCATTCACGCGCAGCACGTCGCGGAAGCCGAAGCGGCGCAGGATGGGCGTGGTGACGCTCTTCATGACCAGGTTGCCGCCCATGTAGACCAGCAGCATCACGCCTGCGTGCACCGCGCTTTCGCCGAACCCGATCTGGAACATCAGCGGCAGCAGGAATGGCGTCATGCTGATCGATGCCCGCGCAATGAACCCCGCGCTCACCGTGGACAGCGCAAATGTACGGACCCGTACCGCGGCAAGGTCGAGCATCGGCGACGGGTGCCTCAGTGCATGCCGGATCGCCAGCGCTCCCACGCCGAGGCCGACGGCGATATATCCCAGCACTTCGGCAACGCGCACATCCGGACGGCCCGCCAAAACCAATCCGTGGATACAGCCCGCCAGCGCCACGGCCGTCAGCACGAAACCCAACTTATCCAGCGCGAAGGGCGCCTCTTTCGCCTGCCTCGGCACATAGCGCAGGACGAGAAGCACGCCCGCGATACCGATCGGTATGTTGACCAGGAAGATCCATCGCCACGAGGCATAGGTCGTGATGAGGCCGCCCAGCGGCGGTCCGATGACCGGGGCAATCAACCCCGGCCAGACGATCAGGCCGATGGCGCTGATGATCTGCGACTTGGGCGCTTCGCGGAGTACGACCAGCCGTCCCACCGGGGACATGAACGCCGCGGCGATCCCTTGTAGCAGGCGCGCCGCGAGCAGCACTTCGTAGGTGGGACTGGCGCCACAGACGAGCGAGGCCAGCGTGAACACGGCTACCGCCGCGGCAAACAGGTTGCGTGCGCCGAACCTCGCGCTCGCCCACCCGGCGGTCGGGATGAACGCGGCCATGGCCACCATGTAAACCGTGACGATCGAAGTCATCTCGAGCGCCGATTCGCCGAAGCTGTTCGCGATGGCGGGAAGGGAGGTCGTCACGATCGTGCTGTCCAGCGTTTCCATGAAGAACGCGGCAGCGACGATCAGCGGTATCCGGCGCGAAAATGTTGGCGAATTCATCGCGCGGGGGACGTCCGAATCATCAGCGGTCGATCAGCGGGCAACGTGCGGCGCAAGCAGAAAAATGAGATGCTAACGGTATTCGCCGACGATCTGGACCTGGAGTAGACCATGAAGAAATTCCTGATGCTGCATGGAATCAATCACAACATGTTCGGGAAGCGCGACCCGAAGCAATACGGAACGATCACCCTGGACGAGATCAACACCCGGCTGACGCACCTTGCGGCAGAACTGGGCGTCGAGGTCGAAGCATTCCAGACCAACAGCGAATCCGCAATGGCGGAACGTATTCACCAGGCGTACTTCGACAAAGTCGACGGCGTCATCATCAACGCCGGCGCGTGGACGCACTACAGCTACGGCATCCGGGACGCGTTGGCCGTCCTGGCGGCGCCGATCGCGGAAGTCCACATGTCCAATATCCATGCGCGCGAGGAGTTCCGGCACAAGTCGGTATTCGTCGAAATCGCGAAAGGCCAGATCTCGGGCTTTGGCGTCGACAGCTACCTGCTCGGACTGCGCGCAGTCGTCGCGGCGGCCAGCGAAAAGGCGGCATGAATCGGATGACCGCGAATCGTCCCCTCGGTAGCCCACTCAGCGTGCCACTCCGTGTGCCACTTCGCATCGGCGTACTCGGCGCCGCCAACATCGCCAGGCTGTTCATCGAGGCCGCGCGTCCGTCGCCGAACGTGCGCATCGGCGCGGTCGCGAGCCGGGATGTCGCGAAGGGCAAGGCATTCGCCGCGGCCCTTGGCGTTCCGGTCGTCCACGGCAGCTACGACGACTTGCTTGCCGATCCGGCGATCGACGCCATCTATAATCCGCTGCCCAACAACCTGCACGCCGAATGGTCCATTCGCGCGGCGGAGGCGGGCAAGCATGTGCTGTGCGAAAAACCGCTGTGCCTGACGTCCCGGGAAGCCAGCGCAATGTTCGACGCCGCCGAGCGGCATGGCGTCTACATGGTCGAAGGCTACCCGTATCGCTGCCAGCCGCAGACCATCGCGCTGCGCAAATTGCTGGCCGAACAGGCCATCGGCAAGCTGCAGACAATCCACGCGAGCTTCGGGTTCAAGTTGCTGGACAAGGCCAATATCCGCTTCGATCCGGCGCTGGGCGGAGGCGCATTGATGGACGCGGGCAGCTATCCGGTCAGCTTCATCCGCACCGTCGCTGGCGAACGCGCGTCACAGGTACATGCCGTCGCGCGCTGGAGTGATGCCGGCGTCGATGAAACGATGGTGGGAACGCTCGAGCACCCGAGCGGATTGCTCGCGCAGTTCTCGTGTAGCTTCTCCACCGCGCGACATCGTCGCGCCACCTTGATCGGCGACGAAGGCACGATCACCACGAGCTACTTCAACGACACCAACGACATGTTGCCGCCGCTGATCGACATCTCGCGCGGCGTGCCGTGGGATGCACCGCGGGAAACGCTGCGGTTGCCTGCCATGCCGGGCTTCCTGGCCGAGGCCGAAGGATTTGCCGCCCTGGTGCGCGACGGATGGCCCGCATGGCCGGGGACCACGCCGCAGGAGTCCCGCGATATCGCCCGCACGCTCGAGGCGCTGGCGGAGAGCGCGCGCACCGGCCGCGCGGTGGCGCTGGACTGAGCCATGGAGATTTGCAATTGATCAACGGCGACACCATTCTCATTGCCCACATCGGCTACCCGACAACGACGTTCAAGGCGCCGCTCATCTACAACCCGTACTTCGATTCGATCGGACTCAATGCCGTGGTGGTGCCGATGGGCGTCCGGGTGGACGACTACCCCGCTTTCCTGAAAGCCGTCTTCAAACTCACCAATATCCGCGGCGCCTTGATCACCATGCCGCACAAGGTGACGACCACCGGCTTGGTGGACGAGGTCTCGACCACGGCACGAATCGCCGGCGCCTGCAACGCGGTGTTGCTGCGCGATGATGGAACGCTGGCGGGCGACATGTTTGACGGCGAAGGTTTCGTGCGTGGTGTCCAGCGCAAGGGACGCAACGTCGCGGGTTCGAAAGTACTGGTCGTCGGCAGCGGCGGTGTCGGTTCCGCCATTGCCGCGTCGTTTGCGGCCGCGGGCGCTCGGGCCATTGGCGTGTTCGATGCCAGCGCCAGTGCCGCCGAAACCTTGGCGGAGCGGCTGCGCAGCCACTATCCAAACCTCGAATTGACTGCCGATTCGAAAGACCCTGCCGGCTACGACATCGTCGTCAACGCAACGCCGATCGGCATGAATGCCGGCGATCCGCTGCCGATGGACATTGCCCGCATCGCCCCGACGACCTTTGTCGGCGAAGTCGTCATGAAGCAGCAGTACACGCCGTTTCTGCTGGCGGCGAAAGAGAAGGGCTGCACCATCCAGGTCGGCGTCGATATGCTGTTCGAACAGATTCCGGCCTATCTGGAGTTCTTTGGATTCCCGACCACGACGCCCGATGAATTGCGTCGCGTCGCCAGGATCTCCTACTGATCACGCTCGCAGCGAAATTTCCGGGACAACTGGCATGCCGACCCCTTGCATCATCACCGTGGCCATCACGGGCTCTCTGCCGCGAAAGAAAGACAATCCGGCCGTACCCATTTCCGTCGCCGAGCAGATCGAGTCGACACAGCAGGCGTTTGAGGCGGGCGCAACGCTGGTGCACCTGCACGTACGCAACGATGACGAGTCGCCCACCTCAAGTCCGGAGCGTTTTGGAACCGTTCTGGACGGCATTCGCACGCATTGCCCGGGAATCATTACCCAGATTTCAACAGGCGGCCGCTCGGGCGCGGGCAGGGAACGCGGCGAAATGCTGTCGCTCAAACCCGATATGGCGTCGCTCGCCACCGGCAGCGTCAACTTTCCCACTCGCGTGTACGACAATGCGCCTGATCTCGTCGACTGGCTCGCCGCGGAAATGGTTCGCCACGACATCAAGCCCGAGGTTGAAGCCTTCGACCTGTCGATGATCTTCCAGGCGTCGCGCATGCAGAAGTCGGGTGGCATCAAGGGACCGCTGCACGTGCAGTTCGTCATGGGCGTCAAAAACGCGATGCCGGTTGATCGCGACGTCCTCGAGTTCTACGTGAAGACTCTCGCGCGTCTCGATCCCGATGCCACATGGACGGGCGCGGGCATCGGACGCGACCAGGTCACGTTGGCGCGCTGGTCGCTCGAGCTGGGCGGACATTGTCGAACGGGTCTGGAGGACAACGTTCGCCTCGACAAGGAGAAGCTCGCGCCATCGAATGCCGCGCTGGTCGAACAGGTCGCGGACCTTTGCGCCGAATACGGACGGCGACCGGCGACGGTAGCCGAGGCCCGCAGCCTGCTGCGTCTCCCCCCGGCGTCATAGGCGCCCAACGCCTCGCGCCCCGCAGTTGTCCCCGCCGCGGGGCCATGCGAGACTTCGGGTTTTCCCTGGTTCGCTCTGTTGACCCTGATTTGACGTTTCCTTGACCCATAGTTGACCGTAAACCCACGAGGCTCGACATGTTCGCAAAACGAATTCTCTTCCGTATCGTCGCGCTGGGTTTTGCCAGCGCACTCGCCACCGGCGCCGCCGTGGCGCAGGACATCAAGTTTTTCCGCATCGGCACCGGCGGTACCGCGGGTACGTATTACCCGATCGGCGGCCTGCTAGCCAACGCCATTTCGAATCCGCCGGGCTCGCGTGCCTGCGCCGATGGCGGTAGCTGCGGCGTGCCGGGCATGGTCGCCACGGCGGTGGCCTCGAACGGTTCCGTCGCGAATATCAACGGTATCCAATCCGGCCAGATGGAGTCCGGGTTCACGCAATCCGACGTTGCGTTTTGGGCCTACACCGGCACCGGCATCTACGAGGGCAAGCCCAAGGTCGGTGGCCTGCGCCTCATTGCCAACCTGTATCCGGAGAGCATCCACCTCGTCGCGCGCAAAGGCGCCAGCATCAAGACCGTGGCGGACTTGAAGGGCAAGCGCGTTTCACTGGACGAACCGGGCTCCGGCACCTTGGTCGATGCGCGACTCGTGCTGGCCGCGTACGGCCTGACGGAAAAGGACATCACGCCGGAGTATTTGAAGCCCAACCAGGCGGGAGACAAGCTGCGCGACGGCGGTCTCGATGCGTATTTCTTCGTCGGCGGTTTCCCTGCCGGTGCCATTTCCGAGCTGGCTGCCGCAGGCGGCGGCATCGACATCGTTCCGCTGGCGGGGCCGGAAATCGACAAGATGCGCGCGCAGTATTCGTTCTTCGCGCCGGACACCATTCCCGCCAACACGTACAAAGGCATTGGCGAGGTGAAGACGATCTCGGTGGGGGCGCAGTGGGTGACTTCCGACAAGCAGGACGAGAAGACCATCTACGAAGTGACCAAGGCTGTCTGGAACGACAACACGCGCAAGCTGCTCGACTCCGGCCACGCCAAGGGCAAGGCGATCACCAAGGCAACGGCGACCTTGGGTGCGGGCATCCCGTTCCATCCGGGCGCGGAGAAGTTCTACAAGGAAATCGGCCTCCTCAAGTGAATTTGGTTCCTGGGTCACGGACCGCGGAGCGATCCGTGACCGCTCGGAACGGCCACTGAGATGGTGGCCGCCGCAGAAATAACGCTGGACGAAGCGCGCGCGCTCGAGGAGAAATTCGACCCCGAGATGCGTTTCCGGCCGGTCGTGCAGCCGGCTGCGCTGATCGTCGCGGCACTGCTGTTCGTCCTGTCGTGCTTCCACTTCTATACCGCGGGCTTCGGCCTGCTGCGCGAGACTACGCACCGCGGCGTGCACATGGCCTTTGTGCTGGGACTGGTCTTCCTGGTCTTTCCGCTGCGCAAGTCGATGCTGGAAAGGGAACCGAAATCCGGACCTCTGGCTCCCGGCGGCGTACCACTGTACGACTGGATCTGCGCCATCGCCGTCGCGGTGTCGGTGCTGTACATCCCCTACATCTTCGAGGACCTGGCGTTTCGCGTCGGCAATCCGTCGCCGCTCGACGTAGCGATGGGCACCGTTCTGGTGGTGCTGCTGCTCGAAGCGACGCGCCGCGCAATGGGGTGGCCGCTGCCGATCATCGCGCTCGGCTTCATGCTCTACGCGCTCACCGGACCCGTCTGGCCCGGATTGCTCAAGCACTCCGGCGCGTCGTGGTCCAATCTGGTCAATCACCTGTACCTGACGAGCCAGGGCATCTACGGCATCGCGGTCGGCGTGGTCGCCACCCACGTCTTCCACTTCGTGCTGTTCGGCGTGCTGGCGACGGCGATTGGCTTGGGTGGACTGTTCATCGACATCGCCTCGTCGATTGCCGGACGTTACGCGGGCGGACCCGCCAAGGTCTCCGTGTTTGCGTCGGGAATGTTCGGCATGTTGTCGGGCTCGTCCGTCGCCAATGCCGTGACCGTGGGCTCATTGACCATCCCCGCGATGATCCGCCTGGGCTATCCGCGGCACTTCGCCGCTGCGGTGGAGGCCGCGTCGTCGACCGGCGGCCAGATCACGCCGCCGATCATGGGCGCGGCCGCGTTCCTGATGATCGAGTTCCTGAACCTGCCTTACTCGACCATCATCGTCGCGGCCATCGTGCCGGCGTTCATGCATTTCTTCGGTGTCTTCATGCAGGTGCATTTCGAGGCGAAGCGTTCGGGTTTTCGTGGCCTGACCAAGGAGGAATTGCCGAACCTGCCGCAGACACTGCGCGCCAACTGGCCAACGCTCATTCCACTGGCACTGTTGATCGGCATCCTGGTCCAGGGCAGCACGCCGTATCTCGCCGCCTTCACCGGCATCGCATCGTGCGTGCTGGTCGGACTGTTCACGTCGCGCGCCCGGACCACCGCAGCGCAATACGCGGCATTGCTGGTCAGCCACGCGATGCTGCTGTGCATCATCACGCGACAGTTGGGCGGCTACGAGCTTTGGCTGTTCCTCTCGATGCTGATCGCCGTTCCGCTTGCGCATCGCGTGTTGGGCCGCGAATCGCGCATTGGCGGGGCGGCCATCGTGGCAGCGTTCGAGCTGGGTGCCAAATACGCGCTCGCCGTGGGCGCGGCGGCAGCCACCGTTGGCATCGTCATCGGCGTGGTGACGCTGACCGGAGTGGGCTTCAAGATTTCCTATATCGTGACCACGGCCGCGCAAACGCTGGCTGAGCTGGCGATGGCCGTTCTCCCCAACGGCTTCTCGGACCTGCGGTCGCTCACGCTGCTGTCGGCGTTGATCATGACGGGCCTCGTGTGCATCCTGATGGGCTGCGGCATCCCGACGACGGCGAACTACATCATCATGGTCACCGTGGCCGCACCCACGCTGGTCATGCTCGGCGTGCAGCCGCTGGTCGCGCATTTCTTTGTCTTCTATTACGGCGTGCTCGCGGACATCACGCCACCTGTTGCGCTGGCGGCCTATGCCGCCGCCGGCATGGCAGGTTCCGATCCGTTCAAGACGGGCAATACCGCGTTCCGGTTGGGCATGGGCAAGGTGCTGGTGCCGTTCGTGTTCGTGTTCGCACCGTCGCTGCTGCTGGTCACGCAGGGCTTCACCTGGCACGAGTTCGTGCTGGCATTCGTCGGCTGCATCATGGGCATCACATTCCTGGCCGCCGCCTTCTCGAATTTCCTGCTGGTCCGGATGCAAGTCTGGGAGCGGCTGGTATGCGGCCTGGCCGCGGTGCTGATGGTCGCGCCCGAGCTGACGAGTACGCTGATCGGCGTCGCAATGGTGGTGCCGGTATTGATTCGGCACCTGTTGGCATTGCGCAACGGAAGCCACGCCGCCACGCCATGACCACGCGCCGGCGCATTCAATTCTTGCGGGAAGGCTGGCTCAGCATCTGCGGTGCGACTTCCTCGATCCCGGTCAGTGCGCCGAGCCTGCCGAGGCCATTGAGAGCCGCGGCGATGCCTCCCGCCGTAGCGACCACCCATCCCGCATTGGGTGCATAGGAAAGCGTGCGCACAATGCGAAATCCTGCGGCTTCCAATGCGGCGGCGTGGTCCTGGAGCGAGGTACCTTTCGCGAATCGTACGTATATCCAACCGGTGGGCACGCACAGTGTGCCGCCCGCGGTCAATTCATATACCGGACATGCCGCAGCGGATTGCGCCATCGCAACGCCTTGGCGTCCGGTGGCGGCGTGGACCACGATGTTTTCCGCCGGGAAGTGAAGTTCGGCGCCGGTCGCGTCCACAGGATGGTCGCCGCCATGCACAGCGATGTGCGAATGGACAAGCCGGTAGCGCAGGGCAGGATTTTCGCGACTCGCCATCAGCGATTCCGGAATCACCGAGGCCGCATCGTTGCAGGACATGGGAACCTCGCGCATTGACAAAGCAGTTCGGTCGAAGCGATTCGATGCTAGCACGCAGGTTGCAACGGTCGACCTGGACGTAGATAGGAGGCTCCGATGCTTGCCGTTCACTATGGTGGAAAGTCAGGTCAGTCCTTTCGGCTGGCGAATGCAAAATCGCTGCTGGTCGTGCGCACGCGCAGTCGCGACCTGCCGGTGGATGCCACGCTGACGGCCAGGGCGCGCAACGCCATCAACGGACTGTG
>JANMCH010000027.1:0-26411 GCA_031361045.1 Betaproteobacteria bacterium | reverse complement strand
GCCGGCGCGACCGTGCCCTACGATCCGCTGAAGGATTTCGTTCCGGTCGCCAACCTCTTCCGCTCGATCAAGGTGCTGTGGGTCAACGCGTCGCTACCTGTCACCACGCTGGGCGAATGGACGCGCTACGTGAATGCGCGTGCGGGCGTGCTCAACTTCGCTAGCGGTGGCGTCGGCTCGTCAAATCACATCGACATGGCGCTGGTGTTGTCGGCCGCCAATCTCGACATGGTGCACGTGCCCTACAACGGTCCCAGTGCCGCGATCACGGCGGTGGCCAGCGGCGATGCGCAGTCGATGGTCGTGTCGGTGGGTACTGGCCTGCCGCTCGCGCAGGCCGGAAAGATTCGACCGCTGGTGGTGTTCAACGATCGGCGCTCGCCGCAACTGCCTGATGTACCCACCGCGAAGGAGCAAGGTTTTACCGCCGTCGACCTGAGCGCGTGGATCGGCCTGTTGGCACCGGCCGACACGCCGGAACCTGTTGTCGCGCGCCTGAACGCCGAGATCGGCAAGATCCTGCGCTCGCCGGAGGCTCTCGCCTGGGCCGACCGCCACGGCATGGAGATCATCGGCGGCTCGCCGGCCGCGTTTGCCGCGACGATGGCGTCGGACTACCAACGCTGGGGCGAGATCATCCGGCGGCTGAAGCTGCGGCCCGAATAGGATCGCGATGCACGTCAGACGAAAATTCGCCTGACGTCAGGCCTGCCCTTCCTTGCGCCGGCGCAGCAAAAATGCGCCCGCCATGCCCAGGAGTGCCGCAAGCAGCGCCAACGGAGGCGCGCCTGATGCCGGGATGGTCGACGCAAGCGGGAACGCAGCCGCCCAGATGTAGGCCTCGTAGCCGTCCGCGCCCGCGGTCCAGGTCCCTACGACGCACTCATTGCCGGACACGCGCGTCAGCGTCATCGGAATGTTAACCGCGGTATCGAACCCGACCAGCTGGAATGTGCTGGGCGTCAGTGTCAACGTATACGCCGCTGTCGCGATACAGGCCGCATTGGACACGCTGGTGCCGGTCATCGACTGGCAATAGGCCGCGTTGTGGGCGGCGGCCGCCTGCATTGAGTTGACGGCGAACAGGAGCGCAACGACACCACCCCGGAGACTGCGGCTTGTCCGGATGGACATTGCATTTCACTCCGATAGCTGCGCAAGCGGCGATAATATCCATATCCGTGACTGCCAAACCACAAATTCCGCCAAGAACGGTGCTCGTCATCACGATGGGCATGGACTACATCGCCCCGGCGCGCATGCCCTTCGAGCTGCAGCGCGCCGGCTTTCGCGTCGCCCTCCTCGCACCGCGCAATGCGCTGGCCACGCACACCGAATTCGTCGATCAGGTCGGATTCTTCCCAGCGGACGTGAAGTTCGACGAGTGGATCGGCATTGTTGCCGGCGTCGTGCGCGCCGTGAACCCGGTCCTGATCCTGCCGGGCGACGACATCACGCTGCGCACGCTGATGCAACTGGTGCTCGATCCGCCTGCGGGGCTGCGTGAGGAATTCCGCAACGAACTGGGCGCGTTGATTCGCCAGTCGCTGGGCAATCCCGCAGGCTGGATGGACACGGTGGACAAGGCGCGGCTATTCGAGCTGGCGCAGCGCAATGGCCTGGCGGTGGCCGAAGGTGGCATTGCCGAGGACGAAGATGGCGCGGTCGCCCTTGCGGCGTCACTGGGCTTTCCGGTCATCGTGCGGCAGATGTTCGGGTCTGCGGGACGCGGCGCGGCGCGCTGCGAGTCCGTGGACGAGATGCGCACGGCGATACGCGCGTTTCCCTCAGCGGACGCCTGGAGTCCGCGCGGTGGCCAGCGGCTGGTGGTGCAACGTTGGATCGACGGCGCCGTGGTCAATCGCGCGTCCGTCGCGTGGGAAGGCAACGAAGTCGCAGGATTCACGCGCGGCCGGCTGGCCACCTACCCCGGTCCGCTGGGTCCTGCGTCGGCGGTGGAATTCATCGGCCTGCCGGAAGTTGCGGCCGCGACGCGCGCGCTGTTCGCGCTGGTCGGCATGCACGGGCTGGTCGGTACGCAGTTCATTGTCGACAAACAGTCGGGCGTGCCATACCTCGTGGAAGTGAACCGGCGGATGTTGCCCGCAACGCACGCCGGCGCGCGCGTCGGCGTCGATCTCGCTGCCGCGCTCTATGCGGCCGTCAGTGGCGAGCAATGGACGGGTCCCACGGAACTGCCGCCCGGACCGGGCCTGCGTCTCGCGTTGTTCCCGCAGGAGTGGTACCGCGACATGAACAGTGCCTGGCTGCGCACGTTGCCGTCCGACGCGCCGTGGCACGATCCGGAGCTGCTGGCCGCGATGCTGCGCGTGCCCCAGTTCAACTAGTGAACGCGCGCGCCATTTTCGTCGAAGACCTGCGGTTCGGGTTCGAATGCGGGCTCATCCTCGGCGCCCTCGCGTTCCCATGAATACTGGATGGGCGGCGGATTGTCGTGATGGCGCATCGCAAAGGCCATCACGATGCCCACCAGCGCCGCCGCAAGGTGCGTCTCCCACGAGACGCCGAGCTTGATGGGCAGCACGCCCCACGCCAGCGTGCCGTACATGAAGGCCATCAGCAGCGAGGCGGCCATCGCGCGGCGGTCGCGCCGCAGCATGCCGGCGAAGAAGACGAAACTGACCAGGCCGTAGACGATGCCGCTGGCACCGATATGATTGCCACCGCGCGCGAACAGCCAGACGAGGATCCCGGGTACCAGATAGACTGCGGGCAGCACGCGAAACGACGCATACGGATAGAGGTGGAAGGTCATCGTGCCCAGCACGAGCAAGGGCAGCGAATTGGCCAGCAGGTGGTTGAAGTCGGCGTGCAGCAGGGGCGCCGTCAGGATTCCCGGCAGGCCAATCCATTCCCGCGGCCGGATGCCGTATTGCTGGAGGTCGAGGCCCCAGCCCAGCAACGGGATCAGCCAGATCAACGCCACGAACCCCAGTGAGGTCAGCACCGCCAGCCGGAAATTGGCCCGCGCGCGGGCGGAATCGGTATAGCCGGGATCGGGAGAATGGAGCTGCAGCATGGGGTTGGGCACGCAGGGATAACTGACGGTACGTAGGGACAATTCGGCCGATATCAAGGCGTCATACAATGGCGGCCTTGCCATTGTTGCGGATTTGGGACACAAAATGACACACACAGGTGAAACTCGATGAAACGCTTCCTTGCCATGTTGCCCGCGCTGTTGGCCGCGGCGACCGTCTCCGCCGCCGGACTCACGCTGGGCGGCATCAGCGAATTCCAGGTCGAGATGTCGGCGGACTTGCGCACGATTGCGGGACGCGGCCAGTTGTCGCCGGTCACTCATGCATTGGTGACCATCGCGGCGCCGTCCAATCTCGACATGGCGCGCGAATTTCCGGTCATGATCATCAGCGCCACATCCGACCCTGAATACAACTCGAGCCGCAAGCTGCTGCTTGCGTACTACGAAGTCGCGTTGCAGTCCGGCTGGATATTGGTCGCGGCCGACCCGGCAACGGAAGTCCCCGTCGCGCAGGACGACGTGGCGATGCGGCTCGCGCTCAATACCGCGGCCATGGCTGTGCTGGCCAAGCAATGGCCCGGCGTCAACACGGCGCCACTGGCTTTCGGAGGATTCTCCGGTGGGGCAAAATATTCCGAGTGGCTCGCCGCATCGTTCGCAAGCCAGGGTCGCAACATCATCGGACTCTATCTGGCGGGCATCAATGCGAGCACGCTGCAGTCCGCGGCGCAGAGCTTCAAGGTGGTGAACGACAAGTTCAAGCGCACGCCGATCTTCCTGCAGGTGGGCGCGTCGGACAAGATCTCCACTCCCGCGGAACACGCTGCCGTTTCCGTCGAGTTGAATCGCTTGGGATTCAAGAACGTTCGCCTCGAGGCCTTTCCCGGTGGGCACGAGGTCGACCCGCGGCCGTTTCGCGTGGCACTGGAATGGTTCCGCCAGTTCGCCACTGCGCAGACCGTCAAGCCCAAGTGAAAATGGGGTCATGAAAAGTTAACCTGACCCCATTTTTGCCAACCCATGGACAAGGACAAACTCGACGCCCTGCGCCGCAAATACGCGAACGCCAAGGGCGGCGATATCTTCGATCCGGAATTCGCTGCGGTCGGCAAGCAACTGTTCAGCAATGCCGATAGGCGTAAGTGGCCGTTCGCGGATCCGGCCACTTTTCTCGGCGCGGCGTTTCGTCCGGACGCCCCTGCGCTGCCCGACTTCGGCGGCCTCGATGTCGCGCTGATCGGCGTGCCGATGGACCTGGGCGTCACCAATCGCGCCGGCGCGCGACTCGGCCCCCGCGCGGTGCGCAACGTCGAGCGCATCGGCCCCTATGAACATGTGTTGAAGATTGCGCCGTCCGTGCACCTCAACTATGCGGACATCGGCGACGTGCCGATGCAGAGTCGGTTCAGCCTCGAGCAATGTCACGCCGACATCGAGGCGTTCTTCACGAAGGTGTGCGCAGCCAACGTCATTCCGCTGGCGGTCGGCGGCGATCATTCGATAAGCGCTTCGATCCTGAATGCGGTGGGCCGCGACCGTCCCGTGGGCATGGTGCACATCGACGCACACTGCGACACGGCCGGTGAATTCGAAGGCAGCAAGTTTCACCACGGCGGGCCGTTCCGGCAGGCCGTGCTGGCCGGCGTCCTCGATCCGGAGCGCTCCATCCAGATCGGCATTCGCGGCGGCGCCGAATTCCTGTGGGAGTTTTCGTACGACAGCGGAATGACCGTGCTGCACGACGAAGACGTGTCACGAATGGGCATTGCGGCCGTCGTGGCCAAGGCGCGCGAGGTGGTCGGCGACGGTCCGATCTACGTGACCTTCGACGTTGACGGCGTGGACCCGGGCTTTGCCCCCGGCACCGGCACACCGGAAGCCGGCGGGCTCTCGCCGCGCGAGGTGCTGGGAATACTTCGCGGGCTGTCGGGCCTCGATGTGGTCGGCGGCGATGTGGTCGAGGTCGCGCCGCAGTATGACGCGACGACCAATACCGCGCAGATCGCGGCGCAGGGACTGTTCGAGATCCTGTGCCTCGTGGCCCTGTCGCGGCGAAAGTAGAACAGTGCTTACCATCGTTCAGGCTACGACGCCTGAGGAAATCCAGCACGTTCAGGTATTGATGCGCGAATTCACGTCGTGGGCCATGGCGACGATCGAGGGAAGCGCCGAGGCGCCGACGTTTCTGGGTCTCGAGGACGAATTGGCGACCTTGCCGGGAATCTATGGGCCGCCGACGGGGTGCCTGTTGTTGGCGCTGCAGGAGGGTGAGCCCGCGGGATGTATTGCGCTGAAGCCACATGATCCTGCGACGGGCGAATTCAAGCGCGTCTACGTGCGCCCCGGCTTTCGCGGAAACAAGGTGGGGCAACTCCTGGTATCGTCATTGATCAATGAAGCGCGGAAACGCGGTTATCGCAAGGTCGTGTTGGACAGCCACATATCCATGACGGGTGCGCACGCGATCTACAGGTCCGCGGGATTCCGCGATGTAGAGGCGCCGGCGGACTTTCCGGATGAATTGAAGTCCGACGTGGTTTTCATGGAATTGGAAATGGGGTCAGGTTAACTTTTCGATCACCGAATGGTTAATCTCCGCCCATGTTCGTCAGAGCCCGAAAAATTAACCTGACCCCATTTCCGAAAAGTTAACCTGAACCCGTTTCTCCAAGGAGCGCAAACATGCCCCAGCCGTCCAGTGAAGGTATCGCGACATTTCGTGCCGATTTCAGCGGCCAGGCAGTGACGCCCGGCGACGCTGACTACGACCTGTTGCGCGCGATCTGGAATGGCGCCATCGACCGCAAGCCCGCGGTGATTGCGTGCTGTACCACGGCCCAACAGGTCGCAGAGGCGATCCGCTTTGCCCGCGCGAGCAAGCTCGAAATTGCCGTTCGGGGCGGTGGTCACAGTCACGCAGGAAATTCAGTATGCGACGGTGGTCTGATGATCCACCTGGGTGCGATGAATGGCGTGGTGGTCGATCCTGCGGCGCGGCGCGCAGTCTGTGGTGGCGGCGCTACCTGGGCAGACGTCGATGCGGCGACCCAGCAGCACGGACTGGCAACGACGGGCGGCTTCATCAGTCACACCGGCATCGCGGGACTCACCCTTGGCGGTGGCATCGGCTGGCTCAGCAAGATCGCGGGGCTCTCCTGCGACAACCTGGTCTCGGCGGAGATGGTTACCGCGGACTCGCGCATCGTGCGCGCGTCGCAGCACGAGAACCCGGAGCTCTTCTGGGCACTGCGTGGTGGCGGCGGCAACTTCGGCGTCGTCACCTCCTTCGAATACGCGCTCCACCCCGTGGGGCCCATGGTCAACCTGGGGATGTTCTTCTACGGCCTCGACAAGGGAGCGGAGGCGCTGCGCTTCGCCCGCGATTTCGTCGACACACTCCCGACCGGGGCCACCGCCTTCCTGGCAATCGGGATGAGTGCGCCGCCCGAGCCGTTCGTGCCGGAGCAATACCGGTTCCTTCCAGGACATGCATTGCTGATTGTCGGCTTTGGATCGGCCGAGGAACACGCAGCCGTCGTGGCGCCCGTGCGCAGGGCGGTGACGCCGCTGTTCGAGCTGGTGACGCCCATACCTTATGTCGCGCTCCAGCAGATGTTCAACAAGAGTGCGGTCTGGGGAACGCTTGGCTACGAAAAAGCGCTTTACCTCGACGAATTGTCGGACGCCGCCATCGCGGTCATCGGTGAGCATGTGCCAAAGAAGATCTCTCCGATATCCTTCTGCCCAACCTTCACCATGACCGGCGCGTTCCGCGCCCACGACGACGCCGACACGGCCTTCGGTGGCAGCCGCTCCGCGCGCTACGTGTTCAATATCGAGGGGGCCGGCCTCGATCGCGCAACGTATGAATCCGAGCGCACCTGGACGCGCAACTTCTGGGACGCGATGCGACCGCACGCGACAGGATCGGGCGGCTACGTCAACTTCCTGTCGGAAGCCGACGACGATCGCGTGCGCGCATCCTACGGCGAGGACAAGTACCGGCGGCTCGCGCGCGTCAAGGCCGAGTACGACCCGGCGAACGTCTTTCACTTGAACGCCAACATCAAGCCGGCGCCGCAGTCCGCCTGACCCGGATTGGGTCAATAGGTGTTGCAGCGTTCATCGCGCAACGGAATCGGTCGCGAACTCATAGCCGAGCGCAAGTTCGATGGCCTCCTCCATCGAAAGCACGCGCTTGTCGGCAACCGCACGCTCATAGGTTGCCTGGTTTTGCGCGAACCAGGCGCGTGCACCGGCAATTCCCAGCACCGCCCGCCCGCTGGACCTAAGCGTGCCGATGGCGTCATACAGGGCCACCGCGGCGGGGAACAGCGCCAGCGCCAACTGCGGATTGCCGTCGCAAACCGCCGCCTCCCCGAAGTTCCACAACGTGTTGGCGATAGAGAACTTGGCCCCCTCCATTTGCGCAATCCGCAAAGACTGCCGCATCATGTCGGTGCCACGCTGGAATTCGCCGTTGCGCACCAGGCACAGGCCGACCTCGCCCAACAGGACGCCCGTACGATGCTCGTCGCCCAAATGCTGAAAGATCGAAAGTGACTGCTCCCAAAGCAGCAACGCTCCATCAGCATCACCCCTTCCATGGCAGACTTCTCCCGCGTGCCACATGGTGAATGCGGTTCCCCAGCGATCGCCTATCTCGCGAAAGATGGTTTCGCACTCCGCATAGCGGGCGTTGGCCAGTTCACGATTGCCCCCCATCATTGCGCAGACACCCTGCCAATCCAGAACGTAGGCCGCACACCGCTGGTTTCCGCAGGCCCTGGCTAACGCGAGGCTGCGGGTGAGGCAACGTTCGCTGCGCTCGTTATCCGACAGGAACATCGCCATCACGCCACCGAAGTAGAGCGCCCACGCGAGATCGTCCGGATGGTCGGCCGCATCCGGCGAGTCCTCGATGCGTTGCAGCCAATACCGGCCTTCGCTGTAGTCTGCGCGGATGAACCAGAAGCCGCCGAGGACCCGTGCGAGCGCGAGCCCCGATTGCGTCCTGCCCGCGCTGCTGGCCCACTCCAGCGCCGCGCGCAGGTTGTCGCTTTCCATATGCAGCCGCCCCAGCCACTCGACCTGCCCGGCAGCGCGCAGGTGGGGCTCCGCGGTTTCCGCCAACTGCCGGAAATGATCCAGATGAGCATCGCGGTGCCGGTCGCTCTCGTTCGCTTCGCGCAGCTTGGCGCTGCCATACTCGCGAACGGTTTCCAGCAGGTGATAGCGGGTCCCGCCGTTGCTTGCGCGGGGAATGACCAGCGATTTGTCGACCAGGTTGCTGAGCAGGTCCGGAACGTCTGCGGCATCAATGCCCGCACCGCCGCCAACGGCTTCGGCGGCGACGAGTGTCCAGCCACCCGCGAACACGCAGAGCCGGCGCAAGAGCGCACGTTCTGGTTCGGTGAGCAGATCGTAGCTCCAGTCGATCGCCGCCCGCAGAGTCTGTTGCCGCGGCATGGCGGTCCGGTCACCGCCGGTGAGAAGTTGGAAGCGATTACTGAGACGCTCGGAAATCGTCTCGGCCGAAAATGCGCGCACGCGGGCCGCGGCGAGTTCCAGCGCCAGCGGTATGCCATCCAGCCGCCGGCAAATGGCGGTGACCGCCGCGGCGTTCTGTTGCGTCAGGGCGAACGACGGCTGTGCCGCAACCGCGCGATCGACGAACAGACGCACCGCCTCATACTGCCCGAGTGCGTCCAGGGCAACGACACTGCCAGGATCGGGCACCGCCAACGCCGGCATGGGGAAGGCAGACTCTCCGGCGATGCGCAGCGGCTCCCGACTGGTGGCGAGCAGCTTCACCCCGGGACCGGCGCGCAACAAGTGCTTGGCCAGGTCCGCACACGCGTCCACCAGGTGCTCGCAGTTGTCGAGAATCAACAGCACCCTGAGGTTCCTGACGTATTTCACGATGGCCTCGACGACAGGGCGCCCCACTTCCCCCTTGACGCCAAGGACGTCAGCCAACACCTGCGGCACGAGTGTGGCGTCGCTCACCGGAGCCAGGTCCACGAACCAGACGCCATCCGGATGGTCGTCCAGCGCGCCCGTGGCAATCTGTAACGCTAGGCGAGTCTTGCCGAGGCCGCCGGTGCCAACCAGCGACAGCAATGCCGTCCCTGCCATCAGCGTGCCGACCTCCGTCAACTCGCGTTCGCGGCCGACAAAGGAATTCGCCTGCCGCGGCAAGTTGTTCGGCGTTGCCTCCAACCCCCGCAACGCCGGAAAGTCCCTGCGCAGCTGTGGATGCAGCAGTTGATAGACCCGCTCCGGGCTCGTCAGATCGCGCAACCGCACCGTACCCAGGTCGAGAAGTGCGGCGCCTGCCGGCAAGCGATTGCCGACCAACTCAAAAAACCGTTGCGACAGCAGGACCTGACCGCCGTGGGCTGCACCCATGATGCGCGCGGCACGATTGACCTCCGTCCCGAATATGTCCTGGTCGCGGCGTTCGACCGCACCGCTGTGCAGTCCGCAGCGGATGAGCATCGGGACGCCGTGGGTCGCGGACGTGTCGGCGAGCGCCGCTTGCAGCTCCAATGCGACGCCGAGTGCATCAACCGGGTCGGCGAATGCGGCGAACATGCCATCGCCCGTCATCTTGACGATGGTGCCCCGGTGGTTGTCGACCGCGGCCCGGGCCGCAGCGTCGTGGCCGGCCAATGCTCGTGACATTCGTTCCTGGTCCTGCTCCCACAACCGGGTGCTCGACTCGATGTCGGTGAACAGCAAGGTGACGAGTGCGTCGGCTTCAGGCATGAAAACGGGGTCAGGTTAATTTTTCACAGGTGAAAATGGGGTCAGGTGCATGGCCGCCTTCACCAGCATGTGCGCGGACACCGGCGCGGTGACGAACAGGAACACCGTGATCAGGAATTCGTGGACGGAGATGCCCTGCCCGCGCACGCTGAAGTACACGCACGACGCAATCAGCACACCACCCACGCCAAGCGTCGTGGCCTTGGTCGGGCCATGCAATCGCTTGAAAAAATCGGAAAACTTGACCATCGCCAGCGCGCCAAGCAGCGCGAACGAGGCGCTCACCACGAGCATCAGCGCGATCAGCGCGTCGGCCCACATCGGCAGTTGCTCGAGGGTGCTCATTTCATGGTCATTCGACGCTCATTCGATGATGTCGCCGCGGGTCACGTACTTGGACAGCGCCACCGTGCCGATGAATCCAAGCAACGCCAGCACCAGCGCAGCCTCGAACAGCAGCAGCGTGGCGTACTGGATGCCGAACAACACGAGCAATGCGATCGAGTTCATGTAGAGCGTGTCCAGCGCCAGGATGCGATCGGGCAATCCCGGCCCGCGCAGCAGGCGGAAGCCCGCCAACAGCATCGACAGCACGAACGCACCTTCGATGAACGGCAGGATCGCGGCGGTCATCCGTAGATCTCCTTGAGCGGCGCCTCGTAGCGAACCTTGATGTCCTTGATGATGATGGCGGCATCCTCGATGTGGAACGCGTGCACCAGCAGGTACGAACGGTCGGGCGCGACATCGGCGGTGAGCGTGCCCGGCGTCATCGTGATGATGCCGGCCAGCGTGGTGATGGCCCAGTCGTCGGTGAGGTCGAGCGGCACCCTGAGAAAGCCCGGATGGATCGCCGACTCGGGACCCAGCACGCGGCGCGCGACTTCGACGTTGGACACCAGTATGTCCCGCAGCACGCGCAGGGCAAGGCGAACGGCAACCAGGGGACGGTGCAGGCGCGGCCACGTCCCGTCGGTCAGGTGCAGGCCCGTGAGCGGCAGCACCCACGCCAGCAACGCGCCGAGCAGCACATGCGCCGGCGCCATCGTGCTGTTGAGTGCCAGCCACGACGTCCAGAGGACCAGCGACAGCAGCGGATGCGGCAACAACCTTCTCAATGCGGACTCCTTGCAGGCAGCTTGACCGGAACCTGGCGCATCACGGCATCGACATAGGACTGCGGCTGTGCGAGTTGCTGCGCCGTCGCCGCAGTGTACTGCGACGCGCTGTTGGCGCCGGCGATCCAGAGCAGTCCCGCGACCGCAAGTACAGCGAGCCCCAGCCGATCGCCGGCCGGCATCGGCGCGCCTACAGCGACGCCATGCGTCTTCCAGAACACGCTGCCACCCGCCCGCGCGAGTGCTACGGTCGCGAGCAATCCGCTGCCCAGCACGGCGGCCCAGAACCATGTCGCGAGCGGCGCCCTGCCCGAGCCCTGCAACATGAGCACCTTGCCGATGAACCCAGACAACGGCGGAAGGCCGGCGGCGGCCGCCGCGGTGACGAGAAACAACAGGCCCACCAATACCGGTTGTGGCAACGGTGGGCCACTGCCCAGGCGATCGGCACGGGGTCCGCGCTGCTCCGCAATGGCGTGCGCGACGAGAAACAGCGCGGCCACCGTCAGCGTCGTGTGCACCAGGTAGTACAGCGCGCCACCCAGGGCAACCGGCCCGAGCGTCGACGCCACGATCAGCGTACCGGAAGAGATCAGCACAAGATACGCGACCAGCGCGATCAGGCGCTTGGTAGCGAGCGCGCCGAATGCCCCGAACACGATCGTCGCCATACCCACCGCGAACAAGGCGGGCGATCCCAGCCCGGCCAGCACGCCCTCGCCGCCCCCGAACACGGTGAAATAGACGCGAAAGATCGCGTAGATGCCGACCTTGGTCATGATCGCGAACAGCGCTGCTACCGGTCCCGGCGCAGAACCGTAGGTCTCCGGCAGCCAGAAGCCCAGCGGCAACAACGCGGCCTTGACCGCGAACACCACCAGCAGCAGCAATGCGGCAGCCCGCGCCAGTCCGGCATCCCACGCCGGAAGCGCGGGAAGCTTGACGGCCAGGTCGGCGAAGTTGAGGGTTCCGGCGACGCCGTACAGGAGGCTCGCGCTGACCAGGAACAGCGATGCGCTGACCAGGTTGATCACGACATAGTGCAAGCCGGCGCGCAGCGTGCGTCCGCCCGCGTTGTGCAGCATGAGCGCATAGGATGCGATCAGCAGCACCTCGAAGAATACGAACAGGTTGAAGACGTCGCCGGTCAGGAATGCGCCGTTCAGCCCGGCCAGTTGCAGCTGGAAGAACGCGTGGAAATGCGGGCCGCGTCGCGCAAGCCGCCACGAGGCGACGAGGCTCGCCAGCGCGATCACGGCAGTCAGTGCCAGCATCAGCGCCGCCAACCGGTCGAGGACCAGCACGATCCCGAAAGGTGCCGCCCAATTGCCGAGCAGGTAGACGCCGATGAAGTTCGCATGGGTCATGACGACGAACCGGCACGCCAGCCCGGCGAGCACCAGTGTCATCGCCAGTGACAGGAACGGCTGCCACGCCGGGCGCACACGTTCCACGAACAGCAGCAACGCCGCCGCGAGCAGCGGCAGCATGATCGGCATGACCAGCCAATGATCGGGCAGCATGGTCATCGCGGCGAGTCCTCGATCCTTGTTTCGTCATCGGCATCGCATGCGTCGCCGCGATTGACGAAGCGACCCTTGAGCGCGAGGGTCAGCACCAGCGCGGTCATCGCGAATGCGATCACGATGGCAGTGAGGACCAACGCCTGCGGGAGCGGATCGGCCAGGGTCGCCGTTGCGCCGCCCTGTCCAACGATGGCTGGAGCGCCAAAGGTCAGGCGGCCCATGGCGAAGATGAACAGGTTCACCGCGTAGGAAAAGAGCGCGAGCCCGAGCGCCACGTCAAAGGTGCGCGCGCGCAACATCAGCCACACGCCGCACGCGGTGAACACGCCGATCGCGGAGGCGAAGAAAACTTCGGTCACGCCTGCGTCTCCGCGTCGTGGTCTTGCGGCAGCAGCGCGGGCGAGATCGTCGCCAGCATCGTCGCAGCGACCACGATCATGAACACGCCCAGGTCGAAGAGCGCCGCGCTGGCGAGCGGCACTTCGCCAATCACCGGCAACACCGGGTGCGCGAACGTGCTGGTGAGGAACGGGTAACCCAAAACCATGCTGCCGATGCCCGTGGCCAGCACCATCACCAATCCGCCGGCGATCCACGGTTGATACGGCAAGTGCGCGGGGTCGAGGATCGTTCTGCCGCCGCCACCGATGCGCAGGACGAGGATCGCACAGGCCAGCACCAGTCCGGCGATGAAGCCGCCCCCCGGCAGGTTGTGGCCGCGCAGGAACAGGAATGCCGCCACCAGCGCCGCGAGCGGCAGCACGACGCGCGTCACGGTCCGCAGCAGCAGCGGATTCCAGTCCTCTGCAATGTCTGCGTCATGGTGGTCGAAGTGAACATGAAAGCCCGCGAGCAGCGCATAGACCAGCAGGCCGGCAGCACCCAGCACCGCGACTTCGCCCATCGTATCGAAGGCGCGGAAGTCGACCAGGATCAGATTCACTACATTGGTCCCGCCACCGTCCGGCAATGCGTGGGCAAGGTAGAAGGGCGCAATGGACGTGAACGGTCGCGTAAGCACGGCGTACGCGACTGCGGCAAGCCCCAAACCCGCGACACCGGCAATGCCGGCGTCGCGCAACTTGCGGGCGGTGCCACGCTCGACCGGCGAAGTCTGCGGCAGGAAATGCAGCACGATCATCATCAGTGCGATGGTCGCCACCTCGACCAGCAACTGCGTCAATGCCAGGTCTGGCGCGGAAAACAGCACGAACGTCACGCTGACTGCGAGTCCGGCCGCACCGAGCATCACCAGCGCGGTCAATCGCTGGCGGTAGTTGATCGTCACCGCGATGGCCGCTGCGACGCCGAGCAGCCATATGAGCAGACCGACCAGCGGCGGAACCGTGAGCACATCGGTCGCTGCCCGCGGCGGCGCCGAACCGAAGCCGTTTTGCCACAGCGGCCATGCCATCGCGACGAATGCGGTGGCCACCAGGCACGCAAGATTGCGCGGCAGGCTCGTCGATGGCAACCAGCCGACGACCTTGCGCGCAAGCGTCTCGACCCATCCGACCACCGCGTCGAATGCGTGCTTGCCGGACACCGGAAGGCGCGTGACCGAGTGCAGGTTGATGTAGCGCTGCAATCCGAAATAGAACAGGATGCCCGCGGTGCCAGCGATCACGCTCATCACCAGCGGAAAATTGACGCCGTGCCAGATGGCCAGGCTGTACTCCGGACGCATGCCGAGCGTGCCCTGCACCATGGCCGCCAGAACCGGGCCGACGGTCCATTGCGGAATGACGCCCACCACGATGCACACCACCACCAACACCTCGACCGGTACGCGCAACCAGCGCGGCGGCTCGTGCGGCGTCTTGGTGAGCCCGACCGGCTGGCCGTTGAAGAACACGTCGTGGATGAGGCGCAGGCTGTAGGTCACCCCGAGTGCCGCCGCCACGGTCGCGACGATCGGGACGATCATCTCGATCAGGTGATGCGAATCGAGCTCGACGGCCTGCGCGAAGAACATCTCCTTCGACAGGAAGCCGTTCATCAGCACCACGCCGGCCATCGACGCCGAGGCCACCATCGCCAGCGTCGCGGTGATCGGCATGAACTGCCAGAGGCCGTTCAACTGGCGCATGTCGCGCGAGCCGGTCTCGTGGTCGATGATGCCCGCCGCCATGAACAGCGACGCCTTGAATGTCGCGTGATTCAGGATGTGGAACAGTCCCGCGACGACGGCCAGTGGTGAATCCAGGCCGAACAGGAACGTGATCAGCCCCAGGTGACTGATCGTGGAGTAGGCAAGGAGGCCCTTCAGGTCCTGCTGGAAGATCGCGACCGCCGCGCCGAAAGTCATCGTGAACAGGCCGGTGCCACTGACCATGTAGAACCAGAGGTCGCTGCCGCCCAGCGTCGGGTACAGGCGCGCCAGCAGGAACACGCCACACTTGACCATCGTCGCCGAGTGCAGGTACGCCGAAACCGGCGTGGGCGCGGCCATCGCGTGCGGCAGCCAGAAATGGAAAGGGAACTGCGCGGACTTGGTGAACGCGCCCAGCAGCACCAGCACGAGCACGACCGGATACAACGGGCTGGCGTGCACCGCTTCGCCGGCCCCCAGCACGATGTCGAGTGAATAGCTGCCGGTGATCTGGCCCAGCAGGATGACGCCGCCCAGCAGGCACAGGCCGCCCATGGCGGTGACCGTCAGCGCCATGCGCGCGCCCTGCCGCGCATCGGAGCGATGCGTCCAGTAGCCGATAAGCAGGAACGACGACACACTCGTCATTTCCCAGAACACGACCAGCAGGATCAGGTTGTCGGCCAGCACCACGCCCAGCATCGCACCCATGAACGCCATCAGGAACGCGAAGAACCGCGCCGCCGGGTCGTCGGGCGAGAGGTAGTAATGCGCGTACAGCACCACGAGCGCGCCGATGGCGCAGATGATCAGGGCAAACGCCCAAGCGAGCCCGTCCATGCGGAAACCGAAGTTCACATTGGCGAACCAGGGCATGGAGATCCGGAATATCTCTCCGGAGAACACGCCGGGCGCGGCGAGGGCCAGCAGCACGCAGCCACCGAGCGCCGTCAGTCCCGATAACCAGGCCGTGGCACTGCGCGCGGTGTTCGGCATCGCCGCGCATGCGATGCTCGCGAGAAATGGCAGAAGGACGAGGCCGATCAGCAGCATGCGATGGCCTTCCGGCATGCAACGACATTACTGCAGGATCGGGCGATCATCGGCGCGGAATCACATCGCCCTGATCGGGAGTTCTCGGCGCGCGGCCGTTCAGCCCAGCAGAAGGATATGGACGCGGAACGGTCCATGCGCGCCAAGCACGATCGTCTGCTCGATGTCGCCGGTGCGCGATGGCCCGGAGATCATGTTCATCGCGCGCGGCAGGCCGCGATGCTCGTTGCGTACCAGCGCAAAGGCCTCCTCCATCCCGGATACCACGCGATCGGCGCGCACCACGGCGATGTGGGTGTCGGGCAGCAACGTGGTGGCCGTCGGGGTCGGCGCGGCGGTGGTGAACACCAGCGTGCCGGTCTCGGCGATGGCGCAGAACGACCCCGTGATGCCCAGGCGGTCATCGCCTGTGGTGGGTCGCGCCTCGATCGTCAAGCCTGCGGCGCGCCAATCGAGGCTGGCAAATTCGGGCCAGCACACGCCGTTGTGGGACTTTTGCGCAGCCAGCGCCGGAGGAAGTTCCAGCGCATCAAGATACCGCGCAACGGCCGCAGGAATTTCCGCTGGGGAAGCGATGCGCTCCACCGTGCTGGCCATGTCCGTGGCACGCTGCAGGAAGCGCGCAACCAGGTCCGCCGGCATGGCAGGACGCGGGCCCTGCGCGTGCGCGGAAAGATACGCATCGGCGTTGGCACGCGCGGCGGTGTCGGCGCCGGTCTTGTCGAGCGCCTTGCGCACGCGGCCCAGGATGGCGTCGCGCGCCGCGCGGTTGTCGGCAATGCTGGTCACAGGCATCCCGTGCTCATTTTCGTCTTCACGCCTTGCCGCCCTTGCGCACGAAGTCGGCGAGGCGCGCAATGCCGCTCTCGATGGCCTCGTTGGACGCCGCATACGAAAAACGGATGTGCTGGCCGTCGCCGGGTACGCGGCGACCGAAATGGATGTCCGCCAGCACCGCAATGCCGGCCTCGTGCAGCAGGCGCTTGCGGAACACTTCGGAATCGGCGCAGCCGGTCAGCTTGCACGCCTCCGTCACATTGGGCCACGCGTAGAACGCTCCGCCGGGCACCGCGCACGTGACGCCCGGCACCGCGTTGAGCAGGCGAACAATCAGGTCGCGCCGCTCGAGGAAACGGGCCTTCATGGCGTCGGCGGCGTCCTGTGGTCCGGTAAGCGCCGCAACCGCGGCCCATTGCGATATCTGCGACGCGCACGACTCGGTATTGGTGATCCAGCGCGTGAATACCGGCGCGAGCGCGCGGTTGGCGACATAGCCGATGCGCCATCCCGTCATCGCCCAGGTCTTGGAGGCGCCGTCGCTGATGATGGTGCGCTCGAGCATGCCTGGCCGTGTGGCCAGCGAATCGAATTTGCCATCGTAGACCAGCCGCGAATAGATTTCGTCGGCGAACACCCACACCTGTGGATGGCGCGAGAGGATTTCGGCAATGGTGTCGAGATTCTCGCGGTCGAGTATGCCGCCGGTGGGGTTCTGTGGCGTGTTGAGGATCAGCAGGCGCGTGTTGGGCGTGATCTTGGCTTCGAGCTCCGCCGGGTCGAACGCAAAACCACGCGACTCGCGCAGGAAGATCGGCACCGGCACCGCGCCGTTGGCGTGGATCTGCGACTCGTAGATCGGGAAGCCGGGCACAGGGTAGATCACTTCGTCGCCCGCGCCGAAATCGGTGACCGATGCGATCGTGTAGGCAATGAACGGCTTGGCGCCCGCCCCCACCACCACGTCGTCGGCGACGATGTTCAAGCCACGGCGCGAACCCAGGTCGTGGGCGGCTGCCGCGCGCAATTCATCGATGCCCGCGCTCGGCGTGTAGCCGTGCTTGCCGCCGCGAATGGCCGCAATGGCCGCGTCCTGCACATTGGCGGGTGTCGGAAAGTCAGGTTGGCCGATGCAGAACGAAACGATGTCCTTGCCCTGGCGAATCAGCGCATTGACTTCGGCCAGCACGACAAAGGCGTTCTCGGTGCCGAGCGAATCGGCGCGCCGCGACATCCGCGGCACGGTCATCGCGTTGCCATGAGGTGCATTCATCGTCCTGCCGCCTTTTCCCGCTGCCGGTACAGTTCGCGGAACGTACGACCGGCGGGCGCGGGCATGTCGCGTTCGTCGGTCCAGCCGCCGCCGATCGGCAACTTGTGGATCAGGCCGTCGGCGCCGCCCATCCAGCGCAACATCCGCACGCCCCAGCCGGACAGCAGTCCATAGAGTGCCGGGCGCAGTGCCACCCAACCCCACAACCTGAGCGCGGCGCTTTCGCTCCACGGCCGCAGGTTGCCTTCGAATTCCTTCTCGCGCAGCTTGCGCTGCAGGTCCGGCAGTGGAATCTTTACCGGGCAGACCACGCCGCACTGGTTGCACAGCGTGGACGCGTGCGGCAGGTCGAGCGCGTTTTCCAGGCCGACGTACATCGGCGTGAGGATCGAGCCGATCGGTCCCGGATACACCCAGCCGTACGAATGGCCGCCGATATTCTGATAGACCGGGCAGTGGTTCATGCAGGCGCCGCAGCGGATGCAGCGCAGCGCCTCCTTCACGTCGCTGGCCAGCACCGCCGTGCGTCCACTGTCGACGATGATGAAGTACATGTGCTCGGCGCCATGGAACTCCCCGGCGCCTTTGGTGCCGGTGAGCACATCGACATAATTGGAGATCGACTGTCCGGTGGCCGACCGCGGCAGCAGGCGCATCAGTGTCGCGACATCCTCCAGCGTCGGCACGATCTTCTCGATCCCGGAAATGGCGACGTGGACCTTGGGCAACGTGGTGGTCAGCGTCGCATTGCCTTCATTGGTGACGAGCACGACCGAGCCTGTTTCAGCGACGAAGAAATTGCCGCCGGAAACGCCCATGTCGGCGGTCAGGTAGTGGCCCCGCAGTACGCCCCGCGCCTCGCGGCAGAGTTCTTCGATGCCGTCGGTCTTTGGCGTGCCGTGTTTCCTGTGGAAGAGATCCGAAACCTCTTCCTTGCTCTTGTGCAGCGCCGGACCGATGATGTGCGACGGCGGTTCGTAGTCGTTGATCTGCAGGATGTATTCGCCGAGGTCGGTCTCGACGACGGTCAGGCCGGCGGCCTCGATGGCGTGGTCGAGCCCCGACTCCTCCGACACCATCGACTTCGACTTGATGATCTTCTTCACCGCGTGCCTGGCCGCGATTTCCAGCAGCAGCGCGTTGACTTCGGCCGGCGTCTCCGCGAACAGGACCGTGGCGCCGCGTGCAGTCGCGTTGCGCTCGAACATTTCCAGCCACGTGTCAAGATTGTCGAGAGCGCGCTGGCGAATGGCGCGTGCCGCCTCCCGCGTACCTTCGAAGTCGTCCAGCTCGACCATCGCCTCGCGGCGCTTCTCGACGAACTTGGTCTTGATCTTCTTGAGGTTGAGCTGCAGCCCCGCGTCGTTCAGCTTGACGTGGGCGCGCTCCTAGAAGTGCATCGAGGTGACTTGCATGGTTCAGCTCCCCTCGCCCGCCAGTACTTCGGCAATGTGCAGCACACGTGTCTTGGTATCGCCGCGGCGGCGCAGCCGGCCCTCGATGTTCAGCATGCAACCCAGGTCACCGAGGACGACGGCGTCCACACCCGTGTTGGCGATGTTCTGGCACTTGTTGTCTGCGAGCCGCGCTGAAATTTCGCCGAACTTGATCGAGAACGTGCCGCCAAAACCGCAGCACGTTTCGCATTCGGCCATTTCCGCGAGCGTGACACCCGGCATCTTGGCCAGCAGCGCGCGCGGTTGCGTCTTGACCCCCATCTCGCGCAGGCCTGCACAGCAATCGTGGTAGGTCACCTTGCCCGCGAAGGTCGCTGGAACACTGCTCACCTTCAGAACCCGCGTCAGGAAATCGGTGAGCTCGAATGTCTTGGGAGCCAGCGCGCGCACCCGCGCCAGCATTTCGGAATCGTCGGCAAAGACTTCCGGGTAGTGGGTCTTGATCATGCCGCTGCAGGAGCCGGACGGCGCGACCAGGTAGTCGCAGGTCTCGAACTCCCCGATTACCTTGCGCGCGAGCGCCGCCGTGGCGACGCGATCGCCGGAATTCCAGGCCGGCTGGCCGCAGCATGTCTGGGCCTCGGGCACGTACACCTCCGCGCCATTGGCCTCGAGCAGCTTCAATGCGGCAAAGCCGATCGACGGCCGCATGAGGTCGACCAGGCAGGTTACGAAGAATCCGACGCGCATTGGGATACGATGTCAGAAATACCGGGATTGCACCAGAGCGACGTAGCACAGGCCCATTGGAAGCTGCGGCAGGACGCCGAACAGCAGCAGCGCCAGGCCGTTGCCGGACAAGAGCCAGCGCGTGTCGCCACGCACCTCGATCGGCGAGTGGTCCACCGCATCGTCGAAGTACATCAGCTTGACGATGCGCAGGTAGTAGAACGCGCCCACCAGCGCCGCCAGTACGCCCACCACCGCCAGCCAGACAAAGCCGACCTTGATCGCCGATTGCAGCACCAGCAGTTTGCCGTAGAAGCCGATGGTCGGCGGCAGGCCCGCCAACGAGAACATCGCCAGCAGCATGACGAAGGCCCACCAGGGCGAACGCTGGTTGAGGCCCTTCAGGTCGTCGATGCGGTCCGCCTCGAAGCCGGCGCGCGACAGGATCAGGATCATGCCGAATGAGACCAGGCTGGTCATCACATAGGCCAGGATATAGAACATGGCCGCCGTATAGCCGTAGACATCCGCGCCCAGGAAACCCATCAAAACATAGCCCATGTTGGCGATGGTCGAATACGCCAGCATCCGCTTCAGGTTGGTCTGCGCGATGGCGACCACATGACCGAGCGTGACGGACAGCAGCGCGAGAATGGCGAGCATGCCCTGCCACTGCAGCATCAGTTCCGGACTGCCCAGCGCACCGGCCAGCAGCCGCAGCAGCATCGCAAACGCCGCGTACTCGGGTACCGTTCCGATCAGCAGCGTGATGGCCGTCGGCGCGCCGTGGTACACGTCCGGCACCCACATGTGATACGGGACGGCACCCAGCTTGAAGGCGATGGCGGAGACGACGAATACAAGCCCGAAGATCAGCAGCACGTGGTTGTCGCCGCCGCCGGTCAACGACTGCGCGACCTGGTCGATCTGCAATGTGCCGGTCGCGCCGTAGATCATCGACATGCCGTAGAGCAGGATGCCGGAGGCCAGCGCGCCCAGCACGAAATACTTCATCGCCGCTTCCGCGGGTGCGGCTTCGTCGCGCTGCAGGGCCACCAGCGCGTACAGCGACAGCGACATCAGCTCGAGGCCCAGGTAAAGCGTCAGGAAATGATTGGCGGTGATCAGGATCTGCATGCCGAGCAGCGCAAACAGCATCAGCACGAAGGTTTCGCCACGGAAGAGACCGCGCAGCGTCAGGTAGGTGCGCGAGTAGAACAGCACCAGCGACAGCGCCAGGAAGCTCAGCAGGCGCAGCACGTCCGCCACCATGTCCGCGACCATCACGTTGTGGAACGCGTGGACGATCTCGTCGTGCAGACCACGCAATGTCACGCAGGCGGCAAGCAGAAGCGAAAGCTGGGTGAGCCAGTAGCTGACGTGGCGCTTGTGGGCCGGCAGCCAGAGGTCGATCAGCAGGATGAGCGAGGCCGCCGTCGCGATGACGATCTCGGGGAGGACGGGCTGGAAATTCATGCTTATAGCTTGCTCTTGGCCACGTGCGTCAGGAGGTCGGTGACCGAGACATGCATCACGTCGATGAAGGGCTTGGGCCACACGCCCATCGCCAGGACCGCGGCGGCCAGCACGCCCAACAGCCAGAATTCGCGCCGGTTCAAGTCGGTGAGCGCCGCGACGTGCGCATTGGCCACCTCGCCGTAGATCACCCGCTTGTACATCCACAGCGTGTAGGCCGCGCCCAGGATCAGCGACGTGGCAGCAAGGAACGCGACCCAGAAGTTGAGTTTCATCGCGGCCAGGATGACCAGGAACTCGCCGACGAAGCCGGAAGTGGCGGGCAGCCCGGCATTGGCCATCGAGAACAGCATCACGAACGCCGCGAACCTGGGCATGGTGTTGGCGACCCCGCCAAAGTCGGCGATGCGATGGGTGTGCATGCGGTCGTACAGCACGCCGACGCACAGGAACATCGCGGCGGAGACGAAGCCGTGCGAGATCATCTGCGCCAGGCCGCCTTCCATGCCCTGCGCGCTGAACAGGAAGATGCCCAGCGTGACGAAGCCCATGTGCGAGATCGACGAGTACGCGATCAGCCGCTTCATGTCGGCCTGCACCAGCGCGACAAAACCGATGTACACGACGGCGATCAACGACAGCGTGATCATGAAGGCTACGACTTCGGGACTGCGGCTGGCATCCGGGAGGATGGGCAGGATGAAGCGGATGAAGCCGTAGGCGCCGATCTTCAGCGTGATGGCCGCCAGCACGACGGAGCCGCCGGTGGGCGCCTCCGGATGCGCGTCAGGAAGCCAGGTGTGGACCGGCCACATCGGCACCTTGACCGCAAACGCCGCGAAGAACGCGACGAAGATCAGCATCTGCGTGTTCATCGACAGCGGCAGCTCGTACCAGTCGAGCAGCGCGAAGCTGCCGGACTTCTGGTACAGGTAGATGAACGCGACCAGCATCAGCAGCGAACCCAGCAGCGTGTACAGGAAGAACTTGATGGCCGCGTACACGCGGTTGGCGCCGCCCCAGATGCCGATGATCAGGTACATCGGGATCAGCATCGCCTCGAAGAACACATAGAACAGGATCGCATCCTGCGCGGCGAAGGCGCCGTTGATGAACCCTGACATGATCAGGAACGCTGCCATGTACTGCGCGACGCGCACGGTGATGGCCTGCCATCCGGCCCACACCACCAGCAGCGTGATGAAGGAATTGAGCAGGATGAACAGCACGGAAATGCCGTCGACGCCCAGCGAATAGTAGATGTCGAAGTACGGAATCCAGTCGCGGTGCTCGACGAACTGCAGTGCCGACGTGCGTGCGTCGAAGTGCACGTACAGCGGGATCGTCACCAGAAAGCCGGCCAGTGCGCCGGCCAGCGCGGTCCACCGCGCCAGCATCGCGTCGCGGTCGCGTGGAATGGCGAGCACGGCCACGCCGGCCACGATGGGCACCCAGATGGCAAGGGAGAGATAGTGGTTGGTCATGCCGGGCTCACGGTCGAACCCACAGGATCAGCAGCGCAAAGAGGCCGATGATCATCGTGAACGCGTAGTGATAGACGTAGCCGGACTGGATGCGGCGCAACAGGCCCGCGCACCGGCCGACCAGGTGCGCCGAACCGTTGACGATGCCTTCGATGATCACCTTGTCGCCGAAGTTCGAGAACAGGCTGCCGACACGGCGCGCGCCGCCCGCGAAGAACCAGTCGTTGAACTTGTCGAAGTAGTACTTGTTGTCGAGCAGCGTGTAGACGGGGCCGAGCGCCTTGGCAATGCGGCCCGGCAGCGCCGGCTTGATCAGGTACAGGTACCAGGCCGATACGATGCCGGCCAATGCCAATTCCAGGGGCAGGCTGGTGAGGCCGTGGGTGACGAAGGCCCAGACGCCGTGCCACTCTTCCCTGAGCTCGGCCATCGCCGCGTGCCTTTCCAGCACGACGATGGATTTGCCGAAGAAATCGCCAATGACCATGGGTTCGATGAACATCCATCCGGCGATGATGGATGGGATGGCCAGCAGGATCAGCGGCACGGTCACCACCCACGGGCTCTCCCTGGGCGGGCCGCCATGGTGGTCGTCATGTCCGTTCGCGTCGTGTGCATCGTGCGCAGGGCTGTCATGCGGAGCAGCGTGCGCCGCATCGTGCGCCCTGGGCGCGACATCGAAGCGCGGCGCGCCGTGGAACGTCATGAACATCATCCGGAACGTGTAGAACGCCGTGACGAACACGCCGGCGACCACCGCGAAGTAGGCGAAGCCGTGTCCGGGGATCTTCGAAAGGTGCACTGCCTCGATGATCGCGTCCTTGGAGAAGAAGCCGGCGAAAGGCGGAATGCCGCACAGCGCCAGGCTCCCGATGATCATCGTCACATAGGTGATGGGCATGTACTTGCGCAGGCCCCCCATGCGGCGCATGTCCTGTTCGTGATGCATCGCAATGATCACCGAGCCGGCACCCAGGAACAGCAGCGCCTTGAAGAACGCGTGCGTCATCAGGTGGAAGATCCCGCCCGCGTAAGCGGACACGCCCAGTGCCACGGTCATGTAGCCCAGCTGCGACAGCGTCGAATAGGCGACGACGCGCTTGATGTCGTTCTGGACCATGCCGAGGAAGCCCATGAACAGGGCACCTATCGCGCCGATGATGGTGACGAATGACAACGCGGTGTCCGACAGCTCGAACAGCGGACTCATCCGCGCCACCATGAAGATGCCGGCGGTGACCATCGTCGCCGCGTGGATCAGCGCGGAGATTGGCGTGGGGCCTTCCATCGAATCGGGCAGCCAGACATGCAGTGGAACCTGCGCGCTCTTGCCCATCGCGCCGATGAAGAGGCAGATGCAGATGACGGACAGCAGCGACCATTGCGCCGTGCCCCACAGGTTGATCGTGGTCAGCGTGAGCTCCTGCGCCCGGGCGAAGACTGTCGCATAGTCGAGCGAGCCGCACCACGCCACGATCAGCGCGATGCCCAGCAGGAAGCCGAAGTCGCCAACGCGATTGGCCAGGAACGCCTTGAGATTGGCGTAAATGGCCGTCGGGCGCGTGAACCAGAAGCCGATCAGCAGGTACGAGACCAGCCCCACCGCTTCCCAGCCGAAAAAAAGCTGCAGGAAGTTGTTGCTCATCACCAGCATGAGCATGGCGAACGTGAACAGCGAGATGTAGGAAAAGAAACGCGAATAGCCGGGGTCGTCGGCCATGTAGCCGATCGTGTACACGTGCACCATCAGCGACACGAAAGTCACGACCAGCATCATCATCGTGGTCAAAGGGTCGATCAGGAAGCCGAGCGACATCTTCAGTGGCCCGACCGCCAGCCAGGTGTAGAGATCGCCGTTGAACGTGTGTCCGGCGGCCACGTCGCGCCAGATCGCGAACGACGCGACCATCGACGCCGCCACGCCGACGATGGTCAGCCAGTGCGACATCGACCGCGGCATCTTCGCGCCGAAGAGGCCGACGACGATGGCCGCCGCGAGCGGCGCCAGCGGAACCAGCAGGTAGAGTTGCTGCATCGTCATTTGCAAGCCCGTCATCCCCTCAGTTATCCCTTGAGCTTGCCCAGGTCCTCGACGTCGATCGAGCCGGCGTTGCGGAACAGCAGCACGAGAATGGCCAGTCCGATGGCGGATTCCGCCGCTGCGACGGTGAGGATGAAGAACACCATGACCTGCCCGCTCATGTCGCCCAGGAACGACGAGAACGCGATGAAGTTGAGGTTGACGGCCAGCAGCATCAGCTCGATCGCCATCAGGATGATGATGACGTTCCTCCGGTTGAGGAAAATGCCGGCCATGCTGATCGCGAACAGGATCGCGCCCAGCACGAGATAGTGCGCCAAGGTGGGCGCGGTCAGCAGTGACAGCATGTTTCCCCGAAGTCCCTGGATGGCCGTCGTGACGATTGCGTCATTTGCTGTTTTCCGAGGGCAGGTTCACCAGACGCACGCGGTCCTCGCGCCGGACCTTCACCTGCGCGCCGGGGTCCTGGTGCTTCGATTCCTTGCGCTTCCGATGCGTCAGCGCGATGGCAGCGATGATGGCGACCAGCAGCACCACGGCGGCAATCTCGAACGGATACACGTAATCGACATAGATCAGGCGACCGAGCGCGCTGGTGTTGCTGACCGGCAACGTCGCCGGCGCCGCGCTACCGCTCATGCGCGCGCCAAACAAGACCAGCACCATTTCCGCCAGAACGAGTACGCCCACCGTAAAGGCGACCGGGACGTAGCTTCGAAAATTGGCCCGCAGGTTGTCGAAATTGACGTCGAGCATCATCACCACGAACAGGAACAGCACCATCACCGCGCCGACATAAACCAGCACCAGCGCGATGGCCAGGAATTCCGCCTTCAGCAGGATCCAGACGCCCGCCGCCGTGAAGAAACAGAGCACGAGCCAGAGCGCGGCGTGCACGGGATTGCGCGTCGTGATGACCCGCAGCGCGGCGACGATCAGGATCACCGCAAAGACGTAGAAGATGACTGTGGAGAAGGCCATGGCTTATCTGAACTTCGCGTCCGCCTGTCGATCGGCGGCAATTTGCGCTTCGTGCCGGTCGCCCACGGCCAGCAGCATTTCCTTCGTGTAATACAGGTCGCCGCGCCGCTCGCCGTGATACTCGAGGATGCGGGTTTCGACGATCGAGTCCACCGGGCAGCTCTCTTCGCAGAACCCGCAGAAGATGCATTTGGTGAGGTCGATGTCGTACCGCGTCGTGCGCCGCGTGCCGTCGGCGCGCTGGTCGGATTCGATGGTGATGGCCAACGCAGGGCACACCGCCTCGCACAGCTTGCACGCGATGCAGCGCTCCTCGCCATTCGGATAGCGGCGCAGCGCATGCAGGCCGCGGAAGCGCGGACCCTGCGGCGTTTTTTCCTCGGGGAACTGCACGGTGATCTTGCGCGCGAAGAAGTACCCGCCGGTGAGGTACAACCCCTTCAGCAGCTCGACCAGGAGCCAGGTGTCGAAGAATTGCTTGACGCGAGCGATCATTCCGTAGCCTCGTTCTCGTCAGTGGAAAAGATAGGCCCAGCGCGTCTGCATCATCGCGCCAAGGAACACGATCCAGATCAGCGTGACCGGGATGAACACCTTCCAGCCCAGGCGCATGACCTGGTCGTACCGATAGCGCGGAAAGGACGCGCGCACCCACAGGAAGCACAGCAGGACGAACGACATCTTGGCGG
>JANMCH010000011.1:0-8942 GCA_031361045.1 Betaproteobacteria bacterium | reverse complement strand
CGCTACATCGAGCACCTGGTTTACGCCACGCACCTGCATTGCGTCATGTTCCTGGCGGCAATCGTCGCGTTGCTGGTGCCTTTTGCCTGGATCCGGTGGCTGATCCTGGCCGGGCTGGTGGTCTATGTCCTGCGCGGCAAGCACCGGATCTATGGCGGCTCGCGGCTGGGCGGCCTCGTCCGCACGCTGTTCGTGCTGGTGGCCTATACGTTCTTCATGGGCATTGCCTTGTTGCTGCTCGTTGTGCCGGCCATCCTGCTCGCCTTAAGGTGAAGGGCCGGGCGTTGCTGCCCGGCCCTTCGGCAGTCGATCGTTGGGGGACGACGACTGCGGGGGAAAGTGTCTGGCGTCAGCCTTGGGTGCCAACCGGTGCGGCGGTGCGTTGCGCGACGATCGCGGCGGTGTCGCCTTGGGCGACGATCGTGGCCGGTCCGACCACGGCCAGCGCGAACGTGACCAGGGTCAGCGCGCAGGCCATTGCGCCAAAAGCAGTGCGGGGCATAGAAGGTTCATAGCGCGGTTCGTAGCGGTTCATGGCGGTTCTCCTGGCGTTTAAGGTGGCTGTCCTGAACTTGGATGCTGCCAGGGCCCAATCCGGATTCACTTCCCGCTTGCCTTGGCTTCCCTGATGGCTCGCATCCTAGGCAGCCGTGCCCACCGCGGATAGCACCACGCGACGGAATCGCCGAAACCCGCGATGAAACTCTTCCATGCCGGATGAAATGCTCACCCTGGTGGCATTCCGAGCGTCTACTTGACGACCGAGGGCACGGGACTGCGTAACGTCAGCGGCCACGTCGCGAGGCTGCGCTGGCCGCCTGCCCCGACCGCCCGCACGGAGAACAGGTAGTCGTCCTTGGACAGCGGCACGCTGGCCCGGGTGACATTGCCGACGAACTCCGAGCCCTGCCAGAACGGTGCCGTGGTTTCCCGCCAGACGATTTCATAGCCGGCGATGTCGGACTCCGGATTGGCGCGCCACGACAGCGTCGTCCGGTTCTCGAGCTGCAGGGTTTCGATGCGCACGGCGGCGGGTGCTGCAGGCGCGCTGGCCAGTGACGCCAGCGCCGCGGCATTGACGCGCGTGACGCTCGCCAGGTACTCGAAGTCCACGAATTGCGGCAGGTCGCCGAACTGCACGCCGTCGACGATGCGCACGTCCTGGTGCTGGTGGCGGAAGTCCTCATGCGCCTCGGTGAAGCGCACGGCCGTGAAGCCCTGCGCCAGGAACGGAATGTGATCGCCACCGCGCAGGTAGCGGTCGCGGCGATACACGATCCTGACGTTCATGTCCGGCACGTAGCGCAGCGCCGCGTCGCGCATCGAGCGCGCCAGTTCGCGCGCCGGGGAATCGTTCTCGCCGCCGGTGCTGAGCCGCTGCTGCCATTCCTCGGAGACGTCCTTGCCCGCGGGAACGCCCTCGGCGAACAGGCGCAGCGTGGTCGCATCGCGGCGGCCGGTTTCATCGTGCGCATTGCCGACGATATCGTTGGTGATCATCGCCTCGACGTTGGTACCGCTCGCCTTCGCGGACTGCGCCCAGTGCGCGGCACCCAGCAGGCCCTGTTCCTCGCCGGCGACCGTCATGAACACGAGGGTGACGGGAAAGCGACTCTGCGCAAACGTGCACGCCAGTTCCATCACCACCGCAGTGCCCGACGCGTCGTCATTGGCGCCCGGCGCATCGCACTCCGAGTTCATCACGTTGCCGCACATCGAATCGTAGTGGCCGGACACCACCAGCGTGCGCGCCCTGGCCTGCGAATCGGTGCCTTCGAGCGTGGCGACGACGTTGACCAGCGTCGTGGCTTTGGGGACTCGCGCGGAAGGTTCCTGCACGAATTCGTCGACGGCGACCTTGAGCCGGGAACCGGGTACCGCGGCGCAGGCGTCGAGCGTGCTCTTGATCCAGCGCCGCGCGGCGCCGATGCCGCGCTTGGGATCGTCGGCGTTCGACATCGTGTGCCGGGTACCGAATCCGGCCAGCGTGCGAATCGAGGCTTCGAGGCGCGCGGGCGATACCGCGCGAACCAGTTGGGCGATGTCCGGGTTGTTTGCCGCGGGAACGTCGGCGGCGCAGACGGGGGCGGCACTGGCCAGCAGTGCGCAAAAGGTGATGGCGGGGCGAAGGTTCACGATGCGGTCCGGGACAGGGATTGAGGACGCCAATGCTACTCTTGCGGCGACACTCTGCCGACTACATGATGTCCAACCTCCGTTCCCAATTTCTGTTGTTGTTGCTGTACTTGTCGACCGCGAGCGTGCTTGCGCAGTCCGCGACGTACACCAGGGCGACCGCAGTGGTCGAGATTGCCGGCTATGCCGAGGAAGTGGACATCTACCGTCCCGGCGATGGACCGGCCATCGGCGTGGCCATCGTCGCGCACGGCTTCACGCGTTCGCGCGTTCGCCACAAGGATCTGGGCCAGGCACTCGCGCAGGCCGGCGTGATCGCGGTGATCCCCGACCTGCCCAGCGCGGTAAATCACTGGGGTAACGGCGATGCGATTGTCGACCTCGCGCAAAAGCTGGAGGCAGGCGCGTTCGGCGTGGCGCCGACGCCACGTTCGCGTCTGGTGTTGATCGGCACGTCGGCGGGCGGCCTCGCCACCGTGCTCGCCGCCGCAAAGCTTCCCGGTCTGGCCGGCTGGATCGGACTGGACCCGGTCGACCGGACGGGGACGGGTACGCAGGCGGCCGCGGAGATCTACGCACCCGCGGTGGTCATGCTCGCCGGCGCATCGAGCTGCAATCTCTTTGGCAGCGGGCGCGACATTGCGCGTGCCTTGCCGCGCCTGTTGCGGACCATGGCGTGGAAAGAGGCGTCGCACTGCGATTTCGAGGATCCGACGAACAATTTGTGCCGCGTGCTGTGCGGCAAGTCGTCGACGCAGATGCAGTTGCGCATTCGCCGCGAGACGGTGGCCGCGACCGTCGAAATGCTGGCACTTGCAACGTCCGCCGAGGTGCCGATAGCGGAGCCGATGGGGCCACCCGCACCACCGGAGAGCGACGCGCCCGCAACTTCGAACGAGGGACGGGCGCCGAGTTAATTAGGGTCAGACTCGAATTTCGCTGTGAATCGCGAAATTCGAGTCTGACCCTAATTAACTCTAATTGACTCGCCGCGCGTGATCGCAACCGACGGGGGTCAGCGCCCTTCGAGTTCCGCCTTGTAGCGCTCGCGCGCTTCGTGTTCCTTGCGCACGTCGTCGATTTCGCGCATCACCGCGCGCACATCGGCCGGCTGCGTGCTGGCGGCGAAGCGGCCAGTGAGTTCGGAATCGACCTGCAGCGCGCCGCGTTCGTACAGTGACCAGATTTCCTTGCCGTATTGCGTGGCGGCGAGCACGGGGGCGAAGCGACTGAAGTAATTGGTGATGTTGTCGGCGTCGCGCTGGAGCATGACCTCGGCGTTGTTGTTGCCCGCCGCGTTGACGGCCTGCGGCAGGTCGATGATCACGGGGCCGTTGCTGTCGACCAGCACGTTGTATTCGGACAAATCGCCGTGGATGATGCCGGCGCACAGCATGAGCACGATCTGGCGGATCAGGAACGCGTGGAATTCCAGCGCGGTGGCTTCAGTCAATTCCAGATCGTTGAGGCGCGGTGCCGGTTGGCCCAAGGCGTCGGTGAGCAATTCCATCAGCACGACGCCGCCGAGAAATCCGTACGCCCTGGGCACCCGGACGCCCGCGGCGGCAAGGCTGTAGAGCGTGTCGACTTCGACGCTTTGCCAGGCCTCTTCCTGCGCCTGCCGGCCAAAGCGCGAGCCCTTGGCCATCGCGCGCGCCTCGCGGCTGTTCTTGGTCTTGCGGCCTTCCTGGTACAGCGCCGCCTGCCGGAAGCCGCGCTTGTTGGCTTCCTTGTAGACCTTGGCGCAGCGCAGTTCCTGGCCGCAGCGCACGATGAAGACCGTGGCTTCCTTGCCACTCATCAATTGCCGCACCACGCCGTCGATCATGCCTTCGTGGACGAGTGCTTCGAGACGCTTCGGTGTCTTCAATCGGGGTTCCTGGATGCGCGAAATGCATGCGCATTGTCGCATGGCTGAAAGGCGCCGAGCCCGCAGCGGGTACCATGCGCAATTCGCGAAAGCAAAGGGCAACCATGGCATTGCGCAAACTGGGCAACACCGGATTCGTGGTGGCGCCGCTGGCCTTTGGTGGCAACGTGTTCGGATGGACGGTTGACGAAGCCACCTCCTTCAGATTGCTCGACGCGTTCGTCGGCGCGGGATGCAACCTGATCGACACCGCAGATTCCTATTCGCGCTGGGCGCCCGGCCACACGGGCGGCGAATCGGAAGCGATCATCGGCCGCTGGATCGCGCAACGCGGCCGTCACGACGATGTCGTCATTGCGACCAAGGTCGGCTCCGACATGGGCCTGGGCTATCGCTGCCTGCGTGCCGACTACATCATGAAGGCAGCCGAGGACTCGCTGCGGCGCCTGCAGGTCGACGCCATCGATATCTACCAGTCGCACTGGGACGACGACAAGACGACGTTCGACGAAACGCTCGAGGCCTATTCGCGATTGATCGCGCAAGGCAAGGTGAAGGCGATCGGCGCGTCCAACCTGACGGCCGAACGGCTGGCGCAAGCGCTTGCGGTCAGCCGGCAACATGGCTTCCCGCACTATCAAACGCTGCAGCCGCACTACAACCTGTATGAACGCGCGAGCTTCGAAGGACCGCTCGAGGCCCTGTGCGTGCGCGAGAACATCGGCGTCATTACCTACTTCTCGCTGGCCGCGGGCTTCCTGACCGGCAAGTACCGCAACGAGGCGGACTTTGCCCAGAGCGCGCGAGGTGCAGGGATGGCCAAGTTCCTCAATCCGCGCGGGCACAAGATACTGGCGGCGCTGGAGGCAGCGGCGAAAGAACTGAAGGCCACGATGGCGCAGGTGGCGCTGGCGTGGCTGATGCATCGTCCGTCGGTCACCGCGCCCATCGCCAGCGCGACTTCACTGGCGCAGCTCGACGAGTTGACGCGCGCCGTCGACATCGAACTCGGTGGCGACGCCATCGCGGCGCTCGATGCGGCCAGCGCCTGACGCGGGCCTCCTGGCAGCGCGGCGGAGCGGGCGCCGCGTTGACGTGCGCGCCGGGGCGTGGCAGAATCGCGCCGCTTCAGTTTCCACATCTGCCAACGGCGTTGACCGCACCGCGGTGCACGCGTCCCCACACCCGCCACAGGAGGAGTCGAATGAATGCCGCTACCCACTCCCTCTTGTCGGCGACCCGCCTGACCTGATGGCCTGAAGTGATGGTCTGAAGTTCGCGCCGTAATTCTGGCGCGTTGCCGACGTTTCCCCCAGGAGCTCCGCGCGTTTCGCGCCTGGAGCGCTTTGGCGCTTGCCCCACGCGGCGCCGACGAGAAACGAAGGATCACATTCCATCATGGTCGAAATCGATTTCGAAGCATTGTCGTTGCTGGGCCTGACCCCCGCGCTGGCTGCTCGCGCGGTTGCCATTCCAATTCCCGAGGGTGGGCACCTCAGTGGCCATCTCAATGGCCAACTCAGTGGCCATCTCAGGTTGTTGCGCGTCACCGAAGTCCATCGCGAGTCCGTTCGCCTGCATGACGGCACTGCGGAATGCAGCGCGCGGCCGCTGCCGCGACTTGTGCGCGCGTTGCTTGACGAAGGCACCGCGCTTGCCGTCGGCGACTGGGTGCTCGCCGAACGCGATGCGCAAGCGCAGCACTGGGTGCGCGAACGCGTGCCGCCGCAGTCGCACATCGCGCGTCGCGACGGGGACGGTCGCCGCCATCCGGTCGTCAGCAACGTCGACACGGCGCTGCTGGTCATGGGCCTGGACGACGATTTCAATCCACGGCGACTGGAGCGTTACCTGGCGTTGGTCCACGGCGACGCCATCGTGCCGGTGGTGGTGCTCACCAAGGCCGATGTTGCTGCGGCCACGCCCGATGTTTTGGACGCGCGCCTCGACGCGCTGCGGGAGCGGATCCCGTCGCATGTCGATGTGGTCGCGGTCAATGCGCTCGACGAATCCGCGGCGAAGGCATTGCGCGCCTATGTCGTGCGCGGGCAGACGCTGGTATTGCTGGGCTCGTCGGGAGCCGGCAAATCCACGCTGACCAACACGCTGCTGGGCACACAAGTGCAGGATACCGGCGCGGTGCGCGAGAACGACGGCCGCGGCAAGCACACGACGACGTCGCGCTCGCTGCATCGGCTGCCTGGTGGTGCGTGCGTGATCGACACCCCCGGCCTGCGCACATTGCGGCCCGATGTCGACGAGGCGGCGCTGGCCGCCACCTATGCCGACATCGACGCGCTTGCTGCGCAGTGCCGGTTCCGCGACTGCAAGCATGGGTTGGAGCCCGGATGCGCCGTGCGCGAAAGGATCGACGACGATCGGCTGCGCAACTACCACAAGCTGCTGCGGGAAGTGCGGCGCGACACGCTGTCCGTGCTGGAGCGGCAGCGGCAACTCGCGGAATGGAAGGTGCGGGGAAGGGCGGTCAAGCAGAAGATGAAGATGAAGCGCGGCGAAGCGTGATGCCTCGCCGCGCTGGTTGCCCGACGTATTCTTTTGCGGTGGGCCCGCAGCAGGCTTTACGCGTCGTACTTGAAGGACAGCGAGACGCGGGCACGATAGGCGACGACCTTGCCGCCTTCGATCTTCATGTCGAGCTTGCCGACTTCCGCGATGCGCAGGTCGCGCAACGACTTGGCGGCGAGTTCCACTGCGCTCTTGGCGGCGGCTTCCCAGGAAACGGGGCTGGTGCCGATGATTTCCGTGACGCGATACACCCCCGAATCAGCTTTTTTCTTGGCCATGTCTGACGCTCCATCGATTTAGAAGGCGCGGGACCGTTCCCGATGCCTCGGAAAAGCATCATAGGCCCGTTGCCGCGATCGAGGAAGGCCGGACACCTACAGCCGCGTCCGACGCGTCCTACAGCCATTGAGGACGCGCACCGCCATGAAAGGCGTGCCGGTGCTGGCTAAATGGAAGCCGAGGCCCGCCTTCGGGCACATCGTTTGGAGATTCCATGAAAAAGACCCTGATTTGCACGATCGCATTTGTCGGCCTGGGAGCCATGGCACAAGCCGGGGCCCAGGTGACGCTGTATGAACACGAAGGACTGCGCGGCAATGTATTCACGGCCGATCGCACCATCGACGACCTGACATCCTATGGATTCAACGACAACGTATCGTCGTTGGTCGTCCAGGGCGGATACTGGGAGGTCTGCGAGCACCAGAATTTCCGCGGCCAATGCACGGTGTTGCGCCCGGGACAATATCCCTCGCTCACCGCGATGGGCATGAACGACAGCATCTCGTCATTGCGGCGGGTGCAGGGCAACGCGAATCAGGCCTATGCGCCCGCGCCGCCGGTGGCGCAGCCTTATCCGTACTATCCCCAGTACGGCGAGACGTTGTACCAGGCCAACGTGATTGCGGTTCGCGCGGTGGTCGGTTCACCGGAACAGCGCTGCTGGGTGGAGCAGCAACAGGTTGGCAATGGCGGCCAACCCAACATCGCTGGTGCCATCATCGGCGGGGTGCTTGGCGGTGTCCTCGGGCACCAGGTCGGCAGTGGTCGTGGCAACGACGTAGCCACGGCGGTCGGCGCAGTGGGTGGTGCGGCCGTGGGTGCCAATGTCAATCGGGGCAACGGGACGACGTACACGCAGGACGTGCAACGCTGCTCCTACGTGTCGGGTTCGGCGCAGCCGTTGTATTACGACGTCAGCTACGAATTCCAGGGGCAAGTACACCGCGCGCAGCTGGGCTTTGCTCCCGGCTCCACGATTACGGTGAATGACCGGGGCGAGCCGCGCGTCTGAAAAAGGCGAACGAGCAAGTCCCGATCAGGTCTTGCCGCCCTGGACCTGGATCAGGCAGGTCTGGCCCGAAGCCAGGGTCAGCCCCGCCACGCAGGTTGTCGGCGGGGTCTGGATTCCCTGGCCCGGTGCCGGATTGGCCAGCGTGATGGAGAGCAGCGTGATGGGTCCACCGGTCGCGTTCTGCGCGACGATGGAGGCGCTGCCACCGCCGATGACGATGTTGGTGGGGCTCGACGTCAGCGTGAAGTTCGGCGCTGCCGCCGCGACCGGAATCGCGTTGAACGCCAGGCTGCCGAGGGCTGCGGCGGCGATGGTTGCCACCGCCGCTGTCCACAGTCCAGAGTGCGGCAGGCCACCCGCCAGTCGGCGCCGGAAAATCGTCGCGGCCACCAGCACGACGAATAACGCGGCCGCGACGCTCGACCACGGATCGAGCGGTACGGCGTTAGCCGCGCCGGAGAAGGCGATGACGATGGTTGGCGTGGACTGCGCGAAAATTGGCGCGGCGGCCAACAGCGCCGCTGCTCCCGCCAATGCGGGAACCGCATGCTTCGAAACCATGGACATCCCCCCGGAAGGCAACGAGACGTTGCGCTTCCATTATGGGGGGAAACCCAGGATTACGGCAACGCGTGTGTGAGCGCTGAGTTGGTGAAGCTCACATCGGCGACGGTGATCACGCCGTTGGCGTTGATGTCGCTCAGGAAGTTGGCCGCCGTAACGGGCAACGCCTGCTGGCTGTTGACCAATCCGAGATCGGCCACCGTATCCACCTTGTTGCGGTTCACGTCGCCCATCAGGAATCCGACGCGCACGCTGCCGCTGCCGCCCGTGCCGCCATCGGCTGACGTGACACTGGAAAGCGTCACGGTCACATACTGAATGTCGGTGACACCGGACAGGACAACGATCACTTCGTTGCCGCTGAATGTCGGCGCTGCGGCGGTGGCCACGCCTTCGGTCACCGTGACCGTGGCGCCGGTGATCGGCTTGTCGAAGGTGAACACGAGGGTCTGTGCCGGGCCGCGCCGCGGTTCGACGGTCGGATTGAGCGGCGTCAACGGCAGCGCCAGGTCGAACGTGCCGGCCGCGCCGTGCACCTTGCGCGACGCCGCG